>JAIOZI010000081.1 GCA_021740785.1 Melioribacteraceae bacterium
TTAGGTGATTATTTCATTACTAAAAGTTGATGGAAATTTTAACGGAATGAAATTTAGATAAAATGATTATACAAAATAGTTACAGTATGGGGAAATCCCGCCTACACTTTTCAGTTTCGGCGGATAAAGGTTCCCGAAATCCGGGTATAAGATAAAGAGCAAAAACAGTTTCTGAATCTTAATCACTCGTTCAACAAAATAGCTCCGTCATTTATGGCGGAGATAGATAAATTGAAAAAAGCATGGGGGCTTTAGCCCAAACTTGTTACACTGCTACATTCGAGTGAAATTGAATGATGATAAACTATTAGATTAAGAGTCAATTTTGATGAATGAAAAATAATCTCACGGAGTTATTCCCGACACATGTGCACAGATAACTTGTTTTTACTATCTTGCCCTTCAATTTTAATTGAGATAAAAAATGACAGTTGATAAAAAAATACCCGTCGGGATTTTAGGCGCTACTGGGAGTGTCGGACAAAAATTTGTTGAACTTCTTACAGATCACCCGTGGTTTGAAATCACAGAGCTTGCGGCATCTGAAAAATCGGCAGGCAGAAAATACGACGATGTTGTTAATTGGTTTCTGCCGTCAAGAATTCCGGCTTCAATCGGAGCACTATCGGTAAAAGAATGCCGACCGGGATTAAATTGTAAAATTGTTTTCTCTGCTCTCGATGCAAATGCTGCAGGCGAAATTGAAACGGAATTTGCAAATGCAGGGTATGTTGTCGTTTCAAATGCAAAAAATCACCGATATGATAAAGACGTTCCGCTTCTTATACCTGATGTTAATCCCGATCACCTTGATATAATTAAGCAACAAAAATTTAGCGGCGGAATGATAATCACCAATCCAAACTGTTCTACCACAGGGCTGGCTGTTGCGCTTAAACCGCTTCATGATGCGTTTGGAATCGAAGCGTTGAATGTCGTGACGATGCAGGCATTGTCCGGAGCGGGTTATCCCGGCGTTTCATCGCTTGATGCGATGGATAATGTTATTCCGTTCATAAAAGGTGAAGAAGAAAAGATGGAATTGGAACCGTTGAAAATATTGGGAGCGTTTAACGGGACTGAAATTATCAATGCAGATTTCAAAATAAGCGCTTCATGCAACCGCGTGTCTGTTATCGACGGTCACCTCGAAAGCGTTTCGATAAAACTAAAGAACCCGGCGACAGAAAGTGAAATTATCGATGTGCTGATAAATTATAAATCCGAACCCCAAAGATTAAAGCTGCCTTCCGCACCGCTGCAGCCGGTTCATTATTTTTATGAGGATGATATGCCTCAGCCGAGACTTCTCCGCAATTTGGAGAGTGGAATGGCGGTGAGCGTCGGACGTTTGCGCAAATGCAATTTATTCGATTATAAATTCAGCGTGTTATCACACAACACGATACGCGGCGCGGCGGGCGGTGCAATTCTTAATGCAGAACTGCTTGCAGCGAAAGGTTATTTAGACTGACTATCTGTAGAGCGAATCGGCGATTCGCTCAAGAGAAAAAACCAACACAAGAACTCAAGCTACAAAGCGATTCAGGCGAATCGCTTTACATTGTTACAAATATTATGCGGGATTTAAAGAACTTTACCCTGAATTAAAAATAAGCATTTTCCTATTTTATCTTTATGACATACTACAAGAGAAATCTACCACACTTTCAACCGGAGGGATTTGCGTTTTTCATAACTGCGCGGTTAACCGGAACTTTACCAAAACACGTATACGATGAAATCAAAAAGGAGTATGAAGAAAAATTGGAATTTATATCCGGGGAAAAAGATTCCAAGAAATTAAAAGATCTTTATTATGATTTACAGTATAATCGTTTTATTAGATATGAACAAATACTTGATTCAGCTGAATACGGAAAAAGATGGTTGAGCAATGAGAGGGTTGCAAAAGTTATAAAAGATGCTGTTCACTATCGTGATGGCAACAAGTATAAATTGATTGCTTATACAATAATGCCTAATCATATTCACCTAATTTTCATCCCTATTGTCAAATCAAAGAGTACTGAAAGCATAAACCGGAAAACAACTGTAGAGCGAATCGCCCGATTCGCTCAAGATGGTGAGCAAACACAGGAACTCAAGTATCAAAGTGATTCAGACGAATCGCTTTACATTGTTACAAATATAATGCGGGATTTAAAGAAATTTACTGCGAAGGAGGCGAATAAAATTCTTAATCGTAAAGGAAATTTTTGGCAGCATGAAAGCTATGACCATGTCATTCGTGACGAAAGAGAGTTGAGAAAGTTAGTTCAATATATTTTAAATAATCCTATTAAATCCGGATTAACAGACGATCCATATAAATATGAATGGAACTACTTTAATTCCGAATACATAATATGAATATTTGCCGCCAAGTGTTTGTGGAATTCCTGATAAGGAAAATAAAACTAATAATAAAGCATCATCGAAGAATCTAATCACATTGCTTCCGGATTAATTGCGAAACTTACTTCTTGTGACTTTTTTCTTACATCTTGTTTCTCCCTTCTCTCTCTCAAAATTCATCTCCGCAACAATTTCTCTTGCGCTTTGTATTTTCATCATCTATATTTGTCCCCAATTATTTGCCCCGGCAAATGTTCTTTGATCAAAATGAATACTTGAGCTTATCAAGAAAGGCAGAGGGATCAGGCCCTGTGAAGCCTTAGCAACCATTCAATTATGAAAAGGTGCTAATTCCTGCCCCGTAAAAAGGGAAAGATAAGAAGTCGTTTTATTATTATATATAAACCTCTTCGGACTCTTCCGGGGAGGTTTTTTTTTGCTCTTTTTTAACTAATCAATAAGGAGAAGAAATGAGTAACAATTATAAATTCGAGACACTGCAATTGCATGCGGGACAAGAGCCCGACCCAACAACCGGGTCGCGGGCTGTCCCGATTTATCAAACTACATCCTATGTTTTTGATAACGCAGATCACGCCGCCGACCTGTTCGAGTTGAAACAGTTCGGTAATATCTATACACGCATTATGAATCCAACAACCGATGTATTCGAAAAACGTATCGCCGCATTGGAAGGCGGAATCGCTGCACTGGCAGTGGGATCGGGACAGGCTGCGCAGTTCATTGCGCTCAGCACTATTGTTCAAGCGGGCGAAAACATTATATCTACAAGTAAACTTTACGGCGGGACTTACAATCAATTTAAGGTTGCATTTCCGCGTCTTGGCATCAATGTTAAGTTTACCGAATATGATACAGTTGAAGAATTTGAAAAATTAATAGATGATAAAACCCGGGCACTTTACATCGAAAGTTTGAGCAATCCCAAATTATTGATTCCCGGTTTCGAATCGCTTGCGGAACTCGCACACAAACACAATATCCCGCTGATTGTCGATAACACATTCGGCGCGGGCGGATATTTGGTTAATCCTATTAAATACGGCGCCGATATTGTAACTGCTTCGGCAACTAAATGGATAGGCGGACACGGAACATCAATCGGCGGAGTAATAATTGACAGCGGAAAATTCAATTGGGCAAACGGCAAGTTCCCGGTATTTACCGAACCGAGTCCCGGTTATCACGGATTAAAATTTTGGGATACCTTCGGAGCCGGAAGCCCCTTCGGCAATATTGCGTTTATTATCCGGGCACGTGTCGAAGGGCTGCGCGATCTTGGTCCGGCTTTAAGTCCGTTCAACTCATTTTTATTTTTGCAAGGATTAGAAACGTTATCTTTGAGAATCGAAAGACACAACAGTAACGCACTTGAATTGGCGAACTGGCTGAATAAACATCCGAAAGTAAAATGGGTTTGGTATCCCGGACTTGAAAATCACCCTTCGCATGAAACAGCAAAAAAATATTTTCGTGCAGGGATGTTCGGATCAATGCTGGCATTCGGAATACAAGGGGGCAGGGAAGCGGGCAAACAATTTGTTAACAATGTTAAACTTGCCAGTCTGCTTGCAAATGTCGGCGATGCTAAAACACTGGTAATTCATCCGGCATCAACAACTCATCAGCAGTTGAGTGATGACGAACAAACGGCATCCGGTGTTACGCAGGATCAGATTCGTGTTTCGGTTGGAATAGAACATATTGACGACATAAAAGAAGATTTCGATAATGCGCTGAATAGTAATTAATAAATCCGGGTATTTTATGAATAGTGAAATTAAACAGATCAAACTTTACGATGAAACCGATCCGCTGAAATTGGAATGCGGAGAAGAACTAGAAAACGTTGAACTTGCTTACACAACATACGGCAAGTTAAATGAAGACGGCACAAACGCCGTGATAGTGTGTCATGCATTAACCGGCGATGCACACGTAGCGGGCGAATTACATTTAACTGAAGAATTAAAACGGAACATTCCCTTTTATTCGGCGATGAAAGACGAGCAGCCTGGATGGTGGCACGGACTGATTGGCAAAGGGAAAATAATCGATACGAATAAATATTTTGTGATCAGTTCAAATATAATTGGAAGCTGTTACGGTTCAACCGGACCTGCAAGCATCAATCCCAAAACCGGGAATCCGTACCGAATGAATTTCCCCCAGGTAACGGTTCGTGATGTTGTAAAAGCTCAGAGAAGATTGATCGACAAACTCGGTGTAAAGAAAATAAAAACAATTACCGGCGGATCGTTAGGCGGGATGCAGGCTCTAGAGTGGGCGATTATGTATCCCGGAATGGTTGAATCGATTATACCGATTGCAACGAGTGTCCGGCATTCGGCATTGGGCATTGCGTTGAATCATATAGGCAGACAGGCGATTATGAGCGATCCCAACTGGAACGGCGGGGATTATAAATCGGAAAGAATTAACGGCTTGAGCATTGCGCGCCAGCTTGGAATGGTTTCGTACCGGACAGAAAAATCGTTCATGAAAAAGTTCGGACGCGAACGTTTTGAAAGTAATAATTTGTTCGATGAAAAAAACCTATACCAGGTTGAAAGTTATCTCAATTATCAAGGTCAGAAATTAATAAACCGGTTTGATCCGAATGCATATATAATTATCAGTCGAGTACTTGATTTACATGATGTAGGACGAGGGCGCGGTTCGATTAAAAATGTTCTGCAGTCAATCAAAGCAAAAGCTTTATGCATCGGTATCGATTCCGATATTCTTTATCCCGCTTATGAGCAGAAAGATATTGCAAATCAAATTCCGGGAAGCGAATACAAAGAAATAATATCGGAAGACGGACACGATGCTTTCTTAATTGAATTTGATCAAATGGAAAAAATCATAAAACCGTTTTTGCAGTCAATTGATTAGGTTCGATCAATTTTGCTGGTTCTTTGTAACAGTTTCAGAAGCCTTTGTACAGTTCACATTGTATTATGTGAAATAGATTGACCATCTCGTGGACTTTAGTCAAATAAAAAAATTTTAGAAATTATGAATGAAAGCACTACTCAATAAAAATGGAATACTAATGATAGTAATGAAATTCGGCGGTACTTCGGTAAAGGATGCAGAGGCATTCAAAAACGTAACCGGAATAATTAAGAGCAGGTTGAATAAAAAGCCCCTCGTTGTTGTTTCCGCATTAGCGGGAATAACAAACCTTCTCATCGAATCACTAAACGATGCAGCCGCACATAACATTGAAAAAATAAATCATAACATTGATGAAATTAAAAATCGTCATTCAGAACTTATAGATGAGCTGATAATCGACGGTGAAATTAAAACGCATTTACTAGAACTTTTAGCGGAAGAGATCGATAAATTAATCACATTGTTAAATGCCGCGAGAACAATTAAACTCAAGAGCGGTGCTCTTTCTCATGCGGTGATGTCAATCGGCGAAATTCTTTCATCCAATATTCTCAATGGCTTTCTTCAAACAGTTAAAGTAAACAGCGGAATTATTGACGCGCGGGAGGTGATTGTAATTGAAAACAAAAGAGGAGATTCATTCCCGGATATTGATGCGATAAAAGAAAATGCCGTGGCTAAGCTAATTCCCATACTGAACGAACACGAATGCGTAGTTTGCGCCGGATTTATCGGGTCAACAAAAGAGGGCGAGCCTGCAACCTTGGGGCGTAACGGTTCAGATTATACGGCATCGCTGCTTTGTTCTGCGCTTAACGGAGATGAACTTGAAATTTGGTCTGATGTTGACGGAATTCTTACCGCCGATCCCACAATTATTCCGGCAGCCAGCCCGTTGAAGGTCATGTCATTTAACGAAGCATGCGAGCTTGCATATTTCGGTGCGCGTGTTCTGCATCCCGCTGCAATTCAGCCTGCACTTGAAAAAAACATTCCCGTTAGAGTGTTGAACTCAAACACCCCGGATCAAAACGGAACGTTGATAATTAAAGAGATTCGAGATGATGAAACAAACACAATTGTAAAATCGATTGCGTACAAGGAAGGCATAACACTTCTGAATATCGAATCATCAAAACTTCTTCTTTCACCAAAAATTATTGAGGAAATATTTTTAATTTTAACACATCACGGCAAGCGAGTTTATGCTATTTCAAAATCGGCAACCAAACTTTCGGTTACGATTGAAAATCATGCAGATGACCTGCCGGCAATATTAACTGAAATCTCGGAATATGGAGAAGTTACGGCTCAAAAAGGGAAGGTGATTGTCAGTGTTGTTGGTGAAAAAATGGCGGGGCATCCTTCGGTGCCGTGGCATATTCTTCAAAAACTTGACGAACATAAAATAAAAACCGATCTCGTTTCACAGTTCGCATCACAGATAAGCCTGGTGTTTATTATTGATGAATCTGAAATAGAAAAAACCGTTACGTTACTTCACAAAGAATTTATTGAAAGTAATTGATGAAAAACAAAAATCATAAACACTTCACAATTAGAAGCGTTTGATCGTCAAATTGTTTTCCGTGCGCTGTAGTTTTTTCAAATATTGATTCAAAAATTTCTTTTGCCGCTTTATTTTTATTCTCGACTATAATTGATTTTATGATATCAATACCGAATTCGTTTTGCTTCGAATCTTTTGTTTCGGTTATGCCGTCTGTAACTAAAGCAAAAATGTCGCCCCGGTTAAACTCAACTTTTTCAGAAACAAAATTAAAATCCAATTTAAAACCAATGGGAATTTGTTTTATCAACAACTCTTTTACTTCATTCTTTACTGAATTATATTGGAGGATTGGTAAATGCCCCGCCACCGTAAAATCCGCTTCATTGTTTGTGTTGAATTTAATCATCGCGGTTGTGATGAACATACTCTTCTTTATTAGCGGAACGAGTGTATTGTTTGTTTCAAAAATTAATTTACCCAGGTTATCGGTTGTTTTGAATAAAGCACGGAATGAACTTTTAAACATTCCCATATAAACACCGGACGATACACCGTGACCCGAGACATCTGCAACCGTGCACAGAACGGAGAATTCGCCTTTCGTTAAATCAATCAAGTCGCCGCCAACTTCACTCGTTGGAACTGATTTACCGTAAATCTCAAATCGCTCACTGCGTTCATCAACAACCGGTACAATTACTTCGTGAATACTTTTGGCTAAATCCATTTCGGCTTTCATAACAAAATGTTTTATACCTACACGTGTAATGAAAAGTGTAAAAAAAACATATCCGAGTGTTATACATAATAGAATTCCGATTGCAACAACATCAAATTTAGTATCCATTTCTTCGTGCGTGAATGCTGCCATCTCCTTCGACCGCAAGAAAAAAATATATACGACCTGGATAATAATAAGCGCCGGCATTAAATAAATTCTTTTTGTGGCTGCATATGCATAGCCCGTGGAGATTGCCCCGGTAAACAACACCGAAATAATCATAGCTGAATATGTATACTGAAGGTTTTCAAGTATATCACTTACAAATCCAATTGATGCGAATGTGAAAAATACTGCGGTTAGAAAAAGCGCGTAATTTTTGAATTCTAAAATCTGCCAGAATTTTTTTGTAAAGAGCCTATTTTTTGAGCGCATATTAAGATCTATTTTATCTTGTTAGACGACACCGCAGCAAGTTAGTTCATATATAAAAACTGATTCTTGGGCGATTTATTTTGGAACAATTGTATAAAAATAAATAATTTTCATCACAGAAAATTTTTTTAACAATATTCCGGGAATAACAATGAAGGCAATTAGATTTATCATTCTGCTTGGTTTTATCGCGGCAAACCTTTACGGTCAGTATTCACGAGGGAAAGTTATAGAAGGACAAACAATCAACAGCGAAATTATGGGGAAAGAAATTCGCTATACGGTATATCTTCCTTTTGATTATGAAATATCCGAACGATACTATCCTGTTGTTTACCTGCTTCACGGGTACACAGATAACGACATGGCGTGGATTCAATTCGGAGAAGCGAACATGTTATGTGATAAGGCAATCGCGGAAAATGAAATTCCCTCGATGATTCTTGTTACTCCAGATGCAGATGTTTCGTGGTACATCAATAATTATGATAACTCCGTAAGGTACGAGGATTTTTTCATCAATGAATTCATACCTTTTATCGAATCAGAGTTTAGAATTAGAAAGGAAAAACGTTTTCGTGCGGTGTCCGGTTTGTCAATGGGCGGATACGGTTCACTCGTTTATGCGTTAAAACATCCCGGTATGTTTTCTGCATGTGCGCCATTCAGTGCGGCGGTTTATTCTAAAAAACAAATTGTCGAAACACCTCCTGAGAGATGGGATTACGTGTTCGGTGTGGTTTTTTGTCCGGGACTTGAAGGGGAAAGCAGGATGACTGATCATTTGATGTCCAACAATATTTTTGAAATTATTAAAAATGCAGAACTTGAGAAACTGAAATCGGTGAGAATGTATATCGATTGCGGTGATGATGATTGGCTATTGACCGGCAATATGGAATTGAATCAATTGTTGAATGACCTGGAAATTCCGCATGAGTTCAGGGTTAGGGATGGAAAACATAGTTGGACTTACTGGCGAACGGGTTTAATCGATGCTCTGAAATTTATCGGAGGCGGATTTCATCAGCAATAAAGCATCCTATCAAAAAAGCCTGTGCATAATTAACAACACAGGCTTTTCAATCATTATAATTATTATTTTAATTTTGCATCAAGCGTGATGTCTGTCCCTGTAAACAACCGGGAAATAGGGCACTTCTCTTTTGCCGTAGCGGCAAGCTCGTTAAATTTTTCTTCGCTTAAATCCGGTACAACTGCTTCACATGTAAGTTTTATAGATGTGATTTTGGGACCGTCATCCTGTCCTAATTCCACCGCTGCCGAAGTTTCAATGCTGGCTGCAGTTAATCCTTCTTTTGCAATAAGCGCAGATAAAAACATTGAGAAACAGCCTGCATTTGCGGCGCCGACTAGTTCTTCGGGACTTGTCTCCGCACCATCTTCAAATCTTGATTTATAATTGTACGGACCTTCATAGCCCGTAAAGTTCATTACTCCGTTACCTTCTTTTAATGTGCCGTTCCATTTTGCTTTTGCATAATGTGTTCCCATTGAAATTCTCCTTTTTAATTATTTGTTCAATTAGTTTTATTTTGGTTTTATTCTCAATTACTATTTGGGCAAACAATGCGGCGCAATTTGTACTTTTCTGATTGTCACATCTTCCCAAACTTTTCCTGTAATATAGGCTTCGTTATCGAGCCATTCTTTTCTAAGAATTTCTTCCGATGGATAATCACAAACTATTACCGAACCATTCATTTTCCCGTCATCATTCAAGAGGGCGGCGGCATAAAGCCACTTTCCCGATTCAAACATTTCGCCGGCAAATTTTAAATGTGCTTCTCTTACGTCTAACCTTCTTGCTAGTGCGCCTTCATCCTTATAATCATATGCGATTACAATAAACTGCATTAAAAGTTCCTTTAAAAAATTTTAAAACGGTAATTCGAATATAATAATTTTATCTGCCCGCTTATTACACTTTTTAGTCTAACAGAAAAAAGCCCCGGATAATTCCTTTACATAAGTCAACAAAATTTTATAAATGTAATTGTTAAAAAAAATCTCTATAATAATAGCGGATTATAATTGCTTTCTTCGAGAGCAATCATTACCAAAATAAATCCAGGTGAATAAAATGAAGTCAGACACTGCCAACATCTTTCCGAAAGTTTTTTTAATACTAGTATTATTAGGCACAACAATCACTGCACAAAACCTCACCGAAGAAAAAGTAAACGAATTATTATCACAAATGTCGTTACAGGAAAAGCTTGAGTACATCGGCGGATATAAAGGATTTTACATTCGCGATATTGAGCGGATTGGGCTTCCGGAGATCAAAATGTCGGACGGACCGATGGGTGTGAGAAATTACGGACCCACAACAGCATACCCTGCATCAATAGGGTTAGCGGCAAGCTTTAACTGTGAACTAGCTTATAAGTTCGGAACTGCAATGGGGAGAGATGCACGCGCAAGGGGCGTTCATATAATATTGGCGCCGGGAGTTAATATTTACCGCGCTCCATTTTGCGGAAGAAACTTTGAATACCTCGGCGAAGATCCTTATTTAGCCAGCCAGATGGTTGTACCGGTAATAACGGGAATTCAATCCCAGGAAGTAGTTGCAACTGTCAAGCATTATATTGCGAACAACCAAGAATTCGACCGGCACAATGTAAGCTCAAATGTTGACGAAAGGACACTCCGCGAAATTTACATGCCCGCGTTCAAAGCTGCGGTACAGGTGGGAAAAGTCGGCGCACTGATGACTGCATACAATTTGATTAATGGTGTTCATGCTTCCGAACATGATTACCTTAACAACCAAGTGCTGAAAGGTGAGTGGGGATTTGACGGCGTTGTAATGTCTGATTGGGTTTCGACTTATTCAACAGAGGGCGTTGTTAACGGCGGGCTTGATTTAGAAATGCCCTCCGGTAAATTTATGAATCCAGAATTGATAATGCCGTTAATTGAATCAGGAGAAATTAATGAAGCAGCAATAGACGACAAGGTTCGCCGAATTCTTAGAATGATTGTCGATTTCAACTTTATGCAAAGAGAACAGGAGTTAAGCGAAATTCCAAAAGACGATCCTTCCAGCAGGAAGGCAGCTCTGCAGATGGCGCGCGAAGCTGTCGTTCTGTTGAAGAATGATTCCGGTCTGCTTCCACTCAATAAAAATGAAATCAAGAAAATTGCTGTAATCGGACCGAATTCACATCCGGCTGTTCATGGAGCAGGTGGGAGTTCATTTACTACACCAAATCATCCTGTAAGTATACTTGAAGGAATTGAAAATCTTTCCAAGGAAAACTTTAAAGTTATTCACAAAAGAGGAATTCGCGATTTAAGCGGTGATAATACTTACGGGAAATCTTCTTTTTATCAATCAGACGGAAGCAGAGGATTAAAAGGTGAGTATTACAACAACATGAATTTTTACGGTGAGCCGGGTTTAATCAGAATAGACGAGAACTTAAATTTTGTTTTCAACAATCACCCTTTGGGCGGTGAAGATAATTCTAATTTTTCTGTCAGATGGACGGGAGTAATTAAACCGGAGAAATCCGCACTTTATCGTTTTTACATTACCGGTGATGACGGTTACCGGCTGCTGGTTAACGGAGACACTGTTTTAAATGCCTGGTTTGATCAGGCTCCCACAACACGGAGCGCCGTTCTGCAGCTTGAATCTGGCAAAGATTACAACCTGTTAATTGAGTATTATCAAAACGGCGGAGGCGCTGAATTGAAATTTGGCTACGAGGAGGAAACACCGCCTGATATTGATGAAACCGTAAAGATTGCCGCAGAAGCTGAGGCAGTAATTTTATGTGTTGGATTCACTCCTGCAACCGAAGGAGAGGGAAGAGACCGTGAGTATAAACTTCCCGATCAGCAGGTTGAATTAATTAAAAAAACCATGGCGGCAAATAAGAACACTATAATCGCGTTAACTGCCGGCGGCAACGTTGATATGAATGATTGGATTGATGATACCAATGCGCTTCTGCATGTTTGGTATCCCGGACAGGAGGGGGGAACGGCAATTGCTGAAATTATTTTCGGTGATGTTAATCCATCCGGGAAACTGCCCGCTACATTTGAAAAGAAGTGGGAGGATAGTCCTGTTTATAATTATTATCACGATGATGACAACGATAAAAACGTTGAATATTCTGAAGGAATTTTTGTCGGTTACCGATATTTCGATAGAGCGGAAACGAAGCCCAGGTTTCCTTTCGGATTCGGATTATCTTACACAACATTTAAGTATGACAATCTAAAAGTCGATATAATTGAAAAGGGCGGAAGCGTAAACGTGAAAGCGGAATTCACCATTACAAATACAGGGAGCGTTCCTGGAGCAGAAGCGGCACAAGTTTATGTCAGTGATTTAGTTTCAACTGTTAAGCGTCCTGCTAAAGAATTAAAGGGATTTGAAAAAGTATACCTTGAACCGGGAGAAACTAAAACGGTCGAAATAATTTTGGATAATGATGCATTTAAATTTTATGATGTAGATACAAAATCATGGATCTTGGAACCCGGAAATTTCGAAATTATGGTCGGCAGTTCATCAAGAGATATTTATTTGACTCAAACGGTGGTTTTGTAATCCGGCAAAAAGAAGACCATGATGATTTGAAGATTGCCGATTTTGTGATAAATCAGAAACGTAAAGTTTTCGTGTTTTATATCGTTCATTAATAAAAAGGGAGAAATAAAAATGATTGATAAAAAATTGAAAATGGAAATCATTGAAAAGATAGATCACCCAATCTCAAGGGTATGGGCAGCGCTGACGGATAAAAACATGGTTAGAAAATACTTCTTCGGTACAGAATTAGAAACAGATTGGTCGCCCGGAAGTCCAATCACGTTTACCGGAAGCTGGGACGGAAATGAATATAAAGATTCGGGGACAATTCTTGAATCTGAAAAAGAAAAATTAATCAAGTATAATTATTTGAGTTCCTTCTCAGGTCTGCCTGATCTGCCGGAAAATTATTCGATTATTACCTATAAACTTGAACCGGAAAATAACAGCACGGTTTTAATTGTTACCCAGGAAGGTTTTAATGATCAGAAAGCATGCGACGATTCTTACAACGGCTGGAAAATAGTTTTAGACAATATGAAAAAACTACTGGAGGAATAATTATTCTCCACCGCATCTACTTTATGTAATTGCTGTTTCAGGAAACTTGATTTCCCTTTTCCCAAATGAAATATCACCAAGTATAAATAAGGGGGCTTCCGAATATTCAATTTGGGAATCATAAGAAAACTTAATTTGATCGGGAGGAAAGTAGAAAATAATATTGCTTACTTTATTGAAGCCGGCAATTTCATTAACGATATGGTTGATATCAAATTCCGCTTTACAAACTGCCTCATAAACATGAAGTGCATCATCTTTAATTTTTATAAACAACAGAGCATCATAATTCGACAAGTAATAAATGTTTTCCCAATGTTTATTAAACACATGCCACATTACAATGAAGTCATAATTAGCTGCGCCAAAGAGCCGCGTGATAGGCTTTCGTTCTTTCAATAATCTCAGCAAAAGATTATAATCGTTTCCATTAAATAAATTCAGCTTACGTACTTCCGTTTTCGATTTCAACGGCAAAGCCTTTTTCACAAACAAAAACTGATTCTGTTTATTAAATCCGAATTTAGGATAAAACTCCGTCACTGAATCATTGGCGAACAAAAAGATTATATCTGTTTCTGCTTTATATTTATCAATCACATAATTCATCAATATTTTGGATAAGCCTAATTTTCTGTATTCCGGAATTGTTCCGACTGCACCAAGCTGAACGCCGTTCATCAATTTGCCGTTAACAAAGACCTTCATTAAAGTAGCGGAAACATTGGAGATAATTTCACCTGATTCCACAAATGAATACTGGATGTAATCATCTGTCCAAAACCCTTTTGAATGCCATGTTTTAAAATCACACCCGGGAAAAACACTTGAAATAAATCGGTAGTACCTTTCCCGTTTAGAATTATGATTACTATAATTTTCAATCAGTTTTATATTGCCGGACATTTACTTTTCCGTTTTATTTTCTGATGCTCTTTTATATATCAAATTGAATCGTTTATTAAATTCAAATTTGGACCCTTTCCAATTTAAAGAAAGGCTATCTATCGACTTTTCTTGTACTCCGCAGCATAAAATGATTTACCGCTGTTTAACAATATTAACTCTCCGCATGATTCAATCATTCCGAATTGAGCTGCGTATATTCGGAATTGATCGGGTGTAATTAATTTAATTACCGGGGTAAGAATTTCCAGACTCTTATACTTTGTTTTAGAAACTAAACTTTGATTATTCCCAGCCTGCTGAAGTATAACATATAATATTCCTTTCTCGGAAATGATATTACTAATTTTTTGCAAAACCATCGAGACATCAACATATTCAAAAATCAACGCTGCAAATATTAGGTCATATTTATCTTTATCGAATGATATTTTTTGAATATCTCCGGCAATCAATTCTAGATTTTTCCGGCTGCCGTACTGATTCTTCAGCTCTTCAATAAAACTACTGCTGATATCAACAGCCAGCACATTTTCAATCTTCTCCCAATCAATATGTTCAAATCCATTGCCTATCGTGCAGCCCGGGACGAAGATCGATCGCGGCTCATGTTTTGTAACGGCTTTTTTAAAATGTTCGTTAATCATTTGATACTGACGTACTTCGGGATTGCTCATGTGATTTATATAATCGGATAGACTTATATCCATCCACGGATTACGTGATTTACTCATTAACATTTCACTTTTATGTGTTAGAAATTCGATTTCCAAAATACAAAAGTTGCTGCAATTATTTGTTCATTTGGGATTTATTTAAAAAGCAATTGCCCGCAAAAAAAATTTGTTCCGGTTATCAATTAAATAAAGAGTGATTTTCATTTTAATAACGGAAATCTTTATTCCCTAATTTTGATTTGAAATTAAAACCAAAATCGGGTTCCATTCTGGTATGGTAAATGATATGTATTGTTTACATAAAAAATATCAACGGGATTGCAAACATGAACTCTCTACAAAAAGTATTTTCGTCAATCTTTATTGTCGCATTTCTATTGCTCACTTATAATTTATCCGCACAAGATACTCCGACTCCATTCGAGCAGATTAAACGAATGGGACGTGGTGTAAACATTATTGGTTATGACCCGCTGTGGCGTGATTTCGATAATGCCCGCTTCAAGGAAAAACATTTTAAGATAATTAAAGACGGCGGATTTCAAACGGTTAGAATTAACTTACACGCATTTCATCACATGAATGAAGAAACACTTAAACTTGACGAAACTTGGCTGAGCACACTGGATTGGGCAATTGAAAAATCGTTGGAGCAGAACTTAATGGTGATTCTCGATCTCCACAACTTTAATGAATTCGGGGTTGACCCGGAAACTCACAAACCGAAACTAATGGAATTCTGGAGGCAAATTGCACCACGCTACAAGGATAAACCGAGTAATGTAATTTTTGAAATATTGAATGAACCGAACAGAAAACTGGATGCAGAACTTTGGGATCAATATTATAAGGAGGCACTGGAAATTATTCGTGAGACTAATCCAATTCGGACGGTGATAATTGGTCCACCCTTTTGGAATAACATCAACAATTTGAATGAACTCAATCTGCCTGAAGATGATCACAATATAATCGCAACTATTCATTATTATCTTCCCATGGAATTTACTCATCAAGGGGCGCCTTGGGTTGAAGGAATGAAAGATAAATCGGGAATATCCTGGGGAACGGATGAAGAGAAACAAAGAGTAATCGAAGATTTTGCAATGGTACAGAAATGGTCGGAAGAAAATAACAGACCGATTCTTTTAGGTGAATTCGGCGCTTATGATAAAGGTGAAACCAAATACCGCACAGCTTATACATCACATGTTGCGAGAACGGCGGAATCTTTTGGATGGGCATGGACGTACTGGCAGTTTGATTCTGATTTCATTGTGTATGATATCAATAACGACGAATGGAACCTTCCCATTTGGCGGGCTTTGATTCCGAAAAACGAAAATTAACAGGAAGTAGAAACTTACTTTGGGATTTACAGGAAGGATGTAAAAAAAGAAATTAGCCGGAATATAATTTTAAAAAAATCATCACTGATTTTCATCCGAATAATTGTTATTCATGTACGGATTATTAAGTTTAGGAAATTATACTAATTGATTTCCATCTAAATCAGTGGTGGAACAAAAGTCAAACTTAGTTGAAATTATGAGACCCCAAAATAATCATGCAACTTTAGATTGCTCTAATTTCAATTCTTTTTTAATAGCAATTCTTAATAAATCTAGTTTTTGGTAATTGTTTATTTTTCTCATTCG
>JAIOZI010000022.1 GCA_021740785.1 Melioribacteraceae bacterium
GGATGACCCCTGCTGAGTTTGAAAAAGAAATTGAAATAATGGACGCGAAATATAGACCGATATTAAATATTTATAATTACAATTCACTAAATTATAGAACATAAAAAACGGTCAACTATTTTAGGGAATGACACAAAAATCAAACACCAAACAAATCTCAAAAAACAAACAACCAGAAACCCAACCTACGCTAAAACCCAGCTTCGGTTGGCAGGCCCACCTACGCTAAAACCCAGCTTCGGTTGGCAGGCCCACCTACGCTAAAACCCAGCTTCGGTTGGCAGGCCCACCTACGCTAAAACCCAGCTTCGGTTGGCAGGCCCACCTACGCTAAAAGTCAGCTTCCACCTACGCTTAAGAACCAGCTTCGGTGGACAGGCCGGTGGACAAGAAAAAGCAAATGGCAAATAAATCACAAAAAACAAGTATCAAGTATCAAGTAGCAAGTATCAAGAAACAAATAACAAATAAATCACAAAAAAAACCCGACTATCAAATATCAGCCGGGCTTTTTTAATCATTTTAATTTATTACCTAACAAACTTCCACCAGTAGAAATATTTATTTTCCATGTCAGACATTGACGGCATTGGGAAAAATTTCAATTCTTCACCTGAAGAAAACCAGAATCCATGACGCAGGAACTTATAGGAAATATCCCTCAATAAGCTGCCCAATCCGATAGTTTTAGTCAATTTTTCAGGTTTATCTTTTAATTCGGTTATGCAATCATAGAATCTGTACGGATTAACATTCGGCAGATCAATCTGGAATATCTCTCTATTTTTATTGCTCTGCAAAAATTGTTGAATATTGAAATCGATTTGAGTGAAGCACATTTTCGGTGCGCCTTTTGACGTTGTTTCGGTTGTAATAAATTTACCGAACTCTCTTTGGTCTTTTGTAGAAGCCACCAAGGTTTCAAGTGGTGTGATTTCCTGGTAAATCCTTATCAATCCGGGCTCATTATATGCATTATAATCGGCAGGTTCAATCGGAAGCACTTTCCCGTTCGAAGTACACAGAAACAACTTGTTGATTGCCGATAAATCAACATGTTCCAGAACATTATATGATTTAATAAACTTTGTCTTTTTCGGACCACCGTCACTATGGGGCGCTGTTTTTGCCAGGTAGTCTTCAATTTCAAAATAGTCGTTTCTAAAATTTATATCCAATTCAGCAAATATCATTTTCCCGCTGAAATGTTTTGCGCTTCCGGTTGTATAATGCTCACCAAACATATCCGGTTCTAACTGTGATGCAACCAATGCATTGATAGGGAACACTATCATATATAAATGTTTCTGGTATTCAGCCATTCATTTCTCCGATATTTATTATTTACAAACCAAACCTAAAATTATCAAAAGACTTTAATAAGAGCAAGAATAAGGACTTGAAACTTTTCTAATTGTTTTACATCCTATGTTAATAAAAATCTAATAAAATCATAGACTATTCGGAAAGGCAGATAAATTGAAAATTGACAAAAATTTATTACTAAGACGTGTGCTGCCCGTAATTGCCGGAGGATTAATCGGTTACGCATATTATTATTACATCGGATGTTACAGCGGAACTTGTCCAATACAAAGCAACCCTTATATTTCAACACTTTACGGAACTGGAATCGGGCTGGTACTTGCATGGCCGTCAAAAAAGAAAAAAGTTCAGGCTGAGGATCAAAATGGATAAAATCACAAAGGAAATTGAAATTGAAGATTTGGTAAGTTTAGTTCCAAAATCCGTTACTTATTTAATGGATAAGGGAATTAGATGCCTTAGATGCGGTGAGCCGATTTGGGGGTCTTTAGAAACCGCGGCAAAGGAAAAAGGATTCAACGAAATTGAGATAGAAAACTTTGTGAAAGAATTGAATGAACTGTACAACAAAAATTGAAATAAATTGTATAACTTCATGTTTTAGAAAAATATAATTTAGCAAAGGATACAAATGAGTCAGAAAAACAACAAACAAAAGCAAAATGATGCCGGGTCACAGGATCTCAGATTTGGCTTAACGAAAAAACAAAGAAGCTGGTTATATACAGGAATTTTTTTTACGGTAGTCTTGATTCTCTTCGTTATTAACAATTCAGGGGGCGAGTCTGAGCAGGGACCGTATCCTCCGAATTATGTTAGAACAACAGGCGAGACAATTAGTCTTTCGGATTACGAAGGAAAAGTTGTTCTGCTTGATTTTTGGGCTACCTGGTGCCCGCCATGTAGAAGAGGAATTCCGGATTTGATAGATTTAAAAAACACTTACGGCTCACAAGGTTTTGAAGTGATTGGAATTTCAATGGACGGATTTACACGGGGCGGCAGAACAAAGCAGGATGTTGTTCCATTTATGGAAGAGTTTGGTATTAATTACCCGATTGTTTACGGAACACCGCGCATTGCAGATCTTTACGGAGGCGTACAATCGATCCCGACCTCGTTTATTATTGACCGCGAAGGCAGGGTATTCTCGCGTCACGTTGGTTTGGTTCCGAAATCAACTTATGAAGACGAAATAAAACAATTACTCTCGGATAACTATATAAAAGATAAACTCCCCACTGCACCGGATTTTGATTTACCCGCAGCCGGAGACGGAAAATGAGGAAATTACTATTTCTAATTTTGATCGGTTTGCTTTTTGCGTGTTCGGATGAAGAATCAAGTAAAATTGAAGATACAACCGAATACAGAAAAATCAGTTCGCAGTTTGTAAAAAAACTCGGATCAGTTTTGATGAAAGAAATGCAGACGGGCGGTCCGATGCGTGCGGTTGCTGTTTGTGCTGATACTGCTCAGGAATTAACGAACTCGGTTGGTCAGGAGTTCGGTGTAGATATCTCCAGAGTCAGCTTAAAAAGCCGTAACCCGCTGAATGCACCTGATGAAAATGAAGCGGCAATCCTCAAACGGTTTGAAGAATTAAAATTATCCGGGGAATTGACTGACACCACTGAATTTGCTCAAATGATCTCTAAAGATGGAGTAAATTTCATTCATTATATGAAACCGATAACAACTCAGCCGATTTGTTTAACATGCCACGGAAGCGAGAAAGAAGTGAGTCCCGAAGTAGAAAATTTAATAAAATCAAAATACCCTGAAGATAGGGCAAGAGGTTATAAAATCGGAGATGTACGCGGGGCAATTTCAATTTATAAACAGATTTAGTTTAATGCTCTTCCGGATTCTCCATAAGCCCCTCTTTTCGAGGGGTTTTTTTATTTATTCTTTTTCCGCCTCTTTCTTTTTCTCGGGTTCGTTTTGTTCAACAAATTTTTTCACATCCTCATAATAATCCAGTATGGCTTTTGCCTTGCCGAGACCGAATGTGAATTTAAAACTCGGATTTCTATTAATGAAAATTGTCATGGTCGGACTCCCCATGTATTCACCAAATGAAGCTTGTGGTTTTTCATCAGACATCTCAACACTCCCTTTGTTGATTATTTTAATGATTTTCTTAATCTAAAAAATTTTAATAAAAGTTGACAGTATTATTTTATAATAATCAAAGAAAAGTATATAATGAAACATCTGTTTTACATCCCCCAAATTATTTCATTTAGTTTTATACAGCCTCTTTACGAAGAGGAAAATGAGCGAATACTTTTCTACTGAATTTTTCTTCCTTTCCATTCGGTTTTTCTCTTGAGATTAACATACATTGAATAAATTCCGGTGACTAAAACCGCTATCATCTGCAGAGGATGAAGCAAGACATTGTAAAAAAGATTCTGCCTGCTGATGATTGCAACTACCATCCGGTTAAATGCAATTGTTAAAACAATCCAAAGGAAGAGAAAGTTTATAATGCTTAAAAATATGGGGACAAAAAAGAACAAGAGAATAAAAAATAAAATCAACGAGAATTGAAATGGAGAAACTTTAAAACCCGGGAAGAAGTTTTTTGAAAAACCAATAACCGAATTTGCGAATCCGCTGTACATCTCACAATAAATTGCATCATTACCCAGTACTGTAATTATCTTCTTTGCTCTTCGTTTCATTAAGCGCGCCAGCTCCATGTCCTCAACAACTTTATCCTGCACTGCTTCGTGTCCGCCCACCTTATTATATATCTCTTTATCAATAAGAATGAACTGACCGCTTGCGGCAACATATGATTTTTTTGGTGATGTGTATACTTTATTAAGCGGCAGAAATGTTAGCAGCATCCAATTCATAAGAGGAATAACCAGCCATGCACCGAAGTTATCTATTATTTGGGTAGGGAAACATGACAGCATTGAAACATTCCTTTTTTGGTAAGTATTAACAGCAGACGCAATGGCAAAATTTGAGAGTTGAACATCGGCATCCATAAACAAAAGAAGTTCGCCGTTTGCTTCTTTTGACAATTGGTGACACGCCCAATTTTTCCCCAGCCAATGTGCAGGTAAATCTAAGCCCTTAATCAATCTTACGTTTTCATATCTTTTTGTGAACCACTCGGTCACGATAACGGTGCTGTCTGTTGATCCGTCATCAAGAATAATAATCTCGATATTTTTATATGTCTGCGTCAACAAAGAGTTCAACGCTTTGCTTATGTGATTCTCTTCATTGCGGGCGGGAATTAAGACTGAAATCAAAGGCTGCCGTTCCAGGTCATATTCCCTATTATAAAGTTTGGGGGCGGTATACATGTTACTTATAACAACAGTGGTTACTATAATCATGACAGCCGCCATGATTATAAAAATTATGGTGAGAAATTCCATATCATTCCAAAAAGTGTTAGAAGAAAACTCTTAACTATTATTCAACAAACAAATCTTTTATAAGTTCTTTTTTATATATAGCTCGCTTAAGTAAATCAAGATTTTCCGTGACCCGATCTTTATAATTTTCATAGTCTTGGATTACGGCACTATTCGGTCACCAAACCTGCAGATAATCGCCGGATGTTTAAATGATACCATTGGTGTTATTAAGCATTAATGAGTACGCACCCAATTTACTAAAAAAATTATACTTTGCCAGTGGTTCTTCCAGCATCATAAAAATTTTTTCTATTATAAAGCTGTAATAAAATTAAAAATGAAGCGACATAGAAGACAGCTATAAATTAATTAAACCGCAACAATCCGGCTGAGAAAAACATGTTTGTTTTGAAATCAATTTTAATAATCGATGCGAAATACGATTCCAATAAATATTTATTTTCATTTTCTTATCTTTATGATGCTCATCTCAACTATAAATAAAGACAGGGTCTTATTATGATCAAAAGAAAAGTTCTATTAGCATTTTCCATAATATCCTTTGTGATTATTGCAGGTATGATTCCCACTAATCCTGAAGAGGGAATGTACCCGCTGAGTGAAATTAAAAATGTTGATCTTGTTGAAGCCGGATTAAAAATTGATCCGGGTGAAATTTACAATCCCGACGGTATTAGTTTAATTGACGGACTTGTCCGCCTTGGTGGATGTACCGGATCATTTGTGAGCAACGAGGGACTAATACTAACCAACCATCACTGTGCTTTCGGCGCTATTAACCGGGCGAGCACACCTGAGCAAAACCTTTTACAAGATGGATTTCTTGCAAAGACACGTGAAGACGAAATTCCCGCAACGGGTTATACTTGCCGAATAACCGAATCTTACGAAGATGTTTCGGATGAAATACTCGATGCAGTGAAAGATATTGAAGATGTAACGGAAAGATTAAGCGCAATCGAAAGTAAGATCAGAGAAATCGAAGAAGCCGCAACGGATGAGGAAAACTCTATCGAGGCAAGAGTATCGGAAATGTTCATTGGCAAAACATATATACTTTTCAAGTATAGAACAATGAAGGATGTGCGCTTAGTTTATGCACCGCCGCAAGCGATAGGTAACTTCGGAGGTGAAACGGATAACTGGATTTGGCCTCGCCATACCGGCGACTTTTCGTTCATGCGGGCTTATGTTGCTCCCGACGGAAGTTCGGCAGAATATTCAGAGGATAATGTTCCCTATACTCCTAAAAGATATTTAAAAGTTAACGCCGGCGGTGTTGATGAAGATGATTTCGTTTTTATTCTTGGTTATCCCGGCAGAACTTACCGCCATCAGCCTTCGCAATTTTTAGAGTTCCAGGAAAATTACCAGCTCCCCTACATTCAAAACATTTTCTCATGGATAATCAAACAGCTCGAAGATATCAATTCCGACGATCCGGCAATGCAGCTTCAATTCGCATCACGCATAAAAGGATTGGCGAATGTTGAAAAAAATTACCGCGGGAAAATGCTTGGTTTGAGCAGAATTGGATTGGTAGAAAAGAAAAAATCCGAAGAAGCCGAACTGCAAAAATTTATAGAATCCGATACGAAGTTAAATGAACAATACGGTGATCTGCTTAATAAAATTGATGAGGTATATCAATCCAGATTGGAAACCGCACAAGCCGGGTTATGGTTTTCTCAGTTTACCCGAATGTCAACAATTTATAACTATGCTGAATTTGTATTGCGCTATGCCGAAGAAATGCAAAAACCCAACGAGGAACGGGACAGAGCTTTTAAGGAGGAAAGCATTGAACAAACCAAAGGTAGGTTAGCATATTTTTCTGCAAACTATATGAATGAATTTGAGAAACGGTTCGCGATGAAGATGTTCTCCGATGCGTTGTCTTTTGAAGAAACCTCGCAGATTAATGCAGTAAATAACATTGCCGGTGATGATGATCAGTACGAAGATGTAAATGAATTTGTACAAAACGAGTGGATTAAAACAAATCTATTGGATCAAGAATATCTTGAAACGATGCTGGAAAAAACTCCTGATGAATTAATGGCGATGAATGATCCTGTGTTAAATTTCGTAAATGAAGTAATGAAACAAAACAAAGTTGTTGCTGCCGAAACCGAAAGAGTATTCGGCGAACTAAATAAACTGCTTGCTCAATATGTTGATGCAAAAAGCGAATATAGGAAACAATCTTTTATTCCCGATGCAAACGGTACACTCCGTTTAACATACGGATATATCCGTGGTTACTCTCCCCGTGATGCGGTTTACTATTCACCTATCACAACATTGGAAGGTGTAATTGATAAGAGCACGTATGGCAATCCTGATTATGAGCTTCCGGAAATTATCCGCGAATTATATGAGAAAAAGGATTACGGAAGATTTTATGATGATAAAGTAAAGGGTCTGCCTGTAGGAATATTATACAATATGGATACGACCGGCGGGAACTCCGGAAGTCCTGTTCTAAATGCTTACGGTGAATTGATCGGATTGAATTTCGACCGGGCATTTGAAGCAACAATAAATGATTTCGCGTGGGATGAATCATACAGCCGTTCAATTGGTGTTGATATCCGTTATATTTTGTGGATTGCACAAAAAGTCGGAGGCGCCGATCATTTACTCGAAGAGATGGGTGTCGAGATTTAAGCACCTCTAACAATTGGTATAAAGAACCCGGCTAAATCAATTTTGTGCCGGGTTTTTTATTGATCGTAAAGATTACCGCTAGGATGCTAAGGCGAGAAGTGGGGAATATGTCGGATAATGGTTATTTGTTATTCAGTTATTGGGTTATTGAGTTATTGGGTTATTGGGTTATTGAGTTACAAAGTTACAAAGTTTTTGAGGAGTGGGAAATGGATAATTGGCTATCACCTACACTAAAGCTTCCCCCCTCGTTAAAATTTATCAAACGTAACAATTGGTGAAGTTTCTTGTTTCTTGCTACTTGATACTTGGTTTTTGAGATTTATTTGTCATTTGCTCCTTGTGATTTGATTTTTACTAGCCATTCTCTGCTTTGCCCTATGCTCTTTGCCATTCCTCAGCACCCGAGTATAGCTTTACACCTCGAGAGAAAAGACAGCGTCAACCTCAGGAAGAACAGTTAAATTCACAACTACCTGCAAAATCCGGGCTATACGAAAATGACGGACTGAATCTTTAAGAAATCGCCATCTAACTTTTATTTCAGTTGTAGATTTCCAAATGGATTTTTATTTTAGCGGGTAAAATAATATAAAAACATCCGTTTGTGCTTGTAAACAGAGGGCATGTCTGCTTTTTCTCAAAAAAACGAAATAAAATGACCTCTTTTCCGGAATGTGGGAAAAAATTGCTATATACCCTAAAAAAACTTTAGTCTGTCAAATATTTTTAGTTGGCAAGATAGTTGATATTTATAGATGTCAACAATTATAAAAGAAACAAACATTTTGATGAATATAGATATTTTACACAACGAACCGATCTTTCCGATCGGCACTGCAGCCAAGTTGCTGAACATTTCAGTTCACACTCTCAGGATGTATGAACGAGAAGGATTGATTATCCCTTACAAGAAGGAAACGAATCAGAGAGCTTACTCAAAAGCGGATCTCGAACGAATAATGTGTATCCGGAAAGCGATTAATGAGTCAAAGATCAGCATAAATGGAATTAAAACAATCTATTCATTAATTCCGTGCTGGGACATTGTGAAGTGTTCAGAGGAAGACAGGAAGGTATGCGAGTCTTATAATAGTCATTTCAAACCGTGCTGGTCGTTCAATCATCCGAACACTGTTTGTGAAGGATCGGACTGCAGGGAATGTGATGTTTACAAGAACAACGAAAATTGCGGAGACGTAAAGGAATTAATTAAGAATATATCAGGTGACGGAAAATGAATTCACTATCACGTAGAAGGTTTTTGAAAATATCAGGCGCAACAATTGCATTTGCCGGCGCTGCAACATCAATGGGGACTTTTGTTAAAGGTGCGGAAAAAGTTGAAGAGAAGACCGGGTCGATTGTTAAAGGAATTCAAAAGATTCCCACTTATTGTGATGTCTGCTTCTGGAAATGCGGAGCTATCGCTTATGTAAAGGATGGAAATCTCTGGAAAATTGAAGGCAACCCGGATGACCCGTTGAGCAACGGAAGGTTATGCCCCCGCGGAACCGGTGGAATCGGAGCCTCTTTTGATAAAGACAGGCTGCGTGCGCCGCTTATGAGAAAAAGTGTGCGCGGTGAGGATAAATGGGTAGAAGTTACCTGGGATGAAGCGCTCGGATATATTGCAGATAAAATGAAAAAAATAAAAGTTGAGTACGGACCGGAAGCGATGGCGTTATTCAGTCATGGTGTGGGCGGAAATTTCTTCAAACATACAATTAAAGCCTACGGCTCCCCGAATATTACGGCTCCATCTTTTGCACAATGCCGCGGACCCCGGGAAACCGGGTTTGAACTTACGTTCGGTGATGTTCTCGGTTCGCCTGAAAGAACTGATATAAAAAATGCCAAATGTTTGGTTCTGCTAGGCTCTCATCTTGGTGAGAATATGCACAATACCCAGGTTCAGGAATTTGCCGAGGCAGTTGAAAATGATGCATCAATCATCGTGGTAGATCCGAGGTTTTCCGTCGCAGCCAGCAAGGCAAAATATTTTCTGCCGATTAAGCCGGGCACCGATATGGCTCTGCTCCTCGCATGGATGAACGTAATTGTTAAAGAAGAATTATATGATAAAGAATATGTTGAAAAATTCGAATTCGGTTTTGAACAGTTTGCCGCAGAGATTGCTGAAAACACACCCGAATGGGCTTACCCGGTAACCGGTATTGATCCGAAAGTTATAAGGGAAACCGCAAGGGAAATGGCAAAAAATAAACCGGCATCACTTGTACACCCGGGAAGACATACAACATGGTACGGTGATGACGCTCAGCGAAGCCGTGCAATTGCATTGCTGAATGCTCTACTCGGAAGCTGGGGAAGAAAAGGCGGATTTTATACTCCGTACAGCACAAGAATCCCGGGCTACCCTTATCCGGCTTATCCAAAATCGGAGAAAGGAACCGCGGATAATCCGAATCACAAATATCCTTTTGCCGAAGGCGAATTGATTTCAACCGGACTGCGAGAAGCAACTATAACCGGGAATCCCTATCCAATTAAAGGATGGCTGGTTTACGCTACTAATTTAATGCAGTCATTACCGAACCGTGAAGAAACGATTAAAGCGATTCAGAATCTTGACTTAATGGTTGTAGTTGATGTTGTGCCGAGTGAAATTACAGGGTGGGCAGATGTAGTTCTTCCCGAATCAACTTATTTGGAAAGATACGACGATCTGAACACGGCGCCGTTCCGCGAAAGTTTTGTCTCGCTGCGTCAGCCGGTGATTGATTCACCAAACGATCAAAAACCAAACTGGTGGATGGCAAAGAAACTTGCCGAAAAATTGGGATTGGGTAACTATTACCCGTGGAAAAATATCGAAGAATATCTTGATACAAGATTAAAATCCGCCGGATTAAGTCTTGAAATCATGAAGAAAAAAGGTGTTGTTAAAGGTCCGAAACAGCCGATTTTTTATGAAGATGGTGTCCCGCCGGTATTCTGGACACCTTCCGGGAAGATTGAATTTTACTCGCTTAGATTAAAAGAGCACGGATTCGATCCTGTACCGAAATTCACCAAGCATGAAGAACCGCCTGCAGGATATTTCAGATTATTATTCGGAAGAGCGCCGGTTCACACATTCGCTAAAACACAATCCAACCCTATTCTAAAAGATATGATGGAAGAAAATGAACTCTGGGTAAATAATGATATCGCCCGGAGATATGGATTGAAATCCGGTCAATATATAAAATTGAAAAATACAGATGGAATTGTAAGCAATAAAATTAAAGTAAAAGCTACGGAAAGAATTAGAACCGACTGTGTTTATATGGTTCATGGTTTCGGGCAGAACTCGAAACGCTTAAGATCAACTTTCTTAAAAGGAGCCAGCGATTCTCAGTTAGTTACTAAATATAATACTGATCCGCTGATGGGAGGTACGGGAATGAACGTCAATTTTGTAACATTTGAGTGGGAGGCGTAAGATGGCACGATTTGCAATGGTAATCGATACGAAAAAATGCGTTGGTTGTATGGATTGTGTTGTCGCATGTAAAACAGAAAACAACGTGCCGGAAGGCTATAATAGAGATTGGATAACACAGGAAGCATTCGGGAATTTTCCGAATATACAGCTTGAAATCAGAAGCGAGAGATGCAATCACTGCGAAAACTCTCCATGTGTAAGCAGTTGTCCGACAGGCGCAAGTCATTACCATGATATCGGCGGGGTTGTACTTGTAAATCATGATGAATGTATTGGATGTAAAGCATGTGTTGCTTCATGTCCTTATGATGCGCGGTTTATTCATCCCGACGGTTATGCAGATAAATGTACATTCTGTATTCACCGGGTTGAAAAAGGAGACAAGCCGGCATGCGTTTCTGTTTGTCCTACCAATTGTATGTACTTCGGTGATTTGGAAGATCCTAACAGTGACGTAAGCAAGTTGCTGAAATCAAGAAAATGGCATACACTTCATCCGGAAGCCGGCACTAATCCACATGTATTTTATTTAACGTAGAGGATTTTGAGATGCACGAACTAACAACAACACGAAATAATTATCAAATTGATCCGGTACTTACGGTCTGGGGATGGGAAATACCGGTTTACCTTTTCCTCGGCGGAATGGTTGCCGGAATGATGATAATATCAGGATACTTTTTATTTAAAGGAAGACAAAAGGAACCAACATGCTCATGTTTTTACGTTCCATGGGTAAGTTTAATTTTACTAAGCCTGGGAATGTTTTCACTCTTTCTCGATCTATCTCACAAAGTATATGTATGGAGATTGTACACCACCTTTAAAATAGCTTCGCCAATGTCCTGGGGCGCATGGATTTTAATTCTAGTTTATCCCGTAATAATTGCCAACATTTTTATAAGGCTGCCGAAATTTGTAACCGACAAATTCCCGGGGTTAGAAAAATATTCAAAGATGTTAACCGACCGCCCGAGATTAATTCAAAATATCGGTGTTGCCAATATGATACTCGGAGCACTTCTCGGAATGTACACGGGAGTTTTACTCAGCTCGCTTGGTGCAAGACCTTTGTGGAATACATCAATTCTGTGGCTGCTCTTTCTTGTTTCCGGTTTATCGGGTGCTGCGGCATTTGTACACATGGTGGCGAAAAATATTTATGAACGCGAGCTGCTCGCAAAAGCAGACAACGGCTTTCTTACTTTCGAAATTTTTGTAATCGGGTTGATGTTCATCGGTCTGGCTACATCGACTGAAGTTCACCAAGAAGCTGCACAGATGCTGTTGAGCGGATCATTTGCCCCGGTATTCTGGGTGTTTGTCGTGGGAATAGGAATAATCATCCCGCTGATAATTCAATTGTTCGCAGTCAATCATAAAATTCAGCATACGCCTGTCGCACCGATTATGGTAATTGCAGGCGGATTGATATTAAGATTTGTAATAGTAAATGCCGGACAGGTAAGTCATTACCTGAACGCACATTTTTAATTAATTGGAAATTTTCTCAATTGGAGTAATAAGAAAATGACATCTCTAACTCATGTTTTAACAAAATTTAAAACTGCCGCGGGTGAAAAATCCCACGAGCATGTTGTTGAGGCGAAGCCGTACTCAAATCCATATTATGTCGGCGTTGGTCTGGGTTTGGTTCTACTCGCCGCCTTTGTGATAATGGGACGCGGGCTCGGTGCATCGGGCGCGCTTTCAACTGTTACTGCATTAACTGTAAATACTGTTGCCCCTTCTCATGCCGAAGGCAATCAATTTTATCAAGGATACTTAGGAGACGGAACTACAAATCCTCTTAAAGACTGGCTGGTATTCGAAGTGCTGGGTGTTCTGGCAGGCGGATTTCTTTCGGGAATATTTGCGGGCAGAATTAAAGTTAAGGTTGAAAAAGGTCCGAGAATATCATCAAAGAAAAGATTGGTTTTTGCATTTCTGGGCGGCGCACTGATGGGTTTCGGCGCTAAACTTGCAAGAGGATGTACGAGCGGACAGGCTTTAACCGGCGGCGCTTTACTTAATCTAGGAAGCTGGGCATTTATGATGGCGGTATTTGCCGGAGCCTATGCATTCGCTTATTTTATGAGGAGGCAATGGACATGAACGCACCATTTTATAAATTCGGATTCTTCTCTTTTGATGTTAGTTTAATAGTTGCATTTGTTATCGGTATCGGGTTCGGCTTTATGCTTGAACGAGGCGGATTCGGGAATGCCAGGATCTTAGCCGCCCAATTCTATTTTACCAACATGCGCGTGTTAAAGGTTATGTTCACGGCAATAGTTACTGCGATGATCGGAATATTTTATCTTTCCCTTATAGGCTGGGTGGATCTTTCTCTTGTTTATCTCAGCGATACTTACATCGTTCCGCAGGTAATTGGCGGTTTAATTTTAGGATTTGGATTCGTTATCGGCGGATACTGTCCCGGGACATCTTTCGTTTCGCTTGCAACCGGAAGGTATGATGGATTGGTATTTGCGCTTGGCGTTGTTGCAGGTATTTTTGTCTTCGGTGAACTCTTCCCGTACATATCCGATTTTTTCTATTCAACTCCGATGGGAAAAGTAAGATTAAATGAATGGCTGGGAGTTTCATACGGAATGATCGTTCTTGCAGTTGTACTGATGGCGCTCGGCGCTTTTGCCGCCGCAGAATGGGGAGAAAAAGTAATGGCAAAGAAAAACGGCGGGGTGATTGAATGAAAAACTTATTCGAAAAATTAAGCGGATCGCAAAAACTTGCGGCTGCCGCTATTTTGCTGGGTCTATTTGCTGCATTTGCCGGTGATCCTTTCGATAATACCTACACAAAAATAAATACAAAAGAGATTGCTCTAGATGCAATGAATAATTCCGATAAGGTTGATGTAAGAGAACTGGCGGAATGGCTGATTGAAGCTAAAGCCGATTTTAGATTGATTGATCTGCGAACTGAGGAAAAATTCAACGAGTATTTTATTCCATCTGCAGCTAATATTCAACCGGCTGAATTGATGAATGCAAACTTGATGAGGAATGAAAAGATTGTTCTTTATGCTGATGAAAATACAACTGCCGCACAAGCATGGTTTTTGCTGAAATCCAAAGATTACAAGGCGGTATATATTTTAGAAGGCGGACTTGATATGTGGAAGGATAAAGTTCTCTTTCCTAAACTTGCTTCCGATGCAGATGCCGAAGAAAAAATGGAGTTTGCAAAATTTTCGGAGGTAAGTAAGTTTTTCGGCGGTATGCCTCAGACGGGATTAGAAGAAATTGATAAAGCGGAGCAAAAACTCCCGGAACTGAAACTGCCAGCATCAACTACACTTGATATTCCAAAGAAGAAAAAGAAAAGAGAAGGCTGTTAATTTTTATTTATCCCGGATTTTCCATTTGAAAATCCGGGTTAATCTATTCACTTATTAGTTCCCCGATCTTTTTTAAAGAATCATAAACCTTGATTTCAAAATCACCTTTGCCGGTCGGACCGATTCCCAATAATAAATTGCCTCCTTTTTCGTTTACGGCTGTAAGCATTTGTATTATCTCTTCGGGGGATTTGTATTCATCATTTTCAACCCAGCCCCAATTTTTTGTCAACGTGATGCAGCTTTCCCACGGAACATTGATCGGTTCATCAGGAATTTTCTGTTCCGGTGTTAAATAGTTTTCGTATTCACCGCCGACCCAGCGGTCTACGATAATAAGCCATGGCTGCTTTTCCCGGGCAAACTTTGCAATCGATTGAATATTTATATCGAGATCATGCGGGTATTTACATATTGATTCGACCTGTTTGTTTATGGTATGTTTGGGGCGGACCCATGTTCCGTCGAGCCAAAGGATATCAATTTTTCCGTACTCAGTTAGCAATTCTTTTAATTGAGCATGAGTGTATTCTACAAATTTATTCCATCGCTCGGGATATTTTGTGATATCATAATTAGGATTGCGGTCAATAGGCGGAAAATATTCCCACCAGTAATATGGCGATGACCAATCCGGTTTCGAAAAATAAATTCCTACTGCAAGTCCTTCATCCCGGCATGCATCCAGAACTTCCTTCGTAATATTTGACTTGGAGTTTTGTGAAAAGGGGCATCTTGGATTTGTGATTTTGAAATCGGATTGTGCCGTATCGAAAAGAGCAAAGCCGTCGTGATGTTTAGCTGAAAAGATAACATACTGCGCCCCGGAGTTTTTAATTGCCCGCGCCCATTTTACGGGATCAAAATTAAGCGGATTGAATTTTGAAATTGCGTTACGGTAGTTTTGTACATATTCGAAATAATTATCGAAGCCGCTTCGATTTATCCATTCTTCATCTTCGGGACAAAGTCCCCAGCTTTCAACAACGCCAAGATGCGAGTACAACCCGAAATGAATCAGCACACCGAATTTGTATTCACGCCATTTATTAAGATTGGCTAAAACTTTGTCATCTTTTGGATAAAAATATTTTCCGGAATTCAAATTTGTCATGATTTATAATATCGGGTATTTTATGAATTTATCAAACGGATAATTTTATATGTTTCGTTTTATTAGCACGAGCAGTGTGTAAATGTACAGAAGGTTTTTCTCATCCTTCAATTATGAGATCAGTTATAATTGTTACTTAATGCCCATTTCAATTCTTACGAAGCCTAGTAAAAGTAAAAATTCTGTTGTTCAGATTAAAAAACCGGTAATGAATGAAGTGGATACTTTGTGCAGCGTATTAGTGTTAGAGAATTTTTAATTCATTTTGTAAAACTGGTTCTCCATATTTACTGCTCACACAAGATATTAAATTATATTTTAATAGTACTCTTACTTCCTGTATTTTGAAATAAATTCTTCCACTTCCGGCAAGCCTCCTTGATATATAAGATACCCGTTGCTCGGTTCCCGTTCTGTTGTTTCGCCTGCTACCGGGGTCAGCATAATTTCTTTAACTTTTTCAAGATCACCGGTTTGACCAAGCGCCCAGCCCAATTTTACATAAGCGACTTCGGGCAGCATATTTGCCGCCGGAACAACTCCCAATTGCAGCATCTCCCGACCGGTTTCATAAACATACATCTGGACGTATCCCCACAAAGTTTGTACAGTCATATAAACCGCAACATTTTTTTCTTGTGCACGTTTGAGTGCGGCATACGCAGGTTTGTTTACGTGACCAAGTCCCGTTCCCGCAATCACGATACCCTTGTAACCATTATCGATCAGTGAATCAATAATATCCGGCTGCATATTTGGGTAATAATAAACGATACTAACTTTTTCTTCAAAGACTGCATTTATCTCAACGTTTTTATCTTTGCGCCTTTTCTTATAATCTTTTCTCAGCGGCGTTATACTCTCGCGGTCTACCTTTGCGATCGGTATATCGCCTATGGTGCGGAATGTTGACCGGTAACTAGAATGCATTTTTCTAACCCGGGTTCCCCTGTGCAGCAATCCGTATTGATCCGAAGTAGGACCGAACATACAAACCATCACTTCTGCAATATCGCTTTCCGCTGCAGTTTTTACTGCATGTATTAAATTTAATGCCGCATCGGAAGAAGGACGATCGCTGGAGCGCTGCGAACCAACCATTACAATCGGCACCGGTGAATTTTGCACCATGAATGAAAGTATAGCGGAAGTATGATGCATAACATCGGTTCCGTGACCAATTACAATTCCGTGCGCACCGTTTTCAATCTCCTTCCCGATTGCTTTGGCGGTGCCTATCCATTGTTCGGGACCCATATTTTCACTGAACACACCATAAAGTTTTTCGGTATGGAGATTGCAGTAATCCGCTAATTCCGGAACTGAGCCGTACAACTCACCGGGTGAAAATGCAGGTATTACAGCGCCGGTTCTATAATCCAAACGGCTCGCAATTGTTCCGCCGGTTCCAAGTAATTTTACATTGGGTTTGTTTTCATCATAGGGAAATTCTTTTTCCGGTATTTTGTAATGCGCTTCTTTAAATCCGTTTATCTTTATATCAACTATCGACCGGGCGGCAATTCCTATGTTGTATCCGACCGGCATTTTTAATACAATATGAAGATTATCTGCAGTTTCGGAACGCGGAAGGATTAATCCTTTATAACTTCCCTTTGCTGTGATCAATTCCACCTCACTCCATACCGGAGCCTTAAATTTCTTTAATACCTCAAGCGCATTACCGCTGTAACCTTTGAAGCTGTTTTCGTTAATAATTGTCATTTTTTACCACGCAGTGTTTTCAATTTTATCAAGGTTTTTGTAATTACTTTATTTTCCAATCCCGCTAAAAATTTCGATTCAACAAAATCTTACAATTATTGTCACTAGAGAATATTGTTTAGAACTCTGCTTATTTCTTCACCGCTGATGCTGACGCGCAATCGATTCATAACTTCACCCATTATTATATCTTTTCTTTTTTCATCATTATTAATCTTCAACCCATTTACAGCGTCAATTGATTCGCGAATAATGTTATCAATTTCATTTTTAGTGCGTGGTTTCGGAAGCATTTCGGGATAAAACTTTCCACGGATTAACGACTTTTTGAGTACCGGTAAAATCCCGTCACGCGAAATTAACTTCAAGGAATATGCATCAAAAATTTCACTAAACATTTCTTCGGTTATCAGGTTTATATCATACCCTTTTCTTTTCAATCTTTTCGGAAATTGAATTATCGTAACTGCTGCAAGTGTCGGATTAATATTCTTCTCATTAACCAATTGTTTAAACAATTCCGCAAATTGAGAAATGGCAAGCGGTCTGCGGGTATCTTCCGGGATGCCCAGTTCAGCATACCATTTTTCCCTTACCCAGTAAAGTTCGGGAACACGCATTCTTATCAATTTAATTCTTTCGGGAGCTATCATTATCGGAGGCAGATCGGTATCGGGATACATTCTATCGGCTCCCGGCAATATGCGTTCAAAACCATTTGTTCCATCGCTAAGCGCCTGACGGGTTTCGGACGGGATTCCGGTTGCAGCTTCCTTCGCCCGAATAATTATTTCCTTTACGGCTGTATCCGTATCGTCTTCATCTCCCCATACAAGAACCATTGTATCATCATCTCCGGCTCCAACCGTTTTTTTTACAAGCCGCCATTCGGAGGAAATAAGGTTATCTCCTTTGCTGTCGGAATGTGCAAGGTTTGGTATTGTAGTTAGACAGGCAATAACTCTTATCCTATCTGAGATTTCTTTTGAAAAATATGTATCCGTCTGAGTCTGCCAATGAAGCAAGTCTTTGAATCCTTTCAAAACAACACATTTAATTTTCAGATTTTGTTCAACTGCTTTTTCTAGCGGGAGATAATTCGGATGCTTAATCAAACCGGTAATATCATAGCTCTCGGCTTCAAATGTACCGGGAGTGATTCCCCGCCGCTTTAGTTCTTCTCTTAATCTCAAAAGATTCCACTGGCGCATAGCTTCGTTATAAGTGAGCAGCGGTATCATGGGGAGACGCGGAACACCTTTGATTTCAATCCTCGTTCCGCCGTCAACACTTACGTTAACATCCTGCCTTGCCGCGCCAATTCCACGTCGTACTTTATGAGTGCTTCTGACTAAGTTGCTCAAGATTTTTCCTACCTCTGCAACTTCAACTGGTGTTTTCATATTTGGTCCGGTTACCGTTTCGATGAGCGGCATGCCCAAGCGGTCTGCAACATAAATTCTTTGGTGACCGGTATCATTAACTTCGCGGCATGAATCTTCTTCAATTGATAACTGAACAATTTCTATTTCACGATCTTTGTATGGAATCTTGCCGTCAACCGCAAAGACTGCAGTTCTTTGAAATCCTGTTGGAATACTACCGTCGAGATATTGTTTCCGGGTAATGTGAATCTCGTCGACAATGTTGCAGCCGTAAAGCAGACCAATTTCAATCGATATATCCAGAGCCTGATCATTAATTAGGAACGGGGGCGTATCATCCATTTCATATGTGCATACAGTGTCGCGGTTTATCCTGTAAATAATATTTTTCTTCGTCTTGAATTCCATTAAAGCCGTGCCGTCGTATTCACCCAATTCGGAAAGTGTCGGACGCATATGCCGCAATATTTCAGCATCATACTTATCACTGTATAACCCGGCGGGGCACCGGCAGAACAATTTTTTGTCTGTTAGCAGCTGCTGATGGATTTCCAAACCGGATTTAAAACCAACTTCGGCATAATCTTCATCTGTCATTTGCTCGAATGGCTTAAAGATAAAATCTTTCATTTCGCTTCCTTGATGATTAGGTAAGGTAAAGTGTGATTGAGAAATAAGAAGATATTAAGTAAGTAATCTGTATTCATGAACTCCAGAAAATATCGGATAATTAAGTGTTCAAATTACTTACATCGTTTATGAGTTGCAACATGGCTTTATTAAATTGAATAACAACTCTATCTCAAGTAACCGCTTGATTTTTTTTTAGAATTGTATTCAACAAGAAAAATATATTTTGCCGCCTGATTACTCGATTCCGAATATGTTTTATTGTTTCATCTTGCGCGGCTTTATCATATTCTCGGGCGCAAGAAGGTTATCCAATTCTACCTTGCTCAGCAATTTTTTCTCCAATACAAGTTCATATACCCCGCGGTTGGTTTTAAGCGCTTCTTGTGCAAGCGATGTGCTGACTTCATAACCCAGCACCGGGTTTAATGCCGTTACCAATCCAATGCTGCCCTCAACAAGCTGGCGGCATCTCTCTTCGTTTGCCGTAATACCGTCTATACATTTATAAGTAAGAGTCATCATTCCGTTCTTCAGCATTTCTATCGATTCAAATATACTTTGAACGATTACCGGTTCCATGACATTTAACTGAAGCTGTCCCGCTTCCGCGGCGAGTGTTACGGTTAAATCATTACCGATAACCTTAAACGCGATTTGATTAACAACTTCGGGAATAACGGGATTTACTTTCCCAGGCATTATTGAAGAACCGGGCTGCATCGGCGGCAGGTTAATTTCATTTATCCCTGTCCGCGGTCCCGACGAAAGCAAGCGAAGATCATTCGACATTTTCGAGAGTTTAACCGCAAGCCGTTTAATTGCGGATGAGTACATCACAAACGCACCGGTATCTTGTGTCGCTTCAACTAAATTTTGTGCAAGTTTTAAATCATGACCCGATATTTCCCTCATATATTTTATGCACTTCTCGCCGTAATCGGGATCTGCATTAATTCCGGTACCAATTGCGGTTGCGCCCATATTTACTTCGAGAAACAAATCGGCATTCTGTTTTAATCTTTGAATCTCCTCTTCAAATGTAACGGCATACGCTTCGAATTCCTGTCCCAGTGTCATCGGCACGGCATCCTGTAACTGGGTTCTGCCCATTTTCAATATATGAGAAAACTCTTCGGCTTTTTTATGAAGTGATTTAATGAGTAACTGCAAAACTTCAACAAGTTTTTCATTTGCATTAATTATAGCGAGTTTTACTGCCGTAGGATAAGCGTCATTTGTTGATTGTGAAAGATTTACATGGTTATTCGGATGGCAATATTTGTATTCACCTTTCTCATATTCCAATATTTCCAATGCACGGTTTGCAATCACTTCGTTTGCGTTCATATTGGTTGATGTGCCTGCGCCGCCTTGTACCATATCAACAACAAAAAATGAGTGATGCTTTCCGTTTAGTATTTCATTGCATGCTTGAATTATTGCATCGGAAACCGGTTTGGATAATAGCCCCAATTCAAAATTGGCTTTTGCCGCAGCCATTTTAACGATTGCAAGAGCTTCAATTATAACCGGGTAAAAATTTAGCGGAACTCCGCTTATGTTAAAGTTTTCTAATGCACGAAGCGTTTGAATTCCATATAAATATTCATGAGGAACTTCTCTATCGCCGAGTAAATCATGCTCCGACCGGGTTCTTCCCGAAAGGTATTGATGCGCAACGTTAATTACTCTTGTATTTGCCTGACGCATACGCCGCGAGATTACACGTGCCACATGCGAAAATATTTTCAGTGCAATCGCGCCGTGTTTTTCGATAAGTGCGGTAAACTTTTCCCGGCTGATAAAAAGAGCCGTAGTTCTTAATAAAGCCCGTGCGGATGTAGAATGAGGAGAATCATCAAGAAGCGAGCCCTCGCCGAGAAAATCATATTTGCTGAAAAAGGCTAAACGTTTTTCATCACCGAAGGAAGTCCGCTTGAACAGTTCAACCTCGCCGTCAAATATTACATAAAGATTACGCCGAGGATTGTTCTCGCTGAAAAGGAGTTCCGAAGTGTCAAAAGTTTTTTCTTCAAAATTTTCAGCAAGCAGATTTATTTCTTCTGCATTTAATTCCTTAAAAAGAGCTACACTCTTTAAAAATTCTTGAACAAGATTTACTTCCATTTCTAACCCTCTCCTTTACTGTCGTTGGAATTTTTCTTTTTATGTTTCTTCTTCCGCGTATATACCTTTTTATCTTTTTCAACCTTAGGAGGTTTCTGCGGAACCGGTATTCTTAGTTTTGGTTTTTTCTTTTTCATAATTATTTTGAAAATGCTTTTTGAAACCTAATTAACGGATTCGGTGTAATCAAGAAAAAGATTTTACGTAATGTTAATCCCAAAAATTCATTGGAAATAAATTTTTGCCGTTGGCTGCTCATAAAATGTTTAAAAAAACATTTTATGTTACGGGATTAATAATAACACAATTGTTTTGATTTTATAATTATTTTTGATGTAATTACAGCAAGTCAATTATGAAAATTACTCGTCCGATATACATATTACTAATTGCCGTAAATGTGTTAATTGCTCAAGCCCCTAATAATTTACCTGATGCGCTTATGAGTATTTCGGGACAAGCAATAAAACGGCATCTCGATTTTTTAGGCAGCGACCTGTTTGAGGGAAGAGGCACCGGAACAACAGGCGGAAACCTTGCGGCAAAATATCTTGCACAGGAGCTTAATAAAATCGGTTTGGAACCGGTGGGATCAGGCGGGACTTACTATCAGCACATCCCGATGCACGGAAGCACAGCATTAAATTCATCTAAGTTAGAAGTTTTCACTGAAGGTACGAGTGTCGTACTTGAGCTTTGGAGTGACTATTTACTTTTTAAATCCGGTGATCAGACCTTTACACCCAATCCGATACCACTTGTCTTTGTCGGTTACGGCATTAACGCCCCGGAATTCGACTACAATGATTATCAATCTATTGATGCCGAGGGTAAAATAGTTGTCTTCTTAGATGGTGAACCAATCTCCGATAATGACGATTATTTTAACGGTGCCGCACCGTCAATTCATTCATCACCGGAAGCTAAACAGCGGACAGCTTTATCAAGAGGCGCCCGCGGTTCGATATTAATACCGGAATTAAAAAATGACGGAAATTCCGATTGGCAAAATCTTATCCGCGAATTCAAATTTGAAAATGTGACATTAGCTTATTCTGCAACCGGGAGTTTAAGCTTATTAATAAATCCCAAAGCGGCAGAAAAGATTTTTCAAAAATCCGGGAAAAGTTACAGCGATATTTTATCGATGCATGATGAAATGCGTATGACAAGTTTTGATTTGAGTTCTTCGATTTCCTTTAAGGGAGAATTTAAAAGAAGAGATTTTATTGCGCCCAATGTTGTAGGCATGATTGAAGGCAGCGACCCGGAATTACGCAACACTTATGTTTTAATTTCAGCTCATTATGATCATCTTGGAATCGGACCCGCGGTTAAAGGAGATTCGATTTATAACGGAGTTTTTGATAATGCAGTAGGAGCAGCCGGGTTATTGGAAATTGCACGGGTTGTAAATTCATTAGATGTAAAACCGAAAAGGTCAATCGTCTTTTTGCTGTTAACCGGCGAGGAAAAAGGATTGCTCGGATCACAATATTATGTCGATCATCCGATTTTTCCACTGTATAAAACAGTAGCAAATATTAATGTTGATGGCGTTGCGCTGTGGGATAATTTCAAGTCGATTGTTGCGCTGGGTGAAAATTATTCCACCATTCAATCCTTCGTTTATGAGACTGCAGATAAATTCGATCTGGATGTTGTTCCAATTCCGGAACAATTTATGCAGTTGGAATCATTCAGCCGATCGGATCAAATTTCTTTTGCGAATGCGGGAATACCTTCTGTGCTAATTTATGAGGGTCCGGATTATGTTAACATGACTTACCAAGAAGGAATCGAGAAGTTGATTTTTTACAGCGACAGCATTTATCACACACCGTTTGATGATTTGAATCAGCACTTAAATTTAGAGGCTGCGGTTCAGCATCTCCAAATCATCCTTGACGTTGCTTACTCAATCGCCGATTCCGAAACAGAGCCCGAGTGGAAACCGGGATCACCCTTTATTAATGCCCGTTTAAGATCAATTGCCGAGAGAAGATGAAAACATTGTTGATAAAAATTTCACTGATGATTCTTACTATCATAACAGTTTCATGCAGTTCTGAAACATACACGGTAGGAACAATAAAAATCAAAGGTTCCGATACAATGCTTCCGTTAACGGAAATGCTTGCGGAAGAATACATGAAAAATCACCCGGGAATTTCAATTTATGTAAGCGGCGGCGGTACAACATCCGGAATCAAATCGCTGATAAATGGTGAGATTGATATTTGTACTGCTTCGCGAAATTTAAATGCCGGAGAAGCGAAAACGCTCGCAGAATATTACGGTACAATAGGAATGTTTTTCCTCGTAGCAAAAGATGCATTGAGCGTATATGTAAATGAAAAGAACCCTGTTAAAAATTTCACTGCGGAAGAACTCGCAAAAATATTTTCTTGCGAGATAACCAATTGGAAAGAATTAGGCGGAAACGATGAACCGGTTAAGGTAATAATTCGTCCCCCTAACTCAGGCACTCATCAATACTTCCGTGAGCATATTTTGGATGAACGAGAATACTGCCACGATGCGGTAATTATGCCGACAACCGATCAAATAATCGAAGAAGTGAGTGACAGCAAAAACGCAATCGGTTACGGCGGCATTGGATTTCAAGATGATGTTATTCATGCATCGATTAACGGTGTTGCTCCGTCGGAAGATAACGCGCGGAATGATAAGTATCCGCTTACCCGGTACCTTCATTTTTTTACATCAAAAACACCGAAAGGAAATGTAAAGGAATTTATCGATTGGGTTCTTTCTCCGGATGGACAAAAAATCATCAAAGCTTCGGGTTACATACCGCTCTGGGAAATCTCATTTTGAGTTTATCAAACTTTGATTGAAAATCTTTCCCAACAGTTCCAAATCAATATTGTGCCCGCCTTCATAATTGATAAAGCTGCAGTTAATACCGGCTGATTTTACCCTCTCAATTTCCTCATCAACTTTTTCCGGTTTGATAAATTGATCGTGATTCCCGATACAAATTGTAATCTTCGTATCTGCAGATTTTTCTTTTATCCCTGTCAATTCAACATCATGAGGCAAACCTCCGCCCCAAAGAATTATCTGATTGAAATCAACTTGCTCTTGAGAAAACCAACGCATTAAAGTTGCAGTTCCCTGCGAAAAACCGAGTGCGTTAAATTTCACATTCTGATTTGATAACTGAATTTTTATTTTACTGATAAGTGAAGTGAGATATGCGTTATTGTCTTCAATATCTTTTTCCCAGTCTTCTTTTGTCATCCATGAAGCGCCAACTTTTCCGCTGAAACCTTTTAAATAAAATCTGTGTGTTCCTTCCGGGGCAATAATTACGGTTTCATCATTAACAAACTTTTCGAAAATATTAATAAAATCACCGGCAAGCTGACCATAACCGTGCAGCACAAACCAAACCGATTTGGTTTTACTCGAAAATGTTCCAAGCCGGTAATAACGGGCTGATTTCTTTATGGTAATGTGTTCGATTAATGCTTCCAATTATTAGACTGTCTTTGAAATCATTTAACAATGTCTTTAACAATTTCATCAAACTTATTAATTGCTTCGTCTATCTTATCAATGTCTTTTCCGCCTGCAGTTGCCATGTGAGGTCTTCCGCCTCCGCCTCCTCCGACAATTTTAGCAACGCTTCCAACAATCTTTCCGGCTGACACTTTTTTCTCTTTCACCAAATCATCAGTAACAACGCATACCATTTGTACTTTATCTTCAACCTGTGCGATTAATAATCCAACACCGCTTTTCATTTTATTTCGAAGATCGTCACCCATCGATTTTAATTCATCCATTCCGGAAACTTCAACTCTTCCTTTAAATATTTTTAACCCGTCCGCTTCTACCGGGTTAGAAATAATATCATCAATACCGCCAAGCTTTTCTTCTAACTGAAGTTTAGCAATCTCTTTTTCAAGTTTCCTTTTTTCTTCAACCAGTTCCGCAGCTTTAGCTTCCGCATTTTTAATTTTTTCATTCTGTTCGATAATGTATCGCTCAACACCCGCGCCGGTTACGGCTTCAATTCTTCTGATTCCGCTTGCAATTGAAGATTCACTTATGATTTTGAACAGACCGATTTGCGAACTGTTTTTTACATGAGTGCCGCCGCAGAATTCCAATGTGTAATCACCGAACTGAACAACGTTTACTTTATCGCCGTATTTATCACCGAAGAACATCAGCGCACCCATATTTTTCGCTTCATCAAAAGGAATGTCTCTGTGATGTTTCAACTCAAGATTTTCACGAAGCTTTTGGTTTACTTCCTTTTCAATCTGATGCAATTCTTCTTCAGTCAATTTGGAAAAATGTGAGAAGTCAAAACGAAGTCTATCCGGACCAACATAAGAACCCGACTGCTGAACATGATTACCCAAAACTTTCCGCAACGCTTTGTGCAGAAAATGTGTCGCCGAATGATTACGCATGATATCCCACCGGCGGTTACGGTCAACGGTTACCGTAACTTCATCTCCCAGCTTTATTTCAGTGTCTGCAGCACCATCAACAATATGAATGATTTTGTTATCAATCTTGAGAAGCTCGGAAATCTCCAGCTTCGAATCATTAATCAATATATATCCGTGATCATCAATCTGCCCACCTGCTTCAGCATAAAAAGGAGTTTTATCCAAAATTATATAAGCCGCATCATTTTCTTTTTTTAATCCGATAACTTTTGATCGAGATGAAAGGTTATCGTAACCGGTGAAGATTGTTGAATTGTCGTTAAGAAGTTCGAAATTTTCAAGTCCGCCATCCAACTTATGTGCTTCGCCATGTTTTTCTTTTGTTGATTTCCGTGCTCTTTCTTTCTGCTCATTCATCAATTCATTAAAGCGGTTTTCGTCTATCGTCATTCCAATTTCATTTGCCATCACGTTTGTTAAGTCAACGGGGAAACCGAAGGTATCGTACAATTTAAATACATCATCACCCGGAATTATACTTTTATTATTGTTCCTTACCTTAGTAGATATGTTGTCGAACAATTCAATGCCTCTATCAAGTGTTTGATTGAAGCTTTCCTCTTCGGCATTTATTATTCTTTCGACATTAGATTTATTCTCAACCAATTCCGGAAATTGATCGGACATATTATTTACAACTGTTTCTACAACTTTATAGATAAACGGCTCGGTTAAATTTAATTTTCTTCCGTAGCGGGCAGCTCTTCTTAAAATTCTCCTCAGAACATAACCTCTTCCGTCATTGCCCGGAGTGGCGCCATCAGTTATGGCAAAGGTTAATGTTCGAACGTGATCTGCAATTACACGCATTGCAATTTGATCTTCGGTGTTATCATATTTTTTACCGGAGAGTTCCCCGATCTTATTAATGATCGGTATGAAAACATCAGTATCGTAATTCGAATCTTTCTTCTGCAGCACAGCGCAGACTCTTTCGAATCCCATCCCGGTATCAACATGTTTTGAAGGCAGATCATGCAGTGTACCTTTTTCATCTCGATTATATTGAATAAATACAAGATTCCAAATTTCAATACATTCCTGTTTGCCGGCATTTACCCATTTGGGATTATCATAATCATCGCTGAGGTTTATGTGAATTTCGGAACATGGTCCGCACGGACCGGTATCACCCATTTCCCAAAAGTTATCTTTCTCGTCGAAACGTAAAATGTGATCATGTTTAATACCGGTTTTATTTTTCCAAATCTCGAATGCTTCATCGTCGGTCCTGTAAACGGTTGCCCATAATCTTTCCTTAGGTAGTTTCCAAACACCGGTTAACAATTCCCATGCCCATTCAATTGCTTCCTCTTTATAATAATCCCCAAACGACCAGTTGCCGAGCATTTCAAAAAAAGTATGGTGATAAGTATCGCGTCCCACTTCCTCAAGATCGTTGTGTTTTCCGCTTACACGAATACACTTTTGAGTATCGGCGGCGCGGCTGTAATCACGCGTTCCTCTGCCTAAAAAAACATCTTTGAATTGATTCATTCCCGCATTAATAAACAATAAAGTCGGATCACCGTGAGGCACAACAGGGGCGCTGTCAACTATTCTGTGTCCTTTATCCTTAAAAAAATCCAAAAATTGCTGTCGTATTTCGTTCGATGTCATCTAAAAAAACCTGTATCATTGATCAATTTTTATTAAGCAACAAATATACGAAATTGGTTTCCGAAAAGTAATTTTGCAGATCGTTGAAAATCAGCGCACCGGGTAATCATAACTAATAATTGATTTTTAACTTACGGAAGTTTACTTTTATTAATTAAATAAAAGGGATTAGTTTAATTTGGCTCAGCTCAAAGAGCTCTCCGACATAGAATTGATGAAGCGTGTTGCAAAGTATGAATCCGATGCTTTGTATGCCCTTTACGATAGATACACTCCTTTATTATTCAGCCTATTGAAAAAAATTCTCGGCGACCCGGCAATTGCGGAAAATGCTTTGGTCGAAGTTTTTACAATCGTTTGGCGTAAAGCCGATCGTTTTGATTTCAGAACCGAGAATGTTTACACATGGCTGGTAACATTAACAAGAAACCGTGCAGTTGATACGGTTAGAAGGGAACGTGCCGAGAAGGGTCAAACTTATTACGATGATAATTACGAAAACAAGTATGTTGTTCCTCATCTTTCACCTAATCTCGATGCACTTGATCTCAACACGGCAATGAAAATTAAACCTCAGGTTGAGAAAGCTCTTGCAAAATTAACCGATGCACAAAAGTATGTACTTCACCTTGCTTATTATGAAGGATACACACTGGACCAGATTTCAAGGAAATTAAGAATTCCACTTGAGACTGTTCGCAATAAAACAATGAAAGCGCTTTATAATCTTAGAGACAACTTATTATCGGAATAGGATATTAATTAATGGCTGACAAAGTTATATCGGAAATGATTACCGCTTATGCATTAGGCTGCATGGATAAGGAGAACTTTGATCAGTTTCACCGTCATTTAAAAAAGGGCGGCAAAATCCCTCTCGGTGAACTGGGTGAATTACAGAACCTTTCGGTTCTTATTCCTTCCCTCCTTGAATTAGAAGCGCCCAACCCGATGTTGAAAGAAAAGTTAACTGAAAATCTTCTTGCTCTACGCGATGAGATTGAAAGGAAAAAACAAGCAGCCGAAAGAAAAACAAAAGCAGAAAAACCCCAGCCAAAGCTAAAGCTTGAAGAAGATAAAATTCAATCTCCTCCCGAGATTGCCGAAGAAACCGGGAAAACAATAGAAAAAATTCCGAAGGGTATTTCTTTTTCAAGTACGGATAAGTATAAAGAGACAACTAAAGAAAAGCTCACTCAGCAATCTTCGGCTGAGCAGGTAAAAACTTACATTGATCAACCGGATGATAAAAAGGTTACCGATGTTCCGCCGACTAGGGAAACTCCTAAACCGCAGTTTATAAATCTCCAGCCTGGCGACAAAGATTGGTTTAATAATTTTATTAAATCTAAAACCACCTGGATTCTCGCCGGTATTCCGCTGTTTTTATTTTTGCTGTTGTTAATTATTTTCGGTTCTCAAATTGGTTCCTTGAGTGATTCCATTGATAAACTGAATAACAATGTATCCGGTTTGCAATCAGAAGTTGAAAGAAACAAAGAATTTGTAAGCAGGCACCTAGCGCTAGTTGAATTTTTCAATAACACCAATATTGACGTAGTTGAATTATCCGGAACTGATTTATATCCCGGAACAAACGGGCAGCTCCTCATAACATTTACAGAACGCGAAGGTTTGTTGAAACTAAATAATATGCCTATTCCTAAAGGAAATGAAGCATACCAATTATGGATGGTCAGTGACGGTCAATCTTACTCTCTCGGCGTATTTGTTCCGAACCTAAGTGAAAAATATATTAGAATCGATAACGTTCCATTTATTCCAAGAGAGAACGTTGAAATGTTTAGAATAACAAATGAACCGAGAAGCGGTTCTGAAATGCCCACAGGACAAACTTATTTATTCGGCTCATTATATCAGCCCCAGGAAGAATCAAAAAGAAGATAAAATTATTTATACCTATTCAGAAGCACACCCAATCCCATCAACACCAGGAACACCGCCCAATAATCAATAAATATAATGTTTATCCTGGTTATGAAATCAATAATTCCGCTTGAGCCGGAAAAGTAAATAATTAGGATTGAAGCCGTATAAAGTATAAGTGAGGAAAAAAGAAATGATTTTTCATTTGTATTATCGATAAACAAAACCATGAAACCGGAACCCGAAATAAACAGAACAGAAGGGAGAATTATATCATACTTGTTGAGAAGTTCGTATTGCGAAATAACATATAAAACCACCCCGATTAAAAACGCAGCGGTTGAAATGAATAAACGTCCGCGTTGATCGCTTCCTAATGAAAGATAAACTGAAATTAAACCGTAACCCAAGAGTGCATAAGCAAATACCAAATTAGATTTAAGCGATACCAGACCTATCGAATCAATAAGCAGAGCCATTCCGACAAATAACAGAAACAAACCGAGAAGAAACTTATTATTGTTCAACATTTACTTCAATTTCCCTTTCAGCGAAAAACATTATCAATAAATATAATACGATTCCGAGTCCGAATGTTGCAAACGTAAAAAAGATCCAGGTAATTCTTATGAGTGTAACTTCCATCGAAAAGTATTTCCCAAATCCACCACATACACCTCCGAATTGTCTTTCGGATGAAGTGAGAAAAAATCCGGAAGGTTTATTCATTTGCGGGACTGAAAATTCACCGGCTTTAATTATTAAAAAAATTCCGCAGGCAATAAAAATAAAAGGAAGCAAATACTTTTGAGAAATTCCAAGAACGAACAGGTAGTCAATTATTCCAAATGAATAAAGCATCAAGTAACCGCCGACAAGAAGCATCGTTAAACCGGCAACAGTGCGGTAATTTGAAATCTTCGTTTTTCTTATTTCATCACTGTTAGTTGCAAAATCTTCAGTAGAGTTCGGCATAAACAGCGCTGCGATAATATATGCAGCAATTCCCCATCCTCCGAAAAAAAATGCTATAATAAAAACACCTCGAATAATCACCGGGTCGATTTTAAAATATTCCCCTATACCACCGCAAACACCGAGCGCAACTCTATCTTTTAGTGATCTTGCAAGTCTCCGGTTGACCGGTACCTTTTGTTCAACTAAGGATGTTTCACTTTGGAATTTTTCTTGCCCGGATTCTGATTCTTCTATGCTGTTATTTTCTTCATTCATAAAATTGATTAATAATTGGAAGAGATAAAATTTTGATGCACGATTAATACCAGCCGTGATTTGGATTGCGGGTATCAATTACGCGTCTCTCGGTGATTATTTTATCGACGCGAACATCATGGACTGAAGATTCAAGGTATTCAAAAATTTGAAACTCGAAAGCAAGAACATACTTCGGTGCAAATGTCCCTCTTAAAAGTTTATCATAATAACCGCCGCCGTACCCGACTCTCTGTCCATGCTTAGATACCGCAAGAGCAGGCACAATAACCAAATCGATATCACTCATATCCTCATCAATCCCAACACGGGGCTCAAGATATCCCTCATTGTTTTTCACAAGATGATCCCATCCCATAAATTGGAATCTTGCAAAACTTTTTTTCGATTTGTTAAGTTTTGGGATAATAATTGACTTCCCCATTCCATGCATTTCATCGATCAATCCACGGGTTTCAACTTCGCCGGGACGGCTGGCGACGTAACAATGAATGTTCTGCGCATGGATGAAATCATCCTGTGATTTTAATCTCTCAACAATGAACCCGGCTTTTTTTCGAAGATCGGAATCAGCATGTTCATTTCTGCGCGCAACTACCATTTTCCGCGCTTCTGACTTTGGAACGAGCGTTTTTAATTTCAATTTATACCTGTCTTTCTTTAATCGAAATTATATAAAATAAACCAGACAATTACCATCCAAAATTTATTTTTATTTTATTAACAATTGCTTAAATGCAAATCATTTGCAGTTATGATCAAGAATCAATAGATTAGAGGTCTAGTTTTATCTGCTTTTTACAATTTATTACAATAAGAAAGAATTATCTAATCATTTATGTTTTTCGCAAAAATAAATAGCATGAATAAGTCGATTGCCGGAACATTATTAGTTTTTTATGTTCTTCTTGTTGGGGTGATTTCTTTCCATTCGCATCAAATTAATCTTAATTCCGGCAACAGGATATCGATAAGCAGCTTTGACGATACCGGTAATTCCGGTCATAAATTTTCAGCATTAACCTGCCCGATAATCCAGCAGTCATCTATAATTTCGAACCTGTTTTTTGAAGATGCACATCAGGCAATAGTTACAAATGATGTTGTGGTTTTCAAATCATCAACTAATCAATATTACCTTTCAGAACATTTTATAAATTTATCACTACGGGGACCTCCCGAGAAAGCATAAACTTCCGTCAGCATCAAAATCATTTTTAATAATTATTAAAAAAGGAAGCATTATGTTTTTATATAAAAATATATCCTTATACAAAGTATCATTGGCGATTATAACAATAATTTTATCTGCAATAATAATTTCATGCAGTGAAGAAAGCGATCCGGTTGCACCGCAGGAAGATCACTTTGAAGCAATCGGTGTTGTATTATATAATTCCGGAATTGAATTAGCTTCTATTCTTAGAGGGGAAACCAACGACACTCTGCATGCTCCGTTAGGAGAAATAAGCGATCACTTCGAAGTAAAATTTTACAATGAAGACGAAACAATTATCGATCCTCCCGGTACAGAACACCAGACACTTTCTTGGGAAATTGCAGACACATCAGTTGCCGAAGTATGGCAGCATCCGGGCGAAGAAGGCGGATTTGAATTTCATCTAAAGGGTAAAAAAGTTGGGACAACAACTTTGGAATTGTTTGTTTTGCATGAAGGTCACCGTGATTTCCGTTCCGGACTTTTTCCTGTTAAAGTTGTTGAATAATTGTACGGGTACAGCCAAATGTTAAAATCAAATATCCGCCGGTTTCGATTTATCTTTACAGTGTATTGTGCATTGATGATCAGTTTATTTTCAGTTATGAACATTTACGGAATGAACTACAGAACGCTTGAAGTTAATTTTTCCGGAATCATTATCGATTTGGAATCAAATGAGCCGGTAGAAGGCGCTGCAGTTCATATTCTCGAAAATGATCTTTTCAGCACAAGCGACAAAAACGGAAAATTTAATTTTAGTGAAATTGAAGAAATGATTTATAGTGTTGAGATCTCACATGTTGCCTACAAAACAAAAAAGATCACAATTGATTTAAGCGATCAAAGGGATAGAGCGATAATAATTTACCTGGAACCCAAAACAATTGAGATTTCGCAAATAGTTGTTTCAACAGAAAAGCCGCGAACGCTGTTTGAAGATATGGAAGAAAGTTCTAATGTTCTGAAGGGAAGAGAGTTAGAAAAAGCGCTTGGATATAATTTAGCCGCAACATTGAAAAATGAAACAGGTTTGGCAATCCGTTCAATGGGTCCGGCGCCCGCAAGACCGGTTATTCGCGGACTTGGAGGCGACCGGGTTGTAATTTCGGAAGACGGCGGCAAGACAGTCGATTTATCCGCTACCTCGGCAGATCATGCCGTTACCGTCGAAACTTTTTCCGTTGAAAGAATTGAAGTCCTTCGCGGACCCCAGGTTCTGCTGCACTCCCCAACAACTATCGGCGGAATTGTTAATGTTGTAAGAAATGAAATTCCGACTGAGAGACAAAACAATATAACCGGGAACATCGGTGGTTATTGGGAGACTGCAAACTCCGGTCTGCTCGGCTCCGGTGTTGTTACAGTTCCGGTTAAAAATTTTTCGTTTCGCGGTGAATTTTCTCACAGGCATGCTGGAGATATCTCAACACCCATCGGCACACTGAAGAATTCCTATTCCGATAATCTCAATATGAGCGCCGGCGCAGGATATATTTATGATTTTGGAGTTTTGGGATTTTCATATAGAAACTATGAACTTGATTATGGTGTGCCTGGCGGTTTTGTTGGTGCGCACCCCGGCGGTGTTGATATTGAAATGATAAGAAAACAATTCAATGGTAAGTTTATATATAATTTTGAATCTGGGCTGTTTGAAAATCTTGAAGCAGATTTCAGTCGTGTTTATTACAGGCACAAAGAGTTTGAAGCAAGCGGTAATATTGGCGCTGAATTCCGGATACTTGATTATCTCGGCAGAGTTCAACTGAATCATAGACAAATTGGATTTCTTACAAGCGGTTCAACCGGAATTTCAGCAGAGTACAGAGATTTCAATATCGGTGGTTTAGTTTTCACCACGCCGGCAAAGTTGTTAAATCTCTCCGCGTTTTTATTTGAACATTTCACTACCGGAAATTTTCATTATGAATTTGCCGCCCGGTACAACATCGATAAAATCGATCCATTACATAAAATATATGATGACAAACTTGGTCAGATAAAAGAGCGAAACTTTTCGACCTATTCATTTTCTTTTTCAACAATGTATCAATTATCTGAGGTAGTGCACTTTGGTGCAAACATAAGCAAATCGTCAAGAGTACCGACGATTGAAGAACTGTTTTCGCGCGGTCCTCATTTAGCTGCATATTCTTATGAAATCGGGAATCCTAACTTACCTGATGAGAGTGGTTTGGGTGTTGAGTTATTTGTTTATCACAAATTCAGCAATTTCTTTTTCAACTTCAATTTATTCAGAAATGATATCAACAGTTATATAATTCCCCGCAATACAGGCGAGAAAAATTATCAAACATTTCTTTCGGTCTATCAAACTTCAAGTGTTGATGCAGTTCTTCAGGGTTTTGAAGGACAAATCGAATATTCTCCATATGATTTTTTTACGATCTCAGCCAACATTAGTTATACCTCGGGAAAGTATGCAGACAATTCAAAAAATCTGCCGCAAATACCTCCATTGAAAAGTACTTTGGAGCTAAAATTTAGTTATGAAAATTTTTCGGTTTCCTCCGGTTTGGAAGGAGCTTCATCACAAAGAAAAGTTGATGATTTCGAACAACCGACAAGCGGTTATATAATTTTGAATTCAACAGCGCAGTATTCGTTCCAGTCAGGCGATCTCATTCATAACATCTCACTAAATCTCGATAATATATTCAACAAGGAATACAGGAATCATCTTTCGCGTGTAAAATCAATCTTACCGGAAGCAGGAAGAAATGTAAGATTGACCTACAAAATGTTTTTTGTTTTATGATTCGGAATTAAAATCGTGATCGCGGAAAAGATCATCCTCATCTCTATGCTTTATTGAGCGCGCTTTTACAATAAAATAAACTTCCTCGCTGATATTTGTTGCATGATCTCCCAATCTTTCCAGCTCCTGAAAAATGGAATAAAACTTAAGAGCCGGCTCAATATTGTTTTGATCTTCTTTCATAATTTCAATGAGAGTCTGCGAAGTTTCATGTACCATATTATCAAGCTTATCGTCACTCGCCAGTACTCTACGCGCCAAATCCGAATCACCGCCGATGAAGGCATCGATAGCATTTTTAATCATCTCCCTGGTGAGGAATGCAATTTCCATGAAATGTAATCGAGAATAGAATCCCGGCTTGGCAGGCAGTTCTTTTGCGAATCTTGATATATTTACGGCTAAATCACCGATACGTTCCAGGTTAGAGTTTATTTTTAATGCCGACATAACAAGGCGCAAGTCCATTGCAACAGGCTGATTAAGCGCAAACAGTTTCTGACAGATGCGTTCGATTTTGGTGTCATATTTATCTACTTTTAAATCCCGCTCAATCACCAAATCTGCAAGGGAGATGTTTTTTTCATCAACCGATCTAATTGCAAATTCAACCTGTTCATCAACCAAGCTGCACATTTTGATTAACTTTACTTTCAGTCTGTCGATTTGTTTATCAAAAGGTCTTTCCATAATTTTTATATTTCTCAACCAAGAAAAATTAAACTTCGTTCAACAATTAGTTTGTTCTTACCCGAATCTTCCCGTTATATAATCTTCGGTTTGTTTATTAGAAGGATTAGTAAATATTTTTGTTGTTTTTTCAAATTCAACGAGCTGACCAAGATAAAAGAATGCCGTAAAATCACTGATGCGAGCTGCCTGCTGCATGTTGTGAGTAACGACTAAAATGGTATAATCTTTTTTTAATTCAAAGATCAATTCCTCGATTCGCGATGTAGAAATGGGATCCAGCGCGCTTGCCGGCTCATCCATTAAAAGAACATCGGGATTAACCGACAGTGCACGCGCGATACATAATCGCTGCTGCTGCCCGGCAGATAGATTCAGTGCGTTATCATTTAGGCGGTCCTTAATTTCGTCCCAGATCGACGCCTGTGTACACGATCTTTCAACTATTTCATCAAGTTTATTTTTGTCTTTAATATTATTTAATTTCGGTGCAAATATAAGATTCTCATAAACCGATTTCGGAAATAGATTCGACTTTTGAAATACCATTCCAACCAGTTTACGTAAATTAACGACATCAATATTATCATCATAAATATCTACTCCGTCAATCTTAACTTCACCTTTCATTTTAAAACCGTGCATCAAATCATTCATTCTGTTCAACGTTCTGAGGAAACTGGTTTTACCGCAGCCGGAAGGTCCGATAATTGAAGTAACACGATTGGCTTTTATTTGAATCGATACATTGTTAAGCGCTTGAATGTAATCAAAAAACACGCTTAGATTTTCCGTATATATTTTTACGTCTTTCATAAATTAATTTTCTCTTACTACCTGTAGTGTTCGTCTGAACTTAAATCTAAAAATCACAGCGGTAATATTAAGCAGAACCGTTAGAGTAATCAAAACTGCGGCAGTTCCAAACTGTACCGGCATCGTCAAAGTTGGATTTGAAGACTGAGTAGCCAGAATGAAAATATGATACGATAAGTACATAAACTGTTCCGCCGGATTAATAAACGGAACAGCAAACAAACCTAAATCCAAGTAAGCAACCGGCAGTTGAGGAAGAAAAAACGCACAACCCAAAAAAAGAACCGGAGCCGTCTCACCTGCACCACGGCTAACTGCGAGTATAATTCCCGTTAATATTCCCGAACGCGACTGAGGTAAAACAACACCTTTAATTGTCTGCCATTTCGTAGCTCCCAATCCATAAGCTGCGGCTCTTTGGCTGTGCGGTACTGCGTTCAACGCTTCGATTGTTGAAATAATTATTGTAGGTAAAACCAAAACAGCTAGAGTTGCAGATGCCCACAACATGGCAGGCTGACCGAGCAGAAGTCCGGTTCCCATAACTTCATCAAAATTTTTTCCGATAAACAAAACAAAAAAACCGAGTCCGAATAACCCGAACACAATTGAAGGAACTCCTGCTAAATTATTAACCGATGCACGGATTACTCTTTGAGCAAGATTATCTTCCGCATATTCATTTATATAAACTGCCGAAAATACTCCAATCGGAACTGCGAATATTATCATCAAAAACATCACGGAAACCGTTCCAAAAATGGCGGGACCAATTCCACCCTCGGTCATATTATTTCTCGGCGCTTCTGTTAAAAATTGATAATCGATTATACCGGCGCCTTCGTAAAATATTTTTCCCAGTACCAAAAACAGAATCAGAAAAACGAATGCGGTTATTACCTGCACCAATCCAATTGCGAAGTACTCGTAATACTTTGTAGAAGCAGGCAGCTTCCGGATTTCCTTATTTTTAATATTTTTTTCTTCCGGCATCAGAATCGAATCTTTTTTCTCATTTTATTAATTATCAGCTCCGCAATTAAATTGAGCAAAAACGTTCCGATAAACAAAACGGTGCCAATAAAAAAGAGAGCAAAATAATGCTGCGAACCTGCCGATACCTCCCCGAGTTCGGCTGCAATTGTTGCGGTCATGGTACGAACACTTCTAAAAACATCTAAAGTTAATTCCGCCGCATTTCCCGATGCCATCAAAACAATCATAGTTTCACCGACTGCACGTCCGAATCCCAGAATAATTCCGGCAGAAATTCCGCTTACTGCAGTTGGAATTATCACCCGGCTGATCGTCTGCCATTTAGTTGCGCCCAGAGAATAAGAAGCCATTCTGAGTTCTAGAGGAATTGATCTCAGCGCTTCCTCCGTTAATGTTGCAATAATCGGAATGATGATAAATGATAATCCAACCGCTGCTAAAATTGCATTCAGACGGCTGGTAGTAAAAAAAACATCCTGAAAATATGTTGCGCCTACGACCAGCATAAAAAAGCCCAAAACAACTGTCGGTATTCCGGCAAAGAGCTCAATTATTGGTTTTAAAATTTCACGCAGACGGCTTCCTGCAATTTCGGAAAGATAAATTCCGACAAAAACACCAAGCATGGTTGAAATAATTGTTGCAGGTATCGCAGTAAGAAGTGTACCTAAAATAAGGGGTACGATTGATAACCGTTGATCTTCGGACGTTGGAAACCATTCAAATATTTTTTCCGTCGAGCCGTCGGCTAAAGTCTTTTCGGTAAAAAAGTATTCCGATAAATTAAAATCGGTGTAACCTGCAAAACTTTCTTTAAGCAGAAAAAGAAAAATCAGAAGGATTAATAAAACCGTAACGAAACCATTCAAAAAGAAAAAATATTTTATCAGCTTTTCTTTTGCCCGGAATCTTTTAGATATTTTTTTAGCATAAGGGGATTGAGTATCCATATCGTAATATAATTATAATTGATTTTGATAATCCAATAAGGGGATATACTCCATCTCTGCGACGATTTTTTGTCCTTCTTCCGATAAAATGAAATCTAGAAACTCCTTTATTTCACCGGAAGGAGTACCGTTAGTATAGCAATAGAGAAATCGCGAGAGTGAATAATCACCATTATATATTGCCTCATAATTCAGGTTATTGTCGCTCTCAATTGGAGAAATCGGAAGAGCGTTATTGTCCTTTTTGATGCTTAGTATCTTTAGATCTTTTCTGTTAGCAAAATAGCCGACTCCGCCGTAACCAATTCCACTCCTATCGTGAGAAACCGCTTCACCCAGAGCCGCCGTACCCTGAAGAACCTGGGTTGAGGTTGCGAAATCCAATTGTTGGTTTCCGTTCGCGGTTCCCAATACTGTTTGCCTAAAATATTCATAAGTTCCGGAACTGTTCTCCCTGCCGTATAAAACAATTCTGCGGTCTTCACCGCCTAGTTCCATCCAATTGTTTAACTCACCCGAGAATATTTTTCTGATCTGAATTAATGTCAATGAATCGATGGGATTGGATGGATTTACAATCAGCGCAATACCGTCGAGCGCCACACGAAATTTCATCGGTTCAACATTTAATTCTCTCGCATGTTCAATCTCCCCGTCTTTTAATTCACGGGAAATGTTTGCGAGCATTGCCGTTCCGTTCAGCAGTGCGGCAATCCCCGTACCCGATCCGCCGCCGGTAATCTGTATGGAAACTTTAGGATTTTTCTTCATGTAAACCTCAGCCCATTTTTGCGATAGATTCACCATCGTATCTGAACCGCGGATTGTAATTACCGTTTTATCGTGAAGTTGTGGGTTTTTACATGATGCAGCGAAGAGTAAAATAATTGAGAGAAAAACTAATTTTGATTTTAAAATGAACACGCTTTTTATCTTCTATTAATTTTTAGCAAAGATAACAATAATAACACTGCCCGCTTTCATTTTGAAATTAAATAATGGTTAAGTTTTGGATGATATCATCGAATAAACTTTACCAAAAAATTTACCTTTCGATTTTATTGATCGAGATTTTCTTGTTTGATCAACACAAGAAATAGACAGTAAGCGTTACCTCGAATTCACAATTTATTAAATATTCATAGTGAATATTAACATGGTGATAATTACCCGATTTTATTTGCAACTCTATGCCTCCTTCTTTAACTTTTCAGCACAATTTTTATTAATTAACAATTAACCGCGGTAAAAAATGCCATCATTCTTTAATAGTTGGCTCCCTTTCATATACCTCTATGGTGTAGGTGGATTATTATTCCTCTCGGGAATGGTGATCGCCCGGAAATCCGGAGCACTTAACATGCAGAGAAAAACCCACCGCTATTGGTACAAAGTGCTGATATTCGGTTATTTCTATTTTGTTTTCATTCATGCATTTTTAACAATCGCAGCACTATATTGGTAAGCCATGGAAAAATTTCATAATATCGGAACGTCAACCGACTGGATAGTGATGATTGTTTACTTCACGGTAATTATGCTTTTCGGCACCTATTTCGGTCGGTATAACAGAAGCACAAAAGATTTCTTTTTCGGCGGTAGAAGATTCGCCTGGTGGTTGATTGCTTTTTCGATCGTCGCCACAGGCGTAGGAAGCCACAGTTTTGTTAAATATTCAGCCAAGGGATTCGAGCACGGAATATCTTCTACAATGACATACATAAACGATTGGTTCTTTGTCCCGTTCTTTATGTTCGGCTGGCTGCCGATAATTGTATATACTAAAATCCGCTCCATTCCCGAATATTTCGAAAAGAGATTTAGTCCTTCCGCCAGATTTTTAGCTACAATTCTTTTACTCTTTTACATGATCGGCTATATCGGGATTGGATTTTTAACTCTTGGAAAAGCTGCCATGCCGATGCTGCCTGAATCATTCTCACTTTTCGGCTCTGTCTATCCAATTACTCTTATGGGTGTAATAATAATTATTGCCGTTATAACCGGGATCTATATTACATTCGGGGGACAAACCGCGGTAATTTTCACCGATCTTCTGCAGGGATTTATTCTGCTCTTTGCGGGTCTGCTTCTATTTTTCTTCGGTTTAGATTACCTGGGAGGATTTGGAGTTTTCTGGGATATTCTGCCGACCGAATGGAAAATGCCGCTTGCGAGGTTTAACGAACCGTCGGATTTCAATTTTGTAGGAATATTTTGGCAGGATGGGATCGCGGGATCCATTGGATTCCTCTTCATGAATATGGGTCTTGTAATGAGATTTATGGCAACAAAAAGTGTAAACGAAGGACGTAAAGCCGCTGCGTTCAATATACTTTTTATGCTTCCCATTTCTGCTATTGTAGTTGGAAACGCCGGCTGGGTTGGAAAGGCAATTTCAGTAATTCAACCGGATGTTGTTCCGCCGAATACATCTCCCGATCAAATTTTTGTTGTTGTTGCAAACATTGTATCTCACCCGGGTGTATTCGGATTTATAATGGCGGCATTAACTGCAGCACTAATGTCAACGGTTGACACATTGATAAATGCAACCGCGGCGATTTATATCAACGACGTTCACCGTCCGGTTAAAAAATTCATCAAAGCGAAATTATTATCGGAAAAAGAGACAGACAAACGTGAACTTTCTGCAGCCCGTTATTCATCGATAGCAATCACAATGCTGGGTGTGCTCTCGGTGCTTGCATTCAAAAGTTTCCCGACAGTTTATGAAGCACACGGATATTTTCATTCTACTCTAACTCCACCTCTGGTTGTTGCTATTTTCCTCGGAGTATTTTGGAGAAGATTCACGCCGGCTGCGGTGATATCTACATTTGTGGGCGGTGTCGCGCTAATGATTCTCGGAGCGTTTTATCCTTCGGTATTAATTGCCCCGTTTGATCACGGAATTCAAATGGATCCGTCGCATCCTTACTCTTATATTCGCGCGTTTTACAATTTGTTCGTATGCATGGCTATTGCGTTAATGGTAACTTTCACAACTTCTCATCAGAAAAGTTTTATTGAGAGATTAAAAGCAGGTGATAATCACAGGCAGATAATGACAATCATAACAACAATATCAGTGTTGATTTTTATATCAATGCTCGTAGTTCTAAACTTGACTTCTGCCGGTTGGGTTATTCCCGTTTATATGATTCTTGTTTTTGTTATGTCGTATATTGTTTCGCTGTCGGTTACTTATTATGTAAAATATGACGAAAAGAACAACACCGAAGGTTTGACTGCTTGGTCACTCACTAGGGCAAAGGAAATGTTCAAGGGGAGTAAACTGAATGAAAGAGAAGGTGAAAAAGCCTATGTTAATTGGAAACTGAAAGAGGGTGAAGACGACACAGTTAATCTATCGCGTAAAGCCTTGGAAACGATGGCTGCGGATGTTGGTGACCTGGTTTATATTTGTGATACCAGGGGATATTTGGGGGGACTCAAATCCTGCCATTCGGTAATTGGCGAACCCCATGAAGAAGACGGAATTATTTATATTAACGAGGAACACAAACAGACCGGATTGTTTGTTGAAGGAAGAAAACTTTATGCAGAGAAAGAAATGTAATTGTTTTGTTAGTCAGATAATTCGACAGAAGTAATGTTTTAGAAAAGCTCGGTTACATAATCGAGTTTTTCTTTTTTAAACTCTCCGGTTTTATTTTATCCTTCAGTTTCTCTATAACGATATGTGGAACAAAGTCGCTGATATCTGCATTAAATTGTGCAAGATTTCTGATTATGGTTGAATTCAAATAAGTATATTTCTCGTGCGGCATAAGAAAAATTGTTTTTAAGCCGTTAGATAATTTTCTATTCATCAATGCCATTTGAAATTCAAACTCAAAATCACTTATAGCACGTAAACCCCTTATTATTCCTACAGCGCCAACTGCACGGGCGTGATCAACAACAAGACCATCGAACGCATCGACTCTAACATTAGGGAAATCTTTTAATGTTACCTCTAGCATTTCAAGTCGCTCACCGACTGTAAACAGACTTGTCTTGGCAGGGTTCCGGGCAACCGTTACGATTACTTCATCAAACAAATCCATTGCACGTTTTATAATATCAACATGTCCAAAAGTTATAGGATCGAATGTGCCGGGATAAATAACTTTTCTTAACGCCATCACTTTTCACTTTTGATTTATAGATATGCAAAATATAACAATATCTATTCGATTAAAAAATTTTGTTAATTTAATTCATGATTCGAATCAATACGATATATAAGGCTGTCGCCTAAACGCTTTACGGGTTCTATCCGGAATTCTTCAATATCTTTTTTCTGAGTCTGAATGGATCTTTCGATTATCAGCAATCCATCCATGTTTAAATAATTTCTCTCTAATAAATTTTTAACCGCCTCGTGAATATCATCTTTGAAAAACGGCGGGTCTGCAATTATTAAATCATAACTTTTATGCGCAGCCATCTTGGTAAATTTTACGGCGGGCATCTTAAAGATATTACAGTATTTATCGGCATCGAGCGATGAAATGTTTTTCTGTAATACTTTGTAAACGTGAAAATTCTTCTCGACAAAATCAATATTACCTGCGCCGCGGCTTAAAGCTTCTAATCCCAATGAACCCGAACCGGCATAAATATCACAAACATCGATTTCATCAAACGGGATTTGATTGAAAAGATAATTGAAAATAGATTCTTTATTTCTATCGGTTGTTGGTCTAACAAGTTTTGATTCGGGGAATACTATTTTTCTGCCTTTATACTTACCTGCTATTATTCTCATTATATAAGTCTTATTGCAATTCCTAAAGATGAATAAAAATTTTTATCTGCTTCATTAATTAATCCTTTGCCAGGTATTGTTTCATTTTTTTCTATAGAATTATATGGATCGAATTTAACCGGCTCAATGCCAAAGACATTCTGCGCGGCTTTATAAAGGCTTTCGTTAAAATCACTAAATAAAATTACTTGTTCAATATACTGTGTATTAATTTTCAGCCGGTCCATCTGCTCTTTCATTCTTAGGAGTTCGTGAGTGGTATCGGACTCTTCTCTTACTTCCAGCGTAGTAAAATAAACCGGGTAACTGTTTTCCATCAATGATGCGGAGAGGTATCCGTCCTCAAGCAAAAGCGTTAATGTGACTTTTGATTCATCAAAGTCTTTCTGCATGTGCAATGTGAGATTTGCAGAGAGATGTGCGTTATCAACAAGTTTTAATTCAAGATTATTATGAACGCAAAACGCGTGTACTTTTTTTAATATTTTTTTATCAACCGCGACAACAACGGCTTTGCTAAACTTTCGGAGAATTGATTTTTCCAGCGGAATATACTGAACGGCATAATCATCATTTTTATTTTGAGGAAAATTCTGATCTAGTTCCCAATGCATATGTTCACGAAGGTCCTGCTCAGTTAATGTTTCTTCGTAAGGAACTTCAAAAACTTTAAAAAATCGGTTCGATAATGAAAAGGATACTTGTACTGACTCTAATGATTTTCTTACGGTGATTTTGTTGTAGGCATTTTGGAGAATGGAGATGAACTGGGAATCGGTTATTTCATTCGATAATGGTTCATCAAAAATCTGCTCATCTACATTCTCCAGAATAAAATTCTTACTGTCAAAAATAATTTCAATTAATTCAATTTTCCTGCCGGTAAGATGAATTCCGGCATGATTTTGAAATAGGGACATTCCTTTTAACTATTCCCAGGATGCAGCATTTTTCAGTGCATCATTATAAAGATCACCTATTGTTCCGTATCCATCAGGATCCTCGAGTAAATATCGGTCACCCATTACAATCAAAGTATCGATTGCTTTGATTCTGCCGTTTGAGAATAATATTGTATCCATACTTGTTGTTGTATCAATTTTCAGAATGAACCTGGAGCCCGATTTAGGTGTATAGAAAAGAGAATCCGGGTTGAATTCCCCGTGTTTCAAATTCTTAAACGGGTTAGTTGATCTTTGTGTTAACGTATCAAAACCTGTAATAATTTTTTCAACAGTCGTATCATTCTTAACAAAGTAAACAAGGCTGTCTAAGTTGTCGGTGAATTGACCATGCTTTTTCTCCCAGAGAATTTCTGCTTCTCTGATATTAGCCATTCTTAATCTAGTTTCTTCCTTAAAATATTTTTCTCTTTCAACAACTTCACTTGGATTAATAATAGCCACTTGTAATAATACGTAAGCAAGTACAACAATTATCGTATATAATACAGCGTGAATGTACCAAGGTTCAGACTTTCTAGGCATTTTTCCTCCGGTAATTAAAAGTATTATCACTCAATATAAACATAACGAGCAATTTTTGCATATTTTGCATCGCCAATTCCCTTTACTTCTTTCAGTTCCAACAGATTCTTAAACCCGCTTCTGCTTTCCCTATAGTTAATAATTTTCTCGGCAGTCTTTTTTCCAATGCCGGGAAGAAGAACCAACTGATCAATTCCTGCAGTATTAATATTGATACTTTTTTCAGCTAATTCTTGATTTTCCTCAGTCTCTAAAGAGAATTTATTCACACTAAAATCTAAAAGTTCCTGCTCATAATCAACTCTTTTTTCTATTATTTTACTAGAATCGAGAGTATGATTAGCAGCGTTAAATAAACTATCATGTTTCGAATAGTCAAATTTTTCAAGCGTTATTTCATCTTCAGCGAAGATGTAATATTTGCCGGCAATTCCTACAACAAAAACCGCAACGATGAAAAGTGAAATCGACAATTCTGTTTTGGTTAAGCCTGCCGATCTGGCTATTTCCTCTAACCTCTTAATCACGTCTCCGGATTGTTTCTACTTCAAATAAATTAATTACTCGGGAACACGGATATTCGGCTGATTTTGTAATTCCTTTAATAATTCTTTTTCTTTGGAGCTTACTTTTTTCGGAACGTATATATTTACCTTTACTAGTTGATCTCCTGCTCCATGCTGATTCAAATGCTGAATACCCTTTTCACGCATTTTCAAATATTTACCCGATTGAATTCCTGCTTCAATTTTCAGTTTAGCTTTGCCGTTAAGAGTCGGGATCTCAACCTCGGTTCCCATCACTGCTTCGGGGTAACTGATGAATAATTCGTAAACAACATTATCTCCGTCCCTAACAAAATATTCATGAGCAATTTCCTGAAACACAACAATTACATCACCGGCGGGACCCCCGTTTTTCCCGGCATTTCCCTCACCGCGTAAAGTCATGTAACTCCCTTCGCTAACCCCGGCAGGAACATTGATTCTGATCATCGTATCTTCATATGTTCTGCCTTCACCGCGGCATGTTTTACATTTGTCGGTGATAACGCGTCCGGTTCCTTCGCAATTTCGGCATGGTGTAATATTAACAAACTGACCGAAGAGAGATTTCGATACCTGTCTAACTTCACCCGAACCGCCGCAAACCGTACATGTATTATATGAATCACTGCCATGTGCGCCTGATCCGTTACACGATCCGCATGTTTTGTACTTTTTGATTTTTATTTTTTTAGTTGTGCCCGAAGCAATTTCTTCCAGTTTCAGCTTAAGAACAATCTTCAAATCCGTGCCGGGCACTCCGGTTGATCTTCGCCGCGTTCTTTGTGAAGATCCGCCGCCGAAGAAATCGTCGAAAATAGATGATCCACCGCCGAATGCTCCACCGAAAATATCCGAGAAATGACTGAAAATATCATTTACATCATTGAACCCGTGGAAGTCCTGACCACCCTTTAATCCACCGTGCCCGAACCTGTCGTACTTTGATCTCCTATCGTCATTCCCCAGTACCTCATAAGCTTCAGCAGCTTCTTTGAATTTATTTTCTGCTTCATCATTACCCGGATTCCTGTCCGGATGATGCTGCATTGCAAGTTTTCTGTATGCTTTTTTTATTTCGTCTTTTGATGCATTTTTATCAACACCCAGAACTTCGTAATAATCTCTTTTACCCATATTTTAACAACCTTTTTCTAAGTCTATTTTTATTCTTTTTCGTTCCCGGAATCATCATCTGATTTTGCTTCTTCATTTTCAGATGCAGCAGATTCCTGGCTTACAATTACTTTTGCATGCCGGATAACTTTATCCTTGTAAAGATAACCGGGTTCAATTTCCTGAATTACAGTATGAGCCGGAACATCATCAGCTTCCTGCTGCATCAATGCTTCGTGCAAATTGAAATCAAAAGGTTCACCCTTCGATTCAATCCTTTTTACGCCTTGCTCGCTCAAAACTTTTGTGAATTTATCATAAACCAATTTTAAACCGGATTTTACCCCGTCAATACTTTTTTCATCACCGATGTGAGAAATTGATCTGCCTAAATCATCATAAACTCCAAGCACACTTTTAATAAATGGTTCGGCGGCATACTTAATAAGATTAATCTGCTCGCTTTCAGAACGTCTTTTATAGTTTTCAAACTCGGCAACCTTCCTGAGCAATGAATCGTTAAGTAAAGCTATTTCTTTATGCAGCGATTCAATTTTATCATTTACATCCAAATCTTTCGCTTCGATATCTTCTCCTTCTTTTTCAACTTCCACTTTATTGTTTTGATTCTTTTCAGAAATGTCTTCGGATTCCTGTTCTAAGTTATCCGTTTCTTTCGTCTCTTTCATTTCTTCGTCCATTTCTTTTTTGTTTTCTTTCTTCATGTTCTCTTTCCATCTCCGGTTAATTTCTACAAATTTGCTTTCTTAAGTTCTTTTGATAACATCTCCGCAATATACACTACTGCGGCAATAGTTTTGGAATATTCCATTCTTTTGGGACCAATTATTCCAAGTGTACCGTGAATACCTCCGACTTTATAATCTTTAATAACCATGCTGTAATTTGACAATTTGTCTTCAAGATTTTCACGACCAATAGATATTGATAAATTATTAGGATTTAATTCCGTTTTCTTATCCATTATATGAATTATTATATCCTTGTCTTCAACAAGTTCAATAACACTCTGAAGTTGTTCGTGATCTTCAAACTCCGGCTGCTTCAGAATATTTTTCGTGCCGGAGATAAAGGATTTATCGTTCACTTTAATATCCGCAAAAATTTTATCGGCTGAATCCAAAAACAGTCGAACAACAGGTTTTATTTCATCCGTCAGTCTATCTTTTACTCTTTCTTCGAACGAGTCTTTAATTTCGTTGAATGTTAATCCGGCTAACCTTTCATTTAATAATCTCTGAACTATCTCCGCCTTCTTTGCATCGAACTCAATATTTAGTTCCAGCGTAATCGTTTTAACCATTCCGGATTTAATGCTCAGCACTACAAGAATACGCGTACTCGAAAGCGAAACGATCTGCACTTTCTGCAGCACGGCATTTTCAAATTTCGGATAGGTTACACACGCAAGTTGATTTGTTATTCTGCTTAATATGACGGATGTAATTTTCAACAAATCATCAGTATCTGAAATATCCGAATCGAGTACCGATTCAATTATATCAATCTCTTTCTGATCCAGGAACGGCGGATCCATCAGGCTGTCAACATAAAACCTGTAACCCTTATCAGTCGGCACGCGTCCCGCTGAAGTATGCGGATGCCCCAGGAATCCATTGTCCTCAAGGTCAGACATAATATTCCGTATTGATGCAGGCGAAAGACCGATCTGGTATTTTTTCGATATGTTTCTAGAGCCAACCGGACTCGCGGTAAGTATAAATTGATGTATAACATACCGCAGTATTGATTTTTCCCGTTCGCTTAATTCCAAGCTACCCATTCCATTATCTTATAAACACTTTTTCTATTGTTTTTAAACTTTAAATGTATCAAAAAATATCGATTTTTGCATTATATTGGATGTTGCTTTATGTGCAAAGTTGCAAGAAACTTAAGCATCGTTTTTTACAATATTTTTATGATAATGTTTCTATTTTGGCATGTGCATTTTTTTTAATAAAACTTTAGGGTAATTATGTCGGAGACATATAAAGCAGCAGGTGTTGATATCGAAGCCGGCGATAAGGTGGTCGGGAATATTAAATCATTGGTAAAATCTACATTCAGCAAAAATGTGTTGACGGATATAGGGCACTTCGGAGCTTTTTACGAGCTTGATTTATCCGGTTATAAAAAACCCGTACTAGTTTCCAGTGTTGACGGAGTCGGCACCAAATTAAAGGTTGCATTTGCAATGGATAAACACGATACAGTCGGGCAAGATCTAGTAAACCACTGTATCAATGATATCGCGGTATGCGGCGCCAAGCCTTTATATTTCATGGATTATCTTGCATTCGGAAAACTAGTACCGGAAATAGCAGAACAAATAATAAAAGGATTTGCAGCAGCCTGCCGCGAAAATGATGTTTCGCTAATCGGAGGTGAAACTGCTGAAATGCCCGGAATGTATTCTCCTGAAGAATATGACATCTCCGGAACAATTGTCGGCGTTGTTGATAAAGACGAAATTATAGACGGCAAAAATGTGAAAGAGGGAGATGTTTTATACGGCTTGCCTTCAACCGGGCTTCATACTAACGGGTATTCGCTGGCGCGAAAAATTTTGTTCGATAAATTCAAACCTCATGACAAAGTACCCGGCATATCTAATTCAATTGGAGATGAACTTCTAAAAGTACATAAATCCTATCTTCCTGTTATAACACATCTGAAAAAAGAAATTAAACTAAATGCCGTGTCTCATATCACCGGCGGCGGAATTATAGGAAATACCAAGCGCGTTGTACCGGAAAATTTTAGAATTGAGATCGACTGGAATTCATGGGAAATGCCTGAGATTTTCAAATTGATTAAAGAAACAGGCAGAATAGAAGATGATGAGATGCGGCATGTTTTTAATTTGGGTATTGGATTAATAATAATTATTGATGAAACCGAAACAGAAAAAATTGAATCGGAACTAAATTCTATCGGTGAGACGTTTTACAGAGTGGGACGAATTATAAAATAAGTGTAACCAAATAGAATATTTTTTCCTAAATTCCATCAAAAATCTCATATAATAACTTAAAAACCAATTTGGAACCAACATGGTAAAATTAGAGAAGTTAACTCTACTCCACCTGCTAAAAAACAGTTATGAAAAATATAGAAACAACCCTTCTTTATCCTGGGTAGATTCCGACCCAATGAGTTATGAAGAGTTTTATAAGAAGGTATTAACTGTAAGTCAGTTTTTACACGAAAAGGGAATAATCCCCGGTGATAAGGTGGCAATCTTAAGTGAGAACCAGCCGAATTGGGGAGTTGCGTATTTTGCAATCACAACATTGGGAGCTGTTGCTGTTCCGATTATGCATGAATTTCACAATACGGAAGTTCATCATATTTTGCGCCACTCAGGCAGTAAAGCAATATTTATCTCATCGAGACATTTTGGAAAATTAGAAGAGCTTGAATACCAGGAAATGAAAACAAAAGTACTTCTTGATGATTTCACAATTATACCGGAAGACGCAAAAAAAGATTTACTTACAGAAGTGCTGGATGGCGGAAAAATTGAAATTGCCAAATTTAAAGGAGCCGCATTAAAATTTGTTGGGATGCTCCCCGGGGAAGTTGAAGAAGATAGTTTGGCTGCGATTATTTATACTTCCGGTACTACCGGGCATTCAAAAGGTGTAATGCTTACTCATAAAAACCTGGTATATGATGCGGTGGCAACGCGGCAAATAGTTGACATTAACGAACCCGATCGGTTTCTTTCGATTTTACCATTGGCACATACCTATGAATGTACCCTGGGATTAATTGCCCCGATAATGCTCGGAGCAAGCGTATATTATTTACGAAAACCTCCCACCCCCGCCGCTCTTTTACCCGCATTAAAGCAAGTTAAACCGACTGTCATGCTTTCCGTTCCGCTGGTAATTGAAAAAATTTATCGCAATAAAGTTAAGCCTGAACTGAAAAAGAAGAAATTGGTTTCTGCATTAATGAAATTACCTGCTATAAGAAAAAAAATCCACGCGGTTGCAGGTAAAAAACTCGCAGAAACTTTTGGCGGGGAACTCAGAATATTTACAATCGGCGGCGCCGCATTAGCAGCCGATGTTGAACTGTTTCTGAGAGAAGCTAAATTTCCGTACGCAATTGGTTATGGTTTAACCGAAACAGCTCCTTTAATTGTAGGAACGGGACCCGACAAAACAAAATACAGATCTACCGGTACGGCTTTGCCCGGAATGGAATTTAAAGTTGAAAACCCGGATCCCAAAACCGGCGAGGGAGAAATTTTACTTAAGGGTCCGAACATTATGAAAGGATATTACAGAGATTCTGAAAAAACCGCTGAAGTATTAAGTAGTGACGGATGGTTCCGTTCGGGCGACCGCGGTGTGGTTGATAAGGATGATTATCTATATATAAAAGGCAGATCGAAAAATGTTATCATTGGAGCAAACGGAAAAAATATATACCCGGAAGAAATTGAGTCCGTACTAAACGAACAACCGTGTGTTGAAGAGTCGCTTGTTTATGAAAGAGAAGGTCAGCTTTGGGCAAAGGTATTCTTAAATTATAATATCGTTGATGAGTCATTCGGAATAAATAGTTTATCTGAACCGGAAGCCAGGAAGAAAATTGCAGAACTATTGGATGAGATACTGAATATATTGAATGAGAGCGTTGCTTCTTATAATAAATTGAAAAAAGTATTGGAGCAGCCGGAACCATTTGAGAAAACTCCAACTATGAAAATAAAAAGATATTTATACGTTTAGATTTTATCTGCATGTGAAATTTATTTTTTTAATGTTCTTGTACTGTGCGTTAACAATGTCTGCGCAGACTTATCAATATTCGGCGAGTATTGAAGCTTTCGGAATGCGAGTTGACGGAATTGATCCGAATGTTAATTATGATAAAAATATAAGTCTAAATTCTCCCACCAGTTTTTATTTCTCGATGTCATTCCAGTTTGTTGATGCCAACTTCGTATCCATCCGACTGGGATATTTGGTTGCAGATAAAGAAAAGTATACCGGTCCGGAATTAGGCATTTATTACCGGCGCTATCTGCTGACGAAGAAAACTTACCTGTTAACCGGCGTGAATCTTCATCTTAACAACAGCTACGAAAGCGGAGTAGGTAAAACAAAGCAGAAAGGGATAACCCTTATTGGGTTGGGATTCGGTATTAATATAGATAAATACGGATTTTTTGAACTTCTCTTTTACCAGCCCCTCAATAACAATTTTGGATTTACTTATGATGAAGAATTCAATCCGCAAATCATCCGTAGAAATATTTACGGTATGGTAAAAGCGGGACTTGCGTTCAGGATTGATATTTGACCCGGATTATTCGAGTTGAAGGTTGCCGTGGTTTATGATAATAAATAAAGTAGGATTGTTAAGGGAATTGAATGAACCACGCTAGCGGTGAAATTTCAATAAAAACGTAAGCCCCAAGATTAGAAAAAACCGCGTGGCGGGGACATGTTATTTAGGCATAATGAACATGTCGATGATTTCGACATGAGAAACTAACGTGTCGAAAAACTCAAGAAATATCGACATGTTGTTTGCATCTGAGCACAAAATAGTCTAATTTAACACTAAAATTAGAGTATTAAGTGTTTAATAAAGGAAGCCCATATAACGATCTCCCATTGCTTCCCCCACTTATTGAATTGGAAACCAAAGAAATTTTAAAGGCGGCAATTTCAGCGAATAAAGCTCTTGCTGAATTAAAAGGTGCGGCAAATACAATTCCAAATCAATCAATATTAATTAGCACTCTACCGTTACAGGAAGCCCGCTCAAGTTCTGAAATAGAGAATGTTATTACAACCAATGATAAACTTTACGAAGCAATAGCTTCATCAACAAACAATTTTGATCCGCAGACAAAGGAGGTGTTACGTTACCGTGAAGCTTTGTGGGAAGGTTATAAAGAATTGCAAACAAGAAAACTTCTTACGACAAATCTTTATATCAGGATTTATCAAAAAATTAAGGAGACAAATGCAAGCATTAGAGTAACGCCGGGAACAAAGATTTCTAATTCCAAAGGAGAAGTAGTTTATTCACCGCCTGAAGGAGAAGAGGTAATTCGAAATAAGTTGAGAAATTTGGAAGAGTTTATTCACACAGATGACGAATTAGATGACTTAATTAAAATGGCTCTCATACATTACCAATTCGAAGCGATTCATCCATTCACTGATGGTAATGGTAGAACAGGAAGAATTATAAATGTACTTTACCTAATTCTGAAAGGTCAACTTGATTTGCCAATACTTTATTTGAGTAAATATATTATTGAAAACAAAAACGATTACTATAAGAGACTGCGAAACGTTACCGAAAAAAATGAATGGCAGCCATGGATTATATACATTTTGAATGCAATTGAAGATACAGCTAAATTTACCTCGGTTAAAATAATTCAGATAAAAAATCTTCTTGATAAAACAACAGAAGTTGCGAAGAACAAACTTCCTTCGCGTGTGTATTCTAAAGAATTGATTGAATTAATTTTTGTGGAACCCTATTCTAAAACCGAATTTGTAGTTAATGCCGGGATTGCAAAACGACAAACAGCAGCAGTATACTTGAAAGAACTTGAAAAAATAGGATTGCTCAAGAGTAGAAAAGTTGGTAAAGAAGTACTTTATTTAAATAATGACTTGCAAAAAATATTAGTGGATTGAGGATTAATAATATTGACAAAACAAAAATAAAAAGCTGCAGAATGTGATGAAACAGGATGTCTTAATAAATTCATTCTTACAATTACAATCTGCTGAAGAATTTTGCTGATTATAAAGATAAGCGGTATTGAATAACACCTATAGTTTGTCTTTGTTGTAATAAATCCTTTCTTAATCTTATTTTTATACATAGAAACGTTCGGCTATAAATTCGTATTAGTCCTTTCTTGCCTTAATCCTATTTAGGATGACCGCTTCTACACAAATCTCACTAATTCTATCAGATAAAAAGTTGTTATCTTTTTTTCTAATTTGATCCCAAAAATCGCTTGTATAGTGTATTCCATTTTTTATTCCATGTCTGCCAGTTCTACTATGTGTAAAAATTAAATCAAAATGTTTTTGGCCATTTTTCTTTTCTCCACTTAGTGTCTTAGGATAAATCAAATCATCATTTAATGTTGGTATCTTAATTTCTCCGCGTATGCATCTCTCATCAAAATAGATTATCGTGATTTCCCAATTGTCAGTGTTTTTATCAAATGTAATAAATTTTTCAATTTCTTCTTTCGGATAGAATAAATCAGTATTTCGAGTAATAAATAATTTATCATACCAAGAATTCGCATCTTCTCTTGATTCTCTTAAATCAAAAATCATATGGAAATATTTGAACTTTGTCACAATTCTCCATTTTTATTAAAATAAATATAATAAATTCGATCTACAACAAAGGGCACTAAAAATAAATTGTTTGTTTTCTGAATAAATAATATTCCACTATAAATTTATATGGGTTTCCTTCATATTTATTCTAGGTTGTCACAAAGATAATATTCTTTCCGCAAAATTTACTGTGGTCATTTTCTGTTGATCAGAATTATTGCCGCTCACATCACTCACCAACTCTCCATTTTGAAACTCTCTCTTCAAATCAGTTGTTAATAAATATTAAATGGGATATATTATCCGATGGTTGGGGCAAGTAAATTTATTAACTAGATTTTAGAAGGGGTAATATAAATGGCAGAGAAAAAAATCATCGCGGTTTTCGGCGCAACCGGTTCGCAAGGCGGCGGATTGGCTCGTGCAATTTGAACAAAAACCTGGGGTTGTCGAAAAATCCAGAAACTATGAGATTTGAGGCAGCCTCTTTTTATTGAACATTAACCTCATCAGCGGTGACATGTTTTTCTCCTCTCCATTACTCCAATTCTTTTTTTCAAAAACAATCATCAATCACAATATCTTCTCCCTTGCTCCCATTCTCCTTTTCAAAAACAATTGTTACTATCAAATTCTTATCGTTATTTAAGAATAAGCATCTTTTTTATTCCTGAATAATCTCCAGCATTCAATCTATAAAGATAAACTCCGCTCGGTAATTCAGCTCCATTAAATTCAACTTCGTAGGTGCCGGGTTGTTTGGCTTCATTTACCAGTGTTGTTATTTCTTCTCCGAGCATGCTGTAAATTCTTAAGCTTACGTTGTAAGACAATTCGCCGAATTGCTTATTCTTTTTGAGCGAAACAGCGTTTCGCTCAACAGTTGGTATTGTATATTTAATTTTTGTGGTTGGGTTAAAAGGATTTGGGTAATTTTGGTATAGTTTGAAATCACCCGCTACTGTTCTATCAACATCTTCATCAATATTTGTGATGGCATCGAGATCCATTTTATACATTGATCTGCCGTGTGTACCGACTGCCAGGTAATTTTCTGTCGGGTGAATTTTTATATCGCCAACCACCACCACGGGAAAGTTTTCACCCATCGAGTCCCATCTTCTTCCGCCGTCGAATGATATGAACATTCCCACATCATTTCCCAGATACAACCTATCAGGGTAATTATTATCAACCGCGAAAGCATTAACCGGTGCATCAGGAAGGTTCCCGCTTATGTTTGTCCAGCTTTCACCCATGTTGGTTGAGGCAAACACATGCGGCTGCGGGTCGCGCCATTTCAATCCCGAAAACGTAACATAAAGCGTGCTGTCTTTGCTCGGATCAACAACAACGCGAGTCACCCATCTCTCCGGCAGCCCGTTTGAAATTACACGCCAGGTTGAACCATAATTATCACTTACCCAAACATGACTGTCGTCTGTTCCGGCATAAATAACATTCGAATTAGAAGGAGCTACTGCGATAGTGGTTATTGTTCCCAGGCGCGGATGATCACCGACAAGTATTCCGCTGACGGCTGTCCAGCTATCCGCTTTATTAGTAGTTCTGTAAATTTTATTCGTTCCGTAATAAAGAATGCTGGAGTTATTCGGATCCATAGCCACGGGAGTTGACCAATTACGAGGATCGGATGAGTTGACTCCGTTAAGCGCATAATATGTATTCCAGCTTTCACCGGAAAAAACTAATTTATTCAATCCGCCGTTTTGATATTCGGCGTACACAATGTTAGGATCTTCGTGATCAACAAGATTGTAGAATCCGTCACCGCCGAGAATAACGAACCAATCATCAAGATTACCGGTAGAAGTTCTCAATGAACTGTTGTCCTGTGTTCCGCCATAGAGCCGTTCAGGGTTATTTGCATCCAACCCGATCTCATAAAATTGAGTAGCGGGAAGTTGAACAGGATTACTCCATGTAACTCCGCCGTTAGTAGAGATATTCATTCCTCCGTCATTTCCGCTTATCAAATATTCGGGATTCTCAGGGTGAAATGCCAGCGCATGATGATCGACATGAAGCTGTGAGGGACCGCCGTAACCGTATTCAATCGGCCAGCTTGCTCCGGCGTTTGTAGATTTCATGAATGATACATCCATCGCAAAAACCGTATTGGGATCAGCCGGGTGAACGCGAACTTGTCCGAAGTACCAGCTAAAGGTACTGGTTCCAAAATCAATTTCATTATCCGTGTCGGCATCACTCCATGTGTCGCCGTAATCGTCTGTTTTGTAAAAGCCGTGGTAAGTGTAGCCATCCGTATAAAGAGCATAAGCAATATTGGGATTTGATTTGCTGATGCTCAGACCGATTCTTCCGATATTAGTTGCAGCGGGATTCGGAAGCCCGTTTTCGGTTCCGAGTTCTTCCCAGTTGGTACCGGCGTCGGTTGTTCTGAATATTCCGCTGGTCGGTCCGTAAAGGTGAGATGAATTCGGTCGCCTTACCCGTTCCCACATTGAGACCATTAGAAAATCGGGATCAGTTGGATCCATTACAATATCGATCGCACCGGTAGAATCGGAAATGAAAAGAGATTTTTCCCAGGTAGCTCCTGCATCTGTCGATTTATATAAACCTCTTTCGGGATTTGGCGCAAAGTAAGAACCCACTGCCGCCACATAAATTATATCAGGATTGTTGGGATTGATAACTACGCGTCCGATTGATACTGAACTGTCTAACCCGATATGTTCCCATGAAATGCCGGCATCAGTTGATTTGAACATTCCGCTGCCGGGGAAATTGTTGTGCCCGCCGTTTGGTTCACCTGTTCCGACATAAATTATATCCGGGTTTACCGGATCAATACCAATATCTCCGATCGTTTGTGTCGGCTGATCATCAAAAATAGGAAACCATGTTTCACCCGTATCGGTGGATTTGAACACACCCCCGGTTGCCGCTGCTGCATAAACAATATTAGGTTCTGCAGGATTAAATTCTATATCTACAACTCTGCCGCCGATGTTAATCGGACCGGCAAACTCCCACCCGGGAAACGAAACTCCTTTCCGAATCTGTCTTAATTCCTTTTTCATTTTCTGAGTCTGCTGAACGGCTTCCAATGTTGCGCGAGGATCTGCATCAAAGTGAGGGAATGTTCTTTGCATCCACGCCCATTCGTTGGGACGTGTATCGGGTCCGCTGAAATTTTTCGCGGGAGAAATTACATGCTGAGTCTGTTGATTATTGATTTCGTTAATCAAAAAATATGAAAGAAATAAAACAGTTGCGAAAATTAAAAAAGTAATGTTTCGTTTCATTGTATACCCCTAATTATAAAAGCGTGAGTAAAATTTATAAGAAATGAGAAGAATAACAAGAGTAATATATTTGCTCTTGTTAAATTAATTAAATCAAGGAAAGTTTTTGAAAAATGAATGACAATGGGAGAAACAATATATTAAATATCAGATAAAACATCATACCAATTACAAAAATCCCGCACTCATTAATTGTTTTTCTGTTATATTTAAACATGAAGATGTATCAAGTTTCTTCGCTGGGGAAATCAGGAAAAATTTATTAATAGTATCGAGGTTCACCATGAATAAAAACTATATCAATAAATTATTGTTTATATTTTTGATAATTACAACGTGTTTATATTCACAAACAGAAACTTTTCACAAAATTTATTTTGAGTTTGGCGAATTTTCTACTGGGTATCAGGTATTGACTCTTGAGGATGGATCGTACTTAGTAGCAGGCTCAGCTAGTGATAATATCGAGTCCGAAAACAACTCACTGTTGTTGACCAGACTTGATTCAGACGGAAACATTATATGGTCTACCGTTTCAGAAAATTCTCATGTATCATATAGTAAAAAAGTTCGCTTATCTCCAATTGAATTAGCAGGTGAAAATTCGATAGTTGCTGCATATTCTAAAGTAGAAGGTGATTCTTCATGTATATCTTTTGAGAAATATACCCTTGACGGAGAATTGGTTACTTCTAAATCACTCACCGAAATTAAAAAAGGTTTTGGGCTTGACCTTGAATTAAGTAATGACGGTGATTTATATCTTGCCGGTCTTGTACACGATAATATTCCGGTACTAATTAAATTGGATTCAGAAGGAAATATTATCTGGAAAAAATATTTTGATCCGATTCTTTCTTTTACCATAACCACCTCACTTTATTCATTACAGGATGGAAATATTCTTTTTGCTAATGGCAGGGAGTTAATTAAATACAATTCTTCCGGTGATTCATTAGCTGCAGTTAATATCGGGTTCTTTCCTTATGATTATTCTGAAACTTCCGGTGAAATTTATATCTCAGGTTCTAATAAATATGCCAAAATAAATGTTGACTTAACTTCTGTCTGGGTAAAAAATATGGGAGGAGAAAATTTTGACATTATAACTGCGAGTAGTGACAGAGCGTATTTATTAAATGCTCTTGATGATAATACTGATTTAATTCGAATAGATTCAGAGGGAATAGTGAACTCGCAGCAGAATATTTACGGATATAATTATTCATTTGCCAGATTACCAGAGTCTTATTTTGTTATTACCGGTATAATAGATAATAAAATGTTTTTAGCAAAAGCTGATTCCACGGGTTATATTAACGCACTGTCTTTAGTAAGTCCCCGGAACAATAATTCAGTAAGAGCATTTCAGAATTATCAAATTAAATGGTACCAATCAAACATTCTTCAAGTAAATATTGATTATTCGACCGACGGAGGAACTACATGGACGAACATTGCATCAAATATTGATGCAGAGACGGAATCATATACATGGCTGGCTCCGGGCACATTTTCCGATAATTGTTTCATGAAAATAACTGCAGTTGAAAATCCTGATATATTCACTGTGAATACAGAGCCTTTCTCAATAATTGATTATCAGGATTACGATTACATTGCAGTTAACGAAGTAAAAATGTGGGTTGGGAATAATGGTGACGGATCACATGATCCCAATACAGATGCTTCTGGTTTTTATTGGCCCGGCGGTGAAGATGCAGCACTGACTTCTATTTATAAAGACGGTTTAGTTTTTGGCGGTGTTTATAATGGCGAAATAAGAGTAAACGGAAATACATACATAGAGGGACTAACTCCTGGAATGATACTCGGAAACGGACAGCCGGATGATCCGATGTTGTCTAAATACAAGGTATTCAAAGTGCGTGAGGATTGGGAATTGTTTCCCCCTGGAGTTCAAAAGGATAAATTGGAATATAATTATAACCATTGGCCTGTAGAAGCCGGGGCTCCTTTTGATGATAATGATAACGATGGTGAGTATAACCCGGAAATAGATTCTCCTTACTTTATTGGTAACGAGGTTTTATATTATGTAGCCAACGATATGGATAGCAGTGCGTCTACTTTTACTTATGGCTCGAATCCAATGGGTCTTGAATTTCAAACTTTGATTTGGGGATATGGCTCAATACCCTCATTAAATGATGTCGTATTCAAGAAGTATAAAATAATTAACAAAAGTGATGTAACAATTGAGGATATGTATCTAACATATTGGACGGATGATGATTTGGGATTTGCGGGTGATGATTATGTTGGATGTGACACTACACTGAACTTAGGGTTCTCCTATAACGGGGACGAATGGGACGACGAATATAATGACCATGGATTTACCACCCCTGCTGTTGGACACATGATGATTCAAGGTCCCATTGTACCTGGGGAACCAAGTGATACCGCTGTTTTTAATGGAAGGAAGATACGTGGGTTTAAAAATCTTCCAATGACGTCTTTTGTGTTTTATCAAAATGGAAGCAACTCTATTTATCAAGATCCTGTAATAGGCGACTATCAGGGTACGCTTGAATTTTATAACATTATGCAGGGTAAATCAGTTGAAGGAGAATCGTTTATTGATCCGAGCACAAATGAAGAAACGGTCTTCGTATTAAGCGGCAATCCTGTTACAGGCACAGGATGGTATGAAGGCAGCGGTTGGCCTGGAGGTTTTGACCCTGGGGATAGAAGATACGTGATGTCATCCGGACCGTTTAATTTAGCTCCCGGACAAACGCAGGAAGTTGTGTATGCAATTTTCATGGGTATGGGAAACAGCAGGCTTCAAAGTGTATCGGAGCTTATGAACAAAGGTTTTGAAATACATCAATATTTCAATGATGTTTTGGTAAATATAAAAGATAAAACCGATATTATTGCTGATGAATTTGAGTTGTACCAAAACTATCCTAACCCCTTTAACCCTACAACCACAATTGAATTTTCAATCCCCAATTTTGTAGGGGACGAAAATTTTCGTCCCCTACGCGGGGTTAAATTAAAAGTTTTTGATATTCTCGGTCGTGAGGTGAAAACATTGCTAAACAAACCAATGCAGCCCGGCAGACATAAAGTTGAATTTGATGCATCTGGTTTGGCGAGCGGAGTTTATTTCTATCAGTTGAACAGCGGCAGCTATATAAATACAAAAAAAATGATTGTGCTTAAGTAGGGAACTCAAAACATTTTGTTAGAATTAAAAAATTTAGAAAAATCAAGAGGTCTAAATGAAGCGTTTAATTCTTTGTATAATAGTGACAATGAATCCAATTATTAGTTGGTCACAAAACAATACATTCGATATCACATTCAATGATTTTGCAGATATTGCAGCCGGTCAGCAAGTAGAAGTTTTACAAGGAGGATCGCTTTTAATTGCCGGTTCAACATACAACACCTCAACAACTGAATCACCATTCTTTTTAGCGAATATTGATACAAACGGAAATATGTTATGGGGAAATATTTATGAAAACACATTTGCTTATAGTGATGATTATAACAAGATTTCACCAATTGCAATTGTTCAAGGGGAAACCGATAAAATAGCAGCCGTATATTCAAAAGCTGTGGGTGATTCGTTTTGCGTTTCATTTGCTAAATTCTCTCTTGATGGCGAAGTATTGTTAGAAAAAATTATCACGGAGATAAAGCAAGGTTTTGGAATAGATATAGAAATCATTGATGATGGAAACTTTCTTTTGTCATATTTTTATATAAATGGGTTGAGTGCACTTGTTAAAATTGATTCCGAGGGTGAAGTTATCTGGGAAAAATATTTTCATAATAACACGCATCCGTTAATGGATTGTATCGACAACAATACATTTTTATTTAGTGATAATAAAAGACTAATTAAATACAATTCTGCAGGTGATTCCTTAGATTCCGTCATATTGGATTCTGTTTTCGATATAACTTCAATAGATGTTACTGAATCCGGAATTCTTGTAAGCACACTTGGGGGATATTTTTATAAAATAGACGAGAACTTAAATGTGTTGTGGTCTAATAGAATAACCAATAGCACAAGGATAATGAAAATTATCCATGATAATGTTGGAGGTTATTTAATTAATTGTATATCTGGCAGCAATACTGATATTATAAAAATTTCCTTCGACGGGTCAATTCAGTGGCAAACGGATATTAGGGGACAAACATTTTCGCTTAAACAACTAGCCAATTCCAACATTGTATTAACCGGTGAGTTGAATGAAGAACTATATTTTGCAAAAACAGATTCTGATGGAATGATATACCAAATTGAATTATTGAAACCAACTGCCGGGCAGGTTTTGAAATCGTTTAATACATTCAATATAAAATGGTATAGTTCCTCAATAAACACATTAAATATAGAGTTATCAAGTGACGGGGGCGAAAACTGGGAACTGATCGAAGCAAATGTAAACGCAACGGATCAACAATACAATTGGAATGTTCCCATTCTTTTTTCTAATAATTGTTTTATAAAACTCAGCTCGGTCGAATACCCGGAAGTATTTGGAATGAATTCCGAACCTTTTACAATCACCACTTATAAAGAGAACGATTATATTGCTGCAAATGAAGTTAAAATGTGGATTAGAAACAATGGCTCAGGTTCTCATAATCCTTTAACCGATGGAGCCGGATTTTTATGGCCCGGTGGAGAAAACGCAACATTACCAGGTGTTTTTTATGATGGATTAGTATTCGGCGGGAAATATGATGGAGAAATCCGGGTAAATGGCAGCACTTATAGATCCGGTTTACGTCCGGGGATGATTTTGGAAACAGGTGAACCGGATGATCCTAATAACCCGCTGTATAGTGTTTTCAAGTTGAATAAGTATTGGGAGTTATTTCCTCCCGGTACTGAGAAGGATATATTCGAATACAATCATGATAACTGGCCTGTTATTGCCGGTGCGCCTTTCATTGATAACAATAATGATGGCGTATATGATCCTGAAATTGATTCTCCGCGATATTTAGGCGACGAAACTTTATTTTCCGTTGCAAATGATAAAGATACCACTTACTCTGAGTTCGCTTATGGTTCAGAGCCCATGGGAATTGAATTTCAAACATTGGTTTGGGCTTTTAGTAGTATCCCGGGATTGGATGACGTTGTTTATAAAAAATATACTATAATAAATAAAAGTAATACAGTAATTGAAGATATGTATCTTACTTATTGGGCAGATTGTGATTTGGGGATTTGGGACGATGACTTTGCCGGATGTGACACCAATTTGAATCTAGGTTACATCTATAATGCCGATGAAAATGATGATGGATATTATGGATATTCACCGCCTGCAGTTGGGCATATGTTACTGCAGGGTCCAATAGTACAAGGAGAACCAACAGATACTGCCGTTTTTAAAGAAAAAATATTAGTTGGATATAAAAATTTACCAATGACTTCATTTGTATTTTACGATGCTTTAAGTACATACTCCATATTACCAGAGGAAGGTAATTATCAGGGTACGTTAGAATTTTATAATAACATGCATGGGAAAAAATCCAGCGGAGAGCCATTTATAAATCCAAATACGGATGAAGAAACAATCTTTCCTTTATCCGGAAATCCCGAAGAAGGAATTGGATGGTATGAAGGGGCTGGGTGGTCAGGTGGACTTTCGAAAGGAGATAGAATTTATGCCATGTCCTCAGGTCCTTTTAATTTTGCTCCCGGAGATACTCAAGAAGTCGTTTATGCAATTTTTATGGCAGAAGGTTCCGACAATTTGAACAGTGTAACTGAATTAAAAAGCAAAGGGGAATATATTCACCAGTATTTTGATGATGTTCTTGCAGATGTTACGAAAGATAATGAAGTGGTAATAAGCGAATATAAATTATATCAAAATTACCCTAACCCGTTTAACCCAACAACAATTATAGAATTTACAATCCCAACTGTAGAGCGAGATTTATCTCGCTCAAACAGGAGCGAACTAAAGTCCGCTCTACAAACAAAGTTAATAATTTACGATGTGCTGGGAAGAGAAGTAAAAACACTCATCAACAAACCAATGCAGCCCGGAAAACATAAAGTGGAATTTAGTGCATCAGATTTAGCAAGCGGAGTTTATTTTTATCAATTAAAAGCAGGTGATTATATAGATACGAAGAAAATGATACTACTGCGGTAAATGAAATCAAATGTGACAAATTTTTTAATGGGAAATGTGGGATTAATATCACATTTCCCAGACCCAACTTTTAATTAAATATTCTTAGCTCAATTTCTAAGCAATAGAGTTTTCTGCTGTTATAGAGTAAAAAACGCTCTTTTTTATTGCTTCTCGACTTTCATATTATTTCATTTTCTACGTACTTATACTGATTCTTTTAGACACATTCTTAATTATATTTTGATGTCTGTCATAAAAAGTCAGCATGATATATTCGGGGGGATGATAATAAAAAACAATGGAGGTACATATATGCACCGTGTTCTCTTAGCACGTTCACTATTAATTCTTTCCTTTATCAGTATAACCAGCCTTGCGCAATCTAAAACATGGGAAAATACATACCATGATCTCGGTGATTTTTCAGTCGGGTATCAAATTCAATTTATTAATGATGAGCTTATAATTGCTGGGTCTAGTAAAAACCAGGGCGCTGATAACTATAGGTTTATCCTAGCCAAAACCGATACAAACGGAAACTTAATTTGGAATACTACATTGGGGAATTCACACATTGCATATAAACCCACAAATAAGCTTTCGCCATTTGAAATAATAACAGAAGATATTAACAAAATCGCTGTTACATATTCGAAAGCTTCGGGCGATACATTTTGTGTCTCCTTTGCAAAGTTTTCGATGGATGGTGAATTGCTGATTGAAAAGACCTTGACTGAAGTAAAAGAAGGATTCGGTGTTGACATTGAAATAGCAGATAACGGTAGTTTCTTTATTGCTGCAATTGTAAATGGTAACAGACCTGCATTGCTTAAATTAAATCCGAATGGTGATTTATTATGGGTGAAATATTTTGAGCCGATTATTGGATTTGATTATAGGACATCCGTACACATTATGGATGATGAAAATTTGCTATTTGCAAACGGACATCAGTTGCTAAAAATAAATGCAGCAGGAGATTCCCTGGCTGCAATTGAATTGGACTTTTTTCCTTTAAATTATTCTAATGGAAATGATGCAATTTATATTTCTGGTATGAATTATTATGCAAAGGTTTATGATGATTTAAATTTGGAATGGTCACATCATATCGGGGGGAATAATTATGATATCCATGTGAAAAATAACGGGAATGCATATTTAGCTAATGTTTTGTTTGATAGTACGAGAGTATTTTGTATGGACCCAAATGGAGTGCCGCTATGGCGAAAAAGCTTGTATGGAAATATTTATTCAATTGATATAACAACGGGTTCGGATATTTATGCTGCAGGTGAATTAGATGAAAAATTACTTGTTGTAAAAGCAGACTCTACTTTTATGGTAAGAGGCATTATTCTTAAGCAACCCCAAAATAATCAAAATGTAAAAGCGTTTCAAAATTTTGATATTGAGTGGTATCAATCAAATATCGAGAATGTTAATATAAAATACTCTTACGATGATGGTATTTCCTGGCATAACATAGTTTCGAATTTAGGCGCAGAGGCAGAAATTTATAACTGGATTGTGCCAAATACTTTTTCAGATAAATGTTTTATAAAAATTACGGATGAAAGTGATACTGAAAAATATGTCATGAATTCAGAACCCTTTCAAATAATAGATTACCAGGAATATGAGTACTTGGCAATAAATGAAATCAAAATGTGGGTAGGTAATAATGGAAGCGGATCACATAAGCCTAATACAGACAGCGGTGGATTTAATTGGCCGAGTGAAAATAATTTCGCGAAATCGCTCATTTATGAAGATGGTTTGGTTTATGGTGGGAAAGTAAATGATGAGATTAGAGTAAACGGAAACACACATAGGCAAGGATTAACACCGGGTAAAATATTAGGTAGTGGTGAACCGGATGATCCGATTCAATCTAAGTATAAAGTGTATAAGGTGCGAGAAGATTGGGAATACTTTCCCCCTGGAAATGAAAGAGATAAGCTGGAATATAATTATAATCACTGGCCGGTGGAGGCAGGCGCTCCATTTGAGGATAACAACAACGATGGCGTTTATGATCCCAATATAGATTCTCCATACTTCATCGGAAACGGAGTTCTTTATTATGTCGCAAATGATTTGGATACAGCCGCCTCTGTGTTTACTTATGGATCGTTTCCGATAGGTTTAGAATTTCAAACACTGGTTTGGGGATACAGCTTCATTCCTTTTTTAGATGATGTTGTGTTTAAAAAATATACAATAATAAATAAAAGCGAGACTACAATTGAAGATATGTATCTTACCTATTGGGGAGATTGTGATCTGGGAAACCCAACAGATGATTTTACCGGATGTGATACTAATTTAAATCTTGGATATGTATACAATGGTAAATCTTGGGATGACGAATACTTAGATTCATCACCTCCTGCAGTTGGTCATATGATTTTGCAGGGTCCTATTATACCAGGTGAACTAACAGATACGGCTGTGTTTAATGGCAAAAGAATATCCGGATATAAAAATTTGCCGATGACCTCCTTTGTTTATTATGATGGAAGTTATTTCTCTCCCAATAAAAAACCTCAGTTGGGGAATTATGATGGTACACTAGAATTTTACAATAATATGCAGGGTAAAAGAATAGATGGCTCTGTTTACATTGATCCAATTACCAGCGAAGAAACTGTTTTCCCATTATCAGGAGATCCTGAAACAGAATCCGGTTGGTATGAATCGGAAGAATTCTCTTGGGGTTTTAGGGGTTATGTTATCACGTCAGGTCCATTTAATTTGCCTCCCGGCGCCAAACAAGAAATTGTTTATGCTATTTTTGCAGCACAAGGAACTAATTTCATAAATAGTGTTACAGAACTGAAAAATAGAGGAGCGGAAATTCGGCAATACTTCAACGATGTATTGGTTAATGTGGCTAAGTCGCCAAATAATATTGTTAGTGAATTTAATTTATATCAGAACTACCCTAATCCGTTCAATTCTACAACTATAATAGAATTTAAAGTCCCTGGGCAGAAAATATCTGGGAAACGGAGTGAGCAACGAACCGCTTTGCCGACACAATTGATAATTTACGATATACTAGGCAGAGAAATAAAGACTTTAATAAACAAATTAATGAAACCCGGCAGTTACAAAGTTCAGTTTGATGCATCAGGACTGTCAACCGGAGTTTATTTTTATAAAATTATTTCTGGTGAATATTCCGATATTAAGAAAATGATTTATATAAAGTAATGCTTTTAAAATTCGTGTTGGCACAATAATATTAGAGAATACTTCGATATCAGAATAAATTAAAATCAAAGGTATCTTATGGTAAAGCAATGTTTAAATGCACTTTTTGTATTACTATTTATAAGCATCAATTGTATTGCACAAAACAATACATTTGAAATAACATATGATAATTTTGAAGAGGTTGAAGTTGGTTATGAGATCTATTCACTTGGAGATGGAACATTGATAATATCCGGAGTAAATTATGTGCCGGAAACATCAGCGGAGAATTTTTGTCTTACAAAAATTGATACTAGCGGAAATATATTATGGAGTCATTCATTGGCAGACACCTATTCTCCGTTTAATATTTTTCCAACGTCTAATCCAACAGAATTAATTCTAGGTGATACTAGTAAAATCTTCGCAACATATTCAAAAGCAGTAGGGGATTCATTTTGTGTTGCATTCGCTGAGTTTTCTATAAAAGGAGACTTATTAAGTGAAAAAGTTTACACTGATGTGAAACAAGGAAGTGGAAGAGAGATCGATGTAGCAGATGATGGAAGTATCTATATCACTGTGGCAGGATTTGATGGAATAAATTCTTTGATAAAATTAAATAAGAAAGGAGAGTTATTATGGAAAAAATATTATCCGTTTTATAATTATTACGATCATGTTAATTCTGTAAGTTCCCTTAGTGATGGTTCTTCACTTTTTTTAAATAATAGTCAATTGATTAAGTATAGTGCTGAGGGTGATTCCATAAATTCAATGAATTTTAATTTTTATCCAACCTCAATAAATAGAACAAATTCCAGCATATTAATTGGGGGAATTGGAGGCTTTGCAAAAATTAATGAAGAGCTGGATACGATATGGAGCAAGTATACGGCTATGGGAAGAATTATTGATGAAATCATCGAGGATGAGAATGGTGGATACTTAATGATTGGTATCAATACAACAAACACCCAAATCAGTAAAATTACCAATGACGGTTTCTTAGAATGGCAGACAGAAATTAGAGGATTGACCTACTCACTCTTGCAGCTTCCTTCATCAAAAATTGTACTTGCTGGACAGCGAGGTTACAATTTATACATTGCAAAAACAAATTCTGAAGGGATGGTTTATCAGATTGATATTGATCGTCCTATCATCGGTGAAGTTGTTACATCATTTAAGGACTATTCAATTCAGTGGTATAGTCCCGGGATCAACTTGCTAAATATAGAGCTAACAATCGATGGTGGAAATAATTGGTCGATCATTGCTTCTAATATAGTGGCAGATTCGTTAGAATATCTTTGGAGTGTTCCTGCAATATATTCAGATAACTGTTATTTGAAATTAACATCATTGGATTATCCGGATATCGTAGGAATTACAAAAGGGCCATTTAAAATTATACCATATGTTACTTATGATTATATCCATGTTAACAATATCAAAATGTGGGTTGGAAATAATGGTAGCGGTTCACATGATTACGATTCCTTTGATCCTGGATTTTATTGGTATGAAAACGGGAATACACCTTATCCGGCAATTTCTTATGATGGATTGGTTTTTGGCGGTATTTATAATGGTGAACTTAGAGTAAACGGTAACACTTACAAAAACGGTTTAATACCGGGTTCAATATTAACCAACTTTGAACCCGATAGTTCTCTCCTGCCAAAGTATAGTTTATTCAAGGTAAACAGATATTGGGAATACTTTCCTCCCGGGCGAGAAAGAAATAAACTGGAATATAATTATAATAACTGGCCTGTAGAAGCAGGTGCACCCTTCGAGGATAACAATAATGACGGAGTATATGATCCTGAAATAGATTCGCCCTATTTCATCGGTGATGAAGTTTTGTATTATGTAGCAAACGATATGGATACTAATGCAACAATCTCTACTTATGGATCGCTTCCGATGGAATTAGAGTTTCAAACATTAGTCTGGGGGTATAGCGCTATTCCAGGAATGGAGGATGTTGTATTTAAAAAATATATTATTATTAATAAAAGCAGTACTACAGTCGAAAGTATGTATCTAACATATTGGGCAGATTGCGATTTAGGCTATGGTCATGATGACTTTGCTGGATGCGATTCAAGTTTGGACCTCGGATATATTTATAACTATAGAAATGAAGATTATGAGTATGGAAATCAACCTCCGGCTGTCGGGCATATGTTATTGCAGGGTCCAAAAGTTCCCGGTGAATCAAATGATAAGGCACTATTTAAAGGGAAGACATTATCCGGGTATAAAAATTTACCAATGACTTCATTCGTTGTTTATGATGGATATCGAGTATATTCCGGGTTACCGTACCTTGGAGAATACCAGGGGACTATAGGTTTTTATCATAATATGCAGGGTAGAAAAACTAATGGCGAACCGTTTATTAATCCTAATACTAACAGCGAAACAGTATTTCCTTTAAGTGGTGATCCCGAGGGAATGAGAGGATGGTATGATGGAATGGGAACATGGGGAGATTTTGGTACAGGCGGTAGAGAATACGCTTTGTCCTCAGGCCCTTTTAATTTAGCTCCCGGAGATACTCAAGAAGTCGTTTATGCAATTTTTATGGCAAGAGGATCCAATAATTTAAACAGTGTAACTGAGTTAAAAAATAAAGGTGAATATATCCGCCAATATTATCAAGATATTCTTGCCAATACTCAGGAAGATAATGAATTAATTATAAACGAATATAAATTATATCAAAGCTACCCAAACCCGTTTAACCCAACAACAACAATAGAATTTAACATTCCTGCTGTCGTAGGGACAAGTCCTACCACGGTAGGTAAACGCGACTTGTCCCTACACACCAAGATTATCGTATTTGATATTCTTGGTCGTGAAGTAAAAACACTAATCAACAAACCAATGCAGCCCGGCAGACATAAAGTTGAATTTGATGCATCTGGTTTGGCGAGCGGAGTTTATTTCTATCAATTGAAAGCGGGTGATTTTATTCAAACGAAAAAGATGGTGTTATTGAGGTAGCTAAAAATAAACGGGATATTATGCGAAAAATATTAACGGTACTTATCATAGTTTGTGCATTATTTGAAATATCGAATTCGCAGCAAAGACGGTATGGATACGTGGATTATCACTTAGATACAATTAGTGTAAATAATGTTACTGGTATAATAAATAATTACGGTTCACTTGAGCAATGGCCAGGAATAAGGTGGAAAGACGAAGATATTTTGGGAATGGTGTTCGATCAAGGTTTATGGGTAATTGGTAAGTATAATGAAGAAGTCAGAATTGCCTTTTCTCAATGGCGTTCTTCATATTCACCGGGACCTGTAATAAACGAAAAGGCTGCTTTATTAGTCAACGCAGAAGATTCATCAAGATACAAAGTCTATAAGTTGGGAAAGAATGGTATTAACAAAGATTACGATAAAGATAATTGGCCTTCTGATCTTGGTGCGCCAGTAAATGCTTATGGTTATCCCAAGCTTTACAATGACCAAATGCTTTGGACTGTTTATAACTCTGTGAATGATACGGTTTATGCAAATCATTGGATGAACCGGAATTCTATCATGAAACCGGTGCCGTTAGAAATACATCAAATCGCTCATGCAAGAAATACACAAGAAACGAATCCTGTGCTTGACGATGTACTGTTTTTCGAGTGGGAAGTGATAAACAAAGGATCGGTGAGTTTGGATTCAGCATTCATCGGTTTTTGGACAGACATTGATTCTTTTAATTATAGTGATACTGTTGATCGCAGCGATTCGGGGGCAAAAATAAAATCAATAAAAACAACAAATTACAGAGACAAATAAAAATATTTTTCCGGTTATTTTTGAAAAGGCAAAAAAATAAGGAAATAGAGTTTTATATTAATTTTGTTGAAAAAAAAACA
>JAIOZI010000023.1 GCA_021740785.1 Melioribacteraceae bacterium
TATTTTATTACCGTTGGTAAACCTCATAGAGAAAGGACATATTTGTATAAATCTGAAAACCCTTTATTCCTTTGAAGAACTCGTTCCCCTCTTTTTTTTAAGAGAGGGGAAAAGTTGGGGTGAGTTAATAATTGTCTTTTAATATGTTGTCTTGCCTGACATTCCAGCCTGACAATTGTTCCTAATTGACAAAACCGGAATCAGAAGAACAACCGAGAATGCGTAATTAGAATACATGAAACGAAAATTTTGCATGCCTGCAATCGGTTGTTAATCTCCTACAGAAAATTATATGTGAAAATTTTGGGTGAATCAATAAAAAAATCTAAACCCGAAACGGAGCATAATTCCACTCATATCAAATCTTCTTTCAAACGTTCTTTTGGTTCCGCTTTGATCAACAACTTCATACTGCCAGCTAGGCTGCGATGCATGATAAGTGAGTTCTCCCAGTAATTCAGATTTACTGCCTAATTGATATGAAACACCTGCACCGATCCGCCAGTTAAAATCAAAAGCCGCTTCCATCTCACCGTCATCGGTATTCTGAAAATTTTTATAAAAAATCAATAAAACTTCAGCGCCGATTCCGCCGTACCCGTAAACGTATGCTCTTCGTGCGACCGGGTATTCAGCAATTAAATTGATCATAACCGGGATGTCATGCAGATTTGTTTCAGCTCTTATTTCATTAAGTGTCGAACCGGGAACTCCGAAAAGTTGATCAAATTCATTTGCAAGAGTTTTGTCGATATAATTTTTATTGAACCAATCAATACTCCAGCCATAGCTGAAATATTCATCAAGTATTTTGCTCCCCTGGTAACCTATTATGAAACCGCTTTCCGCAACATCGGGACTGTAAAGCCCAAGCTTAAGCGCCGCAGTATTTCTTTGTCCAAACACAATTGTAGAAGAAAAAATTAACGCGATAAAAATTACTTTTTTCATTTCACCCCCAAGTTAATTTCGGATACAGCAGTAAATATGCAAATTTCAGTCCATTAATCATTTGGATTTATATTCAAAAATAATGAGAATAATAGAAATATGTTCGTCAATATAAACAAACACGAAAAATTAGTGAACATACACGAATAAAAAAAGGGGCTAAAAAGCCCCTTCGAAAAATTTATATTAAACCAAATTTAAGCTTGTGATTCCTTAGTTCTACGAACTGCTGAAATAATAAACCCGGCAACCATAACAATAACACCGAGCCAAACTAATCCAATGAAAGGTTTAATACTTGCTTCCACTGTAATAACTTCTTTTCCTTTTGCTGTAGTTGTTTCAGCTGCGTCTTCGGTTTGTTCATCCATTGCTGCAACAATTATATTCACCTTACCTGATGCATCAAGATTTTCAAGTTTAATACTTAGGTTCAATTCTGGAATATCTTCAGCGGTAAATGATCTTTGACCTTTCTCATTAATCATCCGCGGTTCCACCGAATATGTTTTGCCATTCGCAAGCACGTCAATTTTAGCGCCGATGAAAAAGGATTCACCAGACTGCATAGCCGACATGAAATCTTCACTCATAACAAACTCGTTGAATCTAATTGTTTTACCATCCAACAGTGTCGATTGACCCTTAGTAAGTGAAATTATTTCGCCAGCAGTGTCATGATTATGTTCTTCACCGCTTGTTCCGTCGGTGTAACCAAGTGGAGAAATGTAAAAATCGTTTGTGAACCTGCTTAGTATATCGGGTTCGCGCATTAGACTGTTGTTGAATTCTGCAATATACATGACCGGTGCAATCACTGATGAACTGCCGCCGTCTTTTATTTCAATATTAAAAGCGTACTTCTTCCCGTTTTCAATCAGGTCGTAACCCTTAAAAGTCAGATCATGTCCGAGAACGCTTACTGTTTCATTTTTAGGAAGATCAACCTGCATGTCGCGTGTGTATCCGCCGGTAAAAATAACACCGAGGAAAAATAGTGCAATGCCGACATGTGCAACATAAGCTCCGAGAAATAATTTTCTTCCTCTGAAAATTTTTATTGCAATTTCAGCGTTAACAAATAAGGCAAATGCCGAGGAGAGAACAAACAGTATGAGAGGAAAATCATAAATGCCTCCTCCAACAACAATCAGCGCAGTAAGTATAAACGCGCCAATGAATGAATTTTTGGAGGATTTAAGCAAGTCCTTACCGTTAGTCGATTTCCATTTAAGCAGCAAACTAAAACCATTTATTAATCCTATAATTATACCTATCGGTAAGTGCATTTCATCATAGAATCTAATTTCAACGGAAGTGCCGAAAATCGGAGCAGATGTACCGAATAAAATAATAATTGCTGATGCAATTAAAGTGACTGCACCGGTAAAAAGTGCCAACTCACGAGAAAGAACATTCTCTTCATGCGAAAAATTTTGGGTTAGAAATTTCCACCGGTAAGCAACGGCTCCAAATCCAAGCAGAGTAAAAGACATAACAAAAAGCACGAGCAGTAAGTAAACCATCATACCAGGATCAACGAACGAATGAACGGATGCATCGCCCAAAATACCGCTTCTTGTTAAAAACGTACTGTAAAGAACCAGTAAGTATGTCATAATACATAATATCAAATTCGTTTTAACAAATTTGCCTGCGCCGCCTTTGTTTTGAGTCTTTTTCTGAACCAGCAAAGTATGAATAGAAGCGACTCCGATGATCCACGGAACAAGACTGGAATTTTCAACAGGATCCCAACCCCAGTAACCGCCCCATCCTAAAACACCGTAAGCCCAGTAACCGCCGAGCATTATCGCCAAACCTAATATCATTGTTCCGGTAAGCACCCACGGCAGTGATTGTTTAACCCAATCATCGTACTTGTTTTTCATCAGAGCTGCAAAGGCAAAAGCAAATGGTACCGTAGCCATAGAAAATCCGACAAAAAGCATCGGCGGATGAATCTGCATCCAGAAATTCTGAAGGAGTGGATTCAATCCTTTTCCATCAATTATAAATTCATTCAGTGAAATTCCGTTCGCTTTAAGCACTCCGACAAGTTCCGAACTCACCTTCACGAAATGTGAATCACTATTTGGATCGCTGAAGAAAAAACTTTGAAGAAACGGCATTGATAGAAAAGCTGAGTTTATACTTTTAACATCAATGAACTGCGGATCAGCCCAAATGTATGTGAATGGACTCTTTAACACAGGGCTTACCATCAGAAGTAAAAATGAGGTTGCCAATGTGAAAACCATCATCACACGCGGTTCAAGATCATCTCTCTTCGAAGTATATTCAAGCAATATTAAACCGATTATCGCAGTAAAAAGAAGCCATAACATAAAGCTTCCTTCCTGACCTGCATAAAAGGTTGACATCAGCAGTCCCATTGGTAACTCAGAATTGCTGTAGCTGTAAACATACTTGAACTGATATTGATGTGTTAAAATTGCATGAAGCAGCATAGCGCTTGCGGCAATAACGGATACTGCAGTTATATGATAACCAAGGCGGGCTAACTTCAATGTATTTGTATAGCCTTTATTAGTATAATAATACATTATGATCGTAAATATACTGGCAATAAATGCCACGGTAATTAAGATATTACCAATCATTTATTTCTCCTTCCTAAAAGAAATTAAAACTTTAGCTGGCTTCCTGCGGCATCTGCTCTTCATATTTTGAAGGGCATTTTGTCAAAATATCTGATGCTTGAAAATACCCGTTTTGATATTTCCCCGTTACCACCATGCTAGTGCAGCTTTCGAAATTGTTTGGGATTGATCCATTGTAAACAACTTTAATTTCATTCCCGTTGTTATCACGCAGGAAAAACGTGAGGATTCTTTTACTTGAATTGAATTGGTAATGTTTCTCCTTAACCCATTCGCCGGTAGCTTTTATGGTTTTATCCACAGTCTTAATTTTTGTGAAATCATTTTCGTAACTAACATTTGTTTGGGTAAAAAGAAACAACATAAATCCTAGAAACACTACAATTATTCCACCACCGAATATATATTTATTTTTCATCTGATAATTCTCCTTTTAGTTCTTTTTCTATATCACTCAACCGGTTATCTGTTTTATAAAGAAACAGAAAAATTCCCGTCCAAACAACTAAAACAATGAACAACACTATGTATATTGAATTTTGTTCAAGAAATTCCATTTTCCCATCCGATCTAAATTAAAGTATTTTTTTAGTCAACTTATCTTTAATGATAATTGACTTATAACTGATATTCCACATCCAATAATATAATATAGTGAAAGCAAATAACGAGGTATAAAAAACCACTTGCATGTTAGAGTTCATTTTGAAATCGACAACGGGACCTGAAGTATCGTCATTTGCTGAACCGGGATGCAAACCTGTCATTATTCTCGGCATAATAAAAATAAAGAACGGAACAGTCAAAAATGCAATCACGGAATAAACTGCTGAGAGCCTTGCTCTTTTATCCTCATTTTCAACTGCTGAACGTAAAGCAAAAAGCGAGCCATAAATTAACAATAAAATAAAAATGCTTGTTTCCCTGGGATCCCAATGCCAAAATGCTCCCCAAGTGAATTTTGCCCAGATCGAACCGGTAACAGTTGCCAGAATACTGAATACCATTCCCAATTGAAGTGCTGCATTAGATTTTGCATCATCATCTAAATTCTTATTTTTGAGATATTTTACCCCGTAAATCATCGCCATTAAGAATGCTACCACAGATAACCATGCGGTCGGCACATGGAAAAAGATAATCTTTGCTTTCTCCTCTAAACCTGGAATAAATGGGAATTCATACCAGGCTGACGGCTGCTGTACTATAGGAAATGATATGCCTGCTATTATTACTAAACACATCAACAGAAATAACAATATTTTCCAAATCATTTATTTCTTCTTTCAGTAATTCTTTATTAAAATATATTTTATCCTGAAAAGATATTAAATACATAATTGCATTTTATTATCTGGTTAAAAATAAAAAAGCACGAGGTAAATAACAAAGGAAATGGGAATGCACTTTCCGATTATATGATTTTATTTTTCAGCCGACAACAGGCACTATTATCTTGATTTTTGTTCCACTACCTATTTCTGATACTAACTCAAATTTACCGCCGATAAATTCAGCGCGCTGGTAAATATTTCTCAACCCGAATCCTTTTCCCCTCCCATTTTTGATTGCGTCAAAATCTGCATCAAATCCCTTACCGTTATCTTCTATTTCTACAATCAACTCATCTTCCGATTCTTCCAGTTTAACAAAAGCTTCTGTACATCCGGAGTGCTTAACAATATTATTAAGCGCTTCTTGTATTATTCTATAAATTGCCAATTCATATTTATCGTCGAACTTTTTGTTATAATTTACATTGAAAAATTCTATGTTAATTTTTTTTGTTTTTCTTATCTTACTGCACATTAAATCAATGGCAGTTACCATTCCGAATTTATCAATTTCAACCGGCTGCAAATCATAGACTATATTTCTTAACTCATGATGTGCGCGCAGTACCAAATCGAGAGCTTCCGATTTATAATTTTCTGATTCCTTTTTTCCCGCACCTGAAATTTCCAATTTAATTTTCGCGCTCGTTAATATTTGCCCTAGATCATCGTGCAAATCCCTCGACATTCTTTTCCGTTCATTTTCAATTGTTTCCAATATCGCTTCGGATCTTATTCTCTGCTCATGAAACTTCCTATTTATCTCTTCAATTTTCATCAACTGTGTTACATCTTCAACAAGATTCACAACTCTATTTACATCCCCGCTTTCACTTTGAATTGAATAAAACCTGAATACGAACCATTTCTTGAATACATTGTCGTACAAAATATTATCCGCTTGATTAATAAAAACCGGTTTTGTTGTAAATGATCCGCCGCTTTCAAATACTTTATTAATCTTCGGAAACTCCGGATTTTCAAGAACCAGGTTATCCCGGAAAAAATTATATGTTGATGACAATTCCCCCAACTCAGAAATATCGAATATGGTTTGAATTGCAGAATTAATTTCAAGCAAATTTCCCGAGTTGTCATAAACCAATATTCCCAGCGGGGATTGATCAATCAAAGCGCTCAATTCTTTGGTTTTATCTTTAACTCTTTCTTCCAGTTCTATATTAATGTTCTTTAACGTTTCTTGTGCTTTTTTATATTCCGTAATATCCTTGATGATTACAACAATATTCATCGTCCCGGTTTTATCATCGGTTATAACAGTTGAATTAATTTCGGCTGGGAATTCAGAGCCGTCATTCTTTATTAATTGATACTCAATTCCCCGTCCCTTTTTATCTTCAAACCGCTTCTGTAATTCTTCTCCAGCTCTTTTACGGTCAGCCTCGCTTACAATGTCAAGCGCACTTTTTCCAATCAACCCAGAAAATTTATCAACTCCAAATTGTATTAACGACTGTCGATTACAAAATTTTATTTTAACGTTTCGGTCAAGTATCAGAATGCTTTCGGGAGATGTTTCAACAACCGTTCTATAGCGCTGTTCCGAATCTCGTAATTCTTCGGTTCTTTTCTTAACGTCGTTTTCAAGTTTTTTACTGTATCTTTTTTGTGAATAATAATTTTGAACGCCATAGAGTATAAATCCCAAAAGCACCACTGCAATTGAATGAAACCAAAACTGGTTGTAAAACGGTTCATTGATTACAATCTTAGCGGTCGTAACCTCACTACTCCAGATGCCGGATGCATTCCGGGCGGAAACCACAAATGTATAATCCCCTTCTTCGAGATTTGTAAAACGAGCTTGAGATTCGGTGGTAATAAATTCATCAACCCACTTACCGCTTTTATCTTTCAGTGCAACTTTATAACGAATTGCGTTTTCATCAATGAAGGTTAATGCCCTATAATGAATTGAAATATTATATTGATTATAACCCAAATCCAATGGCTCATCAAGCTTATATCTTGTGCCTTCAGCATCTTCAAGATAAAGGATTTCAATATTTGGTTTAGGTGGAGTGTATTCCGCATAGTCTTCGTAAAAACATGATAACCCATTATCACATCCAATCCAAAATCTTTCGTCGCTGTCATAAAATGCTGCCGATCTGTTTGTTTCTATTCCGGCTAATCCATCCTGAACTGTGTAGTGTTCATATTTACCGTTAAAGTATCTTATCACTCCGTCATCGGTACCGAACCAAATATTTTCTTTATTTCCTTTTATAAAATAGACTGGTCTGTTTATTGAATAACTGCCGTCGAAATATTTTTCCAATCTTCCTTTATTTTCGATATACAATCCATCCATTGTACCAACAAAAACCTTGCGATCTGAATGTTGGTAAACTGCAAATACATTATTTCCGTTTCGTTCTTGTGCAGTTGAAAGTTTGGCATCACTATCACTCATTAAAATTAGACCCTGAAAAGTAGCAGCGGCAACAATACCGTTTTCAAGCTCATAAAATTTACGTACGAATAATTCTTCCGGGATTTTTAATTGGGGACGGTTTAGACTTTTACCTACTAATAAAAATATTCCTTTATCTGTTCCGACCCATTTTCGTCCTTTACTATCAATATAAATTCCGTTGAATACAAGTTCGTCATCACTATAAAGCCAGTTGATTTTTCCCTTGGAAGAAATAGTACCGATACCTTGCTGCTGCGATGTAAAATATATTTTGCTGCCATCATTAAAAACATCCAAGACCCTGGTGGTTAGAGTCGATCGTCCATCAATAGAAACGATAAAAGGAATTATGGTAAACTGATCATCTTTGGATAAAGTAAAACCCCGGTTATGTGCGAAAAGAAAAGTGCCGTCATCAAACTGAGATACTGCTGTAACTTCATCTTCCAACAGACCGGTTAATTCATAATAATTAATAAATGGAATACTCCGTACTTTGGTTACACCACGAAGAGATGTTACCCACAAATTGTTTTCCCTATCGACAAAGACTGATGTAGCGCCGTCCGTAAGATAACTGGTTTTTCTGCCGAGCAAATCATAGTTGCCGGTTTTGCGATTCAAAAAGAAAATCTGCCGACGATTTCCGAAATAAATTCTGTTTACTTTATCTAGCGCAAAATAGAATTCGAGTCCGCTTTTAATTATAGGAGAATCTAAATTATCTGCAACAATTTTAAAATGATCATCTTTAATAAAACCAATCCAATTACTTCCATAAATCCAAAGCTTATCTTTTCTATCATCAAACCGGCTGCTTAAAATTGTCCGGTCCGGGAAGTCGAATTTGAGATTTAAATCATTATTAAATAAAAAATTATCAAGTACGGAAATCCCTCTAAGAGTGGACAGATAAAATTTGCTGTCATTCACCGAAACATGGAAAATAGTATTATCAGCAAGACCATCCTTTTCCGATAACAAATACCAGATATTTCCATTAAAAATAAATAGCCCGATATTCGAGCCGACAGCAACAACCGGCTTTTGATCCTTCTGGTATACTGCAAATGAAGTCGCAGTTTTGTTCGATTTAATGTACTTAATTATTGAAGGGATTTCATTCCATTTGTCCCCATCAAAGTATACAATCGATTCACCCAGAAACGATGGGAGAGCCCAAATATTACCATTATTATCCCGAGTAAGCTTAATGTAATGAGTTTCGGGTAAACCATCCTTTTCCGTATAATTGGTCCACTCTACACCATCATATTTGCAGATCCCGGTTCTATGTGCGAACCACATATTTCCGATTGAATCTTGTACGGCATCATAAATAAACGGGTTTGGCAGACCGTCACGGGGTGTGTAAGTTTTAACACTGTAATTCTGTGACAAACAAATATCACTAATGAAAAATAAAACCAAACAAAACAGTATACAGATTCGTCTAAACTCCATGAAAGCCAAAATTTATTTAGGAATTTATTAAAAAATATAATGTAATTATATCACTAAAACAGAAACTAATTGCAAATAAAAGAATACATTTCGATTTGAAGTAACAAATAGTTTTCGGCACTGATATTGGCAAGAATATATGAACAATAGTAATCCTCTCAAAAGAATTTATGATCTGTACACAAGCGATTTAAAATATGATGAGATCGAAAGATTAATTAAGAGAGAATCCGCCGATGTTTATGAATTCTTTGCTTCCGATATTCCGAAACAGGATCAAACTAAAAACAAATTTTTTCGTTCATTAATTTTTATCCGAAGTCTTTTCAATGCTTTTCTCCTCAAAATGAGTGCTGCAAGAAGAATTTTTTACATTGCTGCAATACTAATTTTCATCATCGGTTATATACAATCATTGGGAAGTTACATAATACTCGCGTTTATATTAATTAACTTGTTACTTGCTTTTGAACTTGCTGATAAATTGACAGCCAAGGATGAACTTTCACTCGCACGTAAAATTCAATCAGATTTAATTCCGCAAACTTCACCGCAAAATAAATTTTATGACATTGCCGCTCATTATGAGTCTGCACACGAAGTAGGCGGCGATTATTATGATTTTATTGAACTCGACGAAGAAAAGAAAGAAGCATTCCTTGTGATTGGAGATATTTCGGGAAAGGGAATGCCTGCTGCTTTACATATGGTACGTGCTCAAGCTCTGATTCATACGCTCATCAAATATTTCAATACACCGAAAGATGTAATACTAAATCTAAAACAGAATTTTGCAAAAAGATTAAGGAAGGAATACTTTTTAACAATAATCGGAGCAAAAATTAATAATGACGAAAGTATTTCACTGTGCAGCGCCGGTCACCTGCCCCTCCTCATGTATTCTTATGAAACCGATTCATTCAATGAGATAAATCCCAAAGGAATTGGAATTGGATTGAATGATAAAGGAATATTTGAAAGCACTCTTGAGGAAATTAAAATAATGCCCGGGGAAAACGATATACTTTTCATTTATACCGATGGTGTTTCCGAATCAATGAATCGTTATAAAGAGCAGTTCGGACTTGAGAATATTAAAAATATAATTAAAAGAAATAAGCAGCTATCACCGGAGGAATTAAAAACAAAAATAAGTTCTTCAATATCTAACTTCGTTGGGGATTCAGGTATAAAGGATGATCTCACAATGATTATTATTAAAAAAAGATAATCATTCGTAAATTGTAAACATCTCTTTTTCGGGACGAATTGCATCATACATTTTTTTTAAGGAATTATAAGCCGCTTCATTTCCTCTGCTTGCGCTCGACTTATAATAATCAACCGCAAACCCTTTGTTTTGTTTTACTCCTTTCCCGTTTTCATAACAATAACCCAATGCAGCTTGAGCTAATACCGACCCGCTTCCTGCCGCAAATTTTAACTCGCGAATTTCATTTTTTAATTTTTCATTTTGATCGGCAAGAACTATAGTTGTAAATGCAATTCGTACTTTAGCTTCCGTGCTGCCTAACCTGGAAGCATTCTCCCAATATTCAAATGCTTTGTCGATATCTTTATCAACTAATGAACCGGAATAATAACACAGCCCGGTTTCAATAATCGATAGGATGTGATTTTTCTCCACGGCACGAAGAAGAAGCTCAAATGCTTGGTCATCCGTGATTTGGTAATCGAGACCGATTGCAGTTAAACCAGCCCAGACATACATTGCATCCGGATTACCGGCATCAATTTCATTCTTTAGAAATTTGAAAAGAGATTCGTTTTTTGTCATTTCGAATAACCTTTCCCCGGCTTTAAAGGCTCCCAACCTGTAAGCACGAACATAGCTTACCAGCGCATGAAGTAAATTCTTCTTCAATACAATTCCTTTATCATAAATTCGCCCCTCAATTAATAATGCTTCAGGGCTCCCTGCTTCAGCCGCATATTTTATTAATTCTATTGAGCTTGTATCCTCTACTTCATTGGAATCAACTTTTGTTATACCAAGTTGTTTTTTAAGTTCTTCCGGGTTTTCATTCATCAATTTTTCAATCTGTTTGTCCTTATCTTCATCAGTAATTTCATCATCTGCAAAGCTAAAAAAATCAAGCTCCCATTCTTTATCATATAGTGCGCTTGAACCTTTCGCGAGTTCATTCTCCTCGAAATAGTTATTCGATATATCTTCCGAGGATGAATCAGCCGCAATAGCCAGCCCGGATTTCTTAAGTTCTTCCAATACTTTTTCTGCCGGTTCAAAATTATTATCAGCAGCTATTTTTACCCATTTGTAAACTTTGTTATAATTCCTGCTGACCACTAAGTTATCGGCATACATAAGTCCGTATGCAAACTGACCTTCAGGCATTCCCATCTCGGCAGCATACTTAAAGTGTTCAAATGCAAGAAACGGATTCCATTTTACACCAATTCCGTTATGAAGCAAAATTGCATAGTTGAATCTTGCCGCAGTCACATTTTGTGCAACAGCTTTCAATATCCATTGGATAGCTTTTACGGTGTCGGGTTTGAATCCTTTACCCATTAGGTAACGAAGTCCCAGTTCATGTTGAGCAAACGGATCGCCGTCATTCGCATCGTTTACTAAAAGATAACCTGCAACCAGCGGATAGGAAGGATACTTCGATTTAATAAACGGATGGTTATCTCTGGGCTCAACATCATGTTTAAATGCCTGACTCTTTGTAGAATCCTGGGCATAGAATGAAAGCGCCGAAAAGAATAAAATAAGTAAAGTTAGGTACCGCAATTAAGTTCTCTTATAAATTAAATCGATAATTAGGATGTCAAATTGAAGAGTAAATTATTATGAAGTTATACACTGGTCTGTTACTTTAGTTTCTTGGTCATAATGAACGTATTAGATCCGTCAACAGAAAAATACTCGGTTTTATCCATTAATTGCTCAATAATAAAAAGTCCCATACCTCCTTCGGGTAAATTTTCTATATCGGAAGGATCAAACTCCAGTGAACGTTCTGAAAGGTCGGCTCTTGCAATTCCAGTATCTATAATATGGATATTTACTGTGCTGTCTTCATATGTAACAAGTATATCAATCTTCTTAGAAGAATCTTCTTTATAGGAATGTTTAATAACATTATTTAACGCTTCGGTGAGACAAATTTCAAACTCGTTACAATGTAAATCCGGGATGCCGTTTCCTTTACAAAACTCACGCACATCAGTACATGCATTACTGACTGATTCAAATTCACTTATTATTGAAAACATGATTTTTGGCATCAACTATTTATTACCGGTATTAAAATTCAAATAATGACTCAAAATATATATTCCATATGAAATATACAATTAGTTTAACGTTGTGCTAATAATATCTTTTCGGCTCAATGTGAAGGCTTAATTAATATTCCGAGCAAATTGAATAAAATTTTTCACCGGATTGACTCAACATTTAAAATGAAAGCCTGCAATTTAATTCTCTAAAAATATTTTGCCATCTTTAGAATATTGCTCTCGATATTATTTCCGAGATCAATCCTCAGCAATTTACGATTATTATCAATCAGAGCCTGCCTGTCACCCATTGCCTGCGCATTTATTAATATACCAAACGAAATTGATGAATCAACAGATCCTGCTGAATCCGGGATAGCAACATCTTCCCCACCTTTGCCGACAAGCTGAATAAATAATCCATTGCCTGCATCACCTTTATGAAGTTGACCGGTTGAATGGAGAAATCTTGGACTGTACCCAACTGTTACAGCTAATTTATATCTCTTCTGAATTGACGTTCTTAACTCGTGGAGTGCATTCCAAACTTTTTCACTTGGTGTGACATAAGCTTGAATCGAAACATAACTTCTACCGAAAATTTCATTCTCGCCTTTATCGAATGAATTCAGGAAGTCGATCATTGCATCATTTGCTGTTGTAACTTCAACTTTGCCAAAAAATTTCATTCCTTCATATACTAATTCGGGAGTAAGTTCAGGTAATTTACCTTTGTCTTGATATTCAGCAACCATTTTACGCGCAACTACTTTTGCCTGTTCCACATTTGGCTGATCAAACGGTTGAACATCTAATGACCAGCATGCAATAGCAGTAGCAATTTCCCATTTAAAAAATTCGGCGCCCAAATCATAAACATCATCCAGCACTAATTCAACAACGGGAAAACCCGCATTAACTAAGGATGATATTTTTTCATTTTTCGAGTTATCATCTTTCATATGCATATAGATAAATATGCGGTCTCTTGAATAATATTCTGGGATCAGCAATTCTTCCAAATCAACTGGTAAAATTCCTTTGCCGTCTTTTCCTGAACTTTCCGCAATTAATTGTTCAGCCCAAGCGCCGAAATTGGAAATCTTATCCGAAGTTACCAAGGTTAACTTATCAACTCCGTGTTTGGCAAATTCACTCATCACAACTCCCAGAACAGCGCCGGTATTTTCTATTGATTCCTTTTTGGATTCCTCACTAGCCTCGAACGATTTTTCCAATAATAAATTCAGATCAACTCCAACTAAAGCTGCCGGAACCATGCCAAAAAAAGACAGGGCGGAATACCTGCCCCCAATATTGGGATCGTTTAAAAATATTTTTCGAAAATTTAATTCACGAGCCATTGATTCCAACCCGCTCCCCGGATCGGTTATGGCGGCAAAATGATCCCCAACATTATCACCTAAAATATTTTTAGTATATGTATAGAAATATTTCATGAACGAAATTGTTTCAACAGTTCCACCGGATTTTGTTGACACGATAAACAATGTCTTTCCCGGATTAAGTTTTTGGGTATAATTTAAAACTGCTTGCGGATCAGTACTGTCAAGTACGTGCAAATCAAGATAACCTTCCTTCACACCGAAAGTTAATCGAATGACCTCCGGAGCCAGGCTTGAGCCGCCCATACCGAGTAGTAATGCATGTGTAAATTTTTCATTCCGTATTTCTTCAACAAAACCATTTATTTCGTTAATGGCTGCTTTAGTGGATTCAGGACTATCAAGCCAGCCGAGTCGATTGGATATTTCATCCGGATCATCCCGCCATATTGTGAAATCCTTTTTCCACAAACGGGTTATAATTTTTTCTTCAATCAGCTTATCATATGCAGCGTTAATCTTCTCTTCAAAATTTCCTATCTGCAGCTTAAGTTCTGTTGCCATTTTCATCCTGGTATTTAATTGTAAATTACTAACTGAAATTAGCTTATTAAAACCAATATTTCAAATTGTGTAAAGAATGCCAATTCAAAACTTTTTCTTGACAACTTAGATCTTCTTCAATATTTTGAAGATATGTGGGAGAGGAAATCATCCCGAAATAAAATCATCTTTATTAAATTAACATACTACGAGGTATAAAATGGAATTCCAAATAAATTTCCTGGCAGTAATCGCTGCAGCGGTTTCAAGTTTTTTAATCGGTGCTTTATGGTATTCACCTGTTTTATTCGGGAATGCCTGGATGCAGGAAAATGGGTTTAAAGATGAAGATTTAAAAAATGCTAACATGGCAAAAATTTTCGGCAGCGCATTCATTTTATCGTTCATCATTGCGTTGAATTTGGCTGCATTTCTTGGAGCTGAAAGCGATGTAATGTTCGGAGTATTTGCCGGAGCCGCAGCAGGTATAGGCTGGGTAGCCGCGTCTTTAGGAATTTTATATCTTTTTGAAAGGAAATCATTGAAACTATTTTTTATAAATGCAGGTTACCATGCCGTAACATTTACGATTATGGGAGCAATCCTGGGAGCGTGGAAATAAATGGAAATGAGGCTGTTTCTAAAGATAATTTAGAGGCAGCCTTTACTTTCAATAATTTATAATTTTTTAGCGTATCTGAAGATTTTAATTAATGGGGGAATTAAAACTATTACCGGAATAAAAAGCCAAAAATAGAAGAATGAATTATTCTCATCAATATTAGTAAAAAAGGGAATCGCACCTAAAATTATAAGCACGGTTCCCCATCTAATTAATTCTCTTGCACAGTATTCATTCAGTTTGTACCAAATCTCATCGGATTCATATGACTTTTTAATTCGAATTCCGTAAAGATCATTCATCTTTATTTTTCTTTTCAACAGCGGAATACTCAAACCAACGTAAACAATTCCCGTAAATAAAAATAGATGACGGTAATTATACCAGCCGCAGAATTTTTCATCATTTCTTGATTAATTTATTCTTTACGCGACCCCCCTTAGATAGCGGATCGCCTTTGTAACCGAGCGCTTTCCAATCCAAAAGATTTTCACCTCGTACCCCGTGACAACTGGTACATTTCAGCGATTGGTCTGCCGGTGCAACCATGTGGTTAAGCGGCCAATACATTTCGGTTTCGATAAAATCATAAGAGCCGGAGTACTCCAAATTGATTGATGCCATACCAATTTCGGAAGCTTTATTCCAATTATAAGTTTTCCAATATCCGTCCTTACCGAACAAATTTGGCACTATTAAGTAATTGTTTTCATCATCATAAATTTGTTTACCTCTCATAATTTTGAAAGGAGAAATCTTGGAATCAGATTCGCTGATATTTCCTTTGGGATTATTAAGTTTTACAATTTCATTCGATTTTACTTTATCGCCGATTACATAAATATCCATTTTTCCATTATGCCATGTATACTCAGGTTGAAGATTCTTCTGCCATTTAAACTCACCTTTCATTTTTGAATATGTCGCTAGCCCTAAAGAATCCAATTCAGCTTCTCTATCCATTCCGGCTTTTGACCAATCCCACCATGTTTTGGTCGGTATTACTTTTGCCACATAGGGAATATGACATGTTTCACACGCAACGTGTTCGGTGTGATTGTTAAGAATACTTTTTTCATGAGGTACCGAATCATGGCAGTCGATACACGATATATGATTTGTATCTTCAGCCATCGATGCATGCCCGGCTCCCGCGATTTTATGTTCAGTCGTAACATGACATTCAGTACAGGAAAAATCAAAACCTCCCATGTGAATATCAACTTCCATATCAGGATCATAAAGACTGTCATCCATATCGCCATGCTTAACGCCTGTACCGCCGCCGCCGTCAAAATGACAAGTTCCGCAATTAGCGCGCCCCGGCGTTGCTACGCTTTGAGCTGCTGCAACTAAATCTACATCTTCGCCAGGCATTCCTGCTGCGGTTGGAACTTTAACATATTCCCCGGTTTGTTCGTGACAAACAAGACAATCGATATTAGCCGGATCTGAAAAATCAAACGAATCATCTTTCCAGCCGTAACCGATATGGCAGCTTGTACATCTCGGTTCATTAGATGAAACAGCTATACAAAAATTATTAATAATATTTTTCTTACCGAGTGCAAGTAATCGTCCGTCTTCCATTTCAAATTCTTCACCTATCCAATTCCAATGTCGAGAATCTAATACTTCTTCTCCGACTCCGTCGTGACACATCAAACAAGTTTCAGTAACTTCCTGCGGTGTTTCAAAAGGACCTTCGATTAATTCGGAATGATCTTGTGCAATAATAAAATTAAATGATCCTATCAAAAAGAACAGTAGGAATAAATCTTTAAACATTTTCTACTCCAAAAATTATACAGATTATTAAATCAGATATACAGATATTTTGTATTACTTTCAAGTTGCTAGATATTTTCTTTTTATTATAACTGTTTTTTCAAAGGGTGATTCAATATTAATAAATTTTTATTATGTTTAAAGAAACAATTAATCACCTGCCATATGAATATGAGAGACATTTTAAAAAAGTCTAATATAAATCATAAATTATTTTTTTCAAGCACGCTCTTCATTATACCAATTGCGCTGCTTTTATTCTTTATGGTTTCGGAATACAACAATGATATAAATTTTACACAGAAGGAAATTGACGGTGCAAAGGTTATTGAGGATGCTCACCTTCTTGTAACTTATTTTTCGGAGCATGACAGACTGGTAAAATTAAATTCATTCGGGAATAAAGATGTATTGCCTGAATTAAACCGGATTGAATCTGTTATTGATAACAGTCTGGCTCAATTAATTGAAACTACGACAAAATTTGATACTGAACTTCAAGTTGATAACGTAACACTCAATGCTGAAAATCTGTCGGAAATAAATCCAAGTTCTATTAAGTCCTACTGGAATAGTTTAAAAACAAGCTGGCATGAATTAGACCTTTACCAGTGTAGTATTGAGCACCAGGTATTAATTGATAGATTGAAATCATTCATAAAGAGAATAGGTGATAAATCCAATCTAATACTCGATCCGGATCTTGATTCATATTATTTAATGGATGTATCACTAATATTAATGCCCCAATCTCAGAGCAAGATGAGTGAAGCGCTTTGTTATGCACAAAGGATGTTAATTCAGAACTCTCGCACCCCGGAAGATATTCAGACACTCGGAACTTACTCTGCGATGCTGCAGGAAATTGCAGTTGATAAAATTTTAGCCAGCCTTAATACGGCAATCGGCGAAGATGAAAATTTCTACGGTATAAGTCAATCTCTTCAAACTGAAATTCCAAATTCCACCGAAGTGTATCAAAAACATTCTTCACAATTCATAAAATACTTAAATGCATTAACTCAGACCGCCGATATAAAAATCACAAATGATGAATTCTTGGAGCTGGGACAGAATACTCTATATATGGGAGCTGATCTATGGGCTAGTTCAAATATTGAATTAATAAAATTACTTGAGATAAGAAAATCAGATATTGTAAGCAATAGATTTTGGGCACTGTTCCTAAGTTTATCGTCACTGGTTTTGGCGCTTTTTCTTACAATAATAATTTCGATAAGAATAACCAAACCTCTTAAATTAGCGGCAGTTGTAGCGCAAAAAATTTCAAACGGAAAAGTTAAAGACGCAGCCGAATTCCTGAACGAAAACAATATAAATAAATCTCACATACTTGACGATGGTACATTAGATGAAGTAGAAATTCTCCTTCATTCAATTTCGCAAATGACATTCAACCTTGATTCACTTTTGACGCAAGTTAGAAAGTCGGGAATTCAAGTAACGTCGTCGACAACCATGATCAACTCATCAATTAAACAGTTGGAATCAACGGTTTCCGAACAAGCCGCTTCAACAAACGAAGTAACGAGTACAACAAACGAAATTTCTGCAACAGCCGATGACTTGGCTCAGACGATGAATAATCTTTCGAAAATGGCAAACGAAGCTACGCAGCTTTCGATCGGCGGAATTAAAAATCTTGCTGAGATGAATATCACAATGCAGAATTTGATGAGCTCGACAAATGAAATATCGGAAAGGTTGAACTTAATTGAAAATAGCACAGCAAACATCACTAATGTTATTACCACAATAACAAAAATTGCCGACAGAACTAATTTGCTTTCGCTCAATGCTGCAATCGAAGCGGAGAAAGCCGGAGAGTTTGGTGCCGGTTTTGCAGTTGTTGCAAAAGAAATTAAACGTCTCGCTGATCAAACCGCTATTTCAACATTAGATATAGACAAGATGATTAACGAAGTAAAAAGTGTGGTTCAGACAGGAGTGAAAGAAGTTGAAAATTATACGAGAGAAACTAAAACAAGTTCAGAAAAAATTACGAAGATAAGCGAGGATTTTGAAACCATTATCGATCATATTAGAGATTTAACTCCTCAGTTTGTGAGCGTGAACGACAGCATGCAGCAGCAATCAACAAGCGCACGGCAGATTACCGAGGCAATGGGTCAGCTTAATACAGCGGCTTCTCAAACGAAACAATCTCTCAACGATTTTCAAAATGTAACTCAGCAGCTGAAAGATGCAGTTGAAGGACTTCAAAAAGAAGTCTCTAATTTTTCAGTAAGCGAATAGTAATTTTATTCATCAACAATATTTATTAAAAGAATAACCGATAATCCAATTGAGAATAATGCAAATGTTGGGATGATAAAAATTACAGGAATTATACTAAACCCCAGCAATCCCATAGCTATTATTTTTGCAGTTAAAGCCGTCATTAATAATGAAAGAAAGATGAGATAAACTGGTCCCAGCAAAAATCCCCAATTAGTTTTTTTTATCAAAAGTAAACCGGAAACAAAAGCAAGCGGAAGCAGCAAACCTAAATCCAAACCTTGAACGACAAGTGTAGTGTAATGATTTAATTCATCCGGATAAATACTCCCTTCAATTAGAGGCGGAACAACAATCCCAAGCCATAAAATCGCTATTGCTGCAGTGTTGAAAAGTAAAAACCCACCTGCAAGTTTTGCGGGAGTTTTGTCGCTAAATTTTTCATTCAAGGAATCAAGATTGAAAGACAACATGGTCAATGAAAATGCGAAAAAAGAAGCTGCTAGTAATAGAGCATATACAAGAAATAATTCATTATACATTCCCATCATCAAATAAAATAAATATGTGACAAGAAAGTATCCGAGAATTCCGGAAAGCAAATACCGCCATTTAAGAGATCCATTCTTCGCCGAAAAAATTGAAAGTAATAAGAGCGGGATGCCGATGAACAACGTAACATAATCCTGGGCAATGCCCTGAGGCGCCACTTCGGCGGACATGTGCTTGTATATGCCCGTTCCGTAAATCTCAATTGTTTCCCCTCTTATTGTTTCATGAGTGTATTGTCCGGGACCATCATCAGAAACAATTCCCATTAATGCAGCAACGGTTGAAAATATTACAATGACAATTACCAGTTTACGGACTATCCTATAATTTTTAAATTCACTCATAATTTTACATACTCAAAAATGTTTTCGTTAAAATTACTCAACAGTAGAAAACTTCTTTTTATTTTTAAATGCCAGCAAAATTGTTCCGATGATTCCAGCCGCCAGTAAACCGTAATCTTCATAAATTCCCATGTTAAAAGCAGCAAATGCGCCGATTAACGACCATATCAACGGTATTAGATAAACTCCTGATTTAATTTTTTTATCAATAAAGAGCAGCATCCCGAATGTAAAAATTGTTGTCGGACATGGCAAACCGAATGTCGGGGAATATGGATATTCATGACCGAACAGATATCCCAATACCGGGTAGATAATCAGTGCATATAAAAAGAAGATTATACCTGTGTAACTAAATCCATCTTTTTTAAACTCAAATGTCAGTTCATTTTTTAACAATCCGAAATAAATAAAAATGCCGCCTTGCATAATATTCAAAACACCGAAGCCGTAAGCCGCTTTATTTATTTCGGTAAAAAATACTAGATGATATGCAATCCCAATCCATAACCAGAAAAATGCTAGAATTGAACTAATAATTTTACCGGATAATCTGATTCTTTTAAATATGAGATAGATTGCCGCTATTGCCATTAGATTAAAAATAATTTGGAGAGGGAAAACTGCTTCATTATAAAGCTTGAGGACTTCTAAAAATTGATTTGTAGTAAATGGCATGTTCATAATTCACCTCTATCAATTCGTTTTACAAAACGTCTTATATATTCAAATCGAATCCCAATACAACCGCAGTGTAAATTCCTTTACTGTCGAGAAAATCATAATATTTTGAATTAAGGTGACTATTTAATTTGAATGCTAAAACAACACTTAAATTTTCCATCAGTTCATGTGTTAAACCGATTCCACCACCGATACCGATTAGATTTTCAGAGATTGAACGCTTAGTGGTTCTGTCTGCTTCATAATCAAGGATTTTACCTGTGTTTGCATCTGTAATTTTAACAACCTTATAAGTGTTATAGCTCAGGTAAGAATAACCAAGCTCGAATGTAACAAATGATGTAAAAAATTTATTTGTGTGAAAATTAATACGGGTTCCGATATACAATGGAATCATTTTATGTGCATCGGATGAATATGATTTGAATATTGTCTGATCCTGAACAACCGACCACTCCTCAATGAAACTGACAAAAAATTTGTCCCAAAATGAATAACCGGAATAAAGATAGAATTGAGTGCTGCTGTTAAATTGATAATTATACTGAACGGAAGCTGTTACACCTTTTGATGAACTCATAGGCATTATCATTCCACCGCTGACTTGAATTGAATTGTTGTTCTGTGCCGGGTTGTTCTCTACAAGAATTATTAAGGTGAGTAATAGTATAACCGAAAAAAACCTCATTATAGTTTCCCCAAATAAAATAACTTCATGCAAATATAGATTCTCAACATTTATGCGAAGCTAAGATTTATGCGGCAATATATCAACCTAATAAATATGATTGTATTACTCAGGTATTGGCAAACCATGCATTTTAAGGAAAGATAATTTATCCCAATAGCCGCGCTGAAATATTATTTTATCATTTTGGACTTGAAAAAATCCGCAGCCTCGTAATCCCAACGGATCCTTCCATTCAAGGATAGCCCATTCTCCGTCCTCATAAATATTTTCGATTATACAAGTCATATCAGCTTTTGCAAATTCTTCTGAAAACATTTTCCTTATTGCATTTTTCCCTTTAACTGGTTTATTCGGTACTTGATGGTTCACCGCGTCTTCGCTATATAGATCTACTATTGATTCCGCATCTCCCTTATTAAAGTCTTCCACCCATTTTAAGATAAGGTCTTTCGGTTTCATATTTATTTCCATTTTAAAATTTTATATTAATTATTGACTTGTGAATTGAGTCGGATTATTTAATACAAAATCCCTCATGTTTCCAGTTCACCTATCACTTTTATTTTCTTTGTGATCAAAATCGTTCAACAAATTATATTTTGCCCGTTTAATTTTCCATCTCTCCCTCGCGTATTTTTGCATATTGGAAATAGTATCCTTCTCATCAATAATTTCAAGACCAAGGATAGTTTCAATAATATCCTCCATAGTAACTATTCCGTCAACAACTCCATACTCATCAACAACAAGTGCAATATGTTCCTTTTTTTCCAGAAGTTTTTCCCACACTTTAAATAATTCCATTGAATCCGGGATAACAACAATTTCTCTCTTTATGTCTTGAAGCCTTAATTGATGCTGATCCTCGGCAAGTTTTTCAAAAACTGTTTGTCGTAAAACATATCCCGAAATATTGTCCTTATTTTCTGAGAAGGTTGGTATTCGTGAAAAGGTAAGGTAATCTTTACTCTTTAAAAAATCATTGAGTAACAGATTTTCATCAGCCGCAACTACTACAACTCTCGGCGTTTTAATTTCGGTCACTTTTACATTTTTCAAACGAAGTAAATTTTGAATTATCTTATGTTCGCTCTCAGAGAAAACTCCCTCATCAGCCCCAATGCTTGTCAGAGCAGCAATTTCTTCTCTGCTGGTTGAGTGCCCCGTTTTATATTTTGAGATTGCATTTGTAATAATTGCCGACATCCAAACTATCGGATAGGTGATAATTATTGTCCCCCGTATCAAATAGGAAGCGGCTTTAGCTAATCCTCTCCAGTACTGCGCTCCGATTGTTTTAGGAATTATTTCAGTTATCACAAGAATAAGTATGGTAAGAATCGCCGATACAAGTCCAAAGTATGCATCACCAAAAACTTTAACTGCCTGCGCACCTACTCCGGCTGCACCAACTGTATGTGCCACCGTATTAAGTGAAAGAATTGCAGATAAAGGTTTATCGATATTATATTTTAAATCAATGAAATTTTGTGCCCACATATTTCCCTTTTCTTTTTTCGCAATTATGAAAGATTTAGGCGTCGAAAGAAGCACGGCTTCCATAATCGAGCAAAGAAATGAAACGAATAACGCCAGGAACAAATAAAATAATAGTAGTACCATTTTATATAGAATTTATTAAGAACATAGATACGATTTTAATTATAGAAATGGTAAAATAATCGTTTAACCCAAAAAATTCGTTGGAAATGAATTTTTTACTGCTTGCCGCTCATAAAATGTGTTAATTAAACTCTTATATTGAGTGATTAACCCCGACAATTTTTTTAGAAAAATATTTTCTTAAATAACAAAATCCAAAATTTCTATATGACTAAGTTTCTGATATTTCACAACTTACAAATTGTCTGCCCGAAGAGCAGTTTTTCCAATGGAAAATCTGTGATAAATATATTTTGATTCCAAACAAATAAAAAAGGGAACTACTAGATCCGCTTTTTCAAATTATGATGAAATAGATTCTACTTGTTTCTAATTATATCCAGCAACGCTTTTTTTGCTGCAGGATCATCAATGTAACCAAGGGCAGTAACGGCGGCTTTGCGCACTTCATAATTATCATCTCCTTTTGCAATTTTTACAAGTACGCCAACAGCTTCCCTGGCTTTTGTATCCCCGATTGCATACACTATAGTTCTTCTTAAACCGGGCTCAGATTCATTTTGAAGCATACTATCGAGAAAACCTACTATGTTTTTTGCATCTTGAATAACATTCATTATCCCATGAATAGCGGCTTTCTTAATATCATTATTTGTTGTAGCGGAATATATTTTTTTTAATGATTCCAGAACTTTCTCATCTTCATAATTGGCAAGCGCGTATACTGCGGCTTTTGCAATATCCGCATCTTTTTCTTTGACCGCTATATCGGTTAGAAAAGGAATGATATCGCCAATATCTGAATCGCTTAATGCATATAAGGCTGCTTTGCGAACATCTTTATTTGTTGATGCTTTCAAAATTTCCTTAATAACTGTTACGGATTCCTCCGATTCAAAATTCCCAAGTGCATACACCGCAGCTTTAGCTAAATCTGCATCTTCAGAATTCAATGCAGATTCTTTTAACATAGGAATTACGCTGGATATATCGGAATCACCGAGGGAATAAAGAGCTGCTTTTTTTACATCCATGTATTTTGCATTCTTTATTATGTCCTGTGCAGCCTTAACAGATTCTTCACTTTCATAATTTCCCAAAGCATAAACTGCGGCTTTAGCTAATTCTACATCTGTTTCGTTGATTGCCAAATCCCTTAAATACGGGATCATTTCAGATAGATCGGAATCAGCAAGTGCATACAATGAGGCTTTTCTTACATCCATTATTTTAGATGCCTTCAACACTTCCTTTATGGCTGCAGCCGCCTCTTTAGTATCATAATTTCCCAAAGCATAAACTGCGGCTTTTGAAAGCTCGGGGCTGTTCCCGGTTATAGCATACTTTTTTAATAAGGGAATTATTTCCGGCGCTTCAGTATCACTCAATGCATAAATAATTGCTCGTGCCAACTCATTGTCCTTCACATCAGCTAATGCGTTTTTTAAAGCATCTATTGCTTCGGGACTCTCGTAATTACCAATTGCGTATACAGCTTTCCTTTTTAACTGTGTGTTCGGTTCCGATTTAATAATTTCGACAAGTTTATTAAATGCCGCCGGTGAATCGAAATTTCCAAGTGTATAAATTATTTTCTCCTTGAAATTTTCATTCGTCGTTGATGCATATAAATCCAAAATAGCATCCAAGGCATTTTCATCTCCCATCTCTCCCAATGCGTATAATGCCGTAATATTAATCTCTTCGTCCTCTTCCTTTTTCAGTCCGCTTATTATTGCCTGGTACTTTGTATTGCCCTGCTTAACAAGTTTCTGACCTAATAATATCATATTCGATCTTGCATCATCAGCCCATCTGCTGCTGTTGTTTTCCTTAATAAAGTCCTGATAACATCGAAACACTATTTCAGGATTTTCCCCAGATTTTTCCCTCGAGTAGCATCTCCAAAACATCGCATCATCGCGCCACTTGCTTTCAGGAAATTTTTTCAGAAAGTTATTCAACTCATTAATTGCTTCTGTCCATTTTTCATCAAGCACCAGGTTATATGCTTTTTTATATGCTGTGTCATCAGGCTCCTGTTCTTCTTCCGTTACATTGTATGAATAAGTATATACAGAATTCCGGTTGGTGCTCGAGGCAAAAGTATGGAACGATAAAATGCAGAAATATGATAACAGTAGTATTAAAATTCTTTTGAACATGATTCTCTCCGACAATTAATTAAATATTTTTTCTTTTTACTTCTTGTTTTTTTATTGGAACCGATCCCGGACCGGTTTTCTGCATTTCTTGAATACTTATTTTGAGAAAGATTCCCCGCCTATCTACCCCGCTTTTAATAAGATCAATTCCTTCCAGATCATATTCCGTTTCAAGATTTGCTATTTGAAGCAGTATAACTTCAATATCCGAGATCAATTCCATAAGCTGCTTTTGCGAAGGCTGCTTTAATTCCTTTTTAAGTTCGGCTGCATCGTCTAATAATTTTTCCGATATCTTTTTTTGATACAGTAAATTTATTGTTTCCACATCACCTGTGGATTGATCGAAATTAGCTAGACCGAGAAGTAAAACTTTTGAGCGCTCAATATAATTTTCAGTCCGGGATTCAAGTGAAGCAGGTTGAATATTAATTCGTTTTCCGTTCTTCAAATCATTTATAACCGCATCGTTGTTACTGAATAAAAATCTCCCAATTATGACACCTATGATAATTAATGTTAACGCGCCTGCAAGCTGATAAGTCCAATTGGAATTTATTGTAATTATTTCTTTAATCCGGTTCCACCATGCATATGAGTTATTATGTGTAATGATTATTCTCGGTTCAAGTTTCTCCCAAAAAGTATTCATGAATTCTTCATCCGGTTCAACGCTTTCTCTCTGATTGATTACTGTTAACATTTCCTCTAATTCAATAAATTCAGTTCTACATTCAGTGCATGTTTCCAAATGCTTATTCAATAGTTTTCTATCATTTTCCGGGAGCTCATTGTATAATGCCTTTTGTATTTTTGATTGGTAATTTTTGCAATCACTCATACTGTCCTCTTATTAAATTTCTTCTTTATAGAAGGCTAATTCTTGACGAAGTTTTTTCAATGCTCTAAAATTTACACTTCGTACTGTGCCGGGACTTAGTTTAAGTATTTCCACAATATCACCGAATGGCAGCCCGTTATAGTTTCTTAATACAAATACCGATTTTTCTCTTTGGGACAATTTCTGAACCGCCTTATCTATGTGCTTCATAATAAAAGATGACTCCAAAACTTTAACAGGATTTGAATTCTCAGGATGATTTTTCTCAACATTTTCGTTACTGATTACTTCCTCCATGTTTTCTTCTGCGTGCATCTCTTTATATGATTTTTTTCTTCCCATTGAATAACAAGTATTAACCGTAATTCTATACAACCATGTGCTGAATTTAGAAGACCCGCGAAATTTATTAATTGATTTAAAAGCTTTGAAAAACACTTCCTGGGAAACATCTTCTGCATCCTCCCGCGAGTTGGTTAAATCATATGCTATATGAAAAACCATCCGCTTGTTGGCTTCAACAAGATCCCGGAAGGCAGAAGTATCTCCTTTTTTTATCCGGTCAATTAGTTTTTTCTCACTATCCAAAAAGAATCTCCATATTCTGAACAGTAGGACGCTGCCAGTTTCAAAAATGTTTACCTGAAATTATTTTTTTTACAAGAATGTATCCTGTTGTAATTTGTTGATACTGTCGGAAGTTAGACATATTTTGAGTGAAAGGTATGCAATGATGATAAATAAGATGCCCTTTACAATAAGGAAAGGGCATCATTTAATATTAATTTTATAAGATGCTGAATGCAACCGTCAAACCGCTCATCACGATTGCCACCATACTCATTAACTTAACAAGAATGTTCAAGCTGGGACCGGAAGTATCTTTGAAAGGATCGCCCACCGTATCACCAATTATGGTTGCTTTATGGCTTGATGAACCTTTTCCTCCGAGATGACCTTCTTCAACATATTTTTTTGCATTATCCCATGCTCCACCGGAGTTTGCCATAAATACGGCAAGAACGAAACCTGAACCCAATCCGCCGACAAGCAATCCCATTACACCCGATACACCAAATACCACTCCCATTAATATCGGAACGAGAATCGCTAAAATGGATGGTAAAACCATTTCAATCTGTGCACCTTTTGTGGATATTTCAACACACCGCGCATAATCGGGATCATTCTTTCCTTCAAGAATTCCCGGTATCTCTTTGAATTGCCGGCGTACTTCATCAACCATCTTTTGTGCAGCTCTTCCAACTGCATTCATTGTTAAACCGCAAAATACAAATGCCATCATTGCACCGATAAAAATTCCGATTAGAACTTTCGGATTCATAAGATGTACTTCGAAATACTGCATAAAATCCATAAGCCCAGCTTTCGCCGTTTCAACACTTACACCATTACTTAATACAAGAACATCCTGACCAATCCTTATTAAACCTATTTTCAATTCTTCAATATATGAAGCAAGTAAAGCCAGTGCAGTTAATGCGGCTGACCCGATTGCAAAACCCTTTCCGGTTGCCGCTGTTGTGTTTCCCAATGAATCGAGCGAGTCGGTTCTTTTTCTAACCTCTTCACCTAAACCGCTCATCTCAGCATTACCGCCTGCATTATCGGCTATTGGTCCGTATGCATCAGTTGCAAGTGTAATTCCTAAAGTCGACAGCATTCCAACAGCCGCAATACCGATGCCGTAAAGCCCCATATTCATTCTTGTTAAATCGAAACCGGAAGCTAATAAATATGAGAATACAATTCCGAAAACTACAGCCATTACCGGGATTGCAGTTGAAATCATACCTGTTCCGAGACCCGAAATTATTACTGTTGCAGGACCGGTTTTTGAACTTTCCGCAATATTCATTGTGGGTTTGTAAGAAGCAGAAGTATAATATTCAGTAGATTTACCAATCACAATTCCTGTAATTAAACCGACAACTATTGCGCCCCAAATACCGAAAGGATTATCGATTTCAAGAAAGTAAATTATTACCCATGAAAAAATTACAATTAGTATTGAGCTGGCATTGATTCCCTTCGAAAGAGCTTTTAGCAAATCTTTCTGTGTAGCTCCTTCTTTTGTTCTAACTAAATAGATTCCAATAAGTGACAGGATAATGCCGACTGCCGCAATCAACATCGGGGCAATCACTGCTTTAAATTGTGTAACGGGATCATGTAAGAATGCCGAAGCTCCAAGCGCTGCAGTCGCTAAAATCGATCCGCAGTAAGATTCATACAGGTCAGCGCCCATACCTGCAACGTCACCGACATTATCACCGACGTTATCTGCTATTGTTGCGGGATTACGTGGATCGTCTTCTGGAATACCTGCTTCAACCTTTCCGACTAAATCACCTCCGACATCAGCGGCTTTGGTGAAAATTCCACCGCCTACTCTTGCAAATAACGCCTGTGCCGATGCACCCATTCCGAATGTTAACATCGTTGTTGTAATTACGACAATGTTGTGTCCGTCTGTCAAAGATATTGGATAGAAATAATTTAGCACCAAAAACCATATAGAGATATCAAGTAAACCTAATCCAACAACAACTAAACCCATTACCGCGCCGCTGCGGAATGCAATTCTAAGTCCGGCATTTAAGGAAGTCCTTGCGGCATTTGTGGTTCGAGCCGAGGCATAAGTTGCGGTTTTCATTCCGAAAAATCCTGCCAGCCCTGAAAAGAATCCACCGGTAATAAAAGCAAACGGAACCCATGGATTTTGAACATTCATTACATAGGCTAAAATGGAAAACAGGATAGTCATTAATAAAAAGAAAAATCCAACAATTTTATATTGTTGTCTTAGATAAGCCATTGCACCTTCACGCACATGAGATGCAATTTTTTTCATTCTATCAGTGCCTTCACTTTCCTTCATCATTTGTTTGAAAAACATAAAAGCAAATCCCAAAGCAACAATAGAACTAATGGGAACAATCCAAAAAAGGCTATTGAACATTTTCATACTCCGTAAATATCATATTCATAAAATTCATATAATCAGTGAAATCCGACAATTAATGCCGAACGCCACCAGTAATAAAACTCTTCTTCAAGTTCTTTAATTTCCGGGAATGGGTAATAAATCAAATTTTCTTGATCACCGACAAAAAAGCCGTTCTTACAAGTTCGGTAAAGCAAGTCACCGTGAAATTGTCTTATAACGGTTTTAGTTGGTTTCTCTTTGTTTTTCTTTATCCCGATTAAACAATCCCGCAGGTGTTCTAGGTTTGTATAAGGCAGATTATTTGTTAACGCTTCCGCGGGATCATTTGCAAGATCTTCTAAAATTAATTCAACGAATATTAGTTTTGGAACCGATATCGGCTGACTTCTATCGGTTAGGAATTTCATGAATGATCTTGGATTTAAACGGCTTACAACGCGAGGCGAAACCGGGACAATTTGCTGATACATATGCAGTGCATCAACTTCCTCGAGATGGTATTCTTTTTTCTTTAATTCCAGTACCTTTCCATCATCCGTGACCAAGTATAAATTCTTTAACTGTTCCAGAGGAACATGTTCCAATACACGGTAAATCGATAAATATTTCGATCTTTTCGGTGAACCGTCACTGTGCGGAACACATCTTTTTTCGATGTCTTTGAGAGGAAAATAATCGCTTTCAAAATTTGGATCGATTTCAAAAAACATCGCCTGCCCGCGTGTTCTTTTTTTCGTTCCAATCGCCAGATAATTTCCAAATTCCTCAGGAGGAAGCATTGATGCAATTAAGGCTTCCGGTGTTAACGATAGGTATAAATATTTCTCCATTGAGTCACCTTATTGTGATAACGAAATGACTTATTTTATATTACTAAAATAAGATATTTTTACCCTCAATTCAGTGAAATCAATTTATAGTGTATAATAATGTAAATCCGATGAGTGTATTGTGATCAATTAAAAATGAGTAATCAAAAATAATTGTTTTATGATGATTTATTGGTGAGAACGGCGATAGGTCCGTATTGAAACAGATTAAAAGATTCCGGGATTTCTTCACTGCTTAATTCAGCTTCCAAAAATATTTTTTTAATTCTTTTGATTCTATTATTGTCAATTGACTTCAGTAATTTTAATTCACTCCCCTCCGTATCGATTTTTACAACATCAATGAATTCATGTTTTTCAAGAATACTTCCGATCACATCATTTATTGATTTGGTTTTTACCTTTATTTTTGTCTGTAAGTCCGAGTTCATACCTCCGTATCTCCCGGTACTCTCAATCCCAAATTCAACTTCACCGTTTACATCAGATACTGCAGACTCATCTATTTGATATCGATTTTCAAATCCACGTAAATTTATTTTCATCCTCTCAATATTCATCGGCACAGGTTCGAATAAATAGCAAAAAGAATCAGCGCTTCTGCTTAAAAAATAGAGTGCACTCAACCCGATATTCGATCCAATATCACATACTATTTTAGAATCATTACCGGATTTATAATCTTCGCGGCAAAAAATTTCATTAATCGTCAGTAAATCGTGATGAGTAAACAGCATAGGCTGTAAAATTCCAATTGGGGTTTTTATCTTAGGTTGATAAGGATATTCACCTTTGCCGGTTAAATATCTCCATAGGTTGGGAAAAGGTTTTGTATATATGTTAAAAGACTTTATTAATGCTCTTCTATGATTTGAATGAAAAGGCGCTGCAATTATTTTAAAGAAAGAACGATTACCGAGCATAGTCAACACTAGTTATTAATCAAATATTTTTCTAAAATTACCACCGCATCTTCAATAAAATGCGGACATTTATTTATAAACACACCTTCGGATTCAGCCATTTCTTTTTCAGCCGGAATATAAAGTCTATAACCGATTAGTTCTTTACATAAACAAGAACCATTACGATTTTCAAATTCAGCCATGAATTCACTTGCAATATTAGTCGGCAATGAATTATTAACAGGCTCGGTATTTGCACAACCAAAGCGGGCTCCGATTACCATAAGAGCGCCTGTAACTGCTCCGCAAACCTCACCATGCATCGCCATTCCGCCGCCGAAGGGGCTTGCCATTCGAATGGCTTTTTCCTTTGCAATCCCTAATTCTTCACCGAACGCTGTTAAAACAGATTGTGCACAGTTATAATTTTTATTAAATAAATATACCGACTCTTCAGTTTTATTCATCTTTGATAATCAATTTTATTTATCAAGAATTAATTCTGTGTTTTTTCAACACGCCATTTACAAAATCAGCTTCCCGAATAATAATAATTTGCGCTTTATTTTTATTATTAAGTTGTACAGCCTTTGCCGTTTTAATATCCTTTGTATGGTCGTTATAAACATCCGGCAGCATCATACCGATAACCAGGTAATCTGTTGATGGTGATATTTTTTCGGAAAAAATTCCATTCAATTTCTTTAAAACTTTTTTTGCTTTTTTTACTGAACCAAATTGTAATTCGCCGGTAAATACGAATTCCTTATTTTGAAAAACAATTTCGGGATTTTTAGTAAAAAGCCCGTGTAATAAGGTTCCTCTTGAATCTTGTGATGCAATTGCATCAAGAAAAAGGAGCAGTTTTTCGCGTTCCTTGGTATCGATAATATTATCAGCGTTAATATCTTTAAACAATTTTTTTAACGATGAGAGCGGTTCACCGGTTAAGATTTCATCATTTTCATTTACCCACTTCCTAATTATATCCACTTCGTAATCATCAATTTTACCGTCAAATAAAATTGCAGATGCAATTTTTCTCAGTCCGTCAACCGCCGTTTGAATCAACGGTGAATACTCATAAGAATAGGGAGATTCAATTTTCTCTTTATCACTCATAATATCCTCAAATAGATAAATATCTTTTTGCTGTTCACCATTAATCTAATCAATAAAATGAAAATTTTGAAGCAAAAATTACATTAAAAAAGCCGGTCCAAATCGGACCGGCTTATAAAACGAAACCAACTGATGAATTATTTCATCAGGATTAATTTCTTCGTATCTACGAAGCTTGTACCGTTAAATCCTTCTGCTCTAATCTGGTAGAGATAAACACCGCTAGACAAATTAGAAGCGTTGAATTTAATTCTGTATGTACCGGCTTTATACTCAGCTCCAACCAAGCTAACGACTTCCTGACCAAGGATATCAAATAACTTGAGTGTAACTTTTGCATCAGTCGGTAATCCAAAACTAATGGTAGTAGAAGGATTAAATGGATTAGGATAGTTCTGACTCAATCCGTATTCCTTCGGAACCAGTAGTTCGCCATCAACAGATACGGGTATCAAATCCATAACAACAGGAATCGTGACCATCGGATTTGCAGGATCATTACTGTAAACATAAATGTCTGCAAGATGTTCGCCTTCTTCCATTCCAGTGGAATTCATCAATAGATTAACTTCCATAGAACTTCCCGGTGCAACAGTACCTTCAAGAATATCAGCACCCATCCAGTGACCACCGCCTAGGAATAATATAGAGTTATGAATTAGAGTAATCATATCATTATTGAAGCCTTCATTACCATTAACAGCCAGCAGGTTTAATCCTACAACCGTGCCATCTTCATTTACAGCGGCAAGAATTTCACCGTCGTTCCAGTCAACGATACGTGTTGCACCTGAAGCTAGAGCAGGATCCTGATGACCCCAATTATCTTCTACTGTTGTAACACCCTGCATAATGTCATGACCTGCATCGTGAACAGTTCCAAGAGTGAAGAACGGATCACCTTCATTCCACCATACATCGGAGGTTGTTCCGGTAAACGGACCGTAACCGTCATCAATGAATCTACCGGCTAATCCCCAATCATCATAACTATAAGCATAGAGATTAACAACAACCATACCGCCGGCATCCAAATAATCGGCAAGAACGTCACCAACGACAGTTCTATCTCCGCCCGGTGACGACCATAGTAAGTCATTTTGTACGAGAACCACTGCATATTCCAACAGATCATTAACATCAAGATCTGCCAAGTCTTCCGGAACAAATTGATCTACACTAAGATCTTCGTAAGCTGATAATGCGTCCACGAGATCGCCGATATAATCAACACCGTCAGGTGATAATACTAATACAGATAATTCGGAATTAGGTATTGTGATTCCGTATTTTAAATCAACATTTCTTTCAGGAACGTTTGCACGAACCGGACGTTTTACATTTGGAGATGATTTTGTAGAAGTACGAGACATTAAAACAGTGCTGGCAACTTTATCAGTAACACTATGTTCTTCCATTTCAAGGTAGAAATCCAAATCATATCCGCCGTTGTTGGAAATTGTCAATACATCTTCAACAGATTCGTCAACATACATTGTATGCGAAATACTTGTCGGATCTACCGCAATCACAGGCGGATCAACAACTTCAGCCATCATATCAACATCGTATGACGGTTCGCCTGGATCATTACTAACGATTGTTAGTGTACCGCTTGCGATTCCGAGTCCACTTGCCGTAAATGTAACAGGAACTGTTAGAGTCATTCCTGGTCCCAATGAGAAAGGCACGGTTACATCAACTTCGAAATCAGCATTATCGCTGGTTACGCCGGTAACATCAAGTACATCAGTACCGGTATTACCAACAATCAAGTCAACAGTTTTTTCATCGCCGTAGAAAACAACTTCGAAATCCAAAGAATCGGATGATACTTCAATATTCGGAGCGCCCGTTACGGTAAGGTCGCATGCAACCCGCGCTTCCGGAGTAACTGGATCATTACTTGCAACAACGATATCGGCATAATAAGTACCGCCTAAAACGCCGGTTGCATCAAAAGTAACTTCAACATCTACGTAAGATCCGGGAGCTACAGTACCCATATCGATATCTGTTGCTAACCAGTCGCCGCCAAATGAACCTTTAAATGAAAGTCCGTCCATTTCATCACCGGCTCCTAATGAACCGAGTGCAGCTGTAGCGCCGGTTTCGAGATCAACAACTCTCAATTCACCGGCACTTGTTGCATTGTTGTAAGCAGCTAAATACATTTCACCGGTTGCATGATTCCAACCCATACCTTGAGCATAATTTGCATCAAAGCCGGTTGAACCGACAACAGTTCCGGCTGCTGTATTTTTATCGATGTAATAGATCACATCCTGGTCAAGGTCATGACCGTAAAGATTGCCCATATCATCCATACCGATAGCGATGATAATTCCGGCGCCTGTAATTTCACCGATATATTCAACGGTTGCGTCTTCCAGGTTAATAGTATATAATTTATTTACTGCTGCAGTTTCGTTATATGTACTTAAGTACATCGGACCATCGCCTGATTCCATACCGGTGATAAATTCCGAAGTAAAAGATGGAATTACACCTACTTCTGTAAGTGTAAGTGATTCCAAATCGAATTTATGAAGCGCTTTTGTGTCATTTACAATTGCGTAATAATATTTATTATCGTTATTGTCAATGTCACCTGCATACATAGTTCCTATTGATGCAGCAAGATCGTTTAATGTTCCGGGTGTTGATACGTCAAAGTACTGGAACATATTATCAAACAGATTATTTGCATAAGCATTTTCATCTTCTAAAATGCTCGGCAGAGGACCGTATGATTTATCAATCCCGGTCTCAGGAGCTTTTCTGAACGATGATGGAGCCGAACCTCTTTCAAAGTTTCCGTCACTTCTAGGAATATGAACTTTTGAAATTCTAGTTCTTACGGCGCGGTTTGTTCCTTCAGTATCTTCCATATCAATTGTGAAATCAAGATTGTATTCACCATCATTGGAAATTCTGAAAGATTGTACATCCGTCTCGCCGCTTAAAAGATCTGCGGAAAGTGAAGTTGGATTAAGACTAATTATAGGAGGATTAACACCTTCGCCAAGAAGAGTAACGGTTACTGTTGGTTCATCAGGATCATCACTTGATACAGTTAATGTACCGTTGCTTACTTCCTGAGCATCAGGAGCGAAGTAAACAGTTACATCCTGTTTTTCAGTTGGAGCTAATGTGAAAGAAGTAACATCAACAGTATAATCCGGGTTATCTGATGCAATATCGCTAATGGTGAGATCATCAGTTCCGGTATTGGATACTTCAACCATCATGCTGTCAACACCATTCACAAAAATGATTCCGTAATCTAATGAATCCGTATCGAGAGTAATATCCGGGGCGCCTGTAACATCTAAAGTACAAGCTACGCCAAATTCAGGTGTGATCGGATCATTACTTGCTACAACTAAATCTGCCGTATATTGACCGCCGTAAAGACCGGCAGCGTTGAAACCAACATCAACAGAAGTATTTTCGCCCGGGGCAACCAATCCTGATGCAGGATCGAATACCAGCCAAGCGCTTCCGCCAACTATTTCAACGTCGTCAACCTGAACATCCCAGTTCCAGTCACCATCACCGGTATCAAAGTAATGGAAACGGACTTGAACATTGGCTGCAGTCGGGCTGAGATAATCATCCAACAAAACTGTAACAACTTCGGGTGTAGTATGATCTTCATTCCAACTCATTATAGTCGTCCAGTTTGCACCGCCGTCTTCAGAAATATCAACATTAAAGAAATCAGTGCTGCCAAGGTTATTATAGTAAGCTTTGAATGTTAAGAAAACATCCTGCCGTCCCATAACGCTGATTGAAGGAGTAATAAGTTCGGTATCGTATTCAATACCTGAACCGGCTGCGTCTGCATCAACCGTAGCGCTGAGCCCGGTACCGCCTGTTTTATTTTCTGCGCCCCATTCTTCATTGGTTTTCCAGATTACACCGTCGGTTTCGTTATCAATTACCGTCCAGTCTGCCGGGGGAACGCCGCCTTCGAAATCCTCAAATAATAAAGCGTCTTCTTTTTCTGCCAAAACATATTGTTTAGGATAGATACCATTGCCGCGCACTTTATTAAAATCATTCTTCATCTTCTGAAGTTGAGCTGATGTAAATTCTTCAGCTTTCGGTTTTAATAACTTGCCGGGATAAACGACAGATACCAAGAACTCAAGGTCTGCCCCTGTAACATCGGCTGTGTTATAAACTGTAATACTTGTATCCTGTGTACCGCCGGTTAATAAATCGGCATAGAGTGATGTTGGTGTAACATCAACTATCGGAGGTGTTGCTCCGGCGCCGAATAAGTCAACATAAACTGATGGTTCATCAGGATCGTTGCTCTGTACCTCGGCAACATCATTGCTTTCACCAGGATCTGAAGGAGCAAAATAAACCATCACTTCTTGAGATTCTCCAGGTGAAACAGTGAAGCTGCTTGAATCTACCCAATAATCTGTATTTCCAAACACAATATCGGAAACAACTAAATCATCGGTTCCCGTATTTGAAACTGTAACAATTGCAGCAGAAGTATCGCCGACAAATACAGTTCCGTAATCCAATGTATCAGGTTCTACAACAATATTTGTTGCTCCTGTTACATCGAGTGAGCAGGCAACTGTAACTTCCGGGTTAACCGGGTCGTTACTTGCAATGATGAGATCGCCGTTATATGCGCCGCCGAATAATCCTACAGCGCTGAAAGTTACATCAAGCACATCTTCTTCACCATTATATAACAGACCTTCGGTAGGACTAACAGCCAGCCATGCGCTTCCGCCGACTATTTCAACATCGTCAATCTGAACATCCCAGTTCCAGTCACCAGTACCGGTATCAAAATAATGGAAACGAATTTGGATTGAAGTTGCAGTTTGACTGGTATAATCATCCAATAAAAGTGTAACAACTTCAGGAGTTGTATGATCTTCATTCCAACTCATAATAGTTGTCCAATTTGCTCCGCCATCTTCAGTAATGTCTACATTGAAGAAATCGGTGGAGCCTAAGTTATTATAGTAAGCTTTAAAGGACAAGTAAACATCCTGACGACCCATCACACTAATTTCCGGTGTAATAAGCTCGGTATCGTATTCAATACCAGAACCGGCTGCGTCTGCGTCAACCGTAGCGCTGTATCCGGTACCGCCTGTTTTGTTTTCGGCGCCCCAGTCTGTATTAGTTTTCCAGATAACACCGTCGGTTTCATTATCAATTACCGTCCAGTCTGCCGGGGGAACGCCGCCTTCAAAGTCTTCGAATAAAATTGATTCTTCTTTGCTACCCAGCATATAAAGAGTTGGATAAATACCATTTCCAACAACCGGGTTTTTATCAAGTTTTGTCTTTTCAATTTGTGCATCTGTTAACGGAGCAGGTTTTGCTAATTTTCCACCGCCGTAACCAATTGACACCATATACTGCATATCACTTGCACCATCACTTGTATTTCCAACCGTCACGTTTTGAACTTCAGACTGACCTGTCGTAAGATTTGAATACAAAGAGGTTGGATCAACTGATATTACAGGTGCGTCATTTGTTGTTCCGGATGGTGAGTTTGATACCTCGGACGGATTTCCGAGATTATCAACAGCTTTCACTGCGAAGTAATAGGTTGTTGCAGGGTCTAATCCTTCAACAGTATAAGTCTCGGTCTCACCTGAAGCTTGAGGTAGAATTGAATTCGGAACAGAAGTAGCGTCATCCCAATTTACTGCAGTTATTGCTTCGGAATGATATCTTATCTGGTAGGAAGCTGCAGTTCCTTCAATTCCGTCATCACCGGTTGCAGTCCATGTTAAACCAATAGTATTAGAAGTAACATTGGTTGTAGCAAGATCGGTGATAGGATCGGGAGCAACTTCGTCTTGTTCAAATGAGAATGCTGCTACCCGTGTTGACCAGTTGAAACTTCCGTTTGATGCAATATACTGGTTAGTATACCAGAAGGTTGCATCGTCAGTGGGATCAACTGTCATCATTGTATAATCACCCCATCTATTGACGCCGGTTTCAACGCCTGTACCTTCGATGATAGTTTCTTCATTATAAGTCATTTCGCCTAAAGGAGCGCCTGCGGGGCGACCTGTATAGCGAATAGCAGGTTTTGTGCTTGTACTCGAAACTGAGTAGCCAAGCGCAATATTACCTTGTCCGTCCATAGCAATACTTCCCATCCATCGATGGTCGGAATCGGGTGCATATGTTCCCTGCTGATACATCGACCAGCCTGAACCGTCATTTCTAAGTTCATACCAACGGATACCGGCATGATCGGAACCATCGGCATCAACTGTGTGATTTGCAACGATTCGTTCATCTCCCGGACCAAAATACCGGTACTGTAATCTGAACATCAATCTGCTTGAAAGAGCATCAAGATTAACACCGGGACTTGGTTGCGGGATACAATCTCTTGAACCGCCGCACATATTCATATCAAAAGGTTCTGTAGGTACAGAATAAGGACCTACCATTTGAGTGTTAGCAGGAGCACTCCAATCTGTCTCAAATTCGTAATAATCCAATCTGTCATTTGAACCGTCATCAACTGCATAAAAAATGTAGTTTGGAGTTCCTTCAGGAGGTGTGAGAGTACCGTCCAAATCACTTGGAAGCGGGCTATAAATATCTGCTGAAGCTCCGTACTCAATTAAAATCATATCTGCAGGATCACCGGCAAGCATTGCTTCTCTATCTAATACTGCAACACCGGCACCTGCATAGTAACAGTCTGAACTGAATGCATTATAGGTCATGTAATAACCATCAGGCCAAACACCGAGTTTCGGATAGTCTGGTAAATATGGTGTTTCATAAGCATAAATATACCATTCACCCAAAGGATCGGGAGTAGCCGAAACAGCAATTAATTCATACCAGGGACCGTCACAAGTCCAACCTACGTTCGGTAAAAAGAATTGACTTACCAGCCATCTGTCTGCTAGCTGATCATACAATACAATAGGGTCGCCGTCATTAGAAGTAACGGATGGATCACCTAATTCCGACCAAATAGTTGAATTATCAGCCGGACCGTAAAGTGAATTTCCTGCTTTATCAAAAATTTCAAATGATAAATTGATCATTTGTAAATAATGATTTGGTCCTACATCGCCCTGGTTATCCGGCGGGGCAACGCCGTTTTCATTTCCAACACCTTCAAAGTTTACAACTGTTTCAGCGCCGCCCTGCGTGCCGAAAGTCTGCTGTAATACGGGATCAATTCCGTATGACTCATTATTCTCGAGTCTATCTTTGAAAGGGTATTCGAAATTATTAACCTGTCGCTTAGTTTCCTTCCAACGCTGATCTCTATCAGTCGGCTGGTTTGGAGTAATGTCCCTCAAAGCTTTTGTTTTAACAACTTTGAAGGGCTGTAATACTTGCTTAGGTTTAAAAGTGTTTTGTTGAGCCCATGCGAAAGATGAACTCATCACGAGAATGAGAATAAAAGAAAGAAGTTTTCTCATGAATACCTCCCAATCTGGTTAGTAAATAAGAAATTAAGTAAATATTGATTGTATTACTTTTTTTAAATAAATCATCGATCTCAAACAGACATGCGTAATTATCAGTTTAAAAATTATCTTCGATTAAATTAATTTCAGTATTATTACTAATTATTGGATCTAAAAAAATGATATACGTAACTGTGGTATGCAGTTGGTCTAGCCCTAAATAGTGATCCGAGTCTATATTTTTATACAAGTAAAGTCCATTATTATATTTTTCGATATAAACAAGAAGACAACAAGTCTATAAACTGTTTATCTTCTCCCCCAGGTATTTTCAAAAGAATAAGTGGATTCCATAATAAATACTTTAGAAATGAATTTCAAATTAATTCTTAAAAATTATTACAAAAAATTAGATTAGTTTTCTTTAATGACCGGCATTTTCTGCCGTTATAAATGAATTGGCGAGAGTTTTTGTTTATGGAAATTTCTGCACAAATTGATCTAAATCACAACCTAGAATTTATGAAGAACAAAAACCCCGAATAAAATCCGGGGTTAATGAACAAGCTGTATCACTTAACAAAGACATCATTTCATTAAAATCATTTTTTTTGTTAATAAAAAATTATTTGACTGCAGCCTATAAAAATAAATCCCACTGCTTAGCTCCGAAGCATCGAATTGAACTGAGTAGATATTTGCTTCCATTTCGCGATTTACTAATGTTGATATTTCCTCTCCCAGCAAATTGTAAATTTTCAAAGTAACAAAACCTGGTTCCGGTATAGAAAATTCAATACTCGTTGAGGGATTAAATGGATTAGGATAGTTCTGGTATAATACGTATTGATCAGCATTAAACTTCGCCCTGTCTTCTCGCAAGGAAGAAATATCGCCTGCGGCATAATGCCCGTAAAGACCAAGATCGGTTCCAACTAACAATTCATCGTAATATAATACATTGATTCTCGTCCCGACAGGGTAACTGTAACCGAGAGTCCATGCCGAACTTGATAAATCGTAATAGTAAACTTCATGATCTACGGCACAATAAACAGTATCCACGCCAATTGTAATTGCCGTTGCTTCTTTCCCTGGTGAAAAAGGAAAACCGCTTGTTGTAAACGGTGTCCACAAACCGGAAGTATCGAGTGGTTTGTAATAAGCTATGGGATGATTAATGCCTGCATCGGTACCGGCTGCATAAACAGTATCGCCTCCTGCACTGATCTCAACATCCCAAATAGTTGCAACAATAGTTGAACCGGTACTTGTTCCGCCCGGTCCCATATCTTGAGAAGGTGTCCATGTTGAACCGCTCTTAACTAATCTATATATACTCCTTCCTTGAGGCGCCGATAAATCATACAAGACACTAACATACGCAACAGTGTCGCTTCCTTCCATATTAAATTCAATATCCGATACATCAACATCCTGACCTACGGATGAAGCTTCCAGCAGAATTTGATCCCAGTTAGTTCCGGCGTCAGTTGTATAAAATAATCCTCCTTTGTCAACATCCTGAATTTCAAATCCGGCAAATACAATCTGCGGATCATAATCACACACTTCAATTGCTAATGCCTTTGTACCAATTCCGTTAAAATTATAAGGGGCGTTTTCCGGTGAAAAAACTTGCAGCCATGAATTTCCATTATCAGATGATTTATAAATTCTTACATTGCCCACGTATACTACATTAGTATCCGATTGATTCATTTCTGCAGAATAATAGGGAGAGCCGTCTCCATTAGGAAAAATTGCATTAGTCCAACTCGGAGTTGATTGATAATTTATCACCTTTCTAATACCGGATTTTGATGCAAGCCAAGCAGAGTTTTTATTCGGCAGCATATCAAAGTCATCAACTTGAACGGCTTCAACACCATCATCAATTTCAAAGATAGTTTCGCCGTCATCATCCGAAGCGCCGATGCCCTGATCGGTAGTCATGTAAACAATACTTGAATTAACCGGATCAACAAATACGGAACCGTCATTAGGATGAGTTTCATCTCCGCCAACAAACCCAAACGGATACCAATTTCCGTTTGTTCCGTTATTATCATTATAACCTTTTGCGGTATATACTCTGTAAGAAGACGAATCTCCTGAGAATGCAATATTCTTGCCCGATACGCCTCCGAGACCGGTTGCATAGGAACTCCAAGTATTTTCATCATCGGAATAAGCTACATATTTATCCAGCCCATCAGTTCCCACAATAAATAATCTTCCACTTGGAGCAATCCCAAAAGACATCCAAGTTACCGAAGCACTTAATCCACTCGGAGAAATATCATTATACGATGTTGAACCGGTTAATGAATCAAAAGTATCGGTAAATTTATATAAATTAGGAGATATACCTTCCGTAAAAATATACAAGGAATCATCAAGCGGATTTATTGCAATAGTTGCCATGTTCAAAATCGGAATACCGGTTATAGGCGAGCCGCTGCCCGCAATAAATGATGCGTTGGTATCTAAGTCCCCAAAATGTAATTCCCCTCCCTCTAAGAAAAATAGTTTATCGCCATGAATCAATAAATTATTAAGCGATCCTAAACCGGTGTAAACTGTACTGACTGTAGAATCCGACGGGTGACTGCTCAGAAGATTCTCCTCGTGAATGAATAATATTTTTTCTGAATTTTTATGAGCTGCAATATGTTGAATACCGCTTCCATATCCGGCTGAAGCATCAACGCCAGGCATCACAAAAAACCTGCCGAATGCAGGCGTGGTTGAATTAGAATGAACATCTGCATAAAAAATTGAATTGGCGCTTTCTGTTGATATGAAGATTCTGCTTGTATCAATATTTTTTTCATATACCGATATTGCGTTTATTCTGCCCCCGTAAACTGCTTCTACATCCGGCGCGCTCAACTGCGCTAATATTACAGTGTTTATAAACAAAGCAATAATCACCAGTATTATTCTTTTCATTTTTACTCCTGATTTGTAATTGAAAGCCGGTGCCAATATAATGCTGACGGTTAAATTTTAATGTTAGCCAGCTCAATATTTCTTATTGCTTTATAGAATTTGGCTTTTATTGTGACCTAGATTACAAACTTTCCGGTTTTAATTCTAATGAATCGCAAGGTTATACACAGATTCTGAGAATGATTTCTAATTTGAAAAATCTCAAACAATTCAACGAGGAAGAAAAATTTGTTGAGATTGTTATTTCCTATCAATGTTGGCGACTTATATTTAGAAATGATTTCACACAAAATGAAAATAAAAAACTGCCGGGCTTTAGCTTGGCTACCGGTGTGTGCAGTCCCTAATATCATTGATCTAATTCTTAAATGAATCGCGGATAAATGCATGGCGCAAATGTGAGTTCTTTTATTGCCGCGAATGCGCGAATGTAAAATAGCAAAGACTCACATCTTAATTTCATCAGCAATAATTGGTTTGCAGCAATTATAAAAAGTGAACAAACTCCAAAGAGATTGAATTATTTCTCTGAATGATTTTATGCAAAAAGAATTTCGTTCGAGTAAATAGCTCCGTCATTTAGAGATTGTGTTAAATGTTAATTGTAGAGCTTGCCTGCCGGTAGGCAAGCCCAAACATATTTGATCTAATTCTTAATAGATGTTTTTTAAATCTCTTTACTGCCGGATAAAATTTTATTAGTAAGGGAATTCCAAATCTTTAATTGAATATGCGGTTCCGCTTACTCTTAAAACCGCATCACCCTCATAATGTAATTCTCCGAATGTTCCTTCGGTTTTGGTCCCGGTATAGCTCAGTGTATTTGATGTTCCATCTTCGGTAGCTGAGAGCGTGACCTGTTCATCTGTTTTTGTACCGGTAAATTTGAAATTGAATACTTGGTAACTCAAAGAAGCGGAACCGTATCCGAATGTTCCGGAACCGGTTAACGTGTTTTCGGTTACATTAAAAGATGCTTTTACTTTTATACTATCTGTTAAACCGTTTACAGTCCGCCAATAATTTGATTCCCACTCCAATGTGTTAGTATTATTATTGGGCGATGCTGGATCGTCATCTTTACTGCATCCTGTAAAAACTAAAAAAAGTGCGAATAATAGGATTAAAACTTTTTTCATATCAAGTTCCTTTCTTAATAAATTGTAATTATTGTTTTGTTTTAATGTTAGTAATTTTTCGATTACCAGTCGATATTCCGATTGTAAATTCGTTTGTAATTATCATTGATTGAAATCATTTCTGATGGTTTGATGTAATAAGGATAGAATATACTATTATGGCATATCTGAAGCAAGCAATGGTTCAGGAATTCAAAACTATTTATCTCATCAGTATCATTTTTTTTACTTGATGATATTCATCCGCAGAGATTTCATAGAAATAAACGCCGGTCGGCAATTGATTATTTTTTATTGAATAATGAATATTGTACAAACCGGCTTGCTGAATTTCATCAACAAGTGTTGTTATTTGCCTCCCCAAAACATCAAATATCTTTAGCTCCACTCTGCTTTCAAAAGGCAACTCATAACTAATAACTGTTTCCGGGTTGAATGGATTCGGATAGTTCTGATACAACTTGAAATCCCCGGGTATTTCTGATTGATGGTGTATATTAGTTTGCGGACTCAAATCAAAATCAGCAACCACCGGTAAATGATCGGATGCATTCAACGCATCGGTTTCATATAAGCCGTAATAATCTAATGTATCAGCAGGCAAAACAGGAGTAAAGAGAACAAACGAATTTGTCTTCTCCATAACCGACCCGGAATAAACGATATAATCTAAATGACCGGGTACATACGAACTGCTTTCACTGTACCATGTGAAAGTAAGGGGCAATTCATTTACAGGTGCGAGCGCATCCTCAAGTGCCGTGCCGTCCCAATCAGGATTGAAATCATCACCGTAAACACTGTTGTTAAAAATATCGCCGGTCAACAGTGTATTTAATTGTGACGAGTAACCGACTAAATTCATATCCCCAACTATTATAATAGGTGTGTTCTCATCAATAGTTAATTCACCACCGGGTTCTTTTGCTTCTCGGATGAACGACATAAACGCATCAATTTCCTGCTGCCTGTATTCGTTATTAGCGCAGCACGGCGGGTGAGCATTTATGAATAAAATATTCGTTCCGTATTTTTCAGCTGCATCAATTAAAAACGCTCCGTTCCCGTAACTCGATCCGCTGTATGACGGAATAAACCAGCTTTCCAAAATTGGGAATCTGCTCAACACAATAATATCACCGTTTTCTTTACCGTTATACCATTGCTCTCCATCGTTTAATGGAATCATCTCGCCGACAAGCTGTGCAACCTGCTCGGGCGAATGATCATAAATTTCTTGAAAGCCGATAATATCAGGAGATAAAACCGGGAGAATTCTTGCAAAAATTTCCTGCCGATCGAAAAGTCCGTCGTATAAAACATTATAAGATAATACCCGTAAATAATCCGGATCTTTTTTTGTAATGGAATATTTGGGATACTCGAAATATTTTTCTCTATCTATATAATAAGAGATGTAACCGCTGTCAGGTAATTTATCCCCGGCGCCGAAATTATCATCGAATTTAATTTTTATTGAATCCGACGGGAAGTAATCAGTGCCGTTACTGAACAGTGAAGTCCGCAGCCGGATCTCAAATATATCCGAAGATACAGTCGGAGCGGAAACTAATTCGATTTTACTGTGATTATAATCCGATTGAAATCCGGTTTCATCGGTCAAAGTTAATTTTCTTTCCCCGAAATTGTAAGTAACATATAAATTATCTTCTTCGTTGTTTGATACAATTATTAACCGGATCAAATTTTCTTCCTGCAGATTAATTTCGCGACCTACTTCAATGCATAAATATAAGTATAGAGAATCGTTTGTAATCCAAAGAGATTGAAAATCAATTTCACCCTCAGATTGATCAACCGAATCGATAAAAACAGGTGAATAATTTTCCCACTCATCAAAATGTCCATCAAGAAAAATTGAAGTTGATTGAGCAAAAAGTAAGTTTGAAAATAAAACAAGTGCGATAATGAAAAAAATTTTCATTTTTCCTCAAATAGAATTTACTTTAGAAAGAATAATTATGTTATTAAAATAGAAATATTTGCGGTAAGAAATGAAGACTATAAAAAAAACTGGACATTAGGGTAAAATGTTTTTGATTGATTTAGTACTTTATTGCGGTTAACTTTAGCTGATTAATTAATTGTATGTTAAATTCACATTAAAAGATAGTTCTGCCAATTCATGTCGTTGATAACTATATATTGTATCGCTATTTTTCAAATCCCAAAAAAATAAAATCTATTATGAAACTAAAGTTATTCATTTTGTTTGCGGTAATCTTTGTCTTCGCTTTTACATCAGTAGGAGACAGGGAGAAAAAATACTATTATAAAATCTTTGCCGATGATGATTCGAAGTTCACGAATGTCGGTAATATTGCTCTTACGGTAACGAACTTCGGTACGTATGGTCACGGATTCAGCAAGTGGCCCGAACAGCCCTCATGTGAATACCCGATCGGCAGCGGAATCGAACATATATTTGACGGCGGATTGTGGGTAGGTGGATTTTTAAGTGATGACTCGCTCGGATCAAACCGGTTAGGTCCTTATGTTTCTACCGGTGCAGTTGATGCATCATCGGTTTCCAACCGCGGCGGTGGATTTGAATACACAAACAAAAGAGAAGATGTAATTAAAGAAAGATCATCACTGTTGGAATCAAAATCTTTCAGCCCGGATGCAGTTTCACATCAAGATTTTTTCATGGAATACGTTGATACAAACACAGCAATAGGCAGCGAGCCGATAGTTGATCATGATCCGCTCGGCATTGCAGTCCGGCATGAAACATACGCTTGGAATTTTCCCTTTGCGGATTTCTTTGTGATTATGAATTACTGGATTAAAAACGTAGGGGATAAATACATCGACAGTGTTTATGTAGGTTTGTGGACTGATTCAGTTGTTAGAAACACTAACATCACCGGCAGACCTTCCGGCGGTGATTTTTATAACAAAGGCGGCAACGGTTACAACGATTCTCTAAATATGGCATATGAATTTGATGCAACCGGCGATGTTGGTTTTACCGATAGTTATATCGGCATTCAATTTTTAGGTTCCGATACCGATTTCGAATCCGTGAATTTTGTAAGCTGGCAGTTTAGAAATACAGACGACCCCAGGTTTTTTGCTCCTACAATTGATGTCGAAAGATATCAAAAGATGCGCGGCTTCTTCGGCAGCAACAGCCGTTATGGTGACGGTGTGACTGCTTCGGATTTAAAATCACCAAGCAACAGGTCTATGCTGATCACAATGGGTGATGTAAATTCAATTGCGCCCGGCGATTCTATTAACGTAACATTTGCAATTGTAGCAGCAAAGAAAACCGGTATTGATTTACCTTCACTCGATACGGAAGAACAAAAATCAGAATTATATACTCACGGTGCATGGGCGCTAAGAGCTTATAACGGGGAAGACAGAAACGGCGACGGCATCATTGATCCCGATGAAGATCTTGACGGTGACGGTAAAATAACCCGTTACATTCTGCCTGCGCCTCCGAAGCTGCCTAAAACAAAGGTTATTCCTGAAAATCAAAGAGTCACGGTTTATTGGGATAAATCATCAGAAAAATCTATTGACCCTATTTCCGGTAAAAAAGATTTTGAAGGATACAGGCTCTACAGAACAAATCCCGGGTATGAATTAGGCGGCAGCATTGATTTGATTTCTTCCCTTGTTAAGATTGCCGAGTTTGACAGTATGGGAAATGACATAGGATTCAATACCGGTTTTTCACAGGTTGAAATGATTGAACCGGTAACCTTCCCCGGAGATACAACTAAATATTATTATAAATTCGAAATCGAAGATCTGTTGAACGGATGGCAGTACACTTATACTGTTACGTCTTTTGATGAAGGCGACCCGGGAAATAATTTGAGCAGTTTGGAATCAAGCTTGCTTGGAAATTCGACACGAATAATTCCGGGAACTCTTCCCACATCGGATGCAAATGTTAAAATCGGAGTTTATCCGAATCCTTATTACGGCGGCGCTTACTGGGACGGTTCATCTGAGAGATTGAGAAAAATTTATTTTTATAACCTCCCCGAAGAATGCGAAATAACGGTCTATACTTTATCAGGTGATATTGTCAAAAATATTTACCATAATCAGATCAGTAATGGATCGGATATTCGTTGGTTCGAAAATTATGCGCGTGATGCATCTCAGAAAATGGCAGGCGGGGAACATGCATGGGACTTGATTACAAATGATAATCAGGCAATCGCAACCGGGCTTTATCTTTTTAGTGTTAAAGACATTGCAAACGGAAATATAAAGACAGGTAAATTTTTAGTTATCAAATAAAAAGGAAAAACAATATGAAGAAAGTAATACTAATCCTGCTATTTACTCTAGCAGGAAGCAGCTTATTTGCTCAAACATATCCTGAAGTAACAATTAATGATATACAATATCTCAGCGACGAGGTTCTTTTAGCTCCTCCTCATGATGGTTTATCGGCTTATGAAGGCGATACGGTTGTTGTTCAAGGAATTATATCAGTTGCGCCTTATTGGGATTCAAATCCTGATAGCGGTACAACTTTAATTGTCGGCGCACCCGGATTCTATCTGCAGGATGAAAACAATCCTGAATTCGGCGGACTGTTATGCCGGTTTCCCGGAGGCTCGGGAGCTGCATTTAATGCACTCGATACCGGGATGGTTGTAAAAATCACAGGATTTATTCAAGAGTACTTTACTACTACACAGTTCAACTTAATTAAATTCGAAGCCGAAGATGTTGTTGATTTCAGTCAACGCCCGGAACCGGTTCAGTTGACACTTGATTCATTGAGTGAAACCGGAACTTCTAATCCTAACTATCTTGCAGAAAAGTGGGAACAAAGATATGTAGAACTAAGAAATGTTACTGTTAGTCATGCATACTCTTATGGATCAGGAACCTATGTAATTTTTGATGAAAACGGAACTGAAATTTTAGTCGGTAATGTTTCTTCATATTGGAGAAATCAACCTCTTATTCAGCCGGGTACAAAATTAGAATACATCAGGGGCTACATAGAAAATAGAACTAATGTAGATGCTTATTGGTTTATTATAAATCCTGTCTATCCAACTGATATTAAGGTTGGTAATGTTATACCGCCGGATATATCAAATGTAGGTAGAGATTTAGGCTTTGTAAGTTTTGGTGATGAAGTTGAGGTTTCAGCAGATGTAATTGATACAGACGGCACATTGAATGAAGTAAAATTAATGTACCAGGTAAATGACGGAAGTTCGCAGTCAATAGATATGACATTATCAGCAGGTAATACTTATACAGCCACATTACCTTTCTTTTCAGATTCAACATTAGTTTCATATTATGTTAAAGCAGTAGATAATGAGGGATACGAAGCTTACAGTCCTCAGGATACAACACACGATAAATATTTCTTCTGGGTATTGGATAGAGATATTACAATCAAAGATATTCAGAGGAGTCCGTTCGGCGGCGGCTGGAGCGCTTATGATGGATTTGAAGTTACGGTTAGCGGTATTGTTACCTCTGATACTTCATCGATGATTTTTGCTGCGCAAGTTCATATTCAGGATGGTACCGGTCCGTGGTCAGGTATCTGGTTATTCAGTGATAATATTCTCGAATTGCAGGAAGGCGATAATGTAACTATTACAGGAACAGTTGATGAAGATTTCGATTATACGAGAATAGAAAACATTACAGATGTCACAATAAATTCAACAGGTAATCCTCTGCCGGATCCAACTCCCGTATCTACCGAAACTATTGGAACTGTTAGTGCCGGAACTCTGCCAGCCGAAGAATATGAAGGTGTTTTGGTTACATACGGTAGTGTTACTGTAATTGATGAGAACGCTGATGGCGAGGCTGGTCCGGATGAAGGCAGCGGCGGAAGCAGAAATTTTGGCGAAATGTTAGTTGCCGATGACAGTAATATCGGGACACGAGTTGAGCTTGAACAAGGTAATAATGATTACCATAACTATTGGGATGCTTCGTTGGAACTCGAACCGATAAGAATCAAACAAGGCGACACGTTTGAAGAATTAATCGGTATTCAGTACTTCTCATTCAGTAATTATAAATTAGTCCCGAGAACCAACGACGATTTCGTTGGTCATGTAACCGACGTAAAAGATGAAGCCTTAACCGCAGAGAAATACAGCTTGGCTCAGAATTATCCTAATCCGTTCAATCCAACAACAAATATTCAATTTTCAATTCCCGAATCAGGTTTGGTTACATTGAAAATTTATGATGTACTGGGTCAGGAAGTTATGAATTTAATCAACCAAGAAATGAACCGCGGCGTTCATAGAATTAAAGTTGATGCTTCACAGTTAAGTTCCGGAATATATTTCTATAGATTAGATACCGGTAATTTTACATCAACAAAGAAGATGCTTTTACTCAAATAAAAATTATTAGCGCGGCATGAAATATTTCGTGCCGCGTATTTACTTAACATTGATAGTGAAAATGCGAGTTATTACAAAAACATTAGCGATCGTCTTAATCATTCTTACAACTCAATTTTGTAATGAATCAATCAACGATAACATTGCAGATAATATCCCACCAAATACTTTTCTATTTCTTTATCCCGACACTGGAATCAGCCAGCAGCCAAGCAGACTTCAAGTCCACTGGTGGGGTGATGATCCTGACGGATTAGTGACCGGATATTATTTTAAGTGGGAAGGTTTGAATGATAATTGGGTGTTTACTTCAAAAAATGACAGTCTTTTTTCTTTACCGATTGGAACAGTTGATACCAACTTCAGTTTCTTAGTGAAAGCAGTTGATAACGGAGGAAACGGAGTGTATGATAATTCTATCATTCAAGACGGTATTGACTATGGTCCCGAACCATTTATTGATTCCGATAATAACGGAGTTTATTCCGAAGGCGAAACATTTTTTGATATCGGTTTGATTGACCCGACTCCCGCAGGAAGAGATTTTCCGATTAAAAACTCTTCTCCCGAAATTGAATGGAATGAAGCCAGCAGTCTTCCTCTCGAATCATACCCGGTTGTAACAGTCGGTTGGAATGCAGATGACTTAGACGGAACTGAATCAATTACACAAATTCATCTTGCCCTTAATGATACTGCAGATTACGTGGTTCTGAAAGGTTCAACAAGATTGGTAACTTTGAGAGTTGTTGATATCGAAGCTGCCGAACCGGTGATGGAAGTGCTGGTTAATGCCTCCGAAGATAACATTCTTGAGGAACAACTGGTCAATCTTAAGTTGAATGACAACAACAGAATATTTATCCGCGCAAAAGATATTTCAGGCGGGCTTTCGGAGTTTATCCCGCTGCCGGATACGACAAGAGATTGGTTCGTGCGTAAACCTAAAGGTAATCTCATTATTGTTGATGATTATTTAAACGGTTCTTCAGCCTCTACTTTTTATACGGAACAATTTAATAGTCTCAGCTCAGGAATATTGGTCGATAAATATGATGTTTTCGATTTGGAAACAAATGCACTCCCTTATCCAAATATTTCCTTTCTCGAAACATTAAAACTTTTCGATTATGTTTACTGGTATTCAAATTCAAGCCCGGACTTATCCTTGGCAAACCTGGTTACACAAAAGTTTGTTGAGAACGGCGGAAAGATTATGTATTCGTTGACCTTCGAAAACAACTCCGCAGATTTCGCTTTTGATCTCGCAACGATACAGAATTTTTTACCGATCGATTCACTCGGTCAAGCTGAACCTATTCCGTTCTTACTTCGAGGAGCCAGTGTGCTTCAATCCACACCCGGTTCAGGATACCCGCAATTAGAAACAAGCAGTACGATCGGTTTCGTAAGAACATTTCATCCATCTGTTACAGCAACCGAGATTTATGATATTTCAAGTTCACAGGTAAACGGAAACATAGCATTTATGGATAATTCAAAAAGTCTTTTCTTTATCGGTCTGCCCTTACACAGTGCAAATGCAATAGAGGGAAGCGTTAAACAACTACTAGAAAAAATATTCTTTGAAGAATTCGGACTAAGCTTATGAAAAAAGTTTTACTTTTTTTCATAATTATTTCCACTCCATTGTTTCTCTTTGCTCAGGCTAAAGGAAAAATCGGAGGGAAGATTATTGATGCCGCTACAGGCGAATCGCTGCCCGGTGTAAACGTTTTGGTTAAGGGCACATATTTCGGCGCTGCCAGTGATTTCAACGGTGAATTCGTAATTGAAAATGTTACGGAAGGATCTTACACTGTTGAAGCGTCGCTCATCGGTTATAGAAGTATGCAGTATACCGGGGTTGAGGTAAAACCGAATAAGACTACATTCCTTGATATTAAAATGGAAGAATCCGTTCTAACGCTTGAACAGGATGTTATTGTAGTCGGCGATAAACCTCTCGTTGATATTGAAGAAACTCAGAGTAAAAAAACAATATCAAAAGAGGAAATTGAACTTGCTGTAATTGAAGATATTCAGGATTTGGTAACACAGCAGGCAGGTGTTGTTAAATCGGATAATTCAATTCACATACGCGGCGGAAGAAGTTATGAAAATGCATTTCTACTGGATGGTGTTTCAGTTCAAGATCCACTCTCAGGTACAGGTTTCGGTCTTCAGTTAAGTTCTAATGCAATTGAAGAAGTAGAAGTAATTACCGGCGGATTTAATGCCGAATTCGGGCAGGCAACTTCCGGTATCGTTAATGTGAGAACTCGTGAAGGGAGTGAAAGATTTTCCGGATACATTTCTTATAAAAGAGATAACTTCGGGAATAAAGCTTCACCAAATGTTTTTAATATCGATATTGCCGAAGCTAATTTCAGCGGACCCGAACCGTTAACCGGATTTTTATTACCTGCCCTTGGAATTCAGATCCCGGGAAAATTATCTTTCTTTTCGAGTTTTTATGTGGGGCTTTCCGACGGAATAACTCAAGGAATGTATAAACCGACTGCAAACCAATTAGTGTCTTCAACCTTTTACGGCAGCAGGTTTGCTCCCCGTGCGGAAAATAGCTGGTTCTTCCTCGGTAAAATGACTTATAATATTAGTCCTACGATGAAACTCGTTTATTCCTACAATCAATCGGTAAACATTAACCAAAACTCGCAGTCACTGCAGGCTAATTTGGAATATGTGGAACCGAGTCCGGGTTATCAATACACATACCAGAATATACTTGATAATGCAAACACTTTTACACATAACAACAAATACAATTCTTTAAGCTGGACACACACGCTCAACTCGAAAACATTTTATGAATTCAAAATAAATCATTTTTTCTCAAATCTGCGTGCTGATGCAAACGGTATTTCGTGGAATCAATACACTGAACCAAAAGATATCGTAACATTCCCGATTGAATATTATAACTCTGACGGGGATACAATAGGTGTAATTCCCGGTGACGGTTTGTGGGATGTCGGTAATCCTTCAACCTGGCGCGATCATTACATTGAAGAATTATCTTTCAAGGGTGATGTTACAAGTTTCTTCGATGAGAAAAATAAATTTAAAGCCGGTTTCAATATTGTACTTCAGGAAATGCAGCAAATCGATATTTACCGTCCTTGGATCGGCGAACTCGGATTGAATAATGATATATATAAAGTTTTTCCTGCCCGCGGATCATTTTATGCACAGGACAATATCAATTTCAGCGGTATGATATTAAACTTCGGATTGAGAATGGATTACTGGTTCCCTGGTAAATATGTTGATGATGCGGTCAATAACCCGGATGTTGTAACTATACCGGATGAAATAAGAGAAAGATACAATGAAGATTCATTCGGATGGTTCGGGGATAGAAGATTTAAAGCGCGTATAAGTCCAAGACTCGGTATCTCCCATCCTGTGACTGACAATCAAATTCTATTTTTCTCATACGGTCATTTCAGCAAATGGCCGCGCCCGCAATTTGTTTATGCAAAATTAAATCCAACCAGCGCACAATCAACGTTTCAGAAATTCGGCAACCCGAATTTAAACCCGGAAACGACTGTTGCATATGAGTTGGGATTGAAAACTACTTTTACTCAAAATGATGTTTTGACGGTAACAGCTTATTACAAAGATATTTTCGATTATGTAAGAACCCGTACCGCATTAATTCAATCATCCCGTTTTGCAAATCAGTCGTTCATTACATATGCTAATCTTGATTATGCGCGTTCCAGGGGATTGGAACTCGAGTACAAAAAACGAATGGGAAAATGGTTCACCGGGATGTTCACTTTCTCTTATGCAATTGTTACAGGTAAGAGTTCATCCGCTGAAGAAGGCGTTTTGATATTACGCGGCGATCTTGATGAAACAATTAAAGAGGAATTTGTTTCTTGGGACAGACCCTTTACCGTTTCGGCAAGTTTGAATTTTTACATCGAGAAAGGGGAACCATTATTTGGGTTTGCACCAGGAATTTTAGATGATATAAATATTTATACACGGGCATTTTTCCAATCCGGGAAAAGATATACTAAAGCCTTATTCTTGGGATCATACGATCCCGATGGTCGCCCGGAATATGATTATGACCGATCGAACCGGTACAGTGAAATCGGTGATAATTGGTTTTGGATTGATATGAATATTGAAAAATATTTTACGTTCGGCGGATTGAAAATGTCGGTTTTCGTTGAAGTAAATAATCTGCTTGATATAGAAAATTCGGCGATCATTAATCCGGTTACCGGGGAAGCGTATGAGTACGGAGATCCGACACCAAACGGTTGGAATGATCCTTTATACCCGGATTTACAAGCTCCTATTTCTCCTTATCCATTTAATCCGGCTCGTTATTTAACGAATAGAAATGTGAAGTTTGGTCTGAGTTTAAGATTCTAATTTAATAAAAAATAAGTGAGAAGATACAGATAGAAAAAAGCAAGAAACAAGAAGCAAAAAGCAAATAGCAAATAATGATCAAAGAGCAAATAGCAAATAGCAAATAGCAAAAAGTAAAAAACAAAAAAAAGCAAATTGAAAAGAAACTAGAAACAAAAAGTAAATGGAATAAATAACGAGATATGTTAAGAGAAGAAAATTCGAATAATAAAAATCGATATGATCTTGAAGAAAGAACATTTCAATTTGCTAAGAGAGTTAGATTATTTGTTAAAACATTACCAAGATCAATTGCAAATACTGAAGATTCCAGGCAATTAATAAAAGCTTCCGGCAGTGTTGGAGCTAATTATATTGAAGCAAATGAATCTCTTGGTAAAAAAGATTTTATTATGAGAATAAAGATAAGTCTTAAAGAAACAAAAGAATCGAAACATTGGCTAAGATTAATTAATGAGACTAATAATTTGGAAAATAAAGACGAAGCAATAGCATTAATAAATGAATCTGATGAGTTGAAGAAAATTTTTTCATCAATATTGGTAAAATCAAAATGAATCTCTAAAATGAAATTATTACCTGGAATGTATTTGATTTTTTTCGTACCAAGTTCAATAATCATCATTTGATTCTTGGTTTTTATGATTTGTGATTTATTTGTCATTTGATTTTTGTTATTTGATTTTTTCCGTACCAAGTTCAATAATCATCATTTGATTCTTGGTTTTTGTGATTTGTGATTTATTTGTCATTTGTTTTTTGTTAATTGATTTTTTTCCGTACCAAGTTCAATAATCATCATTTGATTCTTGGTTTTTGTGATTTGTGATTTATTTGTCATTTGATTTTTGTTATTTGATTTTTTTCGTACCAAGTTCAATAATCATCATTTGATTCTTGGTTTTTGTGATTTGTGATTTATTTGTCATTTGTTTTTTGTTAATTGATTTTTTTCCGTACCAAGTTCAATAATCATCATTTGAGAATTATTGAATATTGTTACTTGATATATTATTACGAGTATTGTTAATTAAAAGGAAATGTTTAATTGAAGAAATTAACTATTATAATAACCTTTATCGGAGTATTGATAAGTTCTAACTCCTTTGCCCAATTATTTCCCACACTCGGCGGGCAGCGGGCAGGTATATCTACAGCACAATTTCTTAAGATTGGTGTCGGAGGCAGAGCTTCGGCGATGGGTGATGCATTTGTTGCCATTGCTGATGATGCATCAGCACTTTACTGGAATCCTGCCGGACTGGCACAAACTACAAGAAACGAATTTATTATTTCGCACAATGAATGGTTGGTTGATATAAGTCATGAATTTATCGGCGGAATTTATCATCTATCAACTAATGATGTAGTCGGTCTTTCTTTCACTGCTTTGCACATGGAAGATATGCCGGTTACTACCGAAGTACAGCCGTTTGGTACCGGTGAATATTTTTCATTCGGAGATATTGCGATTGCACTTACTTATTCACGTAAGATGACTGAGCAGTTTAGTTTTGGTGGAACAATTCGTTATATAGAGGAGACGCTGGATAAATTAAAAATGCGCGGGTTAATGATTGATCTCGGTACTTATTATTGGACCGGCTTGGGAACTACTCGTTTTGCTGTGACAATTTCTAACTTTGGAAACGAACTCACTCCCGACGGAGAAGTTGTTCTTTTCGGTAACCGGAAAAAATCCGGATGGCAGTCATTCTCCCCTCCTACAATTTTTAGAATCGGGATTGCAATGGAACCGTATCAAGATGAAGAGCATCGTTTAACTACGTCTGTTCAGCTTAATCACCCGAACGATAACAGTGAAAACGTCTCTGCGGGCGCTGAATATGCATGGCGGGAAATTGTTTATCTAAGAGGCGGCTATAAGTTTAATGTGGAAGGTCAGCATTATAGTTTCGGCGCCGGAGTACACGTTCCGATGAGTGTGGCGGATATCACCTTTGATTATGCTTTTGCCGATTATTCAAGACTCGGTTCAGCTCATAGATTCTCATTATTATTAGGACTGTAACAAAACATGAAAAAAATTATTCTAATACTTTCGCTTTTGATTATGACGGTTTTTTATACATCATGTGCCGATAAATTTGATGTAACACAATTCGATTATGCATACGATAACACTTCAAACATAGGTGATACGGTTTATATTCAGCAGTTTCCGATATGGGAAGGTTTTAATAAACCTCAGGATATGATTGTTGGAAGAGAAACTTTTCTCTATATCGCTGATACCGAGAACGACAGAGTTGTTATGATGAACATTGCCGGTGAATTTCTAGGCGCCATTGAAATAAAAAAACCGGTGGCAATAGCTCAGGATTATCGGCTTAATTTAATTGTCTGTGCCGAGTTCGATACAACAATCAACGGGTCGCCTCTTAAGTTAGGCGCAGTCTATAAAATTAATTTGGTTGATGCCGGTCATCAAATAGGAAGCGCAAATATTACACGTATTCTTCCTAAATCAAGTTTCGATTATAATAAACCGAATAGGAAATATACCGGGGTTGCCGTTTTTTCAGATAACTCATTTTATGTCTCACGTACCGGTCCCGAAAATAATAATCCAATCGATCCGGATAATGTAATATTAATTTTCAGAAAGAAAACTTTGACCGACGGAACAAAACGAGACACACTAGTAGGTGCACTCCCCTCGTTTCAGCCGGTTGGTACGGGATTAATGTCAGCATACAATATTAGTTCACTCACTACATTTAATAATTCATCCCGTGATTTTATTATGACATTAACCGGCGATAACAGCTTCAAAACTCAGTGGCTTCGTTATGTAGAGACTCAGGATTTCACAGGTTACCAGAGCAGGCTTTCGGCTTTTTCTTCCGATTTAATGATTGTAAATAAATTCATGCAGCCTGAAGATGTAGCATTGGATAACGTGGGTAATATTTTTGTGGCTGATGCCGGGAAAGATTCTGTATTCAAGTTCAGCACATTTGGCGATGAATTAACATCATTCGGCGGAAGCGAAATATTCGACAGCCCGCATGCAGTTGCATATTACGATAAAACATTGTATGTATTGGATACAAATAACGATAGGATATTAAGGTTTATCCTTTCTACTGAAATTGATTAGATAGATTATTGATACGATCTTTACGATATATATTTATTCTTATTTCTCAAAAAAGTTAGGAAGTGTTTAATGAAAAAATTTTTCTACTTACTTACTCTTCTTTTATTTGTTTCCACATCACTCTATTCACAAGAAATTATAAAAATCGTTTCATACAATATTTTAAACTACCCGAACAATTCATTCTTCCGTAATCCAAAATTCGAACTCATAATGGATGAGATACAGCCGGATATTGTGGTTGTTCAGGAAATTTCTAGCCAATCGGGGGCAGATCAATTTCAGTCCGATGTTTTGGGCAGTAAATTTAAAGCGGCAACGTTTATTGAGAGTCCCGACGACGAAAGAGCGCTTTTTTACAGAGATTCGCTAATTGAGTTTTTAAGCCATACGCCAATTTCAACAACATTAAGGGACATAAATGAATTTAAGCTGGTGCATAAATTTACACTGGATACTGTTTTGATTTACGGCGTCCATTTGAAAGCCTCATCCGGCTCTGATAATGAACAACGAAGATTAGATGAAGTTACTGAACTGCGGAATGTTACTGACGAATTGACATCAAACAGCTATTTTATAGTTATGGGTGATTTTAATATTTACAATTCATGGGAGCCGGCATATCAAAAGCTGCTTGATCAGACGACTCCAGGATATTTCCTCGATCCTATCAACAGATCGGGCGGCTGGCATAACAATTCTGCATTTGAAGATATACACACACAGTCAACCAGGACAGATAATTTCGGTGACGGCGGTGCGACCGGCGGATTGGATGATCGATTCGATCAGATTTTGATTTCAGCCAGCATTAAAAATACAGGCGGTATAGATTATGTTACTGGCTCCTATTATGCGTTCGGTAATGACGGGAATCATTTCAATCAATCCATTAACGAAGGTACAAACTCTGCAGTAAGTACTGATGTTGCCGATGCACTGCACGATGTTTCCGATCACCTTCCGGTTGTTGCATCATTCGATTTCGGCGAACCGGTTTATGTAAAAGGTGAAAATCTGCAAGCAAATGAATTCAGGTTGATGCAGAACTTCCCGAACCCGTTTAATCCATCTACGAATATTGTTTACAGCTTACCCTCACAAAGTATTGTGAGTATTAAAGTTTATGATTTACTCGGAAGAGAAATCCAAAGTTTGGTTAACGGGAAAAAATCAGCCGGGAACTACAAAGTAGAGTGGAATGCTCAAAATGTTGCATCCGGAATTTATTTTTATTCAATAGAAGCCGTGCCGGTTACAGGCGGAGAAATCTTCAGAGAGACGAAGAAAATGATATTAGTTAGATAGGAGAGGAAAAATAAAAAACATATTAATTCAACAAACAGTACGAGGAGGTACAATGAAAAAAATCGTAAGACTTTCATTCTTACTTTTTTTGATTGCTGGAGTATTACAAGCGCAAGCAAATCTATTCTTTTCGGAGTATATTGAAGGAGGCTCAAGTAGAAAAGCCCTTGAGATATACAATGCTTCCGAGACAGCAGTAGATTTAACTGATTATGTAATTATGCAGTCAACTAATGGAAGCGGCTGGCAATACTATCATAATTTTCCTGCTGAAGCATCAATTGAACCGGGCGACGTTTGGGTTATTATTACGAACGATGATTTTACCGGTTATTTTGATACAGCTTTAGCGGATGAAATTTTAGCCTACCCGAGTGTCGTTCATCATAACGGTGATGATGCAAGGGCTATCGGTTATATTGGCGCCGGCGATACAACTATAATTGATGTTATCGGAATTCCCGATGAAGATCCCGGTTCCGGCTGGGATGTTGCAGGAGTTACTACTGCAACTGCTAACCATACCCTGGTTAGAAAAGAAACGGTAACTACCGGAAATATTGATTGGTTAGTTTCGGCAGGTACTACAACAGAAGATTCGGAATGGATCGTTTATGATCAGGATATATTTGATTATCTCGGCGCACATCCCGGAATGCCGACACCGGCATTGCCAAATGTGTTCTTCTCGGAATACATTGAAGGAAGCAGCAACAACAAGGCGCTGGAAATTTATAACGCCGGACCTTCAGCAGTGGATTTAACCACATTAAATATTCTCACGAATTACAACGGTAATCCATGGAGCGGCATGCATTCATTCCCCGAAGGCGCAACTCTTGAACCCGATAGTGTTTGGGTGATGGCTAATAGCGGGGCAAGCGCTTCAATTCTAACACAAGCTGATGAAATTATGGCTTATGATTCATCGGGATTTTTAATGGGTTATAACGGCGATGATGTTAGAGCTTTGGTTCAGATTGATGGAGTAGATACAACGATAATTGATATTATTGGGCGTTATGACTTTGTTGATCCGGGCAACGGCTGGAGTGTTGGCGATACTTTGGAAGGAACCAAAGATCACACACTGGTAAGAAAAGAATCTGTTACAACCGGTAATTCCGATTGGGATGCATCAGCAGGCACCACTGATGATAATTCCGAGTGGATTATTTACGGTAAAGACAATTTCGATTATATCGGAATTCATCCCGGAACAACTGCTCCTCCTACAGCAACTGTATACACAATTGCTGAAATTCAAGAAACAGTAGACGGCGGTGAAGGCGATTCTCCTCATAACGGCGAGTATGTACAGACTACCGGCGTTGTTACAGCTGCCTCTAGTTCGGCATATTTCTTACAGGACGGAACCGGCGCCTGGAACGGAATCTATGTTTACAGTTCCGGTCACTCAGCAGTCGTCGGCGACTCAGCTACTTTAGTAGCTACAGTTAGTGAATATAACGGTTTAACGGAATTAGTTTCGGTTGAAGAATATACCGTTCATGCTTCCGGTGTTGCAATGCCCGCACCTGTTGAAGTTCCTACTGATTCTGCAAATGCCGAAATGTATGAAAGTGTTCTCTTAACTGTAAAAGGAATGTGTGATGCGGCAGATCTTGGATTCGGCGAATGGTCTATTGTTGACGATTCCGGAGTTCCATTAAGAGTTGATGATGTGTTCTACGCTTACACACCCACCGAAGGTAACATTTACGTAATTACCGCACCGAATTTTTACTCCTTCGGAGATTATAAATTAGTACCGAGAGATTCCACAGATATCATGGAAATTGAAAACTTGAGTATATATGATATCCAGTTTACAGAAACTGATTCTTCAGCTTATTTCGGACAGGTTGTTGCAACATCCGGCGTTGTTACTGCAACTAGTTCTAGTGCATTCTTCTTACAAGATGGAATGGGAGCATGGAACGGTATTTATGTTTACAGTAACGGTCACTCGGCTGTTGTTGGTGATTCTGCAATGATAGTTGCCGAGGTCGATGAATATAACGGATTAACTGAATTAACGAATGTCCAAGATTATTCAGTGATGGCTGCCGATGTGGTTCTTCCGATGCCGGCGCCGGTTGGAACTAATGATCTTAATGATGAAATGTATGAAAGTGTTTTGGTAACAACAGTAGGCGTTTGTACCGATGATGATTTAGGATTCGGAGAATGGGCTATTGATGACGGTTCCGGTCAAGTAGTTGTTGATGATATGTTTTACACATTTACACCAACTCTTGGAACAAATTATTCTGTTACGGGTCCGCTGACTTATTCATTCGGTGCATTCAAAATTGAACCGCGCGATTCTACTGAGATATCCGAAGTAATGTATGAAGCCGATCTCTTTATTTCGGAGTACATCGAAGGAAGCGGCAATAACAAAGCATTGGAAATTTACAATCCGAAACTTGCTGCAGTGGATTTTTCAACCTACAGAATGGTTCGCTGGAATAACGGCGGTACGTCGACATCAAAAGATACATTACAGTTTGTCGGTGAATTGGCTGCAGGCGATGTTTACGTTATTGCAAATTCAAGCGCAGTTCAAGAGATTTTAGATCAAGCTGATACAACCCATTCAATGACTTTCTATAACGGTGATGATTATATCGCTTTAGAGAAATATGATGGTTCTGTTTGGAATTTAATAGATGTATTTGGCGAGGCAACCGGCGTTGATCCCGGAACAGGCTGGGAAGTTGCCGGTGTTACTGATGCAACTGCCGAACATACATTAGTACGGAAAGAAGATGTAATGATGGGAACAACCGACTGGGCGGAATCAGCAGGCACAGATTCTGCGAGTTCACAGTGGCTTGTTTATCCGCAGGATGTATTTATTTATTTAGGCGTTCATCCCGGACCTAGAGAATTACCTGATCCGGAACCAAGTGAATTTCCAACTAACTTCACTGCTGAAGGAATCGGGACAAGTATTTCATTAACTTGGACTGATGCTGCCGGCGATCAATTACCAGGTGGATATTTAATTCTTGGCAGCGACGAAGATTCATTCACACTTCCTGTTGATGGAACTCCTGTAGATAACGATAACGATTTCTCAGACGGCTCAGGCGCTATCAATGTTCCCTATGGTGTTGAACAAGGCGGATTCAGCGATCTAACGCCTAACTCTTTCTATTATTTCCAGATTTATTCTTATACAAATGATGGAACCCAAATTGATTACAAAACCGACGGGGAAGTTCCTGCCGCTTCTGATTCAACTGGTGAACAGCCTGTTGTTATCGGCAGCGAGAATTTTGAAACAGGCTTAGGTTCGATGACAGAATACAGTGTTGCAGGTCCTCATGTGTGGACTGCCCAGCTTGGCGGAGGCGGTGCAAACGGTACCGACGGGTATGCCGAAATGAACGGTTATCCTTATGATGATGAACCGGATAATGATTATCTTATTTCTCCTGAAGTTGATTTTTCAATCTTTGAAGGTGAGTCAATTTCATTCTGGTTACAATGGACTTATGGTCAAGACGGTGAATTGACACTTGAGTATTCAGAAGATTATTCCGGTAGCGGTGATCCTACAGTTGCATCATGGACAGCAATTCCATTTACATCTCCCGAAACTTCAGGTGCATGGACAAAAATCAGTGTTGATCTTTCATTCCTAAATGGTGAAAGCACATATTTGGCATTCCATTACAGTGAACATCCTCCTGAAATGTCGGCAAGCAGAAGATGGAGAGTCGACGAAATTGAAATGACCGGCGTTCCTACTATCGAACTTGACTTCCCGCCGAATGTTGAAAGTATGAGCCGATCTCCTAAACTCCCTACTGCTGAAGAAAATACTGTTGTAACTGCAGAAGTAACCGATGATAACGGCATAACAAGCGTTACTTTATTCTATGTTGCTGACGGCGTAGAAATGGCTGCTGCAATGACCAATACATCCGGTGATTTCTATGAAGGTACGATCCCTGCTACTATGTACGGCGACGGCAGCTTAGTATCGTATGCAGTGGTTGCTACTGATAATGCCGCCGAGCCCCAATCGGATACAAGCGGAGTCGTTTCATTCTTTGCAGGCAATACTGAAATAGCTGTTGCTAAAGCGCTGAACGAAGACGGCTCGCCAACATATAATAATTTGTATGTTAGGGTTACGGGTACGGTTACTGCCGGAAGCGGTACTTATTCAACCGGAAGATTGGAAGGGTACCTGCAGGATTCTACCGCTGGCGTTTCAATATTCAATAATTACTTCTCAACACCTGAATTGGTGAACGGTTTTAATTATACGGTTATCGGAAGAATTGCAAATTATAACGGTCTCATTGAAATAATGCCTGATTCTTCTGCCGATATTACAGATAACGGTGAAGTCGGCGTTCCCGAACCGGTTGTATTAACTATTCCCGAATTTTACAGTGATCCTGAAATGTATGAAGGAATGTTAGTTAAAATCGACAACATGACACTCTCAAGTACAACTCCTTGGGATTGCCAGGGCTCAGGATCAAATCTTGAATTTTACGTTGATGGTGATACGGTTGTAGTTAGAATAGATGCAGATACCGATATATGCGGCGCCGAAGAACCTTCATGGCCGCGTGATATCGTAACGATAGTCGGACAGTACGATAACAGTTCTCCTTATTTTGAAGGTTATCAATTGCTTCCAAGATCAACGGAAGATTTTATGATTCCGGATGCAGTTAATGATGATGCAGTGCCGGAAAAATATGCACTGTTCCAAAATTACCCGAATCCGTTTAATCCAACAACAACTATCAAATTTGCGATTCCGGAAGCAGGATTAGTTACGCTTAAAGTGTATAACATCCTTGGACAGGAAGTTGCAACTTTGATCAACAAAGAACTTGATGCATCATTCCATGTATTTGAATTTGATGCTACACAGTTAAGCAGCGGTGTTTACTTATACAGTATTCAAGCCGGCAGCTTCTTTGAAACTAAGAAAATGCTTTTACTTAAGTAAACAAGTTGTGATTTAAAATTAAAAGCCCGGTCTCATTTTGAAGCCGGGCTTTTTTATTATTCCTGTATTGTGAAATGCAGCGCCCATTATACAATTCCTAATTTTATAAATTGTTGGAATGTATAAGGCAGGGAAAATGAATAGTTACAAGTACTTTTGCCAGGTTGCATATCTTATGATGGGGCTGAAGCCCAGAGTATTATTGTAACTTTATTCCGTTGACTAAAGTCAACGGCAATGGAAAATAAAACAAGTTCTCTATTGCCGTCCACTTTAGTGGACGGAAGAAGTAATTAAAAATTAAAATGGCTTTAGCCACATTGAATATCTTATGATGGGGCGAAGCCTATTATTTGATTTATTTACTTACCGTCGGTTAAAGCCGGGCTTTTTTATTGGGTAAAATTTATCGTCATTATTTATGATAATACTAATCGAATGAACTACAAATTCCTGCGTGGAATTGTAAACGAGAACATACTTCCCTCCCCTTCATCGCTCCTGAACCAGATTTCCCCGTCATTTTTCTCAATAAATTCTTTGCATAAAATTAATCCCAAACCGGTTCCTTCTTCATTATTAGTCCCCTGTGTTGAAGTGTTAGTTCCAAGTATGAAAAGTTTATCGATTCTATTTTTTTCAATTCCCACACCGTTATCCACGACATTAATAATTATATGGTTTGCATTTGTATCCTCCCAGGATAACCAAATATTTCCGCCTCTCTTTGTATATTTAATTGCATTCGACGTTAAATTTCTCAGAACAACTTCCAGCATGTTTTTATCGCAATACACTTCTAAATCAGTAGTAATTTGATTCTCTAATGTTATTCCTTTTTCCCGTGCAATTGGTTCATACAATTCCATTAATTCATTAATAATCGGAACGAGTTTGTGATAAGCAGGCTTAAATTCAAATCTATTTGTTTGAATTCTCGACCACTCCAGCAGGTTCTGAATTAAATTAAATATTTTTCGTGATGAATGATTGATAGATTGAACAAATTCTTTAATTTCATTCTTCTCTAAGTCATCAATATCTTCTAGTAATATATCCAGCAGACCGAGAAGTGAATTGAACGGACTTTTTAAATCATGCGCAATGATAGAGAAAAATTTATCTTTATTCGCATTTAGTTCCTCTAATTCCTCCGTATATCGTTTAAAGGCATGTTCGGCAAGTTTATCCTTTGTAATATCTTTTATAAAAATCGATAAGCCGTTTTTAGCAGGATAAACATTTAGTTCAAGAAACTTTTTCCTACCTTTTAGATTATCTGAGTAAACAAAGTTGTGCGGAGTCTGTTGATTAATTACCCTTTGAAATACTTCACAAATTTTTTCCGTATTAATTTGCGGTAGTACATCAAATATTGTTTTATCTAAAACATTTTTTGATATTTGATTAAAATTAAATTCCGATGCTTTATTCCAATAGACAATTTTATAATCTTTATCCAGGGCGAAAAAGATATCCGTAATACTTTCAGCTAAATTTTTAAATCTGTTTTCACTTTCTTTTAAATCTTGCTCAGCTTGTTTCCTTTCAACGGAAAGCCCTATTTGAGCTGAAACAAAACTCAGTAATTGTAAATCGGATTCATTAAAAGCCTTCTCATCCGTATAGCTTTGCACAACAATCGCGCCTTTTACTTCTTTACCGACACGCATTGGAATTCCGAGCCATATCTTAGATGGAGTGCCTACCAAATCAATAATTCCATCATCTTTTAATTTATATATTTGCTCCAGTGAAAGTAGTTGTGGTTTATTGGTTTTTATTACATATGATGTGAGCGTCTGTTTTGCCGGAAATTTTTTAAACTTGTCAACACTATCGGAATAGTACGCAAGTGAAAGAGTGTCATCCTCTTTATTGTAAAGCGCAATGAATAAATTTGATGTGTCGATAAAATCTGAAAGAATCTTATGAATAGCCTTAAAAAGATCTTTCAGCCCTTCAACTTCGAATACTGCATTTGAAATCTTATGAAGCCCTCGATGAATTTTCTCAACCTTTGTTCTTTCCTTTATTTCATGCTTTAGTTTTTTATTAGTACTTCTTAATTCCTTTGTTCTTTCCTCAACTAAATTTTCCAAATGTCGTCTATGCGCTTCTAATTCCCTGTTAGCTGAGAGTAATTCTTCAGAACTAAGATCAAGGGATCTTTCGAGCATATTTCTATCTGCATCAAACTGATGATATGCCAGGTTCACTGCTTCAATCAAATTTTTTAATTCACTAGGAATTTCATCAATATCATTTAGATGACGCTTCAATTGTCTTTTCAGCAATGAATGTAGATTTTTCATAATTGTTCAGCGAATGCTGTAATTGTCATTGTCTGGTTATGAAGTTCACATTTACTATTATTTTTAAAAGGTGCAATTTCGCCATAACTGTAAAACCCGGTAATTACAGGTCCGGGACCAACGCGTTCTTTAACACCTTCAATTTCTTCATCAACTCTTTGTTTTAGAATCAATTTTCTGCCAACGCAGCTTATCAAAATCATAAACTGCGGTTTTATATTTTGAAATGCTTCTAAAGCTGTATTAGCGGCTTCAACGGCGCCATCCAATAATCTATCAAAATTTGCTTTCATCAATCTTGCGAATGAGCCCTGAGGCACGTTACCAGCAAAAATCATACTCTGATTGTTTTCATCTATCGATAAAATTGTTCTAACTAACCTGTTTTCGCCATCCGGTAATCTGATACTTAGTGGGAACAATAACCCGGAAGCAGGTAAGTCTTTGGAGTATTCGCCCAAATATTTTTTGTATAATTCTAATGATGGTTTACCGTCGAATTCATAAACTATATTCTGTTCTGATTTTGTTACTATTCGTTCAGGGCCAAATGGGTCCCATCCGCCGAATGAACCGCAGCTAACTTTTAAGTTATCGCCGTAAAATCCAACGCCAACAACTACTTTAGATTCGACCTGGTCATTCATAAGAATTACTGTTTCCTTAAACTTATCTTCATCTGCTGAAAGTCCGCCTGTAATATTTACATTTGCCGGAAGATTATCTGCGATTCCATAAACTAGATTACTACCATTTATGTTAATTCCGTCGGAGAGCACAAAAACATGTTTAAGATTTTGATGCGGAAATGATTTTGCTAGTTTAACTCCTGCATTATAACTGTCGGTAGTATTTTTTAATTCCACCTTTGCACATTCTACCTTGGTGTTATTAAAGTGTATTGCATTAACAACTAATGAGTTGTCGCTCACATTATCAAGATGAATCTCCCCGGCAGTTGAACAACCGATAATCGCTTCACAATTATAATCATTTTTGAGAGAGCGAATTAAATCAGTATCCCGGAGCAACAATTTATTGCCGAAAATAATTATCAAGTGAGGTTCTTTACTTTCTATGTTTGATCTTAATGAACTCCACCCCTTACTTCTTGAATAAATTTTCTGTTCTATTTGCATCGAAGGCTTGCTCCTAAATAATGATAGTCTGACTTTTATCATCAATATATATATAACTTTAAAAAAGCAGAGATCACATTTTTAAAAAACCAAATGGAAGAAGCTTCCTATAATCTAATAAATCTTAAGCAGAATTTAAACTAAACAATTCATATTGTTAACATCACTTACAGATGAATAATTCTGTTTAGTAATGGGACAATGGGAATTTTTTTTACATATTACGGTTTGAGGAATTAGAATATATTAAAAATACTTATAATCTCACTTATGTAAATAAAAAAAAGTTTTAAAATGGGAAATAAATTAAAGATTGCTCTCTACCTAAGCTTTATTACAATATTCTATAATTTAGCCGAAGGTGTCATTTCAATATTTTTCGGTCTTGAAGATGAAACTCTTGCTCTGTTCGGTTTTGGTGTTGATAGTTTCGTTGAAGTTATTTCAGGGATAGGTATCGCACACATGATTTTTCGAATGAAGTTTTCAAAAGTAATCACAAGGGATGCTTTTGAAAAAACGGCTTTAAAAACTACGGGAATAAGTTTTTATATACTTTCAGGCGGATTAGTGATTGGATCACTATTGAGTGTTATAAATAATTCGGCGCCCGAAACAACACTTGTCGGAATAATCGTATCAGCTATTTCGGTAATAACAATGTATTTTTTGATGAATGCAAAATTAAAAATCGGAAAAGAAATTAACTCAGATGCTATAATTGCGGATGCTAATTGTACCCGGACTTGTTTCTATCTTTCATTCATACTATTATTTTCCAGCGGAATGTTTGAGATATTTCAAATAGGATATATTGATGCTGCCGGTTCGCTTGGTATTGCCTATTTTGCTTTTAAAGAGGGACGGGAAGCTTTTGAAAAAGTAAATTCCGGAAACTTAAGCTGCGCTTGCGATCATGATTAATGCTTACCAAGCTTTTTATAATCTTCAACCGTGTCAATGTCATTTAATACCTGCGGATAAGTACAGTTCCATATCTTCTTTCTTATATTTTTATTTTCACTAATTATTTTCAAATTGGAATCTGCAGATGAATCTTTAATCATTTTGCTTACTTCACTGTTAAACAGTATTGGGTGACCTTTTTTGCCGCTGTATGCAGGCTGAATCCAATTATATTCTACATCAATTTGTTTTGTAAACTCCGAATAATATTCGCTAGGAATATCCGGTTGATCACAGAAATGATAAAGTATCCAATCATGTGATGCTTCGCCCAATCCTTTTTGCAGCGAAGTGAACATTCCTTTTTTATAATTAGTATTGAATATAATTTTCACCTTTTCAAACAAAGATTTATTCTGTTCAATTATTTTTTTGTTTACAATTCCGGCGGGTAGAATTTCCGGATGCAAAAGATAATTTTCTATTTCCGTTTTCATCCTTATGCTCTGATACCCTGTTACCACAATGATTTCTCTGCAAACCGGGTTCATTTTTAAAAGAATGTTTATTATAAACGGCAGGTCGTTATAAATCATCAGCGGTTTGAATTTACCCATACGTGATGAGAAGCCGGCTGAAATTATTATTCCGGAAATCGTGTTTTTAATTGCCGACATTTAAACTCCGGGAAAATCTTCAAGCCAAAAGGGTGGATCATTGCTTCGTTTTAGCTGGTCGATGTTTAGTATTTCACCCAACTTTTTTATTTCATTATCATCCAATGAAGTTAATATTGTCGTCGGTAATCTTCTTATTTTATTCGATGCCAGTACATCATGAATTTGAGTTTCCGATATTAGAAGGTTTTTCTTAAGCTGATCAAATACATATATTAAATCATAGAGATTTGTATTCCCTTCATTAAATTCTCTTATAATTCTTTCGGAAAATTCGGGTATAAGAATTTTCGGAACAGCTTCAATAGAATACCATAACGCTGACACTTTTCTTCTTCCGTCTTTCTGAGCTTTTGAAGTGTAATAAAGAAAAAATGCGCCTCTCTTCAAATCGTTCAACTTATCGAGGAAATCTTCCTTTTTGATCTGTGAGAAATGAAAAAAAATATCCCCGGGATAATAAAGACTTTTTAAAAATCCGTATCCTTTTTCGTTAATATTTTTCACACGACAAAAATCAAGAGGTTCATTCATTACAAACAATTCTCTTCTTTATTAAATTCTACTATTACAATATATAATTGAGATAGGAAATTCAAAGATAACAAAACTAAACCCAGATTTTCCATTGGAAAATCTGCCCTTCAGGCCGACAATTTGTAAGTTGAGAAATATCAAATACTTAGCCATATAGAAATTTTGGAATTCGTGATTTGAGTAAAATATTTTTCTTACAAATTGTCGGGGTTAATCCCGCAACATAAAATGTTTTAATAAAACATTTTATGAGCGGCAACGGCAAAAAATTTATTTCCAATGAATTTTTTGGGCTAAATAAAAGAAATTCCAACTTGGATAAATTTTGAATGTTATGATAGAACTTGGTGACTAGAAAAAAATTTGGGATCGTATTCCGAATGCTATTGCTGATTTATTGGAAGCAATGAGTGTGATTTGAATGTTGTTTTTGAATGCATTACTGAACCCGTGCATGCTAATATAAAAAGAGGGGGTTTTTACCTCCCTCTTTACAAAGTACTATTATGAATTGATCAATTTTCCATTTGATCTGATTGAGTATTCGGGTCCATCAGAATGTTCGTAGTGTCTATGATCAGAAACTTTAAATCTTCCTATCAGTGATTGCAGGTTTTCAGTCAACCTGTTCAGATCTTCTGCCGCTCTTGCTATCTGCTGTGTTCCCGCTGCCGACTGCTGCGTTACAGAGCTTATTCCTTCTATACTCTTACTTATCTGTTCTGCCGTGGATGATTGTTCTTCGCTTGCCGTGGCTA
>JAIOZI010000082.1 GCA_021740785.1 Melioribacteraceae bacterium
AATCAAATGAGAATAGAAATTGTGGAATGCAGGACCGTTGGTTTAGAGCATCCCGACAAAAAGTAAAGGGGTCGTAGGTTCTGCCACAGGCATCCCTGCGGGAGAATCCTTCCCGCCTGCGTTAAAAAGCAACTTCGGCGGACAGCCTGCTCCCACAAAGCCGTTCAATTAGGACGGCTTTTTCATTTTAAATGGGACGAAGGAAACAAAGAAAAATCAAATGAGAATAGAAATTGTGGAATGCAGTACCGTTGGTTTAGAGCATCCCAACAAAAAGTAAGGGGGTCGTAGGTTCTGCCACAGGCATCCCTGCGGGAGAATCCTTCCCGCCTGCGTTAAAAAGCAACTTCGGCGGACAGGCTGCTCCCACAAAAGCCGTTCATGTTGAACGGCTTTTTCATTTTAAATGGGACGAAGGAAAACAAAGAAAAATCAAATGAGAATAGAAATTGTGGAATCCAGGACCGTTGGTTTAGAGCATCCCGACAAAAAGTAAGGGGGTCGTAGGTTCTGCCACAGGCATCCCTGCGGGAGAATCCTTCCCGCCTGCATTAAAAATCAACTTCGGCGGACAGGCTGCTCCCACAAAAGCCGTTCATGTTGAACGGCTTTTTCATTTTAAATGGGACGAAGGAAAACAAAGAAAGATCAAATGAGAATAGAAATTGTGGAATGCAGCACCGTTGGTTTAGAGCATCCCAACAGAGTCGGGAGGGTCGTAGTTCTGCCACAGGCATCCCTGCGGGAGAATCCTTCCCGCCTGCGTTAAAAATCAACTTCGGCGGACAGCCTGCTCCCACAATAAATGCAAATTTTTAATTTAATAATGAGTTTTTTCTTTATCTATTCGGATATCCCAAAGTAGCCTAAAAAATTCGGCTTGACTGCTCAAATCCAGATTTAATCAGTTGTTTTTAAATCATGAATAATCCAATCTGAAGCGAAGTCTTTGTTCCTAAAAATTTTTAGATGAATGAGGTACAGCGGATTCTGGAAAGCAATATTTCAAATAATAGTTGTTGACCTCAATTATATCATGAAGGTACCGCGCGGAGAAAGCGAATCAGCTTAATGTTTTTTCAATTAACAAAAGAATATCATTCATCATAAAAGGTTTTGAAATATAATGAGTGAATCCATTATTCAAGCAGTTAATTCTATCTTCCTCGCTAGCATATGCTGTAACAGCAATTATTGGAATACTGTTATATTCTGGAAATTCTTTGACTCTATTTGCCAATTCAATTCCGTCCGCACCTTCTCCTAGATTAATATCAATTAAAAGAGCGGCATATTTAATTTCTCTAACCATTGCTATTGCATTCTCTGCATTCGGAACCAGGTCAATTTCATAATATTTATTCAATGCCCTGGTGATAACATCTCTGCTTGCGGGATCGTCTTCCACATATAGAATTCTTTTATCGGTTTTATTTAATTCAAGGATTTCTTCTTTAATCTGTTCGTCCTTATCGTCAATTGTACTTCTCTTTATTCCCTTCAACGGAAGATCTAAAATAAATGTTGATCCTTTATCAAACACGCTGTTTAAAAAAACTTTTGCTCCGATAATAGGAGCATATTTTTTTACTATAGATAAACCAAGACCGGTGCCTTGATATTTCCTTGTAGTGCCTTCACTGACCTGCCTGAATTCATCCCAAATTATTTGCTGTTTTTCTTTGCTTATCCCAATCCCGGTATCAGCGACCTTTATTTCAACAACTTCTTCTTCACTCGTCATTTTTATACCGGCTGAAATTGTAACACTGCCTTCATTTGTATAAATGATTGCATTACTTACGAGGTTATTCAGAATTTCCATGAGAATATTTTCATCGGTAGTAAGAATTATCGAGTCGTCACTGATATTATAATTGAAATGTAGATTTTTCTTTTCTGCAGCAGGTAAAAATTCTTTATGACAATTATCAATTATTTTTTTTAGTGAAATTGTTTTTAAGTCGAGATTTACTCCCGTAAATTCCAGTCTAGATAGATTTAATATTTTAGTAAGCGTATTCATCATTCTTTTAGAAGTACTCAGAACTCCCTTAACCATTTCCAATTGATCTTCATCATCCAGAGTATCGTATAGCAGCTCTGCGTAGCCCATAATACCAACAAACGGAGTTCTCAATTCATGACTCATATTAGCAAAGAAATTGCTTTTAATTCGGTTAATTTCCTCGGCTTCATCTTTTGCTTTTTGTAATTCTTCAAGAGTTTTTACTATGAGCGAAATGTCCGAAATGGTTCCCCTTATACCTACGATTTTATTATTTTTATAAACCGGTGATCTTGAAATTCTAACCCATTTCTCTTCCCCATGCAAGCTTCTCAATTTAATTTTAATTGGTTCAGTTTCTCCTTCTGTGAGATGATGTATATGGCTTTTGAGCTCCTCAAAAACCGGTCTTCTAATAATTCTTTCTATTGAATGTCCTATTATATTCTCAGGTTTATAACCTAATACTTTTTCAATTGAAGGACTGATGTATTCAACATGTCCATCAAGATTAATTGAGAATATTACTTCATCAATATCTTCGACCAGTTTTCTAAATTTAATTTCCGATTCCCGTAAAGCGAGTTCATTCTTTTTCCTTTCAGTAATTTCAATGGAAAGAATAAATAAACCTTTTTCAATAGGTTCAATAGACAAATCAAACCAACCGATTGAACCATCCGGGTAAGTGAAAGCATTTTCTAGAGTATGTGACTTACGGTTTTTCATACATAATTTTAAAATGGAAAACATACGCGTATTTTCAATTCCCGGATAAACCTCCATCATAGTATTGCCGATCAATTCACCGCGGGTCATATGCGAATGTTTTACGGCAGCATCGTTTAAATAAACATATCTATATTCATGATCAATAATCTGACAGCCTTCCATCATATTGTCGAGAGTTCCCCTATAGCGTTTTTCACTTTCTGCAAGTATTTTCTGATTATATCTCTTTTCAGTTTCATCCTGAAAAGCAATGGCAATACCAATAGTATTACCGGCGCCATCAAATATCGGTGCCCCTGTATCCATTACCGGAATTTCCTTCCCGTTTTTTGAAATCAACAAGGTGTGATTAGCAAGCTCTTTTACTATTCCTTCTTTTAATACCTTTTTAAGAATATTGATTTCTTTCTGACCCGTTTCTTCGTTTTTAACTGGATAAATATCATCAAGATTTCTTCCACGCGCTTCACGGATAGCCCAACCGGTCAAAGATTCGGCTACTCTATTCATGTATTGTACTTTGCCGTTAATGTCAACTGTTATTACACCTTCACCAAGGCTATCCATGGTTATTTTGAATTTCTCTTGCTCTGTTCGTACTTCTTTTTCCTTATTGTATAATTGACTGAAAATATTTCTCTGATTTTTACTATAAACAAGATATAAACCACTCACTATTATGAATAGAATAAATGCTGATACTAAAATTGTCATTATTAATTTTGCACCCAGACCATCGAAAATTTCACTTTGATCTATCTCAGCGATTATGTACCAATTTGTATTCGGTATTGGACTCACATAACTCAATACATCTACTTCTCTGTAGTTCTTACCCTCGATAATACCGGATTGACCTAAGGTTGCCTGAACTGCAGGCATATCTGTTCTGGATAATGGTCTGGTTAATTTAAGAACCGTATTGGCGCGATGTCTTAAACCGCTGAGATATAAAATAGAATTTTCATGTTTTCTTACTAGATATGTCTCTGCGGTATTTGATTTAAGCGGGTATCTTTTTAGTAAGGAAAATAAATATTTATCTGCGTCATTAAAAAATAATATGCTGCCGGAAGTTTCATTGCTGGTGTTGAGTATTGGTGCCGCAAAACACAAATTGACCGCACTATTATATTTTGAATTATTAAGTAGTTTTGATGCTTGCGTCTTTTTGCTATTATGAACTTTGAGTAAAAGTTGAGTTAGGTTAGAATCCAAAACCGATATCGAATTATTAGTAGAAGCAGCAATTTCCAAATCGGTTGTGAGTAAAACGACATCTGAATAATTGTGCTCAATTTTAATTTGATTGAGAAGGGCTTTCAGTTCATTCTCAATTTTCTTGCTAGGAGTTTTGAGGAAATCCGAGAATTTAATACTTAGAAAGTTGTTTTCACTTATATCTTCCGCATCACTTAATTCATCTCTAAACCAACTGGAAATCTCAAGCTGTTTTAATTCTGCTATTGATTTTAATTCAGAACTTGTGCTATAGAATAATGTCTCTTTTTCTTTCTGATAATAAAAATATACCGCAACAAAAATCAAAGTTGATAGCGTAAGTAATAGAATTATGATATTTGATTTTTTTATAAGGACTTGCAATTCTTTTCTTACCATTTCAAGCAACTTTCATTATTATTTCTAAGATTGTATGTATATGAGTTTATAAGATATATTTCCTTTCAGACATCTGAATTTTCATCAATCAAGAAGAAGTGATTTAAATTGGTACTGGATTTTGTAAGGAAAATATTTAAAGGGAATAAAGGATAGAAACTTATGATATTCAATCATACCCCGGTACACATTAATTTCAATCAACTTAATAAGTAATAAAAGGAAAAGCAATTGAAAAACAATCGTTTTATTAATTGATTACCATTAGTGATAAAGATCACATTAAAAGCCTTAAGCACATAAATAATCCTTTTGAAAACCTTGTCAATTACTGAGCTTATCAATAATACTATCCAAATATGAAGGGGCATGTTCAACCCCGCTGGTGTTGATTAATCAATATTATGTATATTCTCTATTCACTTTCAATCCCCTCGGGATTTTATGTCGAGCAGATGGGCTCAATATGATAAAAAATAATATTCGTAACGTGGGTTAATAACTCATATAATGCACCCGTCTTAATCGTAATCTTAATCTTGCTCATAATCATTTTAAAAGTCGAGTACGATTAAGACACGTCAACTGAACGGGCAGGTTTTGAGTACGATTACGAATTCTCTGTGTTAGGTGTGTTAATAAATAACAAATTGCATTAATCATAAAAAAGAGATTTATAAAAAAGTAGATCATATTCAATCAATTATTACTATGGATGAAGAAATATTTATCAGTTTTCAACATCTATCGATCATTGGAAACAAAAATTATATATTTAATCAATTATCATTATTCCCAAATTTTCTTTATAATCAATTAAAAAAAACGGGATATGCATTATGAGTCCGCAAGAAAGATTATTCTCCAATTCTGCAGATATTAAGAGCAGCATAAGAATTGCGGTTATCTATTTTTTGATAAGTGTGATTTGGATTCTCTCGTCAGACGCAATTCTTAATTCCTTTGCCGATAACCAGGATACACTAACGGTTTTACAATCATATAAGGGAATATTTTTTGTCGTTCTCTCAACCATTCTAATTTATCTCCTTGTATTTCAGGATAGGCAAAAATTAAAACATGTACAGGAGGAACTTGTAGAAGCAAATGAAAGGCTGAAGCTTGCTACTCACGCCGCAAAGATGGGTGTGTGGGAATTAAATATTGAAACCTCTGAGTTGATTTGGGATAATCAACTCTACAGTCTTTATGAAATCTCACCGGAAAATTTTACCAACAATTTTGAAGCTTGGGAAAAAACATTGCACCCGGATGATAAAGAAAGATTGATGAGTGAATATCAAAAAAATATTGCAACCGGCTCTGATGTTGACACACAATTTAAAATAGTAACTCCTTCAGGTAAAATAAAAATAATGGAATCAAAAGGAGTAGTGTTGAAGGAGGGAGATAAACCGAACAAAATTATTGGCGTTAACAGGGATATTACAGAATCAAATGAAAATGAAAAAATACTTGCCGAGAGCGAAAAAAAATACCGTGAATTATTTGATGCGAATCCATTACCAATGTGGATATATGATGCCGAAACATTGGAGTTTTTGGATGTTAACGATGCGGCAATCAACAAGTATGGTTTCAGTAAAGAAGAATTTTTAAATATGACTATTGCTGAAATTCGTCCGGACGAAGATAAAATCAAACTCAAAGAATCAGTCGCATATAGAAAAACCATCACAGAATATTCAAAAGGATGGCGGCATGTTTTGCGGAACGGATCAATAATTGACGTTGAGATTACTTCTCACATTGTTGAATACGAGAACAAATCTGCTATACTAGTCATGGCTCAGGATGTTACGGAAAAAAAGAAAATTGAAGAACGGATGAAATTAAATCAATTTGGTATTGATAATTCCCAAATAGGTATTTACCAAATAGATGAAGACGGCAAAATTTTATATGCGAATAAGCATGCATGCGAAAGTCTCGGTTTTTCAAGCAGAGAATTGTATGATATGTCAGTACTTGATATTGATCCGACCTTTGAATTAGATACATGGCTTGAGCATAGGAAAGTTGCAAAGGAAGCCGGTAGCAGGGTTATTGAAACTGTTCATAGAAGAAAAGATGGGACTGAATTTCCGGTAGAGGTATATATTAATTACCTGGAATATGATAACAAACTTATCTCATTCTCTTTTGTCAAAGATATATCCGAAAGAAAAGAAGCTGAAGAAGAACTCCGGTTAACTAAATTTGGTGTTGATAATTCACAGGTGGCTGTTTACCAGGTAAATACGGATGGTGATATATTGTATGTGAACCAAAAAGCATGTGAAATGATTGGCTATACCGAGCATCAATTCAGGGGGAAGAAAATATTCGAAATCAATAAAACCTTTGATAAAAAAAAATGGGCTGTACATGTTGAGAATATGAAACTTCAGAAAAGTGAAATATTTGAAACAATTCATACTAAAAAAGATGGTTCTGAAATTCATGTTGAAGTTTCCGCAAATTATTTCGAGTTCAAAAACAAGAGCATTATCTTTTCGTTTGTCCGGGACCTTACTGAAAGAAAAAGAGCAGAAAAAGAGAGAGAGGATTCTAATCAGCGTAATAATGCGCTGGTTGAAGCGCTCGGTGAAATTGTATACGAACATGATCTTATAAATGATAAAATTATGTGGGAAGGTAATACGGAGGCGATTCTTGGGTTCACAATTGAAGAACTCGGAAAAGATGTGAAAGGGTGGATAGAACATGTTTATCCTGATGATTTAGATTCTGTTATGAGAGAGTTAAGCCTTGCAAGAAGTGAAATTAGAAATTATGATCTCGAATACAGAATTCTCTGTAAAGATGGAAAATATAAGTGGTTTCATGACGACGGAGTGCCGATAAAAAATGATGAAGGAAAACTGGTGCGGTTGATCGGAGTTATGAAAGATATTTCCCGAAGAAAATTATGGGAGGAAGAACTTCGTCAAAGTGAAGAAAAGCTTAGATCATTTTTTGAATCGAATCTAATTGGTACAATTAACGGTTCCATTTACGGTGATGTTTATTTGGCAAATGATGAGTACCTAAGAATAATAGGGTATACACGAGAGGAACTCGAGAGAAATGAAATAAACTGGGAAAAGATTACCCCTTCACGCTGGCTGCAGGCAGATGCAATGGGCATAGAGGAGGCAAAAAAATTCGGAGTATGCACGCCGTATGAAAAAGAGTATGTTCGCAAAGACGGAACTATTGTATCCGTACTTGTAGGATATGTTTTGATTGGGGAGAAGAAGGAAGAGTCAATGGCGTTTATTCTTGATTTAACTGAAATGAAAGAAAAAGAAAATGAATTGAGAAAGACTCAGGCATTGTTAAAAAATCTAAACCGGCATTTACAGGATGCAAGGGAACATGAACGGGAATCGGTTGCAAGAGAAATACATGATGAAATCGGGCAGGTTCTAAGTTCTGTTAAACTGAATATTTCGATGATTATTAGAGATCTTAAAAACAGCGGTGAACAAGATTTAGTTAAGATTTTGGAGGAGTTAGCATCAATAAATAAAGTTATTGATGCCAGCGTTGAAGGGACCCGGATTTTAATAAGAAAACTTAGACCGGATATATTAGATAAACTCGGGCTGCTTCCTGCACTTGAATGGCAGATCAAGGAAACTCAAAAAATATTTAAGGGCGAAATTCGTTTCTTACATAATTTTGAAGAAGAAATAAAATTTTCACCTCAAAAAGATATCGTAATATTTAGATTTTTACAGGAAGGCTTAACGAATATTTTACGTCATTCTCATGCAGACCGTGTAGTGATTAAATTTACTATCATCAGCGATAATTTAACACTCAGCATTTCGGATAACGGTAAAGGATTTGATACGGGAAAAGGTAAATTGGATAAATCATTCGGATTGCTGGGTATGAAAGAGCGGCTGGAAAGTATCGGCGGCAGATTAAATATTGAAAGCAAGATTGGAAGAGGAACTAAATTAGTTGCTAAATTTTCATTAAAGGATTAACTTAAAAAACTAAATGATACCGGGTTAACAGATGATAAACATATTTTTAGCCGATGACCATCACCTTATCCGTGAAGGAATAAAAAAATTAATTTCCAAAGAAATCGATTTGAAAGTAGTCGGCGAAACCGGTAACCCGTTTGAAGTAGTATCATCGATTGATTCGCTCGACGTTGATGTGCTTGTACTTGATTTATCGCTTCCGGGCAGACACGGATTGGAGGTTTTGAAAGATGTCCGCTCCGTTTATCCGGATGTAAAAGTTCTAGTATTAAGTATGTATTCCGAGGAAGAATATGCCCGTCGTGCATTTCAGTTGGGTGCTTACGGATACATTACTAAAGATAGTTCGGCAGAAGAAATTCTCTCTGCAATAAGGAAAATTGAAAATGGTAGAAAGTATATAAGTCCAAAAGTTGCTGAGATACTTGCAGAAAGTATTGATGAATCATATGAAGAATCTCCGCATGAATTATTATCAACCCGGGAAGATCAAGTCTTTAGATTAATAATCGATGGTAAATCGAATAAAGAAATAGCAGTTGAATTAAGCCTTAGTGTCAACACTATTAGTACGTACAAATCAAGGATACTGGAAAAATTCAACCTCAAATCCTCTGCGGATTTAGTAAAATATGCAATCAGGAATAATTTACTGAAATAAACGATACAATCTTCCCCTGTGAAAATCTGATAAGACTATTCCTCAATTAGATAAAATTTCATATTGATGTAGGTCCTTAACTTTTTTATCTCGATTACACGCGTATAATAGTCGATGTGCTGATACTCATCATTCAAAGCAAATTCAGAGACCGCTTTTTCAATCCTACTTTCTTTTATTTCCAGGTCAGTCAATATTTTTCTTATAATCTCATTGTAATATTCTCTTCCATGACCTTGATCTTTAATTTTAATATAAGCCAAATATTGAAGCTCGATACCCTTATCAGGCCAGCTCATAGAAGGATGCAGTGGTTGGGGTGCGTTCCTAAAATCCCCGGTATGAATAAACTCATACTCCGACTCATACTTTTTCAAGACTTTGCTTAACAGGTCATCTTTTCCAATATCTGAAGAAGGATAACATTCGATGCTTAAAAATTGAGTTGAATGAAAGATTTGAAAAATTGTTTCTAATTCTGCCGCTTGATTGGAAATAAACGAAATAAATATTACAGTAATTAAAGTGATTGTTTTCATTTTTATCGCCGCTTTTTTTTGTATAAATAATTGATTCGATTTTGATTTAAAAAATTATATACGATATGACTTATAACTCATCCATATAAATACAGCACAAAATTACTAAACTGATCATGTTGAGACAACTTTTCAAATTGCTTATATTATTCGATCCAAAAGTATGTGTTTGCTTTTTATGTAGTAAAAATACTACGAGACATTCGAAATTCATTCTACAAGAAAGTAATGTTGTTGGACTTATATTTGCAGCAGGAAAAATTTATATGAGAAAACTAATTATTATTGAGGACTCGAAAAAGATTACAAAGAGTCTCTCCGTATTAATATCAAAGCTGCAAAACATTGAATTAGCAGGCACGGCTGTAACCTTACATCAGGGAATTGAACTTGAGAGAAAAACATCTCCCGATATAGTGATTTTAGATCTTGGTTTACCTGATGGTGATGGTTTTACATTTCTGAGGCAGGTTCAAAAGAAAAGTAATAAGCCTCGGATAATAGTCTTTTCAAATTTTACGTATAGAACCTTCAAGTCTACTGCTCTAAGTTTAGGAGCCGATTATTTCTTCGATAAAATTACTGAGACCGATAGATTAATCGACATGCTATTTGAATTAAATGAACTTGAAACCTCTTTGTAGTATAATCTTTACGCATTCCACTTAAATAACTACACATTAACAATAACTAATACTCTTACAATTGCTATGCTGTATATATAGATTTGGATTGTGATGACAATAAAAAACATACAGAACGAAACAATAATGGACACTAATGATCCCAACATCTTGCTGAGCACTTTAAAAAACCAGCATGATATAATATATAGTCTTGATGTCAATCATAGACATACGGCTGTATATGGAAGTTGGCTTAATAATGAAAAGATAAATCCGGAAATGTTTTTAGGAAAAACTGCCATAGAAATAATGGGGGAAGAGAAAGGGCGTATTCATATTGAATCGAATAAGAGAGTATTATCCGGGGAGTCTGTTAATTATGAATGGTCATACAATTTTGATGGGACTATTGAATATGTCCAAACTTCATTAAGCCCAATTTTTGGTAATAATTCGAATGTTATCGGGATTCTCGGTATAGGTAGAAATATCACGAAGCTTCAGAGGGCAAATATAGAAATTAAGAAACTGCACCGGGCTCGAAAAATGATTTCGGAATTTAATCGAATGTTGGTTAGAATTGATTCGATTGAAGAATTATCAAAGGCGCTTGTGGAAAATATTGTGGAAACCGGCGGGTATCATTTAGCATGGACGGGAAAATTAATTGATGGAAAATTGATACCAATTTCAAAACACGGTTACGATGAAAAATTTCTGGATTCGATTACACACGATTTAGAAAATATAAACTGTGCTGAATTTCCTGCCGGTATTGCTATAAGAAGTCGGAAATTATTTATCAGTAGAAATTCAAAGAAGGAAAACTTATCATCAACATTTATTGAAGAAGCTGAAAAAAGGAATTTCAGATCAACTGCCGCATTTCCTATAATAATTAAAGGGAAGATGTTTGGTGTTGTCGTAATATATTCAAATGCAGAGGATTCATTCGAAAACCCGGAGGAGATAAATATACTTACGGAAATGATCGATGATTTTACTTTCGGCATAACAAGTAATATTAAAGATGAAGAACTCAGTGTATTCAGAAAAGCAATTGAATACCGTGAACGAGTATTTTCAAAAATATTTAATGAATCTGCAGTTGGAATATCTATGCTTTCACTTGATGGTAAAATAATTTTAACCAATAGTTCATTTGAAGAAATATTGGAATGCACCGGTGAAATTATAAACGGAAAATTATTGGCAGATTTTATTGAAAAATCTCAAACTGATAAATTAGTTGAGAAGATGAAGAAACTCGAGAAGGACGAGATAAATCTTATTTCTGATGATTACCAACTCACAAGCTGCAGTGGTAAGAAAATTTGGGTAAGGCTACACCTATCGAAAATTTCATTCAGTGATTCGGATGAGTCTCAATTTATCTGTCAGATTTTAGATGTTACATCAAATATAAATGCCGCAAGAAAGCTTAAAGAAGAAGAAGAGAGATTTAAGGCGTTGTATGATTTGAGTAAAATGGAATTTGAAGATGAAAAAGAGGTTATTCAATTCGCAGTTGATAAAGCTGTAAATATTACAGAAAGTGATATTGGATACATTCACTTTGTCGAGGAAGATCAAATGAATCTCAACTTGCTTGTTTGGTCGAAATCAGTAATGGAAATTTGCAACACCGATATTCCAAAAAATTACTTGTTGAAAAATGCCGGAATGTGGGCTGATGCACTTAGACAACGTAAACCTGTAATTCACAATAATTATATGGAAATTGAACAAAAGGGAGAATTACCTGAATGGCATATTCAGCTAAAAAATCATATGAACGTACCTATTTTTGAACATGATAAAGTGGTTGCAATAGCTGGAGTTGGAAATAAGGATACAGATTATGATGATTATGATGCGCAAAAACTGACGATATTTATAAATGAAATGTGGCAAATCATTTCGAAGGGAAGATCGGCAAACCAGTTGCGGAAATTTAAAGAAGCTGTTTCTCAAAGTTTAAGCGGAATTGTGATAACGGATATAAATGGTGTGATTGAATATGTAAATCCAAGTTATTGTGAAACGACCGGCTATTCATTAAATGAATTGGTTGGAGAGAAGTCAAGCAAATTGCAGTCAGGTGTTATGAAAAAGAATGAGTATAAAAAACTTTGGGATACAATTCTTTCGGGTAAATCATGGATAGGTGAATTTAGAAATAAAAAGAAAGATGGTACGCTCTTCTGGGAAAATGCAATTATTTCCCCGATTTTTAATGAGAATTCCGAGATTGATAATTTTGTAGCTGTAAAAGATGATATAACAGAACAGAAGAAATTAAACGAAGAATTAATTATTGCCAAGAAAAACGCAGAAGCAGCTAGTAGTCTTAAATCACTGTTTCTTTCACAGATTTCACATGAAATAAGAACACCTCTTAATACAATTCTGAATTTTTCTAATTTACTTCAAGAAGAATTAACAGTTTGCAGCAGTTCATTCGATTTAAATGATTCAATATCAGCAATAAAAAGCGGGTCGCATAGAATTTCAAGAACTATTGATCTAATTCTTAATGTAGCTCAGCTCAAAACGGGCACTTATGAAATGAAATTTGAGATGGTTGATTTGAGTAAAGTTTTGTCGGATATTCACCTAAACTTTTTAGATGAAGCAAAAATAAAAGGACTAGATTATGAATTGAATCTCTTTAGTAAAAATACTATTATATTTGCCGATTCATTTGCAGTTTCACAGATATTCAGTCATTTATTAGATAATGCAATAAAGTTTACAACTGATGGTTATGTAAAAGTGAATTTGTTCAATGGAACTAAAAACTTAACCGCCCAGATAATTGACAGTGGAATAGGTGTTGAGAAAAAATATTTGAAGAAAATTTTTGATACGTTTTCTCAGGAGGAAATGGGTTATTCAAGACGATATGACGGTAATGGTTTAGGTATGGCGCTTGTTAAAGGATTATGTGATTTGAATAATATTAAGATTGGAATTGAGAGCGAAAAGGATAATGGAACGATAATTACTTTAGTATTACCAAAATTAAAAAATGCAAGTTTTCCCTCAAAAAAACCCTATAGGGATAACAATGCCCCCTCTTAAACCCACAAAGCCCTCAATAACATGTTATCCCTATGTTACATCCCTACAATGTAGAGCGGTCTGACTTCCCGCTCTACATATTTAATTATATTTCCAATATTATAAAAAGATGTTTCCCTAATTAATATTAACTACAATAACTATTTGTAGGAAATAACCTACACTATTTTCAAAGTTTCTCCTACACACTTTTAATTTGACAAACATTATTTTAGTTCCAGTAAAAAAAATAGATTAGTAATGAAATTTCAAAATAAACACCTCCTATAAGCCCTATAGGAATGGCATAGCCCTCAAGAGAACCCACAAAGCCCTCAATAAAGCTATTCCTATTTACATCCCTAAATGTAGAGCGGTCTGACTTCCCGCTCTACATATTTAAATTAAGATATCTCTCCAAAAATCATGAATCCTTTTAAATAGATAAAACAAAAACAGTTTCTTCCAAACTTTCCTAAAATTTAATTTCTATAAGCATTTGAATTGCGGTAATTTTATTGTAGGATAAGTGACTACAACTTTTAAAGATAATTACTTACAAATTTATTCCTAAATACTTCTTAATTTATTAAGGAAGAATTTCGATCAAAATTGGAGCGGCTTTATGAAGATATTAATTGCAGATGATTCTACAATGCTAAGAGACCGGGTCAAAGAACTTATTCTATCCTTAGATTTTGTTGATAAGATCTATGAAGTTGATAACTCTCTTGAAGCAAGAAAAATTCTTAACAAAAATATTGTTGAAGTCGCAATAATTGACGTGAGAATGCCTGGTGGAAGCGGGATAGAACTGATTCAATATCTTAAAGAAAAGAAAACACCCCCCAAAATTATAATTTTCACAAATTATCCCTATCAGCAGTACAAAGAGAAAGCCCTAGAGAAAGGCGCAGATTATTTTTTAAGTAAATCGGATGAATTTGACAAGTTGGCAGCAATTTTAAAAGAAATTGAAAATAAAAAATGTAATTAAAAATTTATTATCAAAACTAATTTGATGATTGTTGCATTAATAAATTATACTTGCTTGTTCATTAAATGCTGGAATATATTTAACTGTTTCTGAACTAAATAAACTTTCATGTGTCTAATGTCATATGTTCTTCGATGAAGATGTTGTATCTTTTGTGTAATTCATAATCGATAGAAGAGTACATAAAATTCGTAAACAAAACACATAAAATAAATCCTGTTAAGACTGTGAAGACTAATAAGTATCTGGTTACGCCCCTAAGAGTTCTGGCATACCTTACAATAATTTCTGGTTTGCTTGCACTTGTTTTTGAAGTACGTTATTTCTCCGACAATTCATTACAGGTATTTTGGGCAAGATACATCGCAATCGCAGTTGCATTTTGGGTTTTGTTTTTCACATTTTCTGATTACGTTGAAAAATATGTAATTATATTAATACACACTCTATTAATCTCTATCATCGGTTCATTCGGAATAATGATTTATATTTTACCGAGTACCGTTCTAATTAATTCAAGCATTGCCGCCCTTACAGTTTTCACCTCTGCAGTATTTTTAAGCTGGGATGTAAAACATCAAACACTTGCAGCAATATATTATAATATTTCGTTTGCAGCGGCAATATTCCTAAATAGAACCGATATTTATTTTCAACCGAATTTAGTGGAATCGGTTATATTAGTTTCATTTTTAAGTTCGCTTTCAATTGCTGCATGTGCGGTCAATAATAAATTAAGAAAAGAATTAATGCAAAAATCTAAACAGGTATTAGACTCGGAAAGAAAATTCAGGCACATTTTTGAAAGCGCGAGGGAAGGGATTTTTCGTTTATCATCAAATTATCAATTTATTATTTCAAATTCATCGCTAAAAAAAATTATCGGTTACGATAAGTCTAAAGATATTAGGAATATTAATTTTATTGAAGATTTGATATATGATGAAAAGGAAAGGGGGACATTAAAAAAATTAAACTGCTAGTCTGCTTAGGCCAAGTTGCTAATATTCGTTATGTTTGTATATGATTGCTCAAGAAAGATATCCAAAAGATTTTCAGGAGTTTCTTCATCAATTCAAGACCGAAGACGATTGTTGGAATTATCTTTTTG
>JAIOZI010000083.1 GCA_021740785.1 Melioribacteraceae bacterium
GAAGCCAAACAAATTTATGATGCAGCTCTATGTAAAGAGACTCAAAAAGCAGTCAAAAAATATGTAGTGTACCACTGAAATCTTTAAGTGGTTGTTTTTACACAACTTATACCCCCGATTTGCCAAGTTGGGTTAAGAATATCCTCGCCAATTCCTATCCTATATGAGCCGACAATTTCAAGTTCATTTTCATCCCATACAATCAAGTGTTTATAATACTTGTCATATTCATCTAAATCGAGCTTCATTCCGGTTCCCTCTCCCACTTTTCTGAAAGTAACTTCTCTAAGTCTTGCAATTTCCATCATTACATTAACCGCACTATCACTTTCTATCAAAATTATTTTCTTATTATCACTTGTTAAACCGAGTTGTTTTCCTTCAAGAAGTTCTTTTTTGATAAGCTTTCTGTTAATCGGGTGGATAATATTTTTTTCAGTAAGGTAAACACCCTTTTTCTTCTTTCTCAACAAGTAAACATGTTTCTTAAGCAGTTTTATTTTCTCTTTATCATTTATAAATGATTCCTCAAATGCCTTGTAAGGAATTGGGTCACCAATCCTAATTGAAACGACCATATTCTTTTTATTGTACAATTCATGCGGCAGTAGAAATCTTGAAAGATTTTTATTAATTATTGATGAGAAATAAAACAGAACTGAATTGCGCGCCTTTATATGAATAGGAAGTATAGGAACCTTATGCTTTTTAGAAAAATAGATCGATCCCTTATTCCACCTTGAATCCATCACCTTTAAAAATTTTAATCGCGAGACTTCAGCAGCCGGAAAAATGATTACCGCTTCTTCATTTTCCAAAGCGCTGCTGATTGAAAGTATGTTTTTTCTTTGTGCAAAATTATTCTCCAAATTAAAAGGCAGGAAATAACTTTCCAGGTTTTTTATTTCCGTTAAAATGTCATTTGCAACGATTTTCACATCATGTCTCACTTCACTAATTGCCCGTAAAAGAGCAAGGCCGTCTAAACTTCCAATCGGGTGGTTTGACACACAGATCAATCGGCCTTCCGCAGGTATTCTTTTAATATCCTTATTTGGAATCGTGAATGAAAAGTTAATATCTTCAAATATTTCATCAATAAATGCCAATCCTTGCTTATCGAAATTTCTTTCAATGAATGAATTGATCTCTTTTATATGGAGTGTCTTAGCGAGCAGCCATTTAGAAAAGTTTCTTAAAATTTTGGGCTTATTATTAAAATCAGGATATCTGTCGGATATTAGTTTATCCAAATTAATTTTATTCATTTCGTTCATTTTTGTGAGTTAGAAAATATTTTTAATCCCATTATTCCTGTAATGATTAGAAGCATGAAAAAGACCTTTGGGAAATCATAAGGTTTCTGATTCATGACATTTTCAGCTATTGTAGTACCAATGATTGCAACACCCATCCAGACTGCATATGCAACACCCATTGGCAGTGATTTTAAAGCTTTGGAAAAAAAGAATGCGCTTGTTAATCCAAAGAATCCATAGAAAATCATTGGAATAACCTTTGTAAACCCATCAGTTAACTTCAAGCTTATTACCCATCCGATTTCAAGCAACCCGGCTAACAGTAGAATCAGCCAATTCATATTTTTCCTTTCGCTTTTTTATTACAAAGAATCACTATTTGATATTTTTGTATGATCGGAACGCAAATAAAAACTGAGTAAAATAATTTCCCGGGAAATTTGCTTTCAATCCGTAATGATCTGCTTTATAACCTGGGAGGTAAGCCGTTCCGAAAATCCAATCCCATACAGCAAACTTAGTTGCAAAATTTCTATTTCTACCCTTGCCTGTTGAATGGTGCCAGCGATGCATTTCCGGTCCATTTACAATTTTTTGTAATTTACCCGAGTTCACATTTATGTTTGAATGTATATACATGCCCCATACCGCACTGATCACCGCTTTATAAGCTACCACTTCCGGAGGAGATCCTAAAAGAATTATCGGCAGGAATTCTACCGTTTGATTAATTAAAATTTCCATTGCGTGGGACCGGGATCCCGAAAGCCAATCGACCTTTCGGGGTGAATGATGAACTTCATGAATTCGCCAGAGATACTTGTTCTTATGCTGCCATCTATGCATCCAGTAGATATATAAATCATGAGTAATTGTAAAAAACAATAACTGCATCCATATTGGCATTTCAGAAAATAATTTGAATCTTGAAATGTCTACAGCGCTGTCAATGAAAGTTATCACATAATTAAAAATGATTATTCCAAGAATGTAGCTTTGTGCTATACTATACAGTACAAAATCATCAAAAAATCCTTCTCTAATAAATTTTTGCCCTTTGTTGTATGGAAATATTCTTTCCGCGACCATAATTAATAGTGCGGAAGAAACAATCAAAGCAATAGATAGTTTTTCAGCAAATAACAATTTGAATTAACGCCTGTTTTAATATCGTTTATTTTTTGTTTGCAACTGACTTTAATCATTTTTTTCTTTTGACTTAACAGATAATTTTGTCAGCCATACTCCCAATAGCATACCGGCGATAATAAGTATCAAAGCATAATCTTTGATAAATGTCAATTCAGTAAGCTCATTGATAGCTATTAAAATTATTGCGACAATAATGATTCCAGCTGCGGGTAAAATTTTCTTATTCATAATTTTATATTTTCCTTAGTTTGTTGCTAACATCTTTAAAAAATATTCGGTAAAGAATGTTTGTATTTCGATGAAGATATTGGTCATTACTAAAATCTAGTCACCCTAATACAAATGAAGATTTTGATCTTCGAAGCTTTTGAATGGACTTAAGTTCACTTTCATAAACTGTCTTTATTCCATTACCCAACGATTTTTCAATATCACGAATGTTTTCAACTAATCGAAAGAATCCTTGTATTTCTACAGATGCCGCTTGATCACTTCCCCACATCGCTCTATCTAATGTGATGTGACGTTCAATAAAATTTGCACCCAACGCTACAGCCGCAAATGTAGGAGATAAACCTGTTTCATGACCTGAATACCCGACAGGAACCGGATAGTATCTTTCTTTATATGCTTTTATGACCTTAATATTAAGTTCTTCGAGTTTGCATGGGTAATTTGACGTAGATTGGGCAATCATTAGGTTATCTTTACCGACCAATTCAACAGCAGCATCAACCTGTTCTAATGTTGACATTCCTGTGGAAAGCATAACAGGTTTACCTGTACTTTTCAATTTGCTCAACAATTCATTATCTGTCAACGATGCCGAGGCAATCTTGTAAGCGAAAGGGTCAAACTGTTCAATGAAATCAACGGCTTCCTCATCCCAAGGTGAAACGAACCAATGAATTCCCCTTTCTTTACAATAGCGATCAATTTCGGCATACTCTTCGTAACCAAATTCAATCTTATGACGATAGTCTATATAGGTCATCCTGCCCCAAGGCGTATCGCGTTCGATATTCCATTGATCTTTCGGTACACAGAGTTCGGGTGTTCTCTTCTGAAATTTCACAGCATCACATCCGGAGAAAACAGCACCATCAATTAGTTTTTTTGCAACATCAATCGAACCATTATGATTTATGCCGATTTCCGCGATAATGTAAACCGGGTGACCATCGCCAATAAAATTGTCTCCAACCTTTACAGCCTTATTGAATGACATTTTTACTCCTTTTCTTTTTTTACATTTAGTTTTGCAGTAATTATCAATTCAGCAAAATCCCGGAATGCTCCATTGCCGCCCCTACTGCTTGTCTTAAAATCTGCAGTTTCAGTGGCGAAAATCGTTGCATCAGCGGGACAAGCAGATAACCCAACCAACTTCATAACTTCGACATCATTTGAATCGTCACCAATAAATGCAATCTCATCGTATTTCAATTTCCGGTATTCAGCAATACCCATAACCGTTTTAACCTTATTTTTAATTCCAAGATACAGCAAAGAGATATTCAATTTCTCCGAACGTCTTATTACAATCTCAGAATTTTCTCCGGTTATTATCCCTGTATCCACCCCGGCATATTTCCTGAGTCTTTCGACTCCCATTCCATCCCTAATGGAAAATCTTTTCAATTCTTCACCATTCGCCGAATAGTACACTCCCGTGTCAGTCAAAACTCCGTCACAGTCAGTTAGTAATAATTTTATCCGCTCTGCTTTTTTAATTACAGTACTATTAATTACTTTTGTACCTTTTACCATGCCGTCCAGCCTCCGTCAACTATCAAGTTTGCACCGGTCATATAACTTGAAGCATCGCTTGCTAAAAATATCACGGCACCAATATAATCTGTCGGTTCAGCCATCCTTTTTAGCGGTGTTTTAACAGAATAGCTCTCAATAAAATATTCATCTTGTGCATTTTTAACTCCCCCCGGTGAAAGTGCATTTACTCTAATATTCTTATCTCCCCAGTATGCGGCAAGATATTTTGTAAATGCAATTACCCCTCCTTTTGTTGCAGAATACCCCGGGGGTTTGAAAAATTTTTGATTTCCGTCTTTATCTTGATAAAGACTTTGATTCGGAGCCACTATTCCATATGTTGATGCAACATTTATAATACTGCCGCCTCGGGAAATCATTTGGCTGCCGATAATTTGAGAACATAAAAAAATACCAGTCAAATTCACATCGACCGACTTCTGCCATAGTTTCAAAGGATAATTCTCAAACCTCGATTCTTCCAATTGTGCTTTCGGATTTTCAAACATGTCATTAATTGCGGCGTTGTTAATAAGAACATCTATCTTTCCATATTTATTTATTGCTCTGCTTACAAGATCTTTTATAGGTTCAGGTTTTGTTACATCTAACTCAACTCCAATTGATTCTGTTGCCAATTCTTCAACAAAGTTTTCTATTTCGATTTTATTTATGTCCGCAGCAATTACATTTGCACCGGCTTCGCTCAATGCTCGGCAATGAATTTTACCTAGTAATCCCAAGGCACCGGTAACTACAACAACTTTACCTCTAAGAGAAAATTTTTCTTCCAAAAAACTCATTTATCTAATTACCGGTTTAATATTGAAGTTTTCTGTTTTTCGAAAAACCGGTTGAACTGGTATTCCCTTTATCATTTTTTTCAATGTGTCGGTTTCAACAGCATTTTTTAAAATTGGTAGAACAACCTCATAAATCCTCAATGTATAATTGATATCCTGATCATTATGCGAATAGCACATATTATGAAAGCCCGACCATAATATTCCGTGTTTTATCATCTCCTGCTGCACCAATGATTTCATTAATAGGGGATCCCCTGCAGATTGATCAAACGAAACTATTGTTCTGCAATTATATCCCGAGCATTTTGTGTAATCCATCATTAAATTTTTTGCAATTGAGTTGTATCCTTCTTTTAGAATTTTTCCTTTCTCATTTAAATATGATGGAACATTCTTCTCGATAATTTCTTGGATAGTCACTTTTGCAGCAGCCAATGATAAAGCCTCCCCGCCAAATGTTGTATAGAAGAAAATATCCTCTTCGGCTAACTTCATTATTTCTTTTTTACCGGCGAGAATTGAGAGCGGCATTCCATTCGCAACCGCCTTTGAATATGTAGCTAGGTCAGGAGTAATACAAAAATATTCCTGTGCTCCGCCGATTGATAATCGGAATCCCGTCCACATTTCATCAAATATTAAAACGATTCCTAAACTTTGACAAATTTCAGCTACTTCATGAAGAAAATTATTTTTTGGCTCTTGAAAAACAATTGGCTCTAAGATCACGGCAGCAACATTATTATCAACTGCCGATTTAAAAGAATCTATATCGTTATAATTAAATGTAAATGATAGATCTTGTATTGCCTTTGGGATGCCTTTATTTTTAGCCGTAACACTTACATACCAATCATGCCACCCGTGATAGCCGCACATCAATATCTTCTCCCTGCCTGTGAAGGATCTTGCCAGCCTGACAGCCGCACTTGTAACATCAGATCCTGTCTTACTATATCTTATCATTTCTGCATTCGGAATTATATCTCTTATGATTTCGGCAACCTCTACTTCCAGCGGATGCATCATGGAAAAAGTGATTCCATCCCTTAACTGATTTTTAATTGCTTCATCAACTTTAGGATAAGCATAGCCAAGTGATAGAGGACCGATCCCCATGTTGAAATCGATGAATTCATTACCATCAACGTCCCAAACATGGGAACCTTTTCCTTTCACCAAATATTTCGGCGCAATGCCATCAACATACTGAGACGGACCCTTTGCCATTGTCTGAGTTACAGATGGGATCAAGCCTAAAGCTCTGTTATAAAGTTCGTTTGATTTCTTAATCGGCGGATAATTTGAATTAAATGTTACTCCATTCGGCATAAAAACTCTCTTTCTTTATTTTATATGTCTTCAAAATTCTCTTCGTTAACTTTTCCGCACTAAATTCTTCATACTCAAGTACGTTTTTCAAAAGCGCAGGTTTGAACCATTTATTATTAAGCGCAATAGGAAGTACATTAGCTGTTAATCCTTTACTCAGCAGTAACTCGGATAAAATTGAAAATAATCCTCCGGTCAAAAAATGATCTTCCAATGTAACAACCAATCCCACGTTCTTTATTTTAGATAAAATCATTCCTTCATCTATCGGCTTAAGCGTTCTAAAATTTATTACTGATGCATCAATGCCTTTTCCTTTTAATTGAGACATTACCTCGATTGCTTGACTAAAAAGTGTTCCATAAGTCATAATCACTACCTCATTCCCTTCGCCAAAAGACTCGGCTTTCCCAATCTTAAATCGATTATGCTCTACAACAGATTTCAGATTATTATAACGGATATAAAATGGTGAATCGCTTTTCAGAACTTCGGGCAGACCTAGTATCATATCATCTTCATCGGATGGACAAAAAACATTTATGTTAGGGATGCCGCGCATCAATGATATGTCTTCAATTGCTTGATGAGTGGGACCATTAGCTTCTGATAAAAATCCGGCAAATGCACCTACCATTTTTACTGGAAGATTCGGAATCCCAATATCCGTTCTAATAAATTCAAAAGCTCTCATTGTTAGAAACGATGCTAAAACATGTGCTATCGGCTTTCTTCCTCTTAAAGCTAATCCTGCAGATACTCCAATCAACGTCTGTTCTGAAATTCCAGTGTCTAAAAAATTATTTGTAATTTTTTCCGGCAGGTTTCTGATTGCAGCCCTGTTCTCCGCAGTTAAAATAAAATAATTTTTATCCTTCTGGACTAAATCGTATATCAGTTCTTCGTATTTCATATCACCTGACAATTAATGATTCGGAATTGATTTGAGCCGAATAATTTCCATGGAGTTCTTGAATCAACTCTTCAACTTCTTCGGATGTAAAATTGCAAAACCATCTGTCCGCTCTCTCTTGAATGCTGGGTAATCCCTTCCCGCGCAATGTTTCAGTTATAATAACCGATGGTCGATTTAAGGCAAAGGGAAAGTTTGAAAATATATCGTGAAGATCAGAAAAATCGTGTCCATTCACTGAACGAACACTACAGCCGAATGCTTCAAACTTTCTTTCCAGCGGTTCCAGAGGAATGAGACTTTCAGTCCGCATATTAGCCTGGAACATGTTCCGGTCGATTAAAATGCAAAGATTGTCTAGCTTATTTGCCGCAGCAACTAATAATGTTTCCCAATTCGATCCTTCATTCAATTCACCATCTCCAACTAAAACTACAATTTTATTTTGCTGCTCCTTAAGTTTGCAGTCGATTGCAACACCGGTTGCAACAGATAGAAGGTGCCCGAGCGAACCTGAATGGAATTCTATTCCAGGAATATTCCTATTTGGATGCCAGTAAATAAAGTCATTTGTCTGAAGATGGTTTCTCAATCTTTCTTTTTCTATAAACCCGATTTCAGCAAATGTACCGTAAACGGCAGGAACATCATGCCCTTTAGAAAGAAAAAAGTAATCTCTATCCGGATCATTGAGTTTTTCAATATTTACATTCAGAAACTTGTCATACAAATAAACAATAACATCCGCACATGACAGAGATGCTCCGGTAAAACATCCTCCCCCGGTTGACAATCTTAATATATGCTCTCTAACGCGGACAGCTCGTTCTTCCAACTTTTGAATTTCGATTTTATTCATTTATTGCGTTCTTCAGCTTACTTTTATATTCATGTATATTTTTTAATTCGTTTAGATGATTTAAATACCAGTAGCTGCCGGCATATTTTCTATTAATATTTTTTATATATGGTTTTTCATCAAGGAAATTAAGTATATCATACATACTGAAAATTCTTTCAGGTGAATAAAGTGACTCAAACACTTCTCTAATGAAAATATAATCTTCTTCATAATCGATTGTCCACCGATGTGTACCTGAATAATCTTTGCCGTTTTCCCATACAATATTTTTAATTCTGAATTTCTCCGGGTTTTCCCATATATAAGGCGTTGTATGTTCGCGCTCAAAATCCTTCGTAGCTTCGAACCAAGTTCGCTCAATAGTTTTAAAAGACATAATTTCAACATCATTGCCATCGGGAAAAGTTGCGGGATGCAGATTACTTACATAATCTGTTGTATCAAGATTATCTAAATATGTTTTGATTATTTTATCAATTAAATTGGGATCAATAAGCGGACAGTCAGACGGTATTTTTACCACGGCATCAGCCTTGTAATATTTTGCTGCGAAAAAATGTCTATCGAGCAAATCTGTTGGATGTCCCCTAAAGCATTCAATTTTTTCTGATTCGCAAATATCTGCAATCACATTATCTTCAAACAGATCCGAAGTGGCAACAATGACCTTTCCGGCAAGCTGAGAAGCTTTAACACGTTCAATCATTCTTACTAATAGCGGTTTTCCACATAACGATAAAAGCACTTTTCGAGGGAGCCTGGTAGAGCCGGTTCGGGCTTGTACAATAGTAATTATGTTTAAATTTGTTCGCATTATCACTTTTAATTAATTCGCAGGGGTTTATTAATTGTGAATTGATTCAATTCACTTTCATATTCATATTTTTCGCATGCCATCAATTCTTTTCCAACATTTGCAATCTTTTCCGCAGATCGTCCATTGTTCTGAATCGGCGTCATTCTATACAGTGATGCCAAATCAAAATTAGAATAAACTTTCTTTCTCAAAGCAATGCCGATATAAACTACAGACGAGTACTGAGTTATAAGTATATCGCAATTGGCAATCATATGTTCAATTTTACCATCTGTATAAACAGTAGCTTTGGGGGCATATTTGCTTATTTCTTTTACAGCACGATCGAATTTTTCATTTGGATGAAGTTTGAAAATAATCTGTCTGCCATTTGCAATTCGCAATGCAAACTCAATATTTTTTTTCCTATTCTCATATTTGAAAGTCTCTCGGGCATCTGAAGTAGCGACAAGAACATAATTCTTATGAGGAAAATCATTATAAATGAATTGTTTAACATTATCAAAGTTGGGAATGCCTGTCACTTTTATCTTATCGGGATTAACTCCTTTTTTTATAAAATGATCACGGTAGCCTTCGGAGGCAACGCAGAAATAATCATATTCATGCGATAGGCCAGTGGTTGCAGTACTAGCTAAATAGCGCGGAAGACCCAGATACTTTACTGTATAATACATGAAGTTTTCGGGATCCGTCATTCCTTCTTGAACTAATATTAATTTTTGATTCTTAATATTTCTGGGAACGATTAAATCAGAACAGGTGTAGATAAGATCGTACTTATTACCGGTACCTTTATAATCTATTTTTAAGTTGTTTTTTTTAAGATAATTCTCTGTATTAATTCTGAATTTTCCGCTGAGTATTGTAAAGTTTAGCAGATTTCTTTTTGTTAAAAAGTCGATGAATCCGTCCGCATAATAAGGGGTAAAGAAGCATACATAATCTCCGCAATAATGCCTTGATATAGAGTGCATAATTGTGGTTTGATTCATTGATCCGCATATGAACAATACTTTTTTCATCTGCAACTTTCATTAATTAATGACTTGCTAAATTTGACAATTTTTTTTGAGGTATATATTAATGCAGGGTTATGAATTTCTTAAGAAATTGTTAAATCAGTGTAAAGCCAATGTTAAGTGATGCATTCTTAACATTAGATTAACAGTTTGTTCACTTTGTAATAATAATTGAAAATTATTTTTACTCAATAATTATTACAAAAGATTCATTATGCGCATATTCCATATTTCTGACCTGCACATATGCAGTAAATTCAGAAAAGAAAACATTGTAAAAACAAGAAGGTTATTAGAATACGGATTAAAAAGAGGATTTGATCACCTTGTAATCACAGGTGATATTTCAGATAATGCCCAGGAAAAGGATTTTAATATTTTTCGTAAAATGCTCCAGACTCTTGGACTGCTTGATTCACAAAAAACTTCAATTGTAATTGGAAATCACGATATCTTTGGAGGAGTGCAGACCGCTATTGATGTTGTGAGTTTTCCTCAAAAATGTTCCAAAACTAATTTTGAGGAAATGACTAATAGCTTTATAAGCTATTTTCAAGAATTATTTATCGATTGTTACTTCCCAGCTGGGAATAACTTTTTCCCGTACGCAAAAAGAATAAATGATTTCTTATTTATCGGTATTAATTCTATTGATCACTATTCCAGATTTAGGAATCCTTTCGCTTCAAATGGAAAAGTTCAAAAAGCTCAGCGCAATGATCTATTGAAGATTTTTAAACTGGATAGTTTTAAATCTCTCAATAAAATTGTTTTGACTCATCATCATTTTTATAAAAACAATCAGGATACATTGAGTATACAAAGCGGATTATGGAATAGGATTGAAAAGTACACAATGAAACTTCGAAATAAGAAGAGATTAATAAACATTTTCAACGAATATGGTGTAAAAGCAGTAATGCACGGGCATAGTCACGAAAATCGACATTATTCAAGAAAAAATATATCATTCGTTAATGGGGGTGGCACGTTTGACTTTCACGATCCTAACAAGGTCACGGCAATATTTATCGATCTTTCTTCCAATAAGATTGACGTCAAAATGGAGCCGGTATTAATTTTTAACAAAAAGTCCAAACCCATTTCCAGAGAAGCAGAAATCTCCAACGTATATTAGAATTTCACTTTTAATTTTCCTGCAAATATTTATTCCTAATATAAATCTCAATTTCTTACTAACTTAACGGCATGGCATCTATAAAAAATACTCTAAAAATGAAATACGATTTTGTAATTGTCGGCAGCGGCTTAGCCGGATTATACTGTTCATATTTGGCTTCAAAATATGGAAGTGTGGCATTGTTGACAAAGTCATCAATAAAACACAGCAGTTCATATTGGGCACAGGGCGGAATTGCTGCCGTGCTTCACAAGAACGATTCAACAAAGAGTCATTTTCAGGATACGATTGATGCCGGACGAGGTTTGTGCAACGAAGAAAATGTTGAAATATTAGTAACCGAAGGAAGGGAAAGAGTTTTAGAGTTAATTGAGCTCGGAGTTAAATTTGATGTTATTCACGGTGAATTTGTTTTGGGACTTGAAGGAGGACACAGCGGAAGAAGAGTTCTGCATGCAGGTGGCGCTGAAACCGGGAAACATCTTGTAGCATTTCTTGTCAACCATATTTCTCATGATCCGAACATAAATGTATTTGAAAATTTTTATGCTTACGATCTAATATCTTCAGAAGATAGCTGTAGAGGAATAAAGACATTCGATTTAGTTAATAACGAAACATACTTCTTTCACGCTCAATCTGTGATTATCAGCTCCGGCGGTCTCTCCGGAATGTTCTCCCGATCAACAAATCCCTCGGTATCAACAGGGGATGGAATTTACATGGCATATAAAGCCGGCGCACAAATTATGGATACAGAATTTATTCAGTTTCACCCGACAACTTTTTATTCTGAAACGGGTGATACTTTTTTAATTAGTGAAGCGGTAAGAGGCGAAGGTGCATATATTTTAAATCACAGCGGAGAAAGATTTTTACTTCAATTCGATAATAAGAGCGAGCTCGCACCGCGTGATGTTGTTTCAACAGCGATTCATAATGAGATGCTGCGTGAAGGGAAAAACCATGTCTATCTCGATACCCGCCATCTTCCGGGCGAAATGATTAAAACGAGATTTGCAAATATTTACAATAGTGCTCTCGAATACGGCATCGATATAACAAAAGCTCTGCTTCCGATAGCTCCGGCTGCACATTATACAATCGGCGGGATCAAAACCGACTCATACTCAATGACAAACATTAAAAATTTGTATGCATGCGGTGAGGTTGCAGCCAACGGAATTCACGGGGCAAATAGATTAGCCAGTAACTCACTTCTCGAATGTCTCGTCTTCGGTTACCGTGCGGTTGAATCATCAGTAAAAAATGCTTCTGGTTTTGTTGGTAGTGATTATGATATAAATGAAATCTTTAAAATAGATGAATCATTCAGAAAAAATTTTATAGAAATCAAAAAGATAATTGCAGAAATCACTTTTACAAGCACAGGAATTATCCGAGATAAAAAACATCTCAACGCTGCAATGGAAAAACTAGATAAACTTTATGCTGAATATTCATTTGGTCGGGATGAATATTTTTCGAATCAAAGTGAAAGCCTTATAAATCTAACCGGATTAATAATAAAATCTGCACTTGCGCGTGAGGAATCCAGAGGTTGTCATCTACGTGCAGAATTTCCCGAACAGAGAAATTATTTTTTAGGTAATTTTGTTCATCAAGTGAATTCGAAATTAAAATTTATTGAAAAGAAAAATCAATCATGTCTTTAACAGGAACCACAATAGACCTTTCCGCATTGAACCAATTAATCGAAACGGCATTTGAAGAGGACCTTGCTTCCGGCGATATAACGACAATTGCAATTATTACCGAAGATGACGAAGCTTCCGCAATTTGGATTGCAAAGGAAAGCGGCGTGATTGCAGGACTCGATATCGCGTTGAAAGTTTTTTCAAAATTAGATGATAAGATTGAATGGAACCCAAAAAAAAGTGACGGGGATTTAGTTAAGAATGGAGAAGCCATTGTTGAATTTAAAACCGGATTAAAATCCATACTTACCGGTGAAAGAATTGCATTGAATTTTGTGCAGAGAATGTCCGGAATTGCAACAGCAGCACATTTGTTTGCTGAGAAGTTAAGCGGAACGAAAACCAAGATACTCGACACCCGGAAAACTCTGCCGGGTCACCGGATGCTTGATAAATATGCTGTTAAAATCGGAGGCGGTGAAAATCACAGGATCGGTTTATTTGATATGGTAATGATAAAAGATAATCACATAAAAGCTGCGGGAAGCATAACAAATGCGGTCACAAAAATTAGAAACAAGTATGGGTCAAAATATTTGGTTGAAATAGAAACGACAAACATTGAACAGGTACACGAGGCGCTTTCTGCCGGTTGTGATTTTATAATGCTTGATAATATGTCAATAGAAACAATAAAAACCGCGGTTGAATTAATTGACGGGAAAGTAAAAGTTGAAGCTTCCGGGAACATGAATATTGAAAGAATTAGAGAAGTTGCAGAAACAGGGGTTGATTATATTTCCGTTGGCGCTTTAACTCATTCTGTAAAGGCATTGGATATTAGTCAACAAATACTATAGTAAGGTCTGCAAGTTATTCTTCAAAATAAATTGTAAAAATCCGGCACAAAGTACAATCCGAATTGTTTAAAAATTGTGTTTCAAAGAAAGGGAAAAGTATGTTAAGTAATAATGAAATGCTTATCGAAATCGAAAAGTTAAAAAAGGAAAAAGATGCAGTAATCCTTGCGCATAACTATGAAATCCCGGAAATTCAAGACATTGCCGATTATGTTGGTGATTCGCTGGGATTATCCCAAATTGCAGGTAAAACCGAAGCCGGTATGATTGTATTCTGCGGAGTACATTTTATGGCAGAAACCGCATCAATAATCTCTCCCGGTAAAAAAGTAATCATTCCGGATCTTGAAGCAGGGTGTTCATTAGCATCAAGTATAACCGGCGATCAATTGAGAAACTGGAAAGATGAGAATCCCGGCGCCGTTGTTGTTTCTTATGTTAACACAACTGCAGATGTTAAAGCCGAAACCGATTACTGCTGTACATCCTCGAATGCCGTAAAAGTAGTAAATGCTATTCCAAACGACAAACAAATTCTATTTCTTCCCGATAAATTTCTAGGTCAATACGTTAAAGCCGTAACTGGCAGAAGTAATATTAAGATATGGGACGGCGCATGTCATGTTCATGAGAAAATCGGGGACATCTCATTTGATAAAGCTAAAGCTGAACATCCTAATGCGGATTATCTTATTCACCCTGAGTGCGGATGCTCTTCATCATGTATGTTGAAATCGACCATGTATGATGAATGTAAAAACATACACATCTTCTCAACCGAAGGTATGATAAACCATGTTAACTCATCTCCGGCAAATGAATTTGTAATTGCCACCGAAACCGGAATACTTCATCGAATGAAGAAAGAAGCACCTACTAAAGAATTTTATCCTGCGAATGAAGATTCAATTTGCGAATATATGAAAATGAATACGGTAGAAAAATTATACCGTTCATTGAAAGAGGAGATCTTCGAGGTAAAAGTACCGAAGCATCTAGCGGACAAAGCCCGGTTACCGATTGAGAGAATGCTTAGTATCGTATAGAATATCCCGGGAATAAATTTAAAATATCCCGGGATAATTGAAAGCTTAACCCAACTTGGCCATTAGCAGCAAAAAACCAGTGAAAATCGAGGAAGGTGGCTGCCAAACAATGCGATTATGCTCCAAAAACGTTGTTGGTGATGCTGTTCCGTGATTGTAGTGAGGTACGGTACTTGTTTCTC
>JAIOZI010000084.1 GCA_021740785.1 Melioribacteraceae bacterium
ATAGCAGCTTATTATTCCTTGTATTGCGGAACTGTATTTTTCTATAAATTTGTTTCCCATTTCTGTATCTTCCTTTTGTTTGCCACAATTTAGTGATTATTTCTTTTTGGTTCTGGCTCTGCCAGTTTAAGATTATGAGAAAGAGTAAGATAGTTTCCCGTTCTTAATCATAATCATACTCGTGATCCTTCCCTGTTCGTTGTTTAATCCGCTAATTCGGAATTCGCAAATCTACACGAAACACTTTTTTTCCCATCAACGAAGCGAACACAACGAGATAAAAAATCAATTGATCATCCACCATCCAATAATCCCAAAGCAGCTAATACGCTAATTCGTCAATCCTCAAATATTTATCCACACTAATATTATGGAGGCAGGGTTCACAATGTTAATGTTGGGTATTGTTTTTCTGTGGGAGGTGATTCCCTACAATCGGCGATAGAGTAAGGTAAAGACAAAGAATAAGAATCCGAACAAATCCTTAACCATACTCATATTCTTAATCTTATTCTTATTCTTACTCTTAATCTTATTCTTACTCTTAATCTCAAGAAACAATATTAATCTTTATTGAATAAAGATTTCCGATTATATTTCCATCCTGAATTTTAGGAAAAAGACAATGCTGCCTGAAATAAAAAAATATGCACGTGAATATCAGCTTAGTATTAACACTGTTTTAGCAAGTGAAATAACTAAAGCTGATGATGGGAATTGCGAAAGCTGTGAATTCACCCGCCCGCTTTATAGTGTTCCATTTGCAAATTACGGCAACGGCGCCAGGCTGTGTTTGGGCTGCGCAATGACGGCATTAACCGAAGATGCCGATTTTGAAAAACGTGACGATGATTTCGACGATTAATAAGAAACTTCCTTGATCAGAATTCTTCCCCACTTCGGGGGCAGATAGACTTCAAAACTGAATTGCCCTTCAAACTCTTTCTCATCATTCAGATAATCAATATATGTTGATGTGTCGCCGGTTCGTATTTTTATTAAGTGTTTTTCCGTACTGTTGTTAATTGCAACTATCGCTTTCTGATCTTCGTAGGTTCTTTCAAATACATATACTTGTTTTGCATTATCAACCATCACGGCAGTAAAATCACCTAGTTGTAAAACGGGATTCTCATTTCTTATACGTATCAGTTTTTTATAGTGATTAAAAATATCCTCGTTAAATTCAACAATACATTCCTTTTTTCTTTCGGACTGGTCGGGCAGAAATTTTTCGTTTTCGTAATTCATATCATCCCACACCATTGGTTTTCTGCTGCACGGATCGTTGGCGCCCCACATTCCGGCTTCGTCTCCGTAATAAATCATCGGAGCTCCGACATACGTCATCTGGAAGATCGTCATCAGCTTCATTATCTGGAACTCCTTATATCCCGGGCAGCCTGTATTGTAATCCGGGTTTTCACCTTTCGAAATATTATAATAGTTACCCCAATCGTTGTAGGGATGAAGATCACGATTCAAAATATGAGAAAGCAGTCTGTTTGTATCGTGTGAATCGAATAAGTTCTGCATAACATATGCAACGGATTGAGGATAGGCATTACGCAGCTCTTTTAGTTTATTGTTGAATTCAGTTGTGAGAATCCGGTTCTTTTCATTAATAAAATATTCGGCACAAGCGAAAGCAAAATTATAATTCATTACGGCATCAAATTCATCACCGCTTAGGTAGGGTTTATTAGCTTCAACCGATTCGATTATTTCAGCCGTAATATAAGCTTCGGAGTTGACGGTCTTTACAAAATTTCTCCACATCTTCCAGAAAGGATGTTTGATCATAAACGCAACATCAAGCCGCCAGCCGTCGATACCGTCGGCAGGATTTCCGTCTGCATCCGGGTCCATCCATCTCCTGGTGATATTAAAAATATATCTTCTCGGATCTTCGGTTATTCCGTTTTCGTCTTGATTTAACTCGGGCAGTTCTTTCACTCCGTACCAGCCGTCGTATTGAAATTCCGTTCCCTCTTCCTCGTCGTCCCATGATCTTATCTTGAACCAATTTTTATATTCCGAATTCTGCTGCTTTTCAACCACATCTTTAAATGCCCACGAATTTATACCCATGTGATTAAATACACCGTCGATCACAATCTTCATGTCCCGCATATGAACCTCTTCAACAAGTTTTAAAAACAACTTATCGGCGCTAGTCCATACCCATGTTGATGGATCATGAGGCACTTCGCTCGATATTAGAGAGCGGTCACCTTCGGGATCGGGACCAAAATTCGGATCGACGTGATGAAATGTTGCCCCGTCATATTTGTGAAGCGAAGGAGATTCGAATACCGGGTTCAAGTAAAGGGCGGTAACTCCTAAGTTCTGGAGATAATCAAGTTTATCAATAATGCCCTGAATATCTCCGCCGTATCTTCTTCGCTGCAAGTTAAACCAAATACTTTTTCCGTTTTTCTTTTCATAGGGCTGTAATTTGTACCAGTCGCTCGTCCACGGGTGAATCTGCCATGGCGAATTATTCTCATGAGGGTAAGAACCCTTGATGTCCTTTAGCTGCGGGTCGTTTGATGAATCACCGTTTCTAAACCTTTCGGGAAAAATTTGATACCACACAACCGATTTAGCCCACTGTGGAACAAATTCATTTTGCTTGTTGGTCTGCATTGAACTTTCCCCCCCGGTTTGGGAATATAAAAATGAGGTTAAAGAAAAAATCAAAAGTAAGCCGAATCTTGTTTTCATTTTTGTTCTTTTATTATAATGAAAATTGATTTACATCAGACAGAAACTATTTTAAATAATTGATCCTTGGGGCGAACCGTCATATTAAGTTTAATTGTAACATCTTCGCCCTTTTTTCCTACTTGTAAGTTGACGTCATCTTTCACCAGTGAGTCAACCGTACTTTCAACTACTCCGGTTTTATTTCCGATTATATATATTTCATCGCCAATTTCCAAATTTTCGGCTTCTAATTTTAAGTGAGCAACCCCGCTCTTCTTAAAGTAATTCAGCACTTTGCCGACGTATATCTTTTTTGTTTTTGCCATACTTCCGTATTGCGTTGCATAATCTTCAGCGCCGGGAACACCGAAGTAAAAGCCTGTTGAAAATCCCCTGTTGTAAACTCTCTCGAGATCACCGAACATCAGTTGTTTTTTTTCTTCAGTAAGTGAGTCCTCGTAGTAAAGGTCAATTGCTTTTCGATAGGTGGAAATCACCTTTGCAATATATTCGGGGCTACGCTTTCTCCCCTCAATTTTAAATGAATCAATACCCGACTCTATCAATTTATCGATAAAAACAATTGTATTTAAATCCTTCGGCGATAGCACGTAATCATCGCCCAGTATTAATTTCTGTCCGCTGTCTTTATCTGTTATTTCATATTCTCTTCTGCATGGTTGAATACATTCACCGCGGTTTGCGCTTTTGCCGAACATATAATGACTCATAAAACACCTTCCGCTTACCGCAATACACATCGCCCCATGCACGAAGGTTTCGATTTCTATATCTACTTTATTCTTAATTTCCTTTATCTTTTCGAGTGTACATTCGCGAGCCAGTACAATCCGACTTGCTCCCAACTCTTTGTAAAATTTAGCCGAAAGAGAATTTGATATTGACGCTTGTGTGCTTATACAAAAGGGCATTTCGTATTCTTTACATTTTTGAATAACCGACATATCCCAGCAGATAATCATATTAATGCCTGCTGATTTAGCCGCCGATAATACTTGATCAATTTCCGGAATTTCATTTTCGTATACAATTGTATTTAGCGTAAGATGTGTGTCAACATTCTTATCTTTACAAAAGGATACAATTTCCGGCAATTCGGAGGTTTTAAAATTTCTCGCTTTTGCCCGCATATTGAGAACTTCAACACCGAAGTAAACAGCATCGGCGCCATTGTTAACTGCCGTTGTAAGCATTCTCCAATCACCGGCAGGTGCGAGCAGTTCTGGTTTTTTTATTTTGTTCATGATAATATTAGAATAATTTACAAAGATAAGAATCACAACTAAAACTTGTTGTGCGATTAGTTAAATATTTTTTTTAGTTTGATTCAGCTAATTCTGAATGGAAATTTAAGAATTCTCTTGATATTCATTTATTATATATTTATTAAATTGTTTATTTTAATCTATTTCTTTGCAACAAACAATGGAACGCGGGTTGACTAAAATATTAGAGCTGATTAACAAGTTGTGCAGAAGCAGTTTCAGCTATGTAATTAAAGCAGATACAGGCAATGCCTCAATTTTGGATTCTTGCGGTAATTTGGATATGGACCAACCCGGACTTGCGGTTTTGAACAAAGAGTTGTCGGCTCGCAAAAATATTTCCTCCGCAGTATTGAAAAAACTAAAATCCTATAAATCATTCGCCAAAGCAAATTCTATTAAATCATGTTATGCAGATGTTATTTGTAGTAAAGGCGCCGATAGGTATTTACTTTTAATATTTTCCAAACGGGCGGATTCCTTCAGTAAAGCTGCAATTGGGAAAATTAAATTAGCCCAGGAAATTATTGCCGAACAATTGCATGCGGATAAAACCGGCGATGGCAATCTTTATTACGTTGAAACTTTTAAAAATGTTCACATACCGTTCATCGTTTCAAATCTAAAAAATGATATCAAATTCAGCAACCCGGCATTTTATGAAGTATTCGATATCAATAAAACAACCGGCGAAGAAAACATTCTTGATTTCATTGTGCTGCACGATGAAAAAGGAGAGAAACTGGATTTTGAACAATATCCATTTGTAAGAGCTGCCCGGGAAAAGAAAAGCGTCACCGATGAGATTTATAAAATTTATACTCAGGACAACAATGACAGGTGGATACGAGCCGCTTCAATTTATATAAGTGATGAAGAAAGCCCGGAGGGTCATATTGTAACAGGCTTTTGGGATATTACAAAAATGGTAAAGTCTGAACTGTACTTTAAAGAAGCAACAAAAAGTATACAGTCGGTTCTTTTCTCTACTGATTCCACAGGTTCAGAGTATTATTTTATTACAAAAGCGGTACAGAGAGTTTTTGGTTATTCACCCGAAGATGTTTACAATAATAGGTTTGTTCTAATAAGAAGAATTTACCCGGAATATTTTTTCAGATTCAAAGAGTTCGTCCGCGACCTTCAGAATGGTAAGGAGAGAACTATTGAATATAAGCTGAAGGATAAATTTAATAATGACAGGTATGTTCGGCACTCGGGAATTCCGATAATCGAAAACAAAAGAGTTGTTCGCATAGTTGGAATTATATACGATATCACCAACGAAAAAATGTATCAAGAAAAACTTACACGTTCGGAAGAAAAATTCAGGATGCTCGTAGAAACGGCGGATGATCTCATCTTTTCATTGAACAGCGCCGGGTATTTTGTTATGGTTAACGAAAACGGGGCTTTGTCGCTCGGACATGTTTCCGACGAAATGATCGGCAGGCATTTTCTTGAATTCGTGCCCGAAGAGGATAAGCCGGATATCGCAGTTGCTTTTCAGAAAATTCTCGGGTCTGATAACATCACTACTTTTGAAGCAAACTTTATTGATAAATTCGGAAATAAGGTTATATTCGAAATACAGGCAAGACCTACAAAAACCGATGGTCAAATTACCGGGATGCTCGGAATTGGAAGAGATATTACAAAACGGCTTAAAGATGAAAGCAAGCTCCGTGAACTGAATCAAAAAATAATGGAGGCAAATAGAATAATTTCAATTGAGCGCGACCGCGCTAAGCATCAAATATCTGTATTGGAGGAATTGAATACACTTAAAAACGATTTTGTTTCGAATGTTTCACATGAATTGCGAACGCCGCTTGCTTCTATTGTTGGTTTTGCCGAAACTATTGTATCCGATCCGGAACTTCCTCGGGAGATGATTATTGAATTCAATGAAATTATTTTAACGGAAAGTAAAAGGCTGGCAAGATTTATTAATGACGTGCTTGATTTCTCTAAGTTGGAATCGGGTGTGGCGGAACTTAATAAATCTAATTTTGATCTAATCGAATTATATAAAGAGATTGCTCTTTCATTTAAAAAGCAAAGTGAGTCGAAAGGAATTGCATATTCTGTTGAGATACCTGAAGCGGAATTTATTATTAACGGCGACAAAGAAAGGTTGTCTAAAGCATTCTCTAACATAATTGCAAACGCTATAAAGTTTACAAAAAAGGGCGGAAGAATATCTGTAGTTACACAAACATTTTTAAATGAAGTTGAAATGGTTGTATCCGATACCGGAACGGGAATTCCTCAAAAGGATGTTAATAAAGTGTTTGAAAAATTTTATAAAAATAATAGAGCCGGCACGCAGATTCCCGGCGCCGGAATTGGATTAGCGCAGACAAAAAAAATAATTGATCTGCATAAAGGATTAATCCAAATTAAGAGCGAATTAGATAGAGGAACATCTGTAATTATTAGATTACCTAAAAATTAGAGAGAGAGGCAGTTTGGATAAGTTAATATTTATTGTCGATGATGAGCCGTCCATATTGAAACTTCTTACTCACTGGGTAAGGAATCAATGGCATTACACGGTTAAAACTTTTGAGAACGGTCAGGAGTGTCTGGATTCTTTGGATGACCATCCCGACTTAATTCTGCTTGATATTATGCTTCCCGATATTCACGGGAATGAAGTATTAAAGAGAATCAAGCAATATAATGAAAACCTTCCCGTGATAATGCTTTCGGCACAAGGAAGTATTGAAGTTGCTCTGGATTCAATAAGGCAGGGCGCATTCGATTATTTTCCGAAACCGATTGATAAAAACCGTTTGGAGCCGGCAATTAAAAATGCTATCCAAAATTATGATCTTCACCGTCGTGTTAACCAGTTAACAGAAGATCTTCAAAGCGAGTATAGTTTCGACAATATAATTTCCGGCGATAGAAAAATGCAGGATGTTTTTAAACTGGTTTCAAAGGTGTTGAATAATGACATCACTGTGTTAATTAACGGTGAAAGCGGAACCGGTAAAGAGCTGGTTGCTCGGGCAATTCATTATAACGGCATAAGAAAAGATAAGCCGTTTGTTGTTGTAAACTGCGCATCTATTCCGCGGGAACTGCTTGAGAGTGAATTATTCGGACATGAGAAGGGCTCGTTCACAGGGGCGCATCAAAGAAAGATAGGTAAATTTGAAGTTGCAAACGGAGGCACTCTATTCCTTGATGAGATCGGTGAAATGGAAATGTCGCTCCAGGCTAAAATACTGAGAGTTATTCAGCAGAAAGAGTTTGAACGTGTTGGCGGTAATGAAGAGATTAAAACCGACGTGAGAATTATTTCGGCAACTAACCGGGATTTGAAACAAGCGGTTGATGATAAAGAATTCCGCGAAGATCTTTATTACAGGTTAAGTTCATTCCCAATCACTATTCCTCCTCTACGTGAGAGAAGAGGTGATATTGTGCTCCTGGTTGAACATTTTTTAGAGGTATTCAATAAAAAGCTGGGGAGGAGTATCAAAGGAATTGGCAAGAGCACACTCAAACAACTTTATGATTATGACTGGCCGGGGAATGTTCGTGAACTTGAAAACACTTTGGAACGATGTATGATTTTAACGGATACAAATTTAATAATGCCCGATTCACTTCCGCCGCAAATTAAGGAATCGGAAGGTAATCAATCCATACCGGCTAACGCTCAGCTTTTCACCGATGAGGCTCCCGTTGTTCCAATAGAAAAATTGAAAGAGGAAGCTGTAAAACATGCTTTGAAAGTGACAAACGGAAATATTGTTGATGCCGCAAAAAAATTGAAGGTTGGCAGAGCAACTTTTTACCGGATGATGGAAAAATATAAGATGGAAAGTAAAAAAGATTAAAAATAGTTTGGGGAGATCATGGATATTATTGAAGAGAAAATAGGAGACGTACTTGTTGAGATAGTTAATCTCGACCGCGCCACATTAAAAGAAGCGGGGGATTTGAAGGATATAATGTACTCCCGGATTGAGGAAGGTTATAGAAAGTTGATTGTTGATCTCTCGACTTGTGAGTTTATCGACTCAACGTTTTTAGGCGTTCTTGTTAATACACTAAAACGTGTTGCAAAGATGGACGGTGATCTTCGGCTTGTTGGATTTCAGCCTGCAGTGCACTCAATGTTTCAGCTTACCCGCATGTACCGTGTATTTGAAACATTTCCCGATTTAAAAGAAGCAATCGGAAGTTACAGTAGATAAACAAAAGGAATTATATTGCCAAGCAGAAACAACAAAATATTATTGGTTGAAGACGAACAAAATATTGCACGGTTGTTCAGTTTTAACCTGGAAAAAGCAGGCTATGAATGTAAGGTTGCCGTTGATGGTCTGGTGGGATTAAAAGCTGCGGCTGAATATAATCCCGATTTAATTATCAGCGATATTATGATGCCGAATATGGACGGTTTTGAATTCAGAAAAGCTCTTCTTCAGGATAAAGATTTGGGCGAAATACCATTCGTGTTTTTAACTGCGAAAGGCGACGAAGACGATATCTTAAAAGGATTTGATCTTGAGGTAGAAGACTATATTATTAAAACCGCGGGAATTAAAGTTGTGCTTGCAAAAATATCCGCAATTTTTAATGCAAGGAAAAAAGAACGGCAAAAAGCGGTTGGTGAAGTTCATAAAGCAGCCGATTCAATGAAATCAAAAGTAGTGCCCGAAAACTTTCCCGAGTTTAACGGATTCAAAATTAAACATTGGCACGTACCGTTCGAAAATGTACCGGGCGGAGACTTTATAGATTATTTCAAAATTGATGATAATAATATCGCCGTTATTCTCGGCGATGTGATGGGTAAGAAATGGGGCGCATGGTATTTTGCGGTTGCCTACGCCGGGTATGTGAGAAGTTCGGTTAGATTTGCTCTTGAATCGGCTCAGCAGCTTTCGGCAGCAACCATTTTGCAAAATGTTAACAAATCTATTTTTAAAGATGAACGAATTTCGGAGGTGTTTATTACACTTTCCGTAATTTTAATAAACAATGAAATGAATACTATTCAGTACAGCGGGGCGGGGGATCTTCCGATTATTTATAAATCGGAAAAGGAGACGAAGCCTGTAAAATCCAACGGATTGTTATTGGGCTTTAGTGATAGCGAAAAATACGAGAATGTTGAACTCAAACTAAATTCACGTGAATCAATTTTTATTATTACAGACGGTATTACCGAAAGCCGGAACGAAGAAAAAGAGGCTCTCGGTGAAGAGGGATTATATAATATTCTTAACTCTATTAAGCCGGATGAGGATAACATAGAAGTTATTAAAAAAGAATTCGATAAGTTTACCGGCGGCGGTTACGAAGATGATATCAGCCTCATTTCTATAAAAGCGCTTTAGAACTCTGCATTCGTTTAAAAAGATTTTTCATTTTTTTTTCGTCAATCGCTACCTCATAAATCATTTCTCTCAAAGTTTCTTTTGAAATAGAATCAAAATCCCGTTTCCGCGGTAAGATGCATAACCCGGAAAGATCAACACTCGCGGGACTAAAAACCACTTTGTTTTCTTCATCAAAATAATGACTGGGTCTATGTTTGATGCGGGGAAATAAAACTATCTTCCAGTTATCCTTCTCATAGAAAGCAAGAACATTCATTCCCGGTTCATCAATTGTATTAAATAGCTGTGACAACGAGTTGAACACATATTTAATTGTTTCTTTAAGTCCGGCTCTTTCTTGAGATTCAAAATAAATAAAAGGCGCTGCGTAGTTTGTAATCGATATTATGTTTGTCTCCTTAATCGTCATCTTTAATTCAGCCGAATTAATCATCCGATCGAGCATATTAAATAAAGGCAGAGATGATTTGTCACCGGCTTGAAAATGAAAATGATCGGGCGCCGAAGCTCCGCAGCCGGGACCGTTATAAAACAAAACATGTTTTTCTCCCAGCGCCCTGCTGATATCCAGTAATCCGTCAATATTACTTTTGAATTGCTGTGGCATATGCTGTACCGCAGGAATTGTGAAGTGACGTTTAAAAATCGGGAACGGGTTACATAAAAATAAATATTCTCCAAACTTCAGCGCTTTCTGATCAGGGTAGAGATTTTCCGGACATAAAAAACACTTACGGTTCGAAATAGTTTTTTCATCTACCTCTGCAGTTGATGACCCGACTCGTTCCGGGTTAAACTGAATTTTTAAATCATACTTATCGAACGAAAATATTTTTTCTTCAACGTTTTCAAGCTTACCATAATTTTGTGATAGCAAATTAAATGATTTCAACTGATGGCGGAAAAACAATTCAACTTTTTCATCAAATCGTAAAATTGAATCAGTGTTAAGCTCTGCATCGGAAACAATTTTTTCATTAATCATTTTGGGCGTTCATTTTTTGTCTTGCTAAAATTTCAGATGTACGAATGAAATCTTTATAATGATTAAATTCGTTTTCCTTTTTTATATCAAGAGCGGCATCAGAGTTTCCTTCCCACCGGCGGCATAAATAAAGGGGTTCGTAGATTCTTCCGATTTTATAATTTCGTGAGATTGCGAGTCCGATAAAATAATCTTCACCGTAACTCACATTTGGTAAACCGATCTTTCGAAGGATCGGGGTATAAAATGCACGCGGCGCTCCGAGTCCGTTAATCCGCAACGCATTATTTCTTCCGTTCTCTTCTGTCCATTCCTTGTGATCAATCAAACCGGGCGGGATTTCAGTTAGATCAAAATCCGTCATAATATAACTTCCGATAACCATCGCGCACTTCTCTTGATAAAACTTATCTACAATTTTCTGAAGAGTCGAATCATCTTTATAAAGGTCGTCACTATCGAGCTGAATTGAAAACAAACCACACTCCGGGTGGTTAACAGCCAGGTTCCAGCATCCGCCAATTCCCAAATCATTCCTCTTCGGAATTATATGAATAATTCTCTCATCTTTTAGAGAACGGATTTTCTCGGTTGTACCGTCAGATGAATGGTTATCAACAATTATTATATTGAACGGGAAATTTGTTTTTTGTTGAAGAGCCGACTTAACTGCATCTTCAATAGTTGCCGCTCTATTTTTAACAGGTATAATTACCGATGCAGTATTTTCGAATTCATCTGCCGTAAATTTAATTGTTTCAAATTCAGGTTTAAGATACGCCCCGGTTCGTTTTAAGTGTTCCGTAGCTGCACGCTCCATCTCAATCTGTACGGAGCGGTTCTTCGGATCAACATAATCAAACTGTTTCTCTCCCGTTTTTCTTGTATCCAATTCTCCGGCAGTATAGAGTTTTTCCGGTATTCTGATTATTCGCTTCGACTCGGAGATGCGCAGCCGTAAATCATATAATCCCGAATAGTGAAGCTCTTCCTGTTTTTGAACGGCGGCTTTGAAGGATGCGGCTTCAATAAACATTAACGGACCAAATTCAAAATTATCGCGGATGCTTCCCGGTTGATAATCAATTACCTGCCGGTCAACAATTTCCCCGTGTCCTTTCAAAAAATAATCCGAATATAGAATTCCCGCCCCGGTATCCATTGCTGTTCTCAGAAATCTTCCCAGTGTTTGAGGCTGCAATTCGATTTCCACCTGTTGGGTTAATAATAAAATGTATTCGGCAGAAATGTTTCGTGCTATCAAATTCATTGTGTCGCTGCTTTGGAATGAATCAATAACCAGTGCATCAAAATAGGATTGTGATTCCAACTCGGTTCGAGAGAGCAAGAAAATCTTATTAACCAGCCGACTTTTTTCCAGACCAGAAATCAGTTCGTTGCCGGGAACATCAATTGGGACAGGCATAACAATATCAATCATAAATTCACTTTAACTTTATCTTTATCTTTGGTTTCTCAATTAATTTATACGTCACGAAATTAACCAAAATAATCATCATTATTAATTGATGCGGGCATTTTTACATCCAACCAGAATCATAAGTGGATTCCTTCCTCACCTGTAGGAACAAATCGGGAATGCGGATAGTCTAAATTCGCTAAAATGATTAGCCAATAGTATAAATCAATTGTGATAATTGTCACAATGAAATTTAGCAGATGCTATATATTTAGTTGATCTTTTTGAATATGTCGGTCAAAAAAATTAAATAGATTAAATTTAACAAAGAAAAAGGAAACTAAGAGATCAAGTATTGTGTTGAACAAAGTCATGATGAAAAAATCATTAAAATATTGTCTCTTGTTTTTGTTCCCGGCGGTACTGTATGCAAATCAGGTAAGCGCTGATGATGTAAAAACATTTAATGAAACGTTCGACAAATACGAATCGCTTTATTTATGCCTTTCAGAAAAGACTGAAACAGTACCGGGCAATATTTCTGAACTTACAGATCGCTCCAGCAGAAGGTCGTTGAAAAAACTTTCGACCATCCCAACATATATAAAATCGCTGAAATCCGTTAACCAATGTGAATTACTGCACCACAAAGTAATTCATTTTAAACCAACAAGAACACTCCGGGTGTTCTTACAGGATTTTGAAGTATAGTATAGTTGGACTCTTCCTGATTCCCTAATTATTCAAAACCTAATTGTTATGTAAAATAAAATGCGGGGTAATACTTGCGCAAGATAAAAAACATATTTTTTATTACACTTATACTTTTAACGGCAGGACTTATAAACATAAATAACATCACGGCTCTCGTTGATAACTTCAGCGAAGAAACCTTAATTGAATTTGATAACGAAAAAATATTTAATGTAAATGATAATACATCACCTATAGAATTTATCGATAAAGGTCAAATGACAGCTTCATGGTACGGACCCAAATTTCACGGTAAAGTAACAGCTAACGGTGAAATTTATAACCAGATGGCATTAACCGCCGCTCACAAATCATTACCGTTTGGAACGATGCTGAGATTAACAAATGAGAAGAACGGTAAGTCGGTTATTGTTAGAATTAATGATCGCGGTCCGTATATAAAAGGAAGACAAATTGATTTATCGAAAGCAGCCGCAATTGAACTTGGCGCTATAGAAAGAGGTGTTGTAAAAGTTAAAGTTGAAAAACTTGTTCTGCAAAAAAACAACACACCATATTATGCTGTGAATTGACTTTATTTGAAAGCATACTTATCATTTTACTTTTAGATTAATGGGCTGTAGCAATAAAATACAACAGTTAGATTAAGATTATGAGTATGATTAAGAGTAAGAAACGTTCAAAACTTGTTCTTACTCTTAATCTTGTTCTTACTCTTACTCTTGATCTCATTCTTTCTCTTGTTTTTAATCTTACTCCCGCTTACTTTATAAGCAGCATCTTCTTCACGGATGTATAATTACCAGCTTGTATTTTATAGAAATACACACCGCTGGCTAAATTTGCTGAATTGAAATTCACTGTATAGTATCCCGCCTCCTGGTTTCTATTAACTAAAGACATAACCGTTTCTCCAAGTATGTTTACAACATTCAAAATAACATGACCCGATTTTGGGATTGCATAATCAATTGATGTTGACGGATTGAACGGATTTGGGTAATTGTTACCAAGAGAATAGTTTTTTGGTGATTTGTTATTTTCATCTATGTTTGAATTTTTCCAAAGATATTCTGTTGTGCCATCAATACTAACTTGCTCACTATACAAAGATTCCTTGCTTGAATTGTCACGTGCTTTTACTTTGTATCTAATATCATATACCGGATCAAACTTACCTGGTTTATCAACATAATTGTCAATCCATTGATGCGTTGATAAAGAAGTATCGTGGTTGACAGTAGCAGCAATCATACTGCTTCCTTCGACATATTTCCAGATTTTGTAAGATTGCATATCCGGCTCTCCGTTTGAATCCCATGTCAGTTTAGGATGATTATTATACCAGCTTACTTTTAGATTCTGTGGTATTGAAGGCGGAGCTTCAAATGCAGTTCCTACATACAGATCAAGCGTATAGTTACCATTTGAAAAACTTTTGATGTAAAAACCAAATCCTGTCGTATTTCTATTTTTCATTTGGTTGTTTGGATTGCTCCACGGTGAAAACACTTCATTAAAACCTATCCTAAATGCATCGGAACCATCCCCATATTGTCTTATGTCCAATTGTGGATTACCATTTTCATCTTCAGTAAAATTAATTGTTTGCGGGCTAAGAAGAGAACCATACGAAAAAGGAATGAATTCAAGATCGTGATAACCCGTAACGTAATTCTGATCGAGTTGTTTAAAAACAGGCAATTCGCCTGAACCCCATGGATTATCAACCGATTGATTTACTTCCCAATCATACCTGCCGTCCGCTGGAACACATTGTAACCACCTAGCAGGATGATATTGATCTTTAATTCCATCTCTTCTAATTACATATACTCCCTGTTCAACATTTCTTATAATACCTGCTTCATCCCAGGGTGGAACAGTTTGCTCCCAATTGTCCACGGGTCAGATAATTCCCCATAGTTTTCAAAAAGATTCCCCACCCCTAAATAAGTCAAATAGCGTTTTATAAAAATAGTAATTTTCTCAATATAGCGTTTCAAAAAATCATGTATTTTCTTCAAGATTCGG
>JAIOZI010000085.1 GCA_021740785.1 Melioribacteraceae bacterium
TTAATTTTTTAGTCCCGTTGCCTAAAGGCAACGGCTATTATGGTTTTATATAGCCGTTCGCTTTAGCGAACGGATTTAATATCCGAAAAATCATTCGGCTTTAGCCGCATTCTTAGGTGTACTAAGTTGACAGCATTGCGAGAGGGGGTGATGCAGAGAACAATGTTTAATACTCGGCATCGGGGGTGTGTGGGTGTGGTCTGCGGCATCAATCCACAATCCACCGTGCATTCTTATACCCCTGCACAAAATCCGGTTTAGCCGCCTGAAAAGTTCGCACAAGATTATCAAATATTATCAATGTCTTGTAGGCTTCATTCATTTTATTTGCCAATGTAGCGGCAGCTTCACTAATCGCTTCTCTAGGTTTTTGAACTACGGTATCGTATGCATCCAGAAGATCTTGCAGTTCATCAAGAACCTCTTGAGTAGTATTGAAATCAGCAAGGTCAGCTAAATGCACCGCTGTTTTCACATACTCTAATTCACAACATTATTTTTTGAATAAAGGATTATTCCATTTCTACTTCTACAGCATCGAATGTGGTGCCGTGAAAATGACCTAGTATGTTAACAGTTTCGGCGTTTTCCAAGCCGGGCGGAATTGCATCATTCGGTGCGGAGATTCGTGATTTTCTTCCGTCACGGTCTTCTGCAAAGAATATGGTTTTCCCCGGTACTGAAGAGCGGTCGATTCCGTCTTCGATTACGAGTCTAACTGCTAGACTTTTTTGAACATGTGCATTCGGATCCACATCATTGAATGAGCTGAGACCTTTGATCGGGGAAAAATATACAAGGTAAACTAAAACAACAACAACGAGTATAAGCGTCGGTATAATGTATTTTTCTAATTTCTTCATTGCTTTCCTTTTATAAGTGAGAACTTGAACAGCAAAATTATAAGTTCTGAGAACAAAGGAAAAGTAAAACCGGAAAACCTAAAAATTAATTTTCTTCCAGCGCTTTCAACTCAATGTTACTCTGCCTTAACCGATTCGATATTGTTAAAGCAAGCTGCTCGAAAAATACTGTTCCGAGTCCGGGATGCGAATTAACAATCTCGTCAAATTTTTTACGTTCCAGAACATAAAGTGATACATCGCCGTCTGCAAATGCATCAGCCGATCTTTTTTCCCTGTCAAGGAACGACATGTCGCCGAAGTACCCGCCCCTCGGAAATGTTGCAATGTGGTGAATCATGTCGTTCTTTAATTGTAAAACAATTTTCACATTACCTTTTCTAATGAAGTACATTTCCTCGCTTTCATCTCCTTGTTGGAATATGTGCTCACCTTTTTTTAATTCTTTTTCAATCATAACATTCTTAAAGATGTTCACGTTTTCCTGTGTCATATCTTCAAATACTTCAATCTCATGCAGCTCCAAAGGTTTTGATTCATCATGATGCAGCGTCCCTTCATCTTTCAGCGTGTGGTCTTCGGCCCATTCAAGGGCAAGGTCTAAACTGTCGAAGAATTTCAATCGTTTCTTTTCATTAAGCCCGAGTTCATTAAGATATTTCCTCACATTCTGCCCGGTCGGCAAACTTAACGGGACGGAGCTGAATATCAGAAAACCCTTTTGCTTTTTGATTCTCTTCTTAATCTGTTTAAGCAGGTGCGCCGCAGTATAATCTAGGGAAAGCACTCGCTTCATATCAAGAATGATATACTTAAACTCGCCGATTAAAGGATCGAGCTCAGATAATAATTGGTCGGTAGTACCGAAAAATAATTGCCCCTGTAATTCAATCACCAATGTTTGATCACCGTGTTTGATTAAAACGTCGAGTTCCTCTTCCAACCGCACCTTTTTAGAAAATATTTGATTGCCAAATACTTTGCGGCGTACAACGGAAGTTCTCATTTGTTCACGAAGGAAAAGTAAAATTGCCAGCCCGATTCCCACACCTGCGGCAATTATCAAGCTGTAACTTACAGCGGCAAGCACAACCGCAAATGTAACGAAGAAATCAAAAATTGTTGTTTTGGATTTTAACAGCTCGAATGTTTTCTTATCGATCATTCTAATTCCAACAACAATAAGAATACCCGCCAGAGATGCGATGGGAATCCATGCAACATAACTTCCAAGCAAAAGTAAAACGATAACAGAAGTGATGCCGACAATAAAACCGGAGAATTGTGTTTTTGCTCCACTGCTGAAATTTACAAGGGTTGGTCCCATTGTTCCGGCTCCGGGAATTCCGCAAGCCAATCCGGCTGCAACATTCCCGATACCCTGACCGACTATTTCACGGTTGGAATTGTGACGTGTAAATGTTAGTGCATCCAACACTACACATGTTTTTAATGTATCGATTGATAGTAAAACTCCGAGAGTTATAACCGGTACGATTATACCGGCGAGGCTTGCGATTTCAACATCTCCGAATAAGCTTAAGTGTGACGTTACCAAATTTGTTAAATCAGAAATTGAAGCGGAGATTTCGCCGATTACCATATTGTTATTCTGCAGGGTAAGAAACTCGGGATAGAAAATTCCAATTACAAAATATGTGATCACGCCGGAGAGTAAAGCTAAAATTGATGCCGGAAGAATTTTTATTATCTTCGATGAGTAAACCATTACAATTATTGTGATAATCGCAATTACAATGCTCTGCCATTTCCAAAGATCGAATGAGATGAAAGATTCCCAAAAACCTATTTCAGGCGGAAGCCCGAAAAATTTCGGAAGCTGACCGGCAAATATCAAAACGCCAACACCGCTTAAGTATCCGGCAACAACTGGATACGGAATATATTTAATGAACCTGCCGCCGCCTAAATATCCGACAATTACCTGGAATGCGCCTGCTAATATTGCGACAATCGTTATATAAATCGGAATGATCTCTGCTGCAAGATTACCTTTAGCCATAAGTTCCATCACAAAGACGGATAATACAGCCGCAGCCGGAGCACATGGCGCAGTTACCAATCGTTTGGTTCCGCCGGCAAGAGGTGTTACCAGTCCCAATACCACAGTTCCGATCATACCGACTAATGCAGCTTTTCCTGATAAGGAAGGACCAAGTGGTGCATAGATAATTAACCCGAAGGCAATCGCCGAAGGCAATGCAACCAGCATAGCCGCTGTTCCTCCGAACAGGTCGCCTACGAGGTTGTCTAAGAATTGCTTTCTCTTTTTTTTCAGAGAAGGCGATTCTTGAGTAGTTTGAAGTGTGTTAGACAAGTTCTCATTTTCCATCAAAAACTCTCTGCGAATACGTTAAGAACGATGTTGTTTTATTTACGGGAAAAAATTAAAAATAGCAAGTGATAACTTGGCTTATACAATCCTATTATCTAATTTTATTCTATCAATTAATAAAAAAAAATGAGTGATATTATGTTTTGTTCGAAGAAAACGGTTTTTATAGTGCTGATAACTTTATTTGCATTTGTTAACTGTACACAGAAGGAGACTGACCAAATGAAAATTGAAAAGGAAGTTTTCGGCGAGTACGAAGGGCAGCCAGTATATCTCTATACGCTCACAAATGATAACGGTATGAAGGTTTCGATTACTAATTACGGCGGTATTGTTCAAAAAATTATTGTTCCCGATAAAGACGGTAACCTTGGAGATGTTGTTTTAGGTTATGATAAGCTCGAAGACTATGTGAAAGATTCTCCATATTTCGGTGCTTCGATCGGAAGATACGGGAATAGAATCGCAAAAGGTAAGTTCTCACTTAATGATTCAGTTTATACCTTGGCAACGAATAACGGACCGAATCATCTGCACGGCGGAGACAAAGGTTTTGACAAAGTTCTCTGGGATGCAAAAATGCTCGAAGACGAAAAAATGCCCGGACTGGAATTAAGCCATGTAAGTGTAGATGGCGAAGAAGGATACCCGGGAACACTTTCGGTGAAAGTTACTTTTACTTTAACGAATGATAATGAATTGAAAATCGATTATTGGGCTGAAACAGATAAACCGACCGTTTGTAATCTTACCAATCATAGTTATTTTAATCTAAAAGACGGAGGGAAGAGCCCAATTCTTGATCATCTTTTATTTGTTGATTCCGACCGCTATACACCAATTGATGAAACATTGATTCCAACAGGCGAACTCGCCCCGGTTGAAGGAACTCCTTTTAATTTTACCGAACCGACAAAAATAGGTGCATGGATTGATACCGAAAATGAGCAGTTGGTAAATGGTAAAGGTTATGATCATAATTTTGTGCTGAATAATTGGACCGGAGAGATGAGATTGGTTGGATGGATACATGATGAAGCATCCGGACGTAAAATGGAAATCTTTACTGTTGAGCCCGGGTTACAATTTTATTCGGGAAATTTTCTCGACGGAACACTTACCGGTAAAAACGGAGTTGTGTATAATTTCAGAACCGGAATGTGTCTTGAAACTCAGCATTTCCCGGATTCACCAAACCAGCCGGATTTCCCTTCTACAACTCTTCTGCCCGGTGAAACGTATGAAACTCACACGATTTATAAATTCTCTGTCATGAAATAAACCGGCAAATTCTATTTCATTGAAATGAAAGCGAAGGAGTTTTAATTCTCTTTCGCTTTTATTTGCTCCGAACTAAACTATCGTAAATATAAAACTCATTGAAATATGATCATTTTTATTTCCGGCGGCAGGAATGATTTGATTCATTTTCTCAATATTCAAATGAGAAGCGGTCAACTTTCTGTTATTTTTTACGAAAATAAACTAATAAATTGCATTTGTGTATGAAAGCTTCCCTATATAAAATAGCACTAACCTCTAATAACGGAGCCTCGGATTAATTACTTTTTCATATATAAAGACAACCGAATATGAAATATCAGCAGAAGACAAAGAAACGGCTTATACAAGAACCGAACGAAATAATTTCCCAAAATGAAAATCTTAACAAACACGAGCGTAATAATCAATCGCTGAATAAGGATGAAATAATCTTTGAAGGTGAGTTATCCGAACATATTGAAGAGTTCGGGAAAAGAAAAAAAAGGTGAAAGAGGATTTTATGAACGAAGAGTCAAATGCAGTGATGGTTCCCTAATTTCGACAAGTAATAAATCCTATAATTAAAAATGTTAAGTGAATAAATATGACTGGTTTTAATAGCAAGATGGATAATGAGAAATTCACTCAGAGCAGTTTTTTAAAATTAATAGAGAATCTCAATGATTTACTTCTGGTAATTGATGAAGAGGGCAAAATAAAATTTGCAACACAGTCAATTAAAAGAGTTCTCGGTTATGAAGTAAACGAAGTTTTGGGAACTAGTTCTTTTAGATTTATTCATCCGGATGAGGTTGAAAAAACAAAAATCGATTATGCTGAACTTATAAAGGTTCCTAATAAATCCCAGGAAGTTATGCTCAAAGTGTTTCATAAAAGTGGAGCAATTAAATATATAAAGGGGCATAGGAAAAATTTATTGCCGGATCCTGAAATCAACGGAATTGTGCTTACCGTTCAAGACATTACGCAAATAAAGTTAGCTGAAGATGAACTTAAAAAAAGAGAAGAAAAAAATGAGACTGCAAAGCATGATGAATTAAAAGAGAATAACATTGAACTGCAGCGTAGAAAGAGAACCAAGTTCAATATTATCGAAGACCTTTCGTTGGAAATTAAAGAGAGAAAAAAAACTGAAAGCCAATTGAGGGAGAGCGAAGAAAAATTCAGGCATGTGGTTTCAAATGTTCCGGGAGCAGTTTTTCAGATAATTAGAACAACGGACGGCAAGTACATGCTGCCGTTTATCAGCGAAAATTCGGAATCAATTTTTGAAGAGAAATTTGAAAACATTGATTTAATAACAACGATGAAGAATCGTGTACATCCTGATGACCTCGTTTTAGTTAGGAAAACTTTTAATGAATCCTCTAATTCGCTGGGTAAATGGGAACTGGAAATTCGTTTAGTATTTGATGATAACAGAATAAAGTGGCTTAAAGTCTTTTCAAATTCAAGCAGGCTCGCTGATGGAAGCACTCAATGGATTGGATTGATGATCGATAATACCGACCAAAAGTTAGCAGATGCGGAAATTGATAGACTCAGTAAACTTCAAGCGCTTCTTATGAAATTATCTATCGAATTTATAAATGCGCCCTTGACTGAATTGGATGATAAAATAAATAACGCGATGGAGACAATCGGTAAATTTACCAATGTTGACCGGGTTTACATTTTTGACTATGATTTCCCCAACCGGGTTATCAATAATACTTATGAATGGTGCGCGGAGGGAATTGAACCGCAGATCCAGAACCTTCAGGAAGTCCCGATGGAGGCAATCCCGGAATGGATGGAAGCACATCAGAAAGGTGAGTTTATTTATATTCCGAGTGTGCAGGCACTTTTGCCTGAGGGTAAACTCAGACAGATTCTTGAAGAACAGGATATCCAAACTATACTCACACTGCCGATTTTATATGGTGATGAATGTGTCGGATTTGTCGGATTCGATTCGGTTAGATGTGAACGGGTGTGGACCGACTCCGAAATTACTCTAAGTAAGGTTTTTGCCGAATTTATGGTTAATGCCGAACAGCGAATGCTGAGTCAAAAATCATTAAATGACAGCGAGCAGAACTTTAGAACTTTTTTCAATTCAATTACTGAGTTAATATTTGTGACCGATAAAAACGGGAAGATTATTCATGTAAATGATACGGTAATTAAACGACTCGGATATGAAAGAAGCGAATTATTGACTAAACCGTTAGTGGATTTACACTCCGAAGAAAGTAGTAATGAATTTTTAGAGACATGGCAGCATATTCATGCCGGGGAAAGCAATAGCAGTTTTGTTCCTCTTAATGATAAAAATGGGAAGCAAATCCCTGTTGAAACCAGTTTTTGGTCGGGGAATTGGAATAATGAGGAGAGTATTTTCGTATTGTCAAAAGACCTAACTAAGGAATACGATGCGCTTCGAAAATTTAATAAGGTTTTCCATTTCAATCCGGCTGTAATGGTTTTAACCAACGAGGAAGATAAATTTGTTGATGTTAACAGAGAGTTTTTGAAATTGATCGGCTATTCGTTAGATGAAGTGCTCGGAAAGACGGCGAAGGAGTTAAAGCTTTTTCCTGAAGATGATAAACACAGCAGCGCCGCCGAAGACTTAACAAATATCGGCAGCCTAAATAATCGTGAACTTGATGTAAGAACAAAATCCGGAAATATTATAACAGGACTTTTTTCCGGTGAAATAATTGAGACTAAGGGTGATAGATATTTTCTAACAATTATACTGGATATTACCGAGAAGAAAAAAGTTGAACGGGAGTTAATAAAATTATCTCAGGCTGTTGAACAGAGTCCGGTTAGTATAATGATTACAAATAAAGAAGGTAATATCGAATATGTTAATCCCAACTTTACCTTGGTAACCGGCTATAGTTACGAAGAAGTTATAAACCAAAATCCACGGATATTAAAATCAGGAGAACAATCAGAAGAATTCTATAATGAGCTTTGGTCAACAATTTCAAAAGGTGAAAACTGGACGGGTATTTTTCATAATAAAAAGAAAAACGGAGAACTATTTTGGGAATCGGCAATAATTTCCCCCCTTAAAAATGAAAAAGGCAAAATTATTAATTACTTGGCAGTAAAAGAAAATATAACCGAAAAAGTTGAGAAAGAAATAGAGCTTGGCAAATACCGGGAGCATTTGGAGGAATTGGTTGAGGTTAGAACAGAAGAGCTTGAGAAATTGAACAAGGAACTGATGGTTCAATTGGAAAAAGAGAAAAAATTGGAAAAACAGCTTCACAAATCTTTGGAAAAAGAAAAAGAACTTAATGAGATTAAAACACGTTTTATCTCAATGGTTTCGCATGAGTTTAGAACACCGCTTACATCAATACTTGCTTCGGCAGATTTGATTGAACTTTATGGAAGAAAATGGTCTGATGAGAAATTTTATAAGAAGGTTAATACAATTCAAGAATCTGTCGGCGACATGGTTGGATTACTAGAAGATGTGCTTACACTAAGTAGAACAGACCGGGGTAAAATTGCATTCGACCCGGGAGCAGTTAACATATATGATTCAATATTAGAATTGATTGAGCGAGTAAAACTAAACGCACATAATTCACATGTTATTAAATTTGAATACAAAACTGAGATAAAGAAAATTATTGCGGACGAAAAACTAATTAGCCACATAATCGATAATCTCTTAACCAATGCAGTTAAATTCAGCAAATTGGGAAGTGAAATTATTGTGAGAGTGGATTTGAAAAATAATATGCTCGTCTTGGAAGTGATTGACGAGGGAGAAGGAATTCCTGAAAAAGAGATTCAGTTTATATTTGATGCCTTTTATAGGGCGAGAAACATTGCACATATTAACGGTACAGGCTTAGGTTTGTCGATTGTTAAAAGTTTTGTAGAACTGCACAAAGGTAAAATCTTAGTCGAATCCCAATTAGGAGCCGGCACAAAATTCAATATTCAGCTTCCGGTCAAAATTAAATATTAAGGACGAATATTTATTAGAAACCGCTGTCTTGTGGTTGGTAACAATTAAATTCAATCGTTGTAATTTTTCTACCAACAAATAAGCGCTTATAATAATTAGTCTGGATTTAGTACAAATTTATGATTAGCAGTGAAAATTGAAAGTGAGAAAAGCCGGGGAACTAAACTCTTTTTTCATTTGATGACATATAAAAATCAGGGTGAAAATTAAATCAAGTGTACAGTTGAAAAAGCCTGTCTATACAACGAAACTATAATAAATCAATATTAACAAATAAACAGCGATAATTAATCGTATCAGACTTCGCAATAAACCTTGAAAATGATTAATATCAACACCGCACAATAAAAGAATTTTATCTATCGGTGTAAACATTTCCTTTCTCTCTATTTTAAATACAGTTGTTTTTATATCATCGCAAAAAACTCAAGAATGTTGAGACAAGTATAAGTTATTCTTTTTTTGATATACGCATTGTCGGATCCCTATCTATTCCGCCAAAATATTAATCCCAATAAATTCATTTGAAATAAATTTATTTGCCGCTGACTGCTAATAAAAAGTTTGAATAAAATATTTTATGTAACGGGGTTAATAGTATTCTCACAGAATAAAATGGCATCTAATTATTTGGGAATTATCTGGTTTTACGGTCTAGGTTAAATAGTTTCAATCTGCTCGGAATTAATGTTTCCCAGTTTAGGAAATAATTATTTATATTATAACACGTATTTATCTTATTTAGTTTACTAGGTTTTGGTTTACTAAAAAAATCCTGTGGGTAAGAAGTCAAAATATTAAAAACAAGTATTCCTGTCCAAGCTATTTCCATAATGCTCTTTGATAGCTATTTGGTTATTTTAATAAATGAATTGCAAAACGAAACCGCACTAAAAAAATAACAGATGAATGACAAAGTAAAACTCCTCATTATTGAAGATGACGAAAAAATACGAAGCGTTCTTGTTACTATTTTAGAAGAAGCGAACTTTGATGTTTACACATCAGCAGACGGTAAAACAGGAATCAAACTAGCCGAAAGTTTATTACCCCAATTAATAATTTGCGATATCATGCTTCCGGATATTGACGGTTATGAAATTTGTGAGAGAGTAAGAGAGAAAAAAGAAACCGCCAAGTGTATTTTTATTTTTCTCACCGCCAAATCGGAAATGGAAGATCTAAGAAAAGGTATGAATTGCGGCGCTGATGATTATCTCACCAAACCGTTCAAAGCTTCCGATCTTCTGAATGCCGTTTATACACGGCTCGAAATGCATCAAAAGCTGTTAGATAAAAATGAAGATGAAAATGAAGATGATAATGTTGAACTTACACTCGAGAGCAATATTTTTGTTAATCAGAAAAATGTTTCAAAGATAATTAAGGTAAATAGTATTTCTGCAATCTCTGCCGAAGGGGTTTACTCAACTATATATACTGCCGACGGTGGGAAATATATGCTCAGAAAAACGCTTAGTAATTGGGAGCACGCGCTTCCTTCAAATATCTTTATTCGTATTCATCGTTCGTATTTGGTTAATCAAACACAAATTGAAAAAATTGAACCGTGGTTTAAGCATTCGTTTCTTGTAAAAATAAAAAACATAGATGAGAATTTTTTTATCAGTGAACGTTATGCATCAAAATTGAGAAAGCAATTTTCTTTCTGATTGGATTTAAACTTCAATTGCGGATTTTTATTCGATCTTCCAACTTGAATTGAGTCGAAATCTTTACCACGAAAATCAGCATTCCATATGTTCCCCGGTTTCCATCATCATGAATAAGTCCGGTTTTATAATTTGTTCATATCACGCTTACCATGTTTATGAAAGGTTTAGTAAAGGTATGATACAATGGCACTCAATTCTATTTCTAGAAATTTAACTAAATTCAGCAACTCGTTCGTTTCGCAATAGCCGCGCTTAAAACAGTATCACAGCGTTAAGTAAAAACATTTGAAAATTTCTAATATGTATTCGAAAATGAAAGTGAAAGGATTAATAAAAAACCCACTGAAAATATTCCGCTTAAGATTTAATATGGACCACAACCACCACAAGTAGTATCATTCCACAATTACCCACAAAGGAAGGTTTTCCCGCCTTCCTTTTTGTTTTGCCCTTCGCGTTCATAACAAATAAACTGCATTTACATCAGAAAGAACGCGTGCATATATAAGTCGTTTTAATAGCGCTTTCCTTATTCGATAGTAAATAATATAGATAAGCCGGAATGATCGAAATATTAATAGCATGTATCCGGTTTAGGGAATTGGGAAATGTATTTGTCGTTATTTCAATATAGAGGAATGAATTATGGAGAATGAAAGCATTAAAACTGACACTGAAGAATTGCTTCAACTGGTAAGTTTTAAATTAGGTGAAGAAGAATTCGGGGTAGATATTCTGAAAGTGCAGGAAATTAACCGGATTATGCAAATCACCAAAGTCCCGAATGCACCATCGCATGTTGAGGGTGTAATTAATCTAAGAGGAAAGATAATTCCTGTTATTGACTTAAGAGTTAAACTGCGAATTGAGCGGAAAGATTATAACAATAATACCCGGATCGTAGTATTGGAGAATGATAATAACATTGTTGGATTTATTGTAGACGAGGTGAAAGAAGTATTAAGAATTCCCAAAGGCATTACTGAAGCTCCCCCGGAAATGGTTGCCGGGATTGATTCAAAGTACATAACTTCAATCGGTAAGCTTGAAAATAGGCTGCTGATTTTGTTGGACCTGGATGAAATAATAAATACAACCACTGAGAAGATGGAAGAAGTAGAAAGTTAATTATTCTTCCCGGGGCTGTATTAGTAGAAACTTTCGAAGGGTCATTACAACTGATCCGATTGGATCAAGACGAAAATAATAATTGCTATCCAATGTTTACGGATTTCTATTGTTGCTCTTAATAATAAGTTAATCAAGTGTTTTCAATTTTAAATTGAGTTTAATTTTATGTATTCGTTAAAAATCACATGTTTTTTGTTAATCACCCTGTTAACAATCTCAACATGTTTTGCCCAAAGTGTTGATTCCCTTGAGAATCAATCGCTAATTAATGTTGGTGAAAACTCTGAAAAAGAGGATGAACTTTACAGAGTTAATCCCGCATATTTTTGGTCATTGGATTATAATGAATTGAGCCTAATTGGTTTGCACGGCAGTGAGCAACCAAAGTCCTATTTCTCCGATATGATCGACATACAGGCGAATGTTAACTTCTCGGATCTTATTGGAAATGAAAAAACAAATTCTTTAGTAAGATTTTGGTCAATGACCGGTGATGACATTGCGAATTATTCACAAGTTGGTCAGGGTGTAAATTATTTAGCGGGCCCAAACTATTTTACACTGGCTGAGCTTTGGATTGATCAAACGTTTTTAAATCGGCATGCTTCAATTTTAGCTGGTTTGTATGATATAAGTTCGGAATTCGATGTTAAAGAAACTGCTGATATTTTCATTAATCCTTCTTTTGGTACCGGAACCGATCTGGCGGCAAGCAGCACATTTGGTCCTTCAATATTTCCCCTCACCTCATTAGCTGTTAGGGCAAAATATAATTTCTCATCGCATTCAAATTTAAAACTTGCATTCACATTAAGTAAACCGGGCGAATATAATTTTACGTATCCAAATAAGGAATATGATGGATCGAATGAAAAGATGTTTTTTATTAGTGAGTATCAACATGATTTTTCCAACCTTTTTCTGACCCTGGGAACATGGTTTTACAATTCAACATTCACTGATTTTTCAAATTATGCCCATCATGGAAATTTGGGCTTTTATACAATTGTTGAGCGATCCTTTGGCGGGGCTTTATTTTATGAAGCCGGTTCATTCTATTTGCGGTTTGGCACTGCCGATCCGTTGGTAAACAGGTATGACTTTTTTTATTCGGGAGCAGTAAGGTTTGAGGGGTTGTTATCAAATGAAGATAATCTCGGTATCGGGTTTTCAACCGTAAATTCCTCAAAGTATTATCAATACTCTCATTCAGGTGAAGTTAATTGCAATAGTTCTGTTGAAACAGTACTGGAGCTTACATATAAATATCCATTATTTGAATATCTGAGCATGCAGCCAGACTTACAATACATTGTCAGTCCTTCGAATTGCATAGATAATCATGATTCGTTTGTGTTCGGACTTAAGATTTCAATTAACATAAATAAAGAGGCATTAAAATGACATGGACAATTAAAAATAAGATTGCCGCCGGTTTCTCAGCGCTACTTGCAATCTTTTTGTTTTACTCTGTTTACTCCTATTTTAAGTACGATGAATTCAATTTCGATATCGACGAATATTCAAAATTACAGGAAAATATATTAGTCGGTAATCAGGTCCAATTGAAGGTATCGCAATTATGGCAGTATTATACTGATGCTGCGCTGACAGGCGATCAAGAAGTAATAAAAAATGATGTGGAAAGAAATTATTCAGATATTAAAAACCTTCTGGGGCAATGGTCGAGTAATAATTCTGATACAAAAGACCATATGAGTATTATTAATAAAACTAAAGAGGAGTGTGATACATTTTATGATCTAGGCAATAAAATGTTCAAAGCATATATTGCAAACGACAGTAACAAAGCTCATGTGATGAATAAATTTGATTTTGCCGGCAAAAAACTTATAAGTGAAATTAATGGTGTACTTGAAAATGATCAAAACGAAGGATTAGAAATGGTAGCGGAAATGGCATCAATGAGTTCCGGTTCCAAAACAATTTCCATTGTTTCTATTATCTTCGGCATTTTACTTTCGCTATTTATTGCATGGATCATTATTACTAACATAACAAGGGCGATCAGTTCTTTGATATCTACAACCAAAGGATTTTCCGATGGGAAATATGATATTAGAGCAAATACAAGCTCAAAAGATGAATTAAGTATTTTGGCGAAGTCATTTAACCAAATGGCTGAAAAAATTGTGATTCAACTAGGTTACTTAGATAATCTGCCAACCCCGGTTATGTTGATCGATAAAGAATTTAACATCACTTATATGAATCGAAAAGGGGCGGAAGTAGTTGGAAAAGAACAAGAGCAGTTAATCGGACAGAAATGTTATAATCAATTTGAAACAGATCATTGCAGAACTGAAGATTGTGCATTGCACAGAGCGATGATGAATGATACTAAAACAACTTCGGAAACAATTTCTCATGCCAACGGAAAAAACTTTCCGATATTGTATACAGGGGTCCCGGTTAAAAATACCGACGGCAAAATTATCGGGGCACAGGAATATGTTGTCGACATTACGGATTTGAAGGAACGTGAGAATTATCTGAAACGCAGTACGAAGAAAATGCTTGAGGGCATGAATAAATTTGCGAAAGGAGATCTCACTGTTTCTGTAAAACCGGAAAAAGAGGGCGACGATCTAGCAGATCTTTTCAACGGTTTTAATTATGCGGTTCATCAAATCTCCGAACTATTACTGCAGGTTTCGGAGGCAGTAACTGCCACAGCAAGTGCAAGCACACAAATATCATCAAGCTCTGAAGAGATGGCAGCCGGGGCACAGGAACAAAGCACCCAAGCCAGTGAAGTAGCAAGCGCAGTAGAACAGATGACCGCAACCATTCTTCAGACCTCAAAGAATTCCACCGGGGCGCTTGATAATGCAAAACAAGCAGGAGAGGTAGCCAAGAAAGGTGGAAGTGTAGTAAAAGAAACTGTAGGCGGAATGATAAGAATAGCCGAAGTGGTAAAAGCGGCAGCGATGACGGTACAAAAGCTTGGAGCTAATAGTGACCAAATTGGAGAGATAATTCAGGTTATTGACGACATAGCAGATCAGACGAACCTGCTGGCGCTGAATGCGGCAATAGAAGCAGCACGGGCAGGAGAACACGGCAGAGGATTTGCGGTAGTAGCAGATGAAGTAAGAAAATTAG
>JAIOZI010000086.1 GCA_021740785.1 Melioribacteraceae bacterium
CCCTTACTTTTTGTCGGGATGCTCTAAACCAACGATCCTGCATTCCACAATTTCTATTCTCATTTGATTTTTCTTTGTTTTCCTTCGTCCCATTTAAAATGAAAAAGCCGTTCAACATGAACGGCTTTTGTGGGAGCAGAAGGATTCGAACCTACGACCCCCTGCTTGTAAGGCAGGTGCTCTAAACCAACTGAGCTATGCTCCCAAATGGGACAAATAAATTTTCAAATAGAAAGTAAAGATAAATATCTTAATGATATTTTGCAATATTTTTTTTCTGTATGCTAATTTATGTACTAACTTTTTCATCCGTAAAACTTCGTTACCTACGGACAAGTTCACTTAATAACCAACCTCAGGACTACAACAAAAGTTTTGATGATATTTCAATTCATCTATTCTGTTTGAGGTAATTGTCCGGCTTCGCTTAAATCATGCTTCGCCTGGAAAACAAAAGTTTTGCATTGGCAAAACTTTTGTTGAGCGGGTGACGGGATTCGAACCCCTACAGCTTGGGAAGCTAGCACTCTACCACTGAGTTACACCCGCAATTACATATCCCAAAATTTTTCATTTTCTTTCAAATTGCAAATCGGGATTTAATAAATTCTTTTCTTAAGTTTGGTTCATTAATTAATCGTAATTGTTATGACCAGAAAACTTTCGAAAAAAGATAAACAGAAACTTGAACTTGGAATAATTGTTTCTGCTGGAATTCTGAGTATTCTTTTATGGGATACAATCTTAATCTATCCGGTAAAATTATTTGTTGTTTTACTGCATGAAATTAGTCACGGTATTGCTGCAATAATATCCGGCGGTAATATTGTTGCCATTAATCTTAATTACAACCTGGGTGGTCAATGCGTAACTAAAAACGGTAATGAAATATTAATAGCTTCATTTGGATACCTCGGCAGCCTGCTATTTGGAACATTAATATTCATCTCTGGTTACGAAAAAAAATTAATAAAACCTGTTCCTATTAGTATTGCGGTTTTAATTGTTTTATTCATGGCAAATTTTATGCGCGGTGCTGAAGGAATAGTTTTCACGCTTTTAATTGCTGTTATTTTAATTATCTCCCCCAACCTCTCGAATAAAAAAGTCCATGCATACATTATGAAAATACTTGGATTAGTAAGCTGTATGTATGTGCTTGTCGATATTAAGGAAGATTTACTAACTTTAACTTATAGAGAGACAGATGCTCAGTTAATTGCAGGAATTACAGGCATTCCGGCATTATGGTGGGGTTTATTGTGGTTTGTGATATCAATAATGGTGATATATATTTTACTGAAGCATAGTTATAAAAAAGGTTTTAGTTTCGTATAATCAAATTGGTCCTCATTTAAAATAAATTAAGAAAATTCAGGATACTGATTACTCGATGTCTAGATTTTTTTTCCTAATTTGGAAAGTTTCGAATAACCTTCTATTGGTTATAAAATAAAGAAACGGTATTAAAAGTATTGAGATAAAAGCAGAAAGTACAATACCACCAATCACACTTAAACTTAATCCTTTCCAGAAAGCTGCATCTGAACTTAACATCAAAGGAACTAATGCTCCTGCTGTTGTTAATGTTGTTGTAAATATTGGACGCAGTCGTTCGTAGCTTAATTTTATTAAATTTTCTACTGTATAATCCACTAAATTTTTCGATAAATAATCAACAAGAATTATTGAGTTATTTACCGATAGACCTATTAGTAAGAGCATTCCTGCATAAGCGCCTCTATCGATATTATTATCTGTCAGGTAAAATAAAAACACCGCGCCAATCAAAGCAAATGGAACAGTTATAATTACCAGAAGCGGTTTTTTCATTGATTCAAACAAACTTGCCGTAATCATAAAAATCAAACATGCAGCGATCATCAGAATAATGAAAATGTCAATTTCATCCTCTGCCCCGAATAAAAATCTAAACTCTCTTTTAGCTAATGAATATCCTTCAGGAATTTTAACTTTCTCAATAGAATTCTCAACAAATTGATTTCCGTATTTGTACGGACCTTTATAATCCAAGGCGATATAACGAATATATTGCTGGTCTTCCCTATCAATTGATGATAATGTTTTTTGTTCAGTGAAATTAATCAGCTCTTTCACCTTTGCATTTTCACCAACACTGTTTTTTACAATTGCATTTCGAACTTCGTCCAATTGTACATTTCTATAATTGGTGTATTTAATTGAATAGAATATTTCATCATTATCAATTCTAAACCTGTTGTTGTTTATATTGCCACGTGTTTGTTTTGCTATTACATCAAATAATTTATTAACAGAAATATTTTGTTTATCAAGTTTTTCACGATTTATTTCGCCTACAATTTCATAAACATCTTTCGACCAATAGTTTGCAGACTTGTTTATATCAACCTTATCAACGCGTGGATTTTTTAATACAACTTGCTTAAACTCTTGGGCAAGGTTTTTAACTCTATTAAAATTAAATCCCTTTACAACTATTGTAAACGAACTCGAATACCCTCCGCCGCCGGTGGAAAAACCAGGTCCAAATCCGTAAACGCCAACTTGTAAACCGCCTATTCGAGCCGCATATGCCGATAAATAATTTTTCAATCTATATGGAAATGCTGTGCGGCTTTGTTCTCTTGTAAATTCTATTCTTAACCTTGCATATTCTTCATTGCTGACATTTGCAATAATATATTTTATGTTTTTCTTGTATGCGAGTACTTCTCCTTCAAAATCTTTAGTCAGTTTATTTATACGCGAAATTTCATTACCATGCGGTAAATTCAAACTAACTAAAATATATGTAGGTTCATAATACCGCCAAAGCTCTCCCCTGGAAACATGGTTAAAAAACAAGTTCATAGTTCCGCCTAAAGCATAATTTATATACGGTTTTATTTCAGAATAAACTTCGGAATCGAATATTGCATTGTATACATCCTTTAAAACCGGGGTTTCAATTTTATTCGGCAATAACCAAACCGGCAGCCCGATCATTAGGATAGCAATTACTGCGAAAACTTTCTTGAATTTTATAATTAGTGAAAGAACAGATTTATAGATGATACACATAATGCCCGGTTTATAAATAGATTGCCGCTGACCATAGCTTTGCATCTTAATATATAACATTGGAATAACAGTGAACGAAACCAATAGAGATGCAAATAATGTAAAGACAATTCCAAGCGCAAACTGCTCAAAATAAATTCTCAATTCGCCGGTTAAAAAAAGCAGAGGTAGAAATACCGCAACAGTTGTTAAAGTAGAAGCAAATACAGGAAAGAAAATCTGCTTTAGTCTAATCGTTAATCTACGTATTCCGCTTTCATATTTGGTTTTATCAAGGAAATCAATTACAACAATTGAATTATCAACCATAAATCCGAAGCCTAAAACAAACGCCGAAATCGTAAGAATATTAAGCGATATTTCAAATAAATAAAAAAGTGAAAATGCGAATAGCAGGGAAAAAATCATTGAGGTTAATATGATAAACGCATATTTGATTTTTCTAAAAATCAAGAGGAGCAGCACCAAAATTACGCTGATAGAAAAGACTGCACTGCTATATAGTTCGTCTAATTCTAATCTAACATTCTCGCTTTTATCTGTTTCTTTTTTTACAATATAATCAGTTGGAAAAACCGAATCCAATTCATTAAATTTTTCAATCACATTATTAGCCGTTGAAATAGTATTAGCGCCGGGTTCTTTATTCAAAAGAATAGTTACTGTTTCTTGTCCGTTGATTCTATAATAACTCGTAGGTTTTTTAAAATCGTCAACCACTCTGCCTATATCTTTAATTCTAATGGGCGTTAACGAATTATTATATTTTACAATTTGGTTCTCAATCACAGATGGATTATCAATGTTATCATCCAAAGAAATAAAATATTGCGATTGATTACTTTTTAAAAATCCCGGTGCTAAAATAATTTCAGCATTTTTTACAGCCCTTGCAATATCCGAGTTAGTTATTCCAAGCTGGCGTGTTTTTTCATAATCAATTAATATTACAATTTCCCTTTCTTCGCCTCCTGTAATCGTAATATCCGATACACCTTGTATAGTTCTGAGCGGCAGTTCAATATTATCATTTATGAATTTCCTAATTTCACCGGCGTTTCTATTTGCCGAAATTGTATAAGTCATGAATCCTTGCAGATCTTTAAAATCATCAGGCACATACTGAGACACTTGGGGAATACCAACTCCAAACGGCAGTTCCTTTTTTAGCGCAGATAATTTCTCATTGATATCAACAGTCGCAAATTTCATATCTACATCCGGATGGAATTCGAGATTTATGCTGCATCTTCCGGATGTTGTACGAGACGAGATTGTTTTAATCCCGTGAACTGCTGCTAATTCAGCTTCAACCGGCGATGTAAGATGCGCTTCTACAGCTTCAGGCGCAGCGCCATACCAAGAAATAGAAACGGTCAATTTGGGCATTTCAGCATGGGGAGATAATTCAACAGGTAAATTAAGCAGCGATACAAAACCAACAACTGCTATTATTGAAAATAACATTAATGCTGTTACCGGTCTGGATATAAAAATATAAAATAGTTGTTTCAACTAATTGTGTTTGTTTTTTCTTGAGAATTAGGACTTAATCTTTTTTTGCATTCATCCAAACAAATTCTATTTTGGCGAAGTTATTACAAACTTCCTTTTATTCAATTACTCTGACCTTTGCATCATGGGCAAGAGTATATTGACCTTGTACAATTACTTTATCCCCTTCTGCTATTCCACTTTCGATCACAAGATACTTATCATTTTCATCACTGATATCAACGTATTTCCATTTAGCTAAACTATCTTGAACGGTAAATACAAGGCTGCGTCTATCTCTTACAAGTAAGGCATCTTTATCTACAAGCAGTTTATCTTTCAGGACTGCTGTCTGCAATTTTACCGATGCAAACATACCCGGTTTAATTTTCTTCGTTGGATTTTCCAATTTAATTGTAACTTTACATGTTTTAGTTTCAGCATCAACAAAAGGACTAATATAAATTACGCTGCCTTCAAACTTTTCTCCTGGTAAAGCGCTCAATTCAATTTCAGCGAAGTTTCCTAATTCAATACTTGGAATTTCACTTTCAAGTATTCCAACATCAATCAACAATTCAGAATCATCTATTAATTTGAATAATGTTTCGCCGGAGCTTATTCGCTGCCCTACAGATAAATTAAAATCACCAATGATCCCGCTGAAAGGAGCAATTAAATTTGTATGCTCGATGTTTAATAAAGCCCGTTCCTTTTGATTTTTCGCCCTGTTAATTCCGCTCTTATTGAGTATCAATTCTTCCTTCCTGCCGCCGCTGAAAATAAGTTTCAGATCAAGGCTGTCCTTAACTTCTTGAAACCTGTCATCGCTTATTATTCCCCTTTGATATTCCCCTTCCAACTGCTCAATTTCATTTTCTATCACAGCCGCTTCACCATCTACATCTTTAACAACCGGGGAATCCTTTGTAAGAAAGTAATATTCAACTTTTGCTTCAATCAATTTATCTTCGGCTTCATCCAGATTAATTTTATACTCACGATCGTCAAGCTTAATTAACAAATCACCTTTGCGCACCCGCTTTCCTTCATATATATTTATTTTCTCAACTGTACTGCTTATGTTGGATGCAACATCAATTTCATTTACAGGGCGCACTGTGCCGTTTGCATTTGTTGTTTTAATAAGATCGCCGATGAAGGCTTGATTAGTTTTTACGTTGAAGATTACGTCGTCTAATTTTTCGTAATCTACCTTAGCGCTCCTAGATTTAGGAATGCTCTCCGCATTATCACCGGCATATAGTATCAATCCTACTGTTATAATTATAATTGAAATAATGCCAAGCAATATATAACTGATTTTTATATTCATTTTTTTCTATTGATATTTATTGATTATTTACTTTTCTCGAGCTAATGAGTACTTAGTTGGGATAAATCCCTTTTCTCTTTTTTTTATTAGATCCACGCCATAAATGGCGTGGCTATTTATCTCTTTCAAAATGTTTTTTGCATCTTGATTGATAATTCCTCTTTTGGCTTAAATCCCTTTTCTCCTTCTTTAATTGATCCACGCTATAAATGGCATGGCTATTTATCTCTTTCATTATGTTTTCTGCATCATGATTGATGATTCCTATTGGGTAAAATATTATTCGTTCTTTTAATTATTATATCAATTCATCCCAATAGCTCCGTCATTTATGACGGAGTTTATTAATCATCTCACACATCCGAGCTTTAGACCAATTGTATTTTCTTTTTATTCTCATTCTTTTTGGGATAAATCCCTTTTCCTTTTCTTTGCTAGATCCACGCCATAAATGGCGTGGCTATTTATTACTATGTTTTGTTCAATTTTATTATAATTTACCATTTTATCAATTCATCTCAATAGCTCCGTCATTTATGACGGAGATTACTTGAAACAATATCCTTTCGGGCTTTAGCCCAACTGACAATTTCATTTTTTCTTGAATCCATATTTCCTTAGAAATAATTCATATTCTTCTGAAAACATTTTCTTTCTATGATGTGCTTCTTGATTTCTTATATATTCACGCACTCGCTCCAATGCGGATTCACTCACTGATACTGCCATATATTCATCCTGCCATTGAAAATTAGTTCCTATTCCTGATTCATTATTCCACCAATATGATGACTCCCCTTTTATCATTTGAGCAACTTTACTCACAGTTTGATCTTTCCCTAATGAGATTAGTATGTGTATATGATCTGCTTCACAATTTATTGTATCTATAAATATATTTTTTTCTTTTGCATTTTTTTTGATATGTGATAATAATTTTGGTTTTGTTTCCTTTGTTATCAATTTTTCTCGATTTTTTGTCGCCCAAATAAAATGAATGAATATTTTTATATATGACATATCAATCACTCCGTGTCTTACAATTTGTTAATTTCTCTTTTGGGATAAATCCCTTTTCTCTTTTTTTTATTAGATCCACGCTATAAATGGCATGGCTATTTATCTCTTTCATTATGTTTTCTGCATCATGATTGTTAATTCCTATTGGATAAAATATCAATCGTTCTTTTAATTATTATATCAATTCATCCCAATAGCTCCGTCATTTATGACGGAGTTTTTAATCATCTCACACATCCGGGCTTTAGACCAATTGTATTTTCTTTTTATTTTTATTCTCATTCTTTTTGGGATAAATCCCTTTTCTCTTTTTTTTTTATTAGAACCACGCCATAAATGGCGTGGCTATTATCTCCTTCAAAATGTTTTTTGCATCTTGATTGATAATTCCTCTTTTGGCTTAAATCCCTTTTCTCCTTCTTTAATTGATCCACGCTATAAATGGCATGGCTATTTATCTCTTTCATTATGTTTTCTGCATCATGATTGTTAATTCCTATTGGGTAAAATATTATTCGTTCTTTTAATTATTATATCAATTCATCTCAATAGCTCCGTCATTTATGACGGAGTTTTTAATCATCTCACACATCCGGGCTTTAGACCAATTGTATTTTCTTTTTATTCTCATTCTTTTTGGGATAAATCCCTTTTCTCTTTTTTTTTATTAGATCCACGCCATAAATGACGTGGCTATTTATCTCTTTCATTACGTTTTCTGTATCATGATCGTTAATTCCTATTGGATAAAATATCAATCGTTCTTTTAATTATTATATCTGCTCTTTCAGTGCCTTGGCTATTCCTTATTATTTTTTGTTCAATGTTATTATAATTTATCATTCTATCAATTCATCCCAATAGCTCCGTCATTTAGAGCCTGTGTTAAAATGTTAAATGTAGAGCCCGTCTGCTCGTCAGAGTCCGACAAAGTCTGTTGACCGCCGAGTTTACCCGACTTTGGCGGGGCAGGCGAGATTCATCTCGCTAATTATGAATTTAGCACATTCTAACAACATCCTAGAGCGAAATAAATTTCGCTCTACAATTTTCACACAGCCTCTAAATGGCGCGGCTATTCATCTCTTTCATTATGTTTTCTGCATCATGATTGTTAATTCCTATTGGATAAAATATCAATCGCTCTTTTAATTATTCTATCTGCTCCTTTAGAGCCTTGGTTATTCCTTACTATGCTTTGTTCAATTTGATTATCATCTATCATTCTATCAATTCATCCCAATAGCTCCGCCATTTATGGCGGAGTTTTTTAATCATCTCACACTTCCGGGCTTTAGCCCAAATTGAATAATACGCTCATCAAATAACCATTTAATTTAATTAATCGATTCATTCGGCGTTTCAACACCTTCATTAATTTCCTTTGATCTTGAGAACCGTTCAAAAAATGTAAATAGCACCGGGATAATAATCAATGTTAACACGGTCGCCGAAACCAATCCGCCTGCAATAGCAAGCGCCAAAGAAATCCTCAATTGAGTAGCAGCGCCGATACCAATAATCATCGGGATCAATCCGAAAATAACGGTCAAACTATTCATTACAATCGGTCGAAACCTATCATGCCCCGCCTGCATAATTGCATCGCGCACATTAAGACCTTCCTTCCTTTTTCGTAAAATAAATTCTACTTTAACAACAGCGTCATTATCTGCTATACCGATAAGTATAATCAATCCCATCAATGAAATTATACTAATACTTTCGCCGAAAATATAAAGTAAAAGAATACCGCCGATTAATCCCAAAGGCACCGAGAATATAATAATAAACGGGTATAAAAACGATTCAAATTCCGAAGCCAGAATCATATACATCAACATAACGGAAATGATAAGCGCGATATACAATCTCGAAAATGAATCGTGAATCTCTTCATTAACTCCGCCGATTGTAACCATTTCACCTTTGGATTCAGGCAGCACTGCCAACACATTACTTACTGATGCTATAATTTCTTCAAGATCAGCTTCGTCAATATCGATCAGTACAGACAGGGTTCTCGCCTGGTCTTCCCTTCTAATTTCGGAATAAACTTCGGACCGGTTGTAATTTACGAGACTGCCCAACGGCACTACTTTTCCATTCGATCTTACTTCAGATTGCATCACTTTATTAATATCATCTCTGTTTTGTTCGGCAGTTGTAACACGCACGGCAATCTTTTTATCGAAATCAGAAAAATATGTCGCTTCGGTTCCTTTAACCATCGATACAATAGTGTTAACTACATCATCAATATTAACACCGTATGCCAAACATTTTTCTCTATCGACTTTTATGCCGTAACCGGGTAATCCTTTATCAAGCCCTATTACAATTTCTTTAATACCGCTTATATTTTTCTTTTGAACTTCGGTAGAAATCAACGTGGCTTTTTGCAGCGCTTTATCTATTGCCTTGTTCTTTATTTTAATTTCTATATCGTAATCGGAAGGAGTAATTAACTGCGTGAAGGTTGTTTTCACCTGTTTAAATGCATATTCTATTCCGGATAGATTTTTTAATATCCCGCGAATACTTTTTCTTGCTTCATAATAATTTTCGAATGAATTAAGCTTAATTATGAGATTGGTTTTATTTACTGAAACCTGTTCCTTATTAAGAAAATCGAATTCATTTACTCTTCCGATATTCGACACAACATTCGCAACATAAGGAAGCTGCAAAACCGCATGTTCCACCCCGGATGTAATTTCGGCATTGCCCTTCAGCGAGGTTCCTTTCGGAAATATTAATTCGACAACAAATTCATCCTGCGCCGATTCCGGTATAAATTCTTTTTTAATATCAATCGCTGCGTAAATTGTAATCGCTGCTAATGCAATAGTAAACAAAATAACTTTACCGCGGTTATCCAGCGACCACAACAACAGCCGCTCATAATATTGTATAAGTTTGTCCATCCATTTATCAACCCGTACAAAGAACCGCTTGAATAATTTTTGGAATAACTTGCTTGATAAAAGATACAGTTTTACAACAATGAATTTAAGGCTGTGGGCAACAACAACGAACGGAAAGCTAATCGCAAATTTTATTTTCTTAAATATTCCCCGCGGGGGTTTTGAGATTTCAATAAAGCCGCCGCTGTATTTTGATTCATCAATATTTATAAATTTCTTGCGCGATACAATCATTGGAATTAGTGTCAACGCCGCAAGTATTGAAGCAGTTAATGAAAATACAATCGCCAGGGATTGATCACGAAAAATTTCGCCCGATATTCCCCTAACAAAAATCAGCGGTAGAAACACTACAATTGTAGTTAAGGTTGCGGCTACAACGGGCATCGATACTTCCGATGAGCCTTTTATTGCCGACTCTTTAAGAGACAACCCTTTTTCGTTATGACGAATAATATTTTCAATCACGACAATTGAATTATCGAGAAGCATACCAACGCCAACTGCAATTCCGCCCAAAGAAATTATATTGAAATTGATTTTGAACAAATACATCAATAAAACGGTTATAACCAGTGAAGCCGGAATTGTAACCGCTATTGCAAATATGTTGCGTGTACTTCCGAGGAAAAAGAATAATACAATTGTTGCAAGAATACCGCCGAATAGAATTTCCTGCTTAACATTTGTAATTGCATTTTGAATAAAGCCCGATTGATCGGAAACAATTATTAAATTGAAATCAGGATATTCTTGGCGTAAAATATTTATTACATCTTTCACTTTCTTGGCTATTGAAACCGTGTTGGCTTCCGGCTGTTTGTAGATTAACAATCCAACAGTTTCCGCACCGTTAAGCCGCGTTAAACCCTCCCGCTCTTTGAAATTCTCTTTTACCTGTGCAATGTCGTTTAATTTTAATACCGCTCCGCCAGGCAGGTATTTTATAATTGTGTTCCCAATATCTTCGGTATTTGTGAACTCGCCGAACGTCCGAAGCGAATAACGGAACAGTCCTTTCATAATTGTGCCGGCGGGCAGATTTATATTAGAGGACTGCAGCGCAGATGAAACCTGTTGAAATGTGATTCCGTAATTTTGCATCATCAAAGGATCAATTTCAACAACAATTTCTCTTTCCAATCCGCCGGTTAAAATTGCCTGGGCAACTCCGTCAATCTGCTCTAACCTTCGTTTGAAAACAACGCGGGCAGCCTCCTTTAAATCGATCAATCTTTTAATTTCCTGCGGCGGCGATGAATGGTCCACAAATCTGCTTGAGGTTAATTTACTATCCTTAGAAAACTCAAATGTAGGAATTCTATTTTTGTATGAGAGTACCAGCGAAAGAATAGGCGATGCTGAAGGATCGGCTCTGATAATAGTGGGTCTTCCCGCTTCCTGCGGCAGTGCGAAACCGGTATTGTCAAGCTTCTCACGTAATTGAAGAACAGTATAATTCATATCCGTTCCCCACACGAAGTCAACTGAAATAACTGAAATTCCTTCCTTAGAAAGAGAAGTAATTTTTTTAACTCCGCTTATTGTTCCGATAGTAGATTCAAGCGGTTCGGTTACAAGTTTTTCTATTTCTTCGGGAGTTGCATTTTGGTACGTAGTCTGCACAACCAAATGAGGCAGATAAATATTGGGCAGTAAATCTATACCAAGCCTGCTAAAAGCGAAAATGCCGAGGAACGCCAATGCTAAAAACAGCATCACCGTTGTAACCGGGCGGGATATTGATGTTCGGGATAAGTTCAAAATATAATTTCAAAATGATTGATAATATACACCAGGCATAACAAGAAATCTGACTTATTACGTATATACATTATTTATAAATATGATACAATAAATAAATTTATATCCTTATTTTGATTTAAATGAAAGGCTCAATAAATCTCATCTATTCGCTGAGTTATTTTATTGTAAAATAATTTGGAATATTCAGCATCTTTGGCAATAGGCATAAATGCTACAGTAATTATTCCTTCATTTATTAATAAAACCTGCGGGAATTTACTGTCTATTGATAAATCGTTTTTAAATATATTTTCGTCAATGATATACATATCCATACTTAGGCTTAATGCTTCTTTCTGTACAACTAATGAATGTAATTTATCTTGAGTAGTAATACAAATAACATTTATTCCCTTATTTTTAAAAAACGGGATTAAATTATTAACCATGAGCAATTCATTTTCTTGACACTTAGCACAATCAAAATCCGATACTAGAACTACAAGATATGTTGAATCTGAACTTATAATTAATTCTTCATTCTTACTAACTATTTCTTTACCATATACAACTCCAATTTTTCTATCCAAAATTGTATTTACTTCTAATAATTTATCTAATCTTTTTTCAAGTATTGTATTAGAATAATTATTATTCTTTTCGGCGATTGAACTTGATATATGCCATGCATTTATACTAATAATTAAAACAATCACCAGCATCCAAAAACTTATTTTGTAAAACTTATTTTTGACAGTTGTTTTCACTTTAGTTTATACTCCAAAACTTCTATACTGGCATTTTGTTTAACGAGATAAATATTTTCCTTATTCATATGAATATCCCCTATCCCGAAGTTTAGCAGCATCTTAAAGGAGTATTGATAATCACCATTAAGTGTGGAATAACCATCAACTACATATTCAGTGCCCTCTTTTGTCTTTTTAATCTCTCTGCTGCTTATTAAATAAAGCATATCATCCACGAACATTGTTCTATAGGCAGATTGCTGCTCTTTAGGTAATCTAAAACTCACAGCATTATAAGCAGGTCTTTCATATGAATTTAGTGAAACATCTTCAATTGTCTTACGAGCAAATTCTATTTCACCCTCTGAATTATACTTGATTATGTGATTCATATAATATGGTACATAGTATATGCATTCATCATCATCTGAAAAAAGATCGCCAGTTAAAAAAGGGAGCATCCCTACGGTTACACTGTCAAAACTCTCAGAGTATAAAATATTTTGAAAATCAGTTACATCATTATTATCGATAGTGTATTTCCGAATTGCTGAATCATCAAGAGGATTCATTACTTGCAAAATGCAGAATTCATTATCATTTTTGAAACTGATTCCTAAAGGCTGATATTTTAATAATACTTGTTTTACTCCATCCTTGGTGAAGACCTCACACTTGTTTAAATTGGGATCAAGTACTAATAATTTCCCATCTGGTCTTAAATCAATTCTAAAGGGTGAGTGAAATTCACCGGGTCCTCTGCCCTCGCGTCCGAACTGTTTTATGAACTTACCTTCCGGACTAAATTTTTTAACAGCGTCGCCTCCCATATCCAGCACATAAATATTTCCGTAACTATCACTTCTAATTTGTGTTGGGAAATCGAAAGTTGTTTCTTCAATACTGCCCAGCCTAAGTTTTTTCTTAATCTCAATTTTTTTCCAATTTCTTTCCTCTGATTTTTGACCTTCGGCATAATACCCTAGCGAAACTTGGGTTTTTGCTCCCCCTATTTTCAAATCAATTTTCTCAAATTTACTAATATCATTTTGCTCTTGGTTATCATCCGAACATCCACACCAAAACAGTATGCTCTGTATTAAAAAAAATAGTAAACTAATTTTATAGTTAATAAATTTCATCTCCACCTCGAATTAAATTTTTGAGGTCCCAAAAATATTTGAGACCTCAATACCATTATTATTAAGAACCTGTCTGGACATAAAAACAATAAAATCCACCTGGTCCAGGATTGCAATAGAAAAATGCACAAGAATGAAGACCATCAGATATACAGCTATAAATCTCTGCGCACCAAACTGTATTACACCCATCTCCAACTACATCAGCGTATGTAGGCTCGAACAATTGAATTTCCATACCAAGAAATGAAATAGAACCTTTATTAACAACTTCATCAGACTGCAAAGCGATGTTAATATTGGTAAACAGCAGAGTAACGAATAGTAGGATACCAACCGCTCTGCTTATTGCCTTAAATGATTGCTGCAAATTATTAATCATTTTTACCTCCATTTGTTATTGATTAGAATTCATCCGGGCCCAGATGTTCTCTTATTTTTATCACTAATATTAAATTAAGACAAAGAAAAAAAATATTTCTTAATATTATCCCAACTCCAAATCCGCCTTCAACTATACTCCCAAAACACCCGCAGTCATTTTCTAAACCTAAGTAGGTACCGTAAATACTGAATAGAAAGAACAATAGGAATAGCACAAATGAAAATTTTATTGCAAGCTTTTCCTTAATTTTTAATAACAACATTGTGCCCAGTCCAATTTCTGCAACCGGTAAAGTGGTTGAGATAAATATTAAAATTTCATCAGGGAATAATTGAATTGCTTTTAGTGTTTCAATGAGCGGTGCCGGATCAATAAGTTTTGTTATACCTGAGAAAAGAAGTACACCCGAAATTAAGTAATAGCTGAAATTAAAAAGTATCTTTTCGAATTCCCGCTTGCCGGTTCTATTTAACAATT
>JAIOZI010000087.1 GCA_021740785.1 Melioribacteraceae bacterium
GAAGCCAAACAAATTTATGATGCAGCTCTATGTAAAGAGACTCAAAAAGCAGTCAAAAAATATGTAGTGTACCACTGAAATCTTTAAGTGGTTGTTTTTACACAACTTATACCCCCGATTTGCCAAGTTGGGTTAAAATTATTATTAAATCTCAAGTGTAATTTTTTATCTCATTCAGGTAAAAGGATTTTTTCGTTGTTTGGATAAAAATGTTTTTGTGGTAGGTATCATTTCCGACATAATAATAGATCGTGTAAGTAAACATCGCTTTGCAAATCTTCGGAGTTATGCTCGGGTGTCGGGAACCTTTATCCGCCGTAACTGACAAGTGTAGGTGGGATTTCCCGAAACTGAAACTATTTGCATAATTAATTTAATCAATTTCAAATCCCGCAAATTCTCTGTCTATTTTTACCTTGTAGTCCCTTTTATCACGATAACTTCTTGGGCTCGAATTTTATTTTAATTTTTATCGTCAATGTGTGGAACCTTGACGCCCGAGATAAATATTAAACCCCGGAACAATTCTGAACCGGGGATTTGAAACAAATTATCTCAGCAGCAGCATTTTCTTTATTTCTAAAAAGTTACCTGTTTTCAATTGGTAGAAATAAACGCCGGTGGAAAGGTTGGATGCATCAAGTTCAACCCGGTATTTTCCAGCTATTGGTTTTCGGATTTAGTTTTTTATAAACTCACCTTAATCCTCTCTTGCAAAGAGAGGACATATTTGTTTAAATCCGAAAACCTTTCCCTTGTTGATTATACTCATTCCCCTCTCGGAAAAGAGAGGGGAAAAGTTGGGGTGAGTTAAGAATTATTTTCCAGAACACCGTGAGCCACTTCCCGGCACAACAATTATCGTTTTGCAAATCTTTGGAGGTTTAGTAGAAATTATTGAGGTTGGGTTAAAACAATCCCGGGACCTTATCATCCCGGGAATTGAATCATTTTACAGCTAACTTACTCCTACCGCAGCAGCAGCATTTTCTTAATTTCTAAAAAGTTACCTGTTTTCAATTGGTAGAAATAAACGCCGGTGGAAAGTTTTGATGCATCAAGTTCCACCCGGTATTTTCCGGCACTCATTTCCCGGTTAACCAATGTTGTTACTTCACGACCGAGTACATCATAAACTTTTAATGTTACAAATCCATTTTCGGGAAGCTGATAATTTATTAATGTTGTTGGATTGAATGGGTTAGGGTAGTTTTGACTGAGTTTATATTCCCGCGGAAGGTTTATTCCGTCTTCATCAACGTTAACAGTAGTTGTATCATAATATAAAATTTGAATATCGTCAACCATCCAGCCGTCTCCCTGAACCCAGCCGTCGCTTCTGAACTCAAACTTCAATTTAATATCACTTTCGCTGAATGTTGAAAGGTCTATAGATTCCTTAACCCAGTTTGATTGATTACCATCGTATAAAGGTGTCCCGATCGGGTTCTGCTCGCCTGAACCTGTTCCGGGTTTGGTATAAATTCCCTCCAACGGAGTCCAGCTCAAACCGCTGTTTGTTGAAATGAAAACCTGTCCGCAATCCCATTCGCTTTCTATATCCCATTTTGTCCAAAATGTTAGCCGCGGATCACTCGCTCCTTCAAGCGAAATATTATTTTTCAGATACATTTTATTATTGATATCATTCAGATACACTCCGGTCGGACTTTCGGTATATGAAAAAGGTTCGGTGTAATAGTCAGAAGCTGTTGTTGACCAAACTTGCGATTGATTGCTGTTGACCGTCCATGTATCGGTTATCACTATTGATGTATCTTCAAACAAAACAGTCGGCGTACCGATTGTAAAAAGTACTGTATCGTTCGACATCGGGACATCGCCGAGAAAAGTCGTGAATACTAAATGTGCATCTGTCCCGTTTTGAACATCACTATCGATTATCACGCTGAATGAATCATTTAAAACTTTTGTAGATCTCGACGTAATTGAATCAATTAAAATCGTAGATCCGACAACCGTTATGAATTCTTCCGGTGAGGAGAGCTGCATCGAAACGTCGTATGCATTTCCGAGTCCTTTGTTCTTAAGTGACAAAGCAATATCCAATGTATCGCCCTGAAGAATATCCCCTTCGGGCAATTGAATATTTTCCATCCCGACAAAACCTCCTGCAGCCCAGGTCATATAAAGATTTGGTCTAAGATTCTCGATTGCCAATGGAAAAATCCGGCTTTGCGGAGGCCAGAATCCATCAGAACCGCCTCCAACTTCGGGGGTTATAGAATAGATTTTAGGCTTCTCGGTCTGCTCGCCGTACATCCAATCATCGGTTGAACCGTTAACTTCGTATATGATATCTCCGCTTACACCCCACGTGTAGCCATTGTATGCCGACATATCCCTTCCAAAATCACGAAATACTAAAGAATCGGGAGTTTCCTGTGTAATATAACCCCATGGAATGATCAGTAAATTGCTGAAGGTATGATAGTTCAGCGCTGTTTTGAAATTTTTTGTATTAATGAATTCCCGGATTACCTGGTTTTCCGGTTCCGAAAACGGAGCTTCGCCCCTGTAAGTTTCATCAGAAGGCGTACCACTTGATCCCGAATTATCATATCCCCATTGGTAACCCCAATTTCTATTTAAGTCAACACCCATCGAAAAGTCTGAATTATCTCTTCTATTTTTTCTCCACATTCCGCCGCCGTTCGGACTGTTTGTGCGATTGTACTCGTAACCGTCGACATTAATTACCGGCAGAAAATAAATTTCTCTATTGTTTACAAGATAAGTAACCTCGGGATCGGTACCATAATTTTCAAGCAGGTAAAACATATAATACAATACAGTCATCATACCCTGGGGTTCGCGTGCATGGATCAGCGAATTGTAAAATACCTGCGGTTCGTTTTCTCTCATGTTTGGATTATCCGAAATTTTCACAACATACAAAGTTCTTCCTTCGATTGATGTGCCGATGCTGTCGCGCGCCGTAATTAGATCGGGATAATCATCGTGCATCTCGTCTAATTTTTGATATACTTCAGCGAGTGTGTAGTATCCGCCCATTGAGCCGTAACCGAATCCGCTGACACCGTACATTCGTTCCGATTGAGCAATAGCTGCAGCTTTTTTAGCATCGGACATTTGCGGTCTGTTATTATAATGCTCGAACCAGTCATCAATTAAAATTTCGGTTGAAAAACCTGCACTCTTAATTTGTTCGAACTCCTTTTCATCTACGAACATTGAAAAGGTCATTTCTTTTCCGTCGAAATGCTGTTCCATATCCAAGCCTAGATCTGCAAGAGTTTTTAGATCAGCTTTAGAATTAAGAAATACTTTTACCTGTTTGTAATTTTGCGCCGAAGCAACTGCGAAAAGTAAAAAAAGAAGAACGACTGTTAAAATACGTCTCATGAAAAAACCTCTGATTTGATTAAAAAATACGGGATGAAAATCACCTTACAAAATTTATTGAAAAAGGGTAACGATAATATATACCGTCGTTAGCTTTAATTGCGCCTATAATCACCGAAACAAAATCAATTAGAAAAAATGCAATTAAAAATGGAATACCGATTAAAACAAAACTAAAAATCAATGCAACGGTACTATAAATAGTAATAGATATTTGGAAATTTAAAACTTCTTTTCCTTGATCATCGACAAAAGGAAATTGCTCACGCTTGATAAGCCAAATCACCAGCGGTCCGATTATGTGACCGAACGGGAAAATAAAAAATGCAAATGCCGAAATGTGGCAAAGCATTCCCCACATTCTCTCTTCCCGGTTAAGTTCAATATTTCGATTTGATGATGAATACATAGTGAACTCTAATTATATCTCAGTGTGATCAAATGTAAATTTGCAAAATTAAGAGGCTTTTTCCAAGACACATTTTTTTGCATAGAATGATAAAGTGATTCCGCGCGCAATCATGAAGGAAATCATTGCAATCCATAATGCATGATTACCGAAAATATTCTGTGTAAATAATATCACAGGTAAGAAAATTAAAAGTGTGCTCAGAACCATTGTATTCCGCATCGGTTTTGTTGCCGTTGCACCTATAAATATGCCGTCCCAGATATAGCAAATACTGTTTACTACCGGTGCGATTATCGTCCAAATAAAATAACTCATCGCCAAATTAATAAGCGCTTCTTTATCGGTGTAGATACCAATTATTTCTCTTCCGAAAAATGAATAAATAATTGATAGAACAACACCCAGACTTAAGCCCCAGAAAAAAATCAGTTTAATCATTTCCTTCAGTTTCGATTTATCTTTTGCACCGATAAATTTTCCGGTGAGACTTTCAGCCGCGAATGCGAAACCGTCAACACCGTAAGAAAGGATCATCCATAATTGAAGCAGAATTGTATTTGCGGCAAGAATGTCATCCCCAAGTTCAGCGGAGACCGCCGTAAAATAACTGAACGAAAAAATCAGTGCGAGTGTGCGAATGAAAATATCACGGTTAACTCTAACAAATTCTTTCAACGGTTCGAAATCAAAAACGTTCCGCAAGACAAACTTTGATGAATATTCCGAATACTTTTTTAGATAAAGAATTACTGCTGTTATTAATCCAATATACTGTGCGCAAACAGTTCCCAATGCAACGCCGTCCGATTTCATTCCGAATTGATAAATAAATAATAGATTGAAAATTATATTGAGAATGTTGACCGTCACGGATAAGATCAGCGGATACTTAGCATTCTGTATTCCGAGAAACCAGCCGTGAAAAGCATAAAGTGCAAGTGTAGCGGGAGCCGCATAAATTCTGATGTAAAAATATTCCCGCGCTAACATTTCAACTTCGGTTGATGCATTCACTAAACTAAAAGCTGTGTAAGCGATTAATTCCTGTCCGGCAATTAAAACAATTGCGGAAATTACTGCCCCGGTGAGGGACCTTCCTAAATTGGTAATTACATCATGATCGTTATTCTTGCCGAATGCCTGTGCCGTTAGCCCGGTTGTTCCCATCCGGAGAAATCCGAATCCCCAGTAAACAAAATTGAAAATCATCGAACCGATTGCTATCGCACCGAGGTATTCGATTTTATCAAGATGCCCGACAACAGCCGTATCGACCGAACTGAGAATGGGAACCGATAAATTACTTATGATATTGGGGACTGCTAGACGAAGGATTTCTTTGTTGAGTTTCTTCATGCAAAATTACAAAAGCGAAAAATATTATATGATGAGTTATTATTTGCTAAAACAAGTTCAATTGATTTCTTATAGAAGAAATTTTCCCTTCAGCTAACTTTATATAATCTTCGTTGATGTCATAACCAACATAATTTCGACTATTTTTTAATGCTGAAATACAAGTAGTTCCACTACCAAGAAATGGGTCAAGAATAACATCATTTTTAAATGAGTATAAATTTAGTAAGCGATTAGGTAATTCTTCAGGGAATGGTGCAGGATGACCTACTTTTTTAGCTGAGACTGCGGAGAAAGTCCAAACACTTTTTGTCCATTCTAAAAATTCTTCTTTTTTTATCGTTGCTTCTTTTCCTTTCCTCGGCATTGAAAAAGAATCCTTAGAGAAAATTAAAATATATTCGTGAATGTCTCGTAAAACTGGATTGGCAGCAGAAAGCCAACTACCCCAAGCAGTCGATGGACTTGCACTTGAAGCTTTATTCCAAATTATTTCTCCTCTCATTAAAAAACCCAAAGAGAGCATTCCTTCAATAATGTATGAATGTAAAGGGATATATGGTTTCCGTCCAAGATTTGCTACATTGATACAAGCTCGACCACCCGGGACTAGAACGCGATAAGTTTCTTTCCAAACTCGGTTTAAAAAGTCAACATATTCATCAAGACTTAAGTTATCATCATATTCTTTTGTAACATTGTATGGTGGAGAAGTTATCATCAGATGGACACTTTTATCCGGCAACTCGTTCATATGCTCACTTGATTTACAAAAAATGCTATTTAAAAACTTCGGTGGAATTTCATTCTCAAGATATTCTATTTTTTCAGTTGTTGCCAATCCTTCATATAATCTACTGTTATAGAATTGTGAAGAATCGTGATTAATTCTACCGGATGTTCCGTAAGAACTTGTTTTTGTTCCATTTTTTCTTTCGTTTATTTTCATTTGATCCTGAATACTTTTTTTAGAATTGGGACTATATTTTCTGTATTTATATTTCGTTCGTTAATTAACTGATAAGGAAATTCTTGTATTGTTTTACAACAACCAAAAGATTTTACCCACAAAAAAACCTGACTATTATTTTCGTTGGTTGTTATCCCATAAGTAAATGGACCGGGTTCTTTATAATGAGGTCTTCTACATAAGGGACATCTATATTGCCCTGGCTTCTGCTTAATCCAAGTTGGGCAAAATTCTTTACTGATTTCTATATTTGGAAAATTTGGTAATCTAGTTTTCAGATTGAGTCTAGCTTTATCTGTTATTAGCATTTTGATCCCTTAATTAAAGATAAAAATCTTTCAGCTTTCTTTATAGTATCAGATTCTAGATTAGCAATTTCAATTATTCTACCAAGTTCTTTTTTTGATTTCATACTTGAGAAAAATTCCTTCGGTTCAGAAAGCAAGTTTTCTAAATTATTCTCCAATTCTGAATAATTATCCATTCTGAAAAATCCACCCTTTTCCGTTTCTTTGATATTTTCACCATTATTGTCAAGTGGATTAGGATTTACTGACCAAAATCCTTGATTAATTCCGGCATTGAAAAGGAAATCTACTTTCTTATTGTAGGATTGAGCAATTGGAGTATTACCCAAGATTACGATCGGTATCCGTGATGCTGCGTAGTCTGATACGCGTATATTAATACTTTTCCCAATTGCTTTTAGCATCGAATCGGAGCGAAGCAATCCAGGATTTCCTTTGTGTGTTTTATAATCACCAAGACAAATTAACTTTTCAGTTTTATCTTTTACAACGAGTTCCCAATTCCACACAATTGACATTTTTACTTCAAATAGCATCAAGATATTTTCCGGTTTTTGATTGATATCCTTGGTTTTGCAAATAGCAACATCGGCATTAGACTTTCGGCTTAAACCAATCTCATCACAAACAACACCTTGAACGGCAAACCAATTATGCTTTCTTGCAAAATCTTGAAGAAGGTCGACAGAAAATTTTTCAGTAAATTTTCCAATTAAAGAGTTTCTGCTTTGGAGGGTAAATGTGCCACCTTTGTAAGTTTTTGGCCAATATGCATAATATTGATTTTTGTCTGAGACATAAAATAATTGTTCAGGAGTAGCAAATTTTCTTGAATCAGTGAAGAACTCAATTTCTTTTTCTTTTGTCCACAATTCAGGCATTTAATAATATCCTTTGTTCATTTTGGATGCCAATATAAACATTTTAAAACTCATCTATTGGATAACCACAATTTTTACAAGCTGGTAAAATTAATTCCATATTGAACCATTTACTATTACACATAAAACACCCCATTAATTTATCAATCAATTTCAAATGATGCGCTAACTACCGCCGTGATTTCTTTCTCAATTGAGCTTGTATCATTGAACCCGTAATCGGAAACCATATTTGAATTTTTAGGTGTAATTTGAATTACACCCATCCTTGCGTTCCGCAGCGGTCCCAGTGATCGATCGGTTGCTTCAGCAATTTGTTCGGCGCGCATTTTTGCATTTAGTGCAGCCTCAGCCTGCATAGAAATTTTCAGTTCGTCAATATTAGTGAAAAGATATTCGGGAGGTTCAACATTGAATTCAATTCCTTTTTCAATCAATGAAGCTAACGCAAGTGAAATTTCCTTAATTTTAAACACATCGGAAGATTTTATCTCTATCCTTTGATTATAAACATAACTGCTGATGTTTTGAGTTTGGTACCCTTGATTGTTCAACTCAAATATCGGGTAACTGTTGATTGTAAAAAATTCGACATCCTCCTTCTCAAAACCAAAACCGGAAAGAAACTTTAACACCGACGGCATCTGATTTTGAAGCTCGGTGTATGCGGAGCTTGCATTAAAATTTCTCGTTATCAATGTGCCGCGAAGTACTGCAAAATTTGAGGTGATTTCCTGTTTGGCAGATCCTGTAACTGTTATTGTTTGATCTGCCGAACGAGCCGCCGACCAAACCGATGAAAATATTATAACCGAGACAACAATCGATAAAGATAATATTGTCAGCGGAAGTAAAAGATTATTTTTCTCATTCATTTTTATTATCCGTTAAGTTATTTACATGACTTTTAATTCTTCACCTTCACTCTTCGCAATTACCGCTGCACCGCATGAATCACTCCATACATTCACGGTTGTGCGGCACATGTCTAAAATTCTATCAACCGAAAGAATTAACCCGACACCTTCAAGCGGAAGCCCAATTGCCGATAGAATAATTGTAATAGTTACTAATCCTGCCATCGGAATTCCCGCAGCGCCGATTGATGCAAGTAATGCGGTAAATACGACAATCACTTGCTGAACGAATCCCAATTCAACTCCATAAGCCTGCGCAATAAACATCGCCGCAACACATTCGTACAGAGCTGTTCCGTCCATATTTACTGTTGCGCCCAGAGGTAAAGTAAAACTTGTAATCTTGTTCGAGACGCCAACTTCGTTCTCTACTGCTTCCATTGTTAACGGCAATGTTGCATTTGAAGATGAGGTTGAAAATGCGGTGAGAAGAGGCGTTGTAAGTGCATTAAAATGTTTACGCGGATTAATTCCGCCGAAGAATTTTAATATCAGCGGGAGCGTGATAAACGCATGAACGAATAGAGCAAGTAATACAGCAAGCATATACATGCCAAGTCTGCCCATCATATCTAAAAGTAAATTTGTATCTCCGGCTTGCTCTGCGACTAATCCGGCAACAATTCCCAAAATCCCGAGAGGAGCAAATTTTATAATGAAGAGTGTAATCTTCATCATTACTTCAAAAATTGCATTGAAAAAATCCGTAAGCATTACATTATATTTTTCTTCAACCTTGGTAATAAAAAATCCCAAAAATATTGAGAAGAAAATTATTGAAAGCATATCACCATTTAAGAATGATTCGAAAATATTTTCGGGAATAATTTTCAACAGAGTGTCGCCGAAGGATTCTTTTGCAACCGCGAGATTCTCAACTTCTTTCGTTAACCCGAGATCAGCGCCAACCCCCGGTTGAAGAATGTTAACAAAGATCAATCCGATAAGTATTGCAAGTGTACTCGTAATAAAATAGTAACTCATCGTTTTTATCCCGAGTCTTCCGAGACTTTCACCCGTTCCGATATTTGCAACACCCGAAACGATTGAGCTTAGTATTAACGGAATGATTACCATTTTCAACGCACGAAGAAATATATCCCCCATCCATGTTACATATTCAACATAATCGGTAAAAAATATTCCGATAAAAATTGCAAGTACAAAACCAATCAAGATTTGCCAGTGAAGTTTCAATTTTAGCATAACTTTCCTTTATTAGAGATCAAGTAAAATTTAATAATATTTCGTCACAAACTGCATAACCACGTGGAGTAAATTTAATAAAATTATTTTTTCTAATAAAAAAACCGTCTTCAATCAATCGATTAATATATTCGGAGTTCTTCTCCAGCCAATCATTTCCGAATAATTTTATGAATTCCAAAGTATCCAAACCGTAACTTCTCAGTGCAAGCATTGTATATTCTTCAATCATTTCAAGTCGATTAATTCTTTCACCGTTAACTCTTCCGTTATTCTGATTCTCAACGGCAGCAATAAACATTTTCAGGCTAGAGTAATTCCACCACCTTTCACCGTTCATAAATGAATGTGCCGAGGTTCCCAAACTCAAGTAATCTTTATATCTCCAATACGCATTGTTATGAACACACTGATAACCATCTTTCGCAAAGTTCGAAACTTCATACTGCCGGAATTCATGCTTACATAAAAAATCAATCGTAAATTCATAAAGATCGGCATCATAATCTTCGCTCTGCATTTTAACCTTTCCGTCTAAAACCATTTTATTTAGAATGGTACCTTGCTCTAAAATTAAACTGTATGCTGAAATATGTTTAATCGGAAGTGAGACTGCTGTTTCCAGGTTTGTCTGCCATTTCTCTTTCGATTGATTAGGCAGATTGAAAATCAAATCGACGGAGATATTTTCTAATCCCGCTGAATAAGCGGACTCGACTGTTGTTATTGCAGTCTCTTTATCATGAATGCGTGTTAAAAATTTCAATTCATCCGGATCAAATGATTGGATTCCAATACTTATTCTATTTATTCCGGCTTCAAAAAAGTTTTTTAATTTAGTGCGGTCAACTGTGCCGGGATTGGTTTCGAGTGAAATCTCGGCATAATCCGAAACGGTAAACTTTTGTTTTATGTAAGCAATAATTTTTGCGATGTAATCCGGCTCCATAAATGAAGGTGTCCCGCCGCCGAAGTATATTGTATTAAATGAATGTGTGGATGAATATTTTTCGGAGTAGTAATCAATCTCTTTGAATAGTGCGTTAAGATATGAGTTGACATTATCAGTCGTAATAATTGAGTAAAAATCACAATAGATACATTTGTGATCACAAAAAGGAATATGTATGTAACAAGCGCTTTCTTTCACACAAATAAATTAACTAATAAAAACCGAATTCCAAATTGAGGAGGATAGATAAAAAAAAGAGGATGCTTTAATTCAAACATCCTCTTAAAAATTAGATTTTATAAAAACTAGAATCCGAACGACAATGCAGCAGTTGCGGTATTAGTATTCGCCATTTTATAATCCACACTAATATTTAAGATTGCCAATTTAAAATTAGCGCCTAAAGTTAGCCCTACTGAATTTTCGCCTTCGAGTTCAAATTCAATTACATCATCTACAGTAACGGGTACTCCGCTAACATAAGTCGTATAGGAATAATCATATTTCAATGTAGTTGTTGCAGATTCGGTTGTTAACCCGAGATAGGGTGTAACTGAAATCACCGCGCCGAAAGTTTTGCTTGCGAACAGACCGAATTGAGTTGAAGTGCTATTAAAGATATCTCCGACCTTCATCGTCTGAGTAAAGAATCCGACTGCAACATCGAGCGGAATCGGAGCATCAAACCAAATTGTAGGATTGTGCATCAAGCCGAATCCGAAGAAACTGAATTCACCAACATCTGTAATATCAAGTGTCGGGAACCATCTGAATGAAGCAGTAGTTCCATAAACCGTTCCAACACCTAATTGAATTGCTCCCATCGGTAAAACCGGCAGATCAACAAGACCAGTTACTTCATCAATTTCTATTGTTTCGGTTCCGGTCATAGAAATACCTCCGCTGGCAGTAACATTCGGATCACCCGGGAATGTAACTAGCAATTTTTCGTCTTGTGAACCTATTATTGTCGGTCCGCTCAATCCAACTGTATAATTCTGATTGACGACATACTGAATATTAGACGAGGTAGCTAATGCGGGGTCATATTTTTTCAGCAATTGTGTGGCTTGATCTGTAGTAAACTTAAACTGACCATTTGTACTAAACGTTTTTGCATCATCCCCAAAAAATGAACCGGCTCCAATGATTTTAACTTCGAGATCAAAACCGAACTTTGTTGCTTCCGGAGCACGGTTAAACCAGCCTGAGTTAAGGTTCGAACTGAAACCGTTAACAATCGGCTGTACATACGCAGTTGCGGCATCTTGAGCTAATCCGCCTAATGTCTCATCCAAATTTTGAGCATTTAATCCCGTAAAACTAAATACTATAACTGCAACTGTTATTGTGAAAAGAGTATTAAATCTTTTCATGGAACCTCCACTTGTTAATTGATTGTTGTTGAACTGAATCATCATATTTGATGCCATCTTTATGTTTGACTTCTAACCGCAAAATATAGAGATTTTTATTCTAATAAATAATAGTTGTCTCCATCTAAAGACATTCTTATAATTGAACTTGTCGCAATTCTAAGACAAACTAATTTGATAATCCCATTAACTCTTTTGCAGCATAAATATTTGATTCGGTAATTGCATCCCCGCTTAATAATTTCGCTACTTCGTTAACTTTTTCTTCCGGTTTTAATTTACGTATTGAACTAACAACACGGTCATTAGACTTTTTCTTTTCGACTGTATAATGTGAATCCGACAAGCCTGCAATTTGAGGGAGATGAGTAATTGCAATTATTTGGTGATGACCGGCTAAGGATTTGAGCGCTGTACCTACTTTTTTTGCAATTCGTCCGCTCACTCCGACATCAATCTCATCAAAAATAAGCAGCGGCAGTTTATCATTTTTTGCCAAACTTGATTTCAGCGCCAGCATAATTCTGGATATCTCACCACCCGAAGCAACTTTGGAAAGCGGTTTTAAATCCTCTCCGGGATTGGTAGAAATATAAAACTCCACCCGGTCGTATCCTCTTGAGTCAAACTTATATTTTTTTCCATCAACGAGAATGTATTCTTCATTATCTCCGGCGCCATCATGAAACTGTTTAACTTCGAATTTAGATTCGGTAATTCCGAGTTCCGAGAGTGAGTTGATAATTTCGGAATTCAATTGTTTTGAAATCTTTTTTCTTTGAATTGAAATTTCCTTTGCATAATCTCCGCATTCAATCCGAAGATTCGTAATCTCTTTCTGAAGAGAATCAATTTTATCTTTAAAATTTGCTGCAAGATCAAATTCGCTCCCGATTTTCTCCCGGTACTCGAGAACAGCTTTTAATGTACCGCCGAATTTCTTTTTAAGATGATTCAAAGCGCCCTGCCGCTCTCTCATTTCATCCAACCGATCAGGATCTAAGTCCACCTTATCTTTATAACTTCTAACATATTCAGCAATATCATTAATTAACGTAAGAGCCGAATCTGTCTCCTCCAATTTTTCAGTAAAATTTTTGTCAATATCGTTGAGATTCTCAATCTGATTTTTCACATCCACTAATGCATCATAAATAGAGTTTTCGGAATCGTAAAGAAGAGTATACACATTATCGGTTAATTCAATCAAGCGTTCACTATTTTCAAGAATGTTTAATTCTGCTGATATCGATTCATCTTCATTTTCCCCGGGCGCTACAGCATCAATCTCTTTAATTTGATGCTCATAAAAATCCCGCTTTTGCCTTAGGTCAAATTCTTTTTTTGATAATTCCTTCAGCTCCTTAGATTTTACGAGAAGTTCATTTCGTTTTGTTCGATATATTTCCAATTTCGAAATTTCCATTCCGAAATCATCCAGCACTTCACAGTGAGTATCAACCTTTAATAGAGATTGATGTTCATGCTGCCCGTGTAAATCGACAAGTAAATCCCCGATCTCCTTTACAAACGACAGGTTAACAGGTGAATCATTAACAAAACACCTGTTATTTCCTTTGAGAGAAATCTCCCGTCTTACAATTAAATCTTCTAAAACATCAAGGTCATTTTGGATTAATAATTCGATAATTTTTTTATTATCCTTTACATTGAACACACCCTCAACTATCGATTTATTAGCGCCTTTTCTAACCACTTCATTTGCAGCTCGTTCACCTAAAATTAATCCCAGTGCATCAATTATAATCGATTTACCCGCGCCGGTTTCGCCGGTGATGATATTCAATCCCCGGTCAAATTTTACCTCGATATTTTCAATTAAAGCATAATCCTTGATATAAAGTGAACTTAACATATTGCCCAGTTTTTGCTATTAATATTATAAAGATAACATTCGACAAAAATAATACAAATAAGATCATTTTAAAGAAGAAAATTTGACTTTGGACAAACCAAAGTATATATTTGGTCTCTCTTTAAGAAAGTTCTTAAAAATTTTGAATAGAAAATTACATCGCCCGTCTACGTTGAGAAACACTACGCCGAGACTGACGATTTAAAAAGATTACATCGTCCGTCTCCGTTGAGAAACACTACGCCGAGACTGGCAGATGAAAAGATTACATCGCGGGGTGGAGCAATTGGTAGCTCGTCGGGCTCATAACCCGAAGGTTGCAGGTTCAAGTCCTGTCCCCGCTACTAAAAAAGAAAACCTCATACGAAAGTATGGGGTTTTTCTTTTTTAAATAGTAATGGAAATGATTCGATTTTCAAGTTGAGTCGTTCCGTTTTCAGGAACGACGAAATCCCGATGCCTTTTATCGGATCATGTCCCCGCTCCACCTACGATTAAAAAGCAATCTCCGGTCGACAAGTACTAAAACAAAAAATCCTCAATCGTTTGGTTGGGGATTTTTTGTTTTAAATAGTAATGGGAAAGTTTTGATTTTCAAGT
>JAIOZI010000088.1 GCA_021740785.1 Melioribacteraceae bacterium
GAAATTTTGGAATTCGTTATTTGAGTAAAATATTTTTCTTACAAATTGTCGGGGTTAATCCCGCAACATAAAATGTTTTAATAAAACATTTTATGAGCGGCAACGGCAAAAAATTTATTTCCAATGAATTTTTTGGGATTAATTTATTCTATCTCCAAAATCGTTTTTATTCTTTCTATTGTTAACGGAGCCGATCCTTCGTAATGATTGTTGATGTTCAAATAAACGTCAACCTCACGGCTGAGCAAATCTGCAATCATATCGGCGATCCGGTGGAGTTCGTTATCTTTCGGTTCAACTATTTTACTCCAATCGCCGCCGGTTTTTTTCTCTATTCCCCTGCGGTCGGGTCCATGAAGTCTTACGATCGTTTTACCTGTGATGAGATCTTTATATTTTTTATAAATACCTGTCACATCCGGCATGTAATATCCTTGCAGAAAAACATGACTCAATTTATTCTCCCGCAGAAACTCAAAATAATCCCGGTTAAGATAATTCGAGTTTCGTATTTCCACGCCGAATTTAAAATTGGACTTATAATTATCGAGGAAGTGTTGGAACTCAACCAAAAATTGATGCTGTGAAGGCATCTTTTGTTTATTTAAGTATTCGAATTGGAACATGAGAGATGCAGTCTGTTTTTCAATCGGGGCAATCGAGGTTAAAAATTCATCGAACAATTCCTTTGAAAGAAAATGCTTGTTGGCAATCAAAGGCATGTTTTTCGATTTCTGATAGTAATGTGTAAGCGTAACACTATTGGGAATTTTAATTGTGAAATGGAAATCATCATTAACGGAATTTTTATATGAATTCACAACGTTCGGATGTGGCATTGAAATTTTATTATCTCCGAACAATGACCAAAACCACTGATCTATTTCAACCGTATTGTAATGTTCGGAATATTCTTTCAGATAGTTGATTTTTTTTACATCGGAATATACGATTCCCCGCCAAGAATCATACTTCCAACTGCATGTTCCAATATGTAATTTTGCCATCTTATTTTATCATTTTAATATGAGAAAAGAACAAACATTAATACAAGGTAAGAAATGCTCATCCACGGCTAATTATTAAAGGAAATATGAAATCAACGACCGCTTGATTTGGTAATTGAATCCACCATTGCAGATATCAACTAATATCTACATTTAATTTGTTGATATTCTCGTCACTACCGATAATATACAATATATCACTATCCTTAAGCACGAATTCGCCGTCTGGAATAATAACTCTCTCAGGGATTATTTCTCTAATCATTGCTATTTGGATTTGATATTTGTTTCTAAGCCTAAGATCTTTCAATGGTTTACCGCACCATTCTTTAGCAGGCGCAACTTCAATTAAACTGAATCCCTCAGTTAACGGTATATATTCAAGAAAATTTGGAGATGCAATTGTATGAGCCATCCGCTGGGCTAAATCACGTTCAGGAAAAATAATTCTTGTAGCGCCAATTTTTTCCAAAATTTTCGAGTGATCCTCATTGACGGCTTTTGCTATAATTTCCTTTATTTTCAATTCTTTCATATAAAGTGTGATTAAAATACTTACATCAATTTTACTTCCAACAGAAATAATAACTGTGTCGAAATCAGTAATGCCAAGCTTCATTAAAAACCCTTTGTCTTTTGCATCACCAATTACAGCTTTTCTTACAAATGGCTTAACTTGATTTACAAGGTCTTCTTTTATTTCAACTGCCATTATATTGTAACCTTGCAGGCTAAGTTCTTTGCATAAATAATAGCCAAAACTACTAAGACCAATTACTGCTATGTTTTTCATAATTATTACCCGACTAAAATATTATCTTCCGCGTATTTAATATCAACATTTTCTTTTGAACCAACTGCAACAGCTAATGTAAGGGGTCCTACTCTGCCAATCAACATCAGCAATACAAATAATATGCGGCTGACTGAAGAAAGGTCTGATGTTATTCCTGTTGATAGCCCAACTGTACCAAAAGCTGAAACAACTTCAAAGAATATTTGAATAAAATAACCGCCGTTATTACTAAAAGAACTATTATCCATCTCTATAGCTGAGATTAAGAAAGAAAAGAGAACAACAGTTGATACACCAAAAACTATAATAACAATCGCTTTTGATATTATGTTAAAAGGAAGCGTGTTATAAAAAAGATTAACGTTTTTTGTATCTCTAATTTTTGATTTAATAAATGCAATTATCACTGCAATCGTTGCAGTTTTAACGCCGCCTCCGCAAGAAGCAGGCGAAGCGCCTATGAACATCAAAGTAACGATCACAAAAATCGATGACATTGAAAATGAATAGATGTCAATTGTATTAAAACCGGCTGTTCTTGCAGTAACAGACTGGAAAATGGCTGAGACAATCCGGTCGGTAAATGTAAACTCCTTCATCGATACACTAAACTCGAAAGTAAATAATAATATCGCGCCGATAACTATTAGGAATATAGAAAATGACAATACAACTTTTGAGTGAAGCGATAGTTTGTGAAGCTTCATTCCTTTCTTAAAGATAAAGTAAAGTTCATAGATTACGACAAAACCAATGCCGCCGGAAAATATTAATGCAGCCATAACTAAATTCACATAAATATCTGATCTGTATCCAATTAAGCTGTCTGAAAATGTGCTGAATCCCGCATTACAAAAAGCAGATATCGAATGAAAAATTGCATTATAAATTGCTTGATTAAACGGCATATCGAACATAAATCTCGCCGTTAAAAGAATCGTTCCAACACCTTCAAATAAAAAAGTGAAAACAAAAACAGATTTTAATAATGCTCCGATATCAATAGTATCGAAATACGTTAAAGTTTCATGAATTAATTCTCTGCCACCTATGCCAATTTTTCCGCGCAGAAAAAAGAGGAATAAAGTAGAAAATGACATTACACCAAGCCCGCCGATTTGTATGAGAGATAGAATAATAACCTGTCCCGATGTTGTAAAATATGTCCCGGTATCAACCACTATTAAGCCCGTAACGCATGTTGCCGATGCAGACGTAAACAAAGCGTCAACAAAAGTAATTGATCCGCTGCTAATTGAAAATGGTTGATACAGCAGCACTGAACCAATAATTATAACGCCTATAAAACCTAGTAAAAGGATTGACTGTGAGCTGAGCTTGTGTAATATATTTTCCCTGAAGAAATAGGAAATAATTTTCATCTATAGGAAATATTATTTGTTATCAAATGTTTTAGAAAAATCATAATTCAGTATCCAATATCCGTATTAATATCCATGTTTTTTCACTATTGAAAATACTAAATTATATGAAATTATCACGTAAGCCAAATAATTTATTTATCGGTAAAATTGGAACATTTTTGAATATGGTTTAATTAATTTACACGCCAATCAACAAATGATTTTGTTAATATTGAAGACCGGTTAACTTAGGGATGTTTCAATAGTTTTTATATATTTTCATTTACCTTTTTGATTATTTATTAATTGGGAAAATGATTCGTTCGATACTTGTAATACTTTTCACGCTGTTGTGCGTTACGGTAAGCGCACAAGAAATTTATTTATGCAAAAGTCATACCGAAGACGGGAAACCAATAGATGCCGGCAACTCGTGGAATATTAGTCCGTGGGGAACATACATAACGATACTGTATGATAACGGGTCTAAACCGATTAAAGACGATTTGATGTTTGTTTTCATCGATAAAAAGATGAGCGGTAAATACCAGCCTTATGACAGTGAAGCGATAAAAATAGAAGAACGCAGGAATTGGATTTCCTTCAATCATAAGTTTACTGAACGGGGGGAATACCGCGTTTATGCAGTTGATTCAGATCAAAAGGAACTTGCTTCTATCGATGTAAAAATAGGTTTTAATGAAATCGTTAAGAAACAGGAAAATACAAGAAATGGTATTTATTTTAACGATTCCCGTGTGGTCTTTTGTGAAAATGTGTTTGGTGGAAAACCATACGGGGTTAAGGATGAAATTTCTCTATCGGGCGACAAAGGAAAATTTTACATGCATATCAAAAATGGAGCGCCGATTAATACGGACACTCTACTTGTTGATATCTGGAAACAGCAGGCTGGTTCGTCCGAGTTCAACGAGTTTATTGAATCAAAAAAATTTTTAATGGATTCATCCTGGGCTAGCGTGTTCTTTAAGTTGAAACTCAACAGTCCAGGTCAATATAAAATTTCTGTCTTTACCGATAGAGAAGTTATGCTAATTAATGGTTATATCTACATAACAAATTAGGTGATCAATGAAAGGTATTGTTTTAGCAGGCGGCGCCGGAACACGGCTTTATCCAACTACAAAAATTTATAGCAAACAGCTTTCATTAATATATGATAAACCGCTTATTTATTACCCGGTTTCACTATTGATGCTCGGCGGCGTTAAAGAAGTGCTGATTATATCCAACGAAGAAACAATTCCACTCTATAAGAAATTATTCGAGGACGGATCACAGATCGGGATGAAATTTGAATATGTTGTGCAGGATGCGCCAAACGGAATTGCCGAAGCTTTTATTCTCGGTGAAGATTTTATCGGGGATGACAGTGCAACACTTGTACTTGGTGATAACATCTTCTACGGTAAGCTGGATTTTTTATACAACGCGTTGGAAAATCATCAGAGCGGCGGCACAATTTTCGCCTACCAGGTAACCGATCCTCAGCGGTACGGTATTGTTGAATTCGATAAAACCGGTAAAGCAATTTCTATCGAAGAGAAACCTAGTAATCCGAAGTCTGAATTTGCTGTTCCGGGATTATACGTTTACGACAATGAAGTTATTGAAATATCCAAAAACCTTAAGCCTTCTGCCCGCGGTGAATTGGAAATCACCGATGTTAATAAAGTTTATCTAGAAAGAGAAGAATTAAAAGTTCAAAAAATAGGTCGAGGAGTTGCATGGCTGGATACGGGAACCCCCGAAGCGCTTCTGCAGGCTTCTCAATTTTTCGGTGTGATTGAAGATAGACAGGGACTTAAAGTCGCATGTCTAGAAGAGATCGCATTGAAGAAAGGATTCATTTCATTAGAGCAGTATGAAGAATTACTTAAAACAATTCCAAACTCACTCTACAAAGATTATCTTCTTCGTGTTTTGAAGGAGGAGAAATAATTATTTTGCCCCAAAAAATAATATGACCATAAGAGAGGAAAAAGAGAAAGGTGGTAAAGGCAAAGGGCATAGCGCAAAGAGTAAAAAGCTAAGGATGAAGAATCGTTTTTGAATAGGAGAAAAGGGGAAAGGGGAAAGGGGGAAGGGGGAAAAGCAAAGAAATAAGAATTAAGACGTAAAAAAAACAAAGAATGAAGCGTTGTTTTTGAATGGGAGAAGTGGGGAAAAGGAGGGGGCGAATGGTGAGGTGGAGAATTGCTAATAAAAGAACAAGAAACAAGAACAAATAAATCACAAAAATCAAAAAACAAACAACAAATAAATCTCAAAAAACAAATAACAAAAAACCAGCCACCAGCCACCAGAAACTAGTAACAAATAAATCTCAAACTACAATTGTCAATTTAATTCGCTACTTCTTTAGTGTTGGTAATAGTCAATAGTCAATCGAAAATAGTCAATTATAATCACCGTAACTTTTGTGGATGTATTAGTCATTAATCATTCATCAATCATCATTCGTCATTCATCAATCATCATTCGTCATTCATCAATCATCATTCGTCATTCATCAATCATCATTCGTCAATCATCAATCATCATTCGTCAATCATCAATCATCATTCGTCATTCATCAATCATCATTCGTCATTCATCAATCATCATTCGTCAATCATCAATCGTCAATCGTCAATCATCATTCATAAATCATCAATTCCCCGCCTCCCAATAACTGAATAACCATTAACAGATTAACTAGATCCCCTCTGCGCTTCAGCATCTTTGCGATATTCTTTCATGTTTAAAATTCGAACACGGGTTTTCACTGAATGAGTTCAAAAAAAAGGCTGTCCCAAACCCTGTGAAGATTGAAACAGCCTTCCAAAATTGAACTGGCTCTAAGTACTAAACATCATAATAAAGACCGAATTCAAACGGGTGCGGCTGCAGAGCCATCGGTTTAATTTCCTTTTCGAACTTATATTTAATCCACGTGTCGATTACATCTTCGGTGAATACATCACCTTTCAATAAATACTCATGATCATCAGCCAGGGCTTTTAATGCTGCACTTAAAGATTCGGGAGTAGAAGGTACATTCATTAATTCCTCCGGTTCCATATCATAAATATCTTTATCCAATGGATCACCCGGATCTATTCTGTTATTAATTCCATCCAAGCCAGCCATCATTATAGCTGCAAAACCGAGATAAGGATTTGCCGAAGGATCCGGACATCTGAATTCAACACGTTTTGCTTTTGGACTTGAAGAATACATCGGGATCCTAATCGCAGCACTTCTGTTTCTTTGTGAATAAGCTAATCTTACCGGGGCTTCAAATCCCGGGACTAACCTCTTGTATGAGTTTGTAGTTGGATTCGTGAAAGCAAGGAGCGACGGTGCATGTTTTATTAATCCTCCGATATAATACAACGCCATTTCGCTTAATCCTGCATACCCGTTTCCTGCAAAAAGAGGTTTCCCGTCTTTCCATAAACTTGTATGGACATGCATACCGCTTCCGTTATCACCCATTATTGGTTTAGGCATGTACGTAACGGTCTTACCGTTTAATCTTGCCGTATTTTTCACGACATACTTAAACATCAGTAATTGATCGGCGGCTGTAACAAGCGGTTGAAAACGGAGATCAATTTCGCACTGCCCCCCGCTGGCTACTTCATGATGCTGAGCTTCAACATGAATTCCCATATCAATTAATTTCAAAATCATTTCATTTCTTAAATCCATCAATGAGTCCGTTGGCGGAACAGGGAAGTAACCTTCTTTGTATCTCGGTTTATAAGCCAGGTTCGGCTCTTCATCTCTGCCGGTATTCCATCTGCCTTCAACAGAATCAACATAATAGAAAGAACTGTTCGGAGTTGAATCGAACCGGACATCATCGAAAACAAAAAATTCGGCTTCAGGACCAAAATAAACAGTGTCGGCAATCCCGGTCGATTTTAAGTAAGCTTCTGCTTTTTGGGCAATATTCCTGGGACACCTAGTGTACTTCTCTTTTGTAGCCGGTTCATAAACATCACAAATCATTGATAATGTCGGAGCTTCAATAAACGGATCCACAACCATTGATTCAGGATCGGGGATAATAAGCATATCACTCTCATTTATGTTCTTCCATCCGCGGAGGGATGAGCCGTCAAAACCATAACCGTCTTCGAACGATCCTTCATTCAATTCGGTATACGGAACGGTAAAGTGCTGCCACTGACCCGGGAAATCCATAAACTTAAAGTCAATGATTTTTATATTGTTCTCCTTAACAAAATTGAGAACTTTTGCTACAGATTCTTTGGATGCTGCCATAAGCTACTTCTCCTTTTTTGATTTTATATTAATATTAGTAGTTTCTTTTATCGTCGATAATACAAAACTGGTAATTGTTCGCGTTACACCGGGCCATGATTGAATTTTACCCAGCAGCTTTTCGAGCGCCGCCGAATCTTCAACAAGCGCTTTCATAATATGTGATCCTTCACCGAGAATTGAGTGGCATTCGAGAATTTCCGGAGTTTCGGAAACTTTGTCCGTCAGGCTCGAATAATTTTTTGAGGAATCCATCACAACCAATATGAATGCCATGATATCAAATCCGAATATCTTGCGGTCGAGCTTTGTATAATAACCTTCAATAACTTTATGATCTTCTAGCTTTTTTAATCTCTCACTTAAAGAAGGCAGGGACAAACCAACAGCTTCCGCCAATTGATTTCTTTTAGTTCTCCCGTTCTCCTGAAGCATATTGAGAATTTTAATATCAATATCGTCTAACACTGTTTGCCTAATATTGTAAGGATAATTTCAAATAATGGCTGAAAATATAAGGCAATTATTCTAAATAACCAAATATATTATGTTAATTGTAAGTTAATTATTGTTTTTTTACGGATTATTTTGATTAATACCGAAAGGCGTGAATGATTTGCCCTCCGATTTTATCTTTTCGAACAAATCGAGGTTCTTTTGGGGTCGGGGTTTTATTTGATGGAACAGGTGAAACTGAATAGCAACGTTATTTAATGATTTTATTTTTGTGCCAATCAGTTCTAACCGGAATTGAACATCGCTGTCTTCACCAATAGAGGGTGCGAGATATCTTTCATCAAAACCGTTGATTTCCAGTAAATCGGATTTAAATAATGAAAAGTTGCAGCCGAGTAATCCTCTTTTCTTTTTGTTAAAATAATTTCTTAGATATTGAGATTTGAAATAGAATCCTTTTTCAACATCGAATGATTTTCCGAACAGACCGTCAATAATAAGCTCATTAATATTCTGATCAAGCAGCCCGCTTTTCACATTATCCACAGTCAATCTACAGGTCATTTTCATTGAAAGGTTAACGCGTCTTCCGGTTAGAGCTGATCTTATTTCCCGGTTTTCAAAATGTTCTTTCACAAATTCTTTATGTGGCACGCAATCACCGTCGATAAAAATCAAATATTCACCGGATGCGGCAAGAATTGCCTGATTTAAAATTTTATTCTTTCTCCATCCTTTATCTTCGTGCCAAACATGATTAATCTTAAACGGAGTACTTTTAATAATATCTTCTAACCGGCTCACTGTTTCAGTGTTTGATCCATCGTCGGCAATAATAATTTCAAAACCGGTAAATGTTTGTCTCTCGAATCCTGCGAGAACCAATTTCAGATAATCTACATCGTTATAAAATGCTATTATTACTGAAGCTTTAGGCATATTCAATTTATCATTTCGAAAGTGTAAAATTATTTATATCTTTGAATGTCTTCAAACAATATAACATAATAAATTATTCCAAACTACTTGCACATTTGGGGTTGTTTCATATGGACATTTTGGTACGTCGAACAATGAAACAGCCCCATGTTTTTATTAAGCCCTTCAAAAAATCAATTAATAGGTTTGAATAAAAAAAAGGCTGCCCAAAGGGACAGCCCAAATCAAAATTATTTAGCAGGCGCTACTTTTCGTAAGCTCTCATTAAAGCATCAACAAACATTTCGGCAACCAGCTTAGCCCCTTGATCATTAAAATGAATATAATCTTTGAAAGCCAACGGCGGCGACGAACTTACCCAATCGGGCATGGAATTAATTCCGCCCATTGCAGCATGTAAATTCCAAAATGCAATTCCATTATCATGAGCGATTGCTTCCTGCGCTTTTAGTAATTTCAGCACTTCAGGGTCTGTTACAAAATCAGTTCCCCTTCTTATACTTTTATCATGCACACTAATCAGCACCATACTCGTTTTAGGAAAAGCCTTTCTTAGATGTTCAATTACATCTTTCATTTCTCTTTCGTACCAACTGTAATCCCTTTTGCTGTTTCCCAGAGCATTCAACCCGAACTCAAGAATGATGAGTTTGTAATCCAGCATTTTATTAAAATCACGGAAGGATTCAAGTGGAACGTTCTTCAAAGACACACCGGAATTTCCTCTAAGCGGGAAATTATCAATATAGACTCCGTTACCGTCTTCAAGACTCACACCATAAAAATATGCTTGTTCTTCATTAGGTATTTCAATATTCACAGATTTCACGTCTCTATCAGCTTTAACGAAAAGCTCTTTAATCCCGGAACCGGTCTGCAGCCTTTCGATCTTTTTGTCTTTATCGTCGAAGGTAAATGTTACGCTAGAACCTTTTGCCTCTGAATAAAACAACCGGACTTCCTTGAAAAATTTCAGGTCGCGGTAATATCTTGAGGTTTCATATTTTGCCCAGCTCTTTCTTCCCGGAACAAATACTTCGCCGTTAATTCCAACCGGCAGTTTTTTAGGATTTTTACTAAAGACGCCGTAATCTTCCCAATTATCCGAAAAGCTGTGCTGTGTAGTTTTTCTGAATGCAATATCCTTTGAAGTCATTGATAAAAAACCGGCTCCGCGTCCGCCGAATTTCTCCTGCAGCACCGATCTGATATCCGCAGTAACGAGATCTCCTTCAATAGCGGAATCACCGTAATGTGCAATTCTAACTCGTGAACTTTTTGTTTTTTTCAATGAGTCAAAAAAGTATTTCATTTGATTCAAGTCACCGGTCAGCGGCACTCTTTTGGTTTTCGGAATAACACCACCTTTTGTATTATCGGAAGCTGCTTCCTCACCGCTGAATATCAATGTCAGTCCTTCGAATAAGGATGCTTTCAGAACATTATTTTTCAATTCAACATTGTAGGATTGATCATCTTGGTTGGTCTCACCGGAAGAATCTTGATCCGTTCCGGCATCCGGGACATATTCATAATCCTCATATTCATCGTATTTCTCGTAATAATCTTCATAATATTCTTCATAAAGATCATCTAAATTTTCTTCTTTTAGATCGGAAAGTACATCAACTTCTTTTACCTCATACCCCGCAAAACTGAAATCCTGCGGTATGTATGATAATCCAACCATAATAATCAAGGTGAGAAACACCATATAAATTGGTTGTTTTATTTTATTTTCTTCATCCATTTTATTACCCCTATCTATTTTGTAAAATTATAATCCGTGTTTAACCAGCGCTTGATTAATTTCATTTCCCCACAATTTATATCCCTCGGCATTGAGATGCAGACCATCCCATGTATATTTATCAATAAGATATTTGTCCTTCGAGAGAAATGAGTTTAGATCAATAAATTCCATACCGTTTTTTGAAGCATATTCTCTTAAAAGTTTATTCAATTTTTCCACTTCGTTATTTCTGTCGGCAGACTGCGGCCATCCTTTTCCTGCATAAATCGTTGATTGAATTACCGGTGTTATATTATGTTCTTTTAATTTCATAATAACTTTTTTATAACTCTCAAAAATATCCGCAACAGGAATCCAATTGTAAATATCATTTATGCCGCCGAGTATAAAACAAATTTTAGGATTCAGTTCATAAACGTAATTTAACCTGTTGTAAAACCCCTCAACTATGTCACTGCTGATGCCGCGGTTAACAATGTTCTTCCTACCTAATAACTCAGACCAATCAACACCATGTGTAATTGAATTACCCAGCATTACAATATCAGCAGATTTTGTTTTATATATATCGTAAAATTCCAACTGACGCTGATACAACGGATTTCCCTTATAAATTTCTCCCGGATTCTGTCCCATAACTATTGCAGAAATGATTAAATACGACAAAACGAATGTATTAATAAAAAGTTTCATATATGGATTTTAATTGTATTTTAGCCCGTTTTTTTTGGAGGCATTTAATTTACGAAAAACTATTGAAATAATCTCTTATGTCAAATATCCAATAAATATTTCACATGATTCTTTCTTAAGTTGCTATTTTCATGCCAAGAATGTCATTTATTCAAAACGAGAAAATTGGTTTGTAAATCCACTTATTTCACACATAATGTCCTCTTTGATGTACAATTCAGCAAAACAATCTTTATCTTTATTAGACAGTTATTTTTTTGTATGTGAATCATTTTGAGATAAGTATCAATATAGAACTTATATGGGATAAGAAATGAAAGTAGCTTTTGTAGCAAGTGAAGTTGTTCCATTCGCCAAGACAGGCGGTTTAGCCGATGTAGCCGGTTCGTTACCAAAAGAAATTTCTAACCTGGGGCATGATGTAAAAGTGTTCATGCCGAAATATTATTCAGTAGATGAATACAAATTTGATTTGAAATACCTGGATACTGTAGGTGAAATGCAAATCCGTGTCGGAGGAATTCCAAGACCAGTTCATGTTCAGAAAGGATTTTTACCCGACTCAAATACCGAAGTTTATTTCATCGACTATTCATTTCACTTCCACCGGCATCAAATCTACACTAACGATCACGATGAAGACGAACGGTTTATACTTTTCAGCAAAGCTGTAATTGAACTGTTTCAAAGATTGGGCTGGGCTCCCGATATTGTAAATTGTAATGATTGGCAGACCGGTTTAATTCCATACTACCTTAAAGAGAATTATAGCTGGGATAGGATGTTCGATAAAACAGCAAGTGTTTTTACAATTCATAACATTGGTTACCAAGGACGTTTCAGCAAAGAAACTTTGGATAACGGAGAAATCGATCACAAGTATTTCTATCCCGGCGGTCCGGTTGAATTTCATGACTCGGTAAGTTTTTTGAAAACCGGAATTGAGTTTTCGGAACTGATCAATACAGTAAGTGAAACTTACGCCGCGGAATTACTTACACACGAATACAGCGCAGGCATGCATGATGTTCTTCTTTCCCGGGAAAACGATTTTCTCGGAATACTTAATGGCGTCGATTACTCAATTTGGAATCCCAAAACGGATAAATACCTGCCGCATCATTACGACGAAAATGATCTCTCCGGAAAATTATTGAATAAGAAGTTTCTGCTTCAACATGTTGGACTTCCTTTTGACGAAAACAAACCTCTGATAGGAATTATTTCCAGGCTCGCAATTCAAAAAGGGTTTGATATTATTTCTGCAGCTATTGATGACTTAATGGAGCTCGATGCACAATGGGTAATACTTGGCAGCGGTGAACCGAAATACGAACACCTTTTCAGAAGTATGGCTTATATGCATCCAAACCAAACCGCTGTTTATATCGGTTACAACAATGAATTGGCGCACCTGATTGAAGCCGGCGCGGATATATTATTAATGCCCTCTCATTATGAACCGTGCGGTCTTAATCAAATTTATTCACTCAAGTACGGGACAGTTCCCGTTGTGAGAAAAACCGGCGGACTTGCAGATACCGTTCATGATTGGAATGAATTTAATGAACTGGGGTTGGATACAGGAAACGGTTATTCGTTTTATGAATATTCCGGGGCGGCATTAATTAATTCCGTTAAAAGAGCAATTAATGATTTTAAGAATAAACCGGTCTGGAAAAAAATTCAAACAAACGGAATGGCGAAAGACTATTCATGGAAGCGCTCGGCTGAAAAGTATGTTGATATGTATAAGCATGCAATAGAAAAAAGGAGAGTTTAGCAATGACTAATACACATCTCGTTGTAGGCGCTACCGGCGGACTCGGTCCCGCAGTCGTTAAAGCGCTCAAGGAAAAAAATCAAAATGTAAAATTGCTTGTTAGAGATCCCGATAAAGCCCGGCGCTACTTTCCCGGTCAAACAGGGATTGAATTAATCACCGGTGATGCAAATAAAATTAATGATATTGAAACAGCACTGGAAAACTGCGAATCGTTGTTTTACCTCGTTAATGTACCTTATAATAAATGGACTGAAAAAGCTAAGCCGCTGCTCAAAACATCCATTGATGCCGCAGTAAGCAGGGGAGCAAAGCTGGTGTTTCCCGGTAATGTTTATGTTTACGGTCATGCAAAGTATAACCCGGTAGATGAAAACCATCCTCATGACGCACATACGAAAAAAGGGAAAATAAGAATTGAGATGGAAAAAATGCTGGCGGATGCTGAAGAGAAAAACGGACTGAAATACACAATAGTAAGAATGCCCGACTTTTACGGACCCTATGTAATTAATACTTTTTCTGAAAAGATATTCATTAATGCATTAACCGGAAAACCCATTAAATGGATTGGCGATCTCGAAACACCGGTTGAAATGATATTTATTAAAGATGCAGGCAAAGCAATGGTAACGGCGGGATTATCGGATAAATCAAACGGTAAGGATTTTAACATTCCCGGTTACGATGTTACTACTGCTGGAAATATATTGAATAATGTTTCACAGCAGGCGGGACAGAATTCAAAAGTTACAACACTTAACTCGCCTTTATTATTTTCAGTGCTCGGTCTCTTTATCCCGATGATCAAGGAAGTAGAAGAAATGCTGTACTTAAAAAGAGAAAAATTAATATTGAACAGCAGCCGGTTTGAACAGACATTCGGCGAACTTCCCAAAACATCCTACGAAGAAGGCATTTCCAAGACTCTTAAATGGGCAAGGGAGTTCTTTAAATTGTAGAAACATTAATTGAGAATTCACATCAGATCTTGGCTTGCCAAAATATATTTATCCCAAAAAATTCATTGGAAATAAATTTTTTGCCGTTGGTCGCTCATAAAATGTTTTATTAAAACATTTTATGTTGCGGGATTAACCCCGACAATTTGTAAGAAAAATATTTTATTCAAATAACGAATTCCAAAATTT
>JAIOZI010000089.1 GCA_021740785.1 Melioribacteraceae bacterium
CGGAGTATCAAGATATTCCAATATATCGTGGGTTAGAATATTATTGCTTTCATCATGACTCTTTAAATAAGTATACTGCACATTCATTTCTCTCGGTTCAATATAACGCACTGTAAAATCATGAGTATAATAAATATCTTCGCCACTGTAATCTGTAACATCTATTTTTGCATTTGGAGGTTCAACAAGACCATCATATTCAGATGCATCAATTTTTATTGGTTTAGTGAAATTACCCGTGTTTTTATTATTATAAGATAATTCTTCTAACGAGCCTGTTCCCAAATGTTCATCATTAACATAAATTATGTAAGAATTATATTCAACCAACAACTTACCTTTAATAAATATCCATCTTTCTTCATTCTGTTCAATTAAGTATTCGTCATATTCCGTAACGATACCTGTTGCAGGATACTCATCAAACACATAAGGAAAATCTGATGAAGAAGGAGGAGGATGTACGTATGTAGAGGTCCCATCATTACAACCAAGAATTAAAATAATAAGAAAAAGATAAGTGAAATATTTGCTAACTGAAATTAATTTCATGAAATTTTCCCCAACAAATTGATGAATTGAACTCAATATAAGAAATATCAAAAAAAAACAAATGACTTCTTCTAAATTTTTAATATCACATGCTAACCTATAAAATTAGGTTTTCTCTTTCGGGATCTAGTGTTGGGTACTGCAGGCTTTACCTTTGAAACATTTACAATTGTAAACCGGTGCTGATTATTTGGTGGTTTTTAATTATTAACCCACCTTAAACAATTAAATCGCGTTTGTCATATTGAGTCCGTCTGATCGTGGGATTGCTACGAATTCTCGTCAGAGTCCGATCGTCAGTCGTCAGACCACGACGCACCCTGTCGGGATTACGATCGTCAGATTACGACGAATTCTGTCGAACGGATTCAGTCGAAAGACAAGGCGGGCTCAGCACAGGCACATCTTGACGAAAAACTTCAGGTTATTCGATAACCATAATTCAAGGGTGGCTTTGTGATTCCGAAATTGTTCGTGGGGATTGGAGTAGGGGACGAAAATTTTCGTCCCCTACATTGTTGCTCAAATCATTTTTTTACTGTGGAAATGATAATTATTCCACTGCATTGATAAGAAGCCATACAAAAGTTGTAAATGTTTTTTGGATGGATATGATATTGTTCGAATCTACTTAATTAAGTATTATTAGTAATAAAGCAGCACGCAGAAACGGCAGAAAGTAAAACTGTATACAGATCAGATTACCTTTCAGAGAGCATCTATATTTTTTCTAAACGATCAACCATAAACTACAGCAGATAAATACCCAACAACTTCCTCTTTCTCTTTCAGTACATCGCCGGAATCGGAACGGTTGAGTACTTCCGAGTGAACTGCATTTTTCATTTCAGCGGCTTTCATCATTGCAACAATAGCTCCGCCTCCGCATGCTTCGCATTCGCGTTTATCCAATCCAGACTGCAGACTTTCATAGTCAAAATTATTTATAAATTCAGCTACGCGGCTATCCAATTTATTCGCAATTTCTTTTGTATAAAAATGAGATAAATCGGAACTGGCAACAACCAGGGTTTTATCATCGCTTACTTTTGCTATTTGAATTGCAAGCTCATCGACGTACTTTTTATTTTGATCTCCGATAACAACCGGCACCAGTTTAAATTCATCCAAAACAGTTTGCAGAAAAGGAAGTTGAACCTCAAGCGCATGTTCGGGTCCGTGACCCTGCGAACCTGCAAATACCGATTTGCTGATTTCAATCATAGCGCTGCGTTTATCTTTATCGATTTGTATCAATCCGAGCGGAGTTTTATATGCTTCCCCGTCAAATATACATGCCCCGGGAAAATAAACATTATGACTGGGAGAAATAACAATTACCGTCTCATATTTTTCACCGCGTATTGTGTTGTAAGCAAAAGCGGCAGTTCTGCCTGAATAAGTATAACCGGCATGAGGTGAAACCAATCCGAATATTTTATCATAAGATTTCCCCGGTTTTCCGAGTTCCAACAACAGGTTCACTTCATCCCGCAATTTTGAGGGCGAACCGGGATAAAACATTCCCGCAACAGTTGCTTCTCTTATTGCTTTCATTATTTTTTCTCCAATTCCTTTTCGGAAAAAACAGTAGCTGTGAACATTGAAATATTCAGTGTCTTTTCTTTCCAGTAATCAGCCGGGAATCCACCTTTATTACATAAGGCTGAGAGAAATGCATCCCTATCCAAATTATGTTCAACCGGCACTTGCGGCAGCAGCAACGCTCTCCTGCCTGATTCTTCCAGTATTAATCCGTGTCTACCTATTTCAATTTCATCGTAACTCTTCATTGGGAATGGTTCAGAAAGAACGGATATTTCTAATTCGATTTTATCTGATTCATCCTGAGTCAGCGACGGGAAGCGCGGATCGGCAAAAGCAGCTTGTACCGCAGCGTCGCAGATTGTATCGTATAAATTTTTATCCGAGATGATATACCCGATACATCCGCGTAATCGCTTATTAAGTTGAAGAGTAACAAATGCTCCCGATTTACTTTTTAACGTGGGAAATTTTTCATAATCGGGTTCGGGGATTTTCCCGGAACTAAATTCTCTCTTTATTGCTTCGCGTGCAATTGTTAACAAAAACCGTTTTTCTTCATCACTTATTTCCATTTCATTATTCCTCGTTTATTTTCAAAACGATTATCTCTTTCTTTTCCTTAATCATAGTCACATAATTCTTATAACAGAAAAATGAATCGGGCACATACATTTCAACTTCTTCGTTGAGTAAGTCATTATAAATTTCATTACCCGAACCGTTATCAATAATAATAAATTTATTCGAAAAACTCTTCCCGGAATTTCGGAAATGAAAATTGAACAGCAGCAAGTTATTCATTTTGCAATAATCAATATTGCCCGACAAGCTGTAGTCTTTTGTTTTATCAAGCAATATCTTTTCATCAGCGTTATATTTTTCTGCTTCAGGATGTAATTGATTTGCGAAAATGTAATTCGAAAAATCTTCACCGGACTTATCCCTCAACTCATTTGCAAGTTGAAAATCTTCACCCAGATCATCAATTAATTCGCCGGTTTTATAATCCAGCGCATAAAAATGCTGCCCTTCGAATTTCTGAACGTAGGTATAAACTTTATCATCATGAATAAAATAGAACGAAAATTTATCTGTCTCCCATAATATTTTTTGTGATTTCATATCGAAAGCGATGATGTGTTTATGTCCAGGCATATCGGGTTTGGTGAATTTATGGAAATAGATTATTCCCTTATAAATTTTCTCAATCCCTACCCAGTAAGTTTCGGAGAGTTGATAATTTTTAAATTGATATTCGGTTGAATGTAAATCCACAGCATGAAATGATGCGGTTTTTTTTTCGGTGTCTCTCGTTTCAATTACAAGGTGATCATCGTCTGAAATTAATATCCGCCAAACTTGATCACCGGAAGTAAAGTGAAAATGTTGTGAAATCATAATCGTCTATTTAGTTTAATCAATTACTCATCTTGTGCTTTTGTCGGAATATTCAGCTCTTCCATTTTTCTGTAGAGTGATGAAAGTCCGATTGATAATGCTTTAGCGGCATCCTCTTTGTTGTATTCAAACTTTTTAATTATTTTCAGAATATGTTCTTTTTCGAAACTTCGCAGCGCATCTTTCAGTGTATCGGGATACCCGTGATCGACTGCTTTTCCCCTAATATTTTCAGATAAATCATTTATCGTGATAAATTCATTCTTTGCAAATATCACTGCCCTTTCGATTGAGTTTTCAAGTTCGCGAACGCCGCCCTGCCAGTTGTGCGACATTAATGCTTTCATCGTTTCGTTATCGGCTCCGAGTATTTTCCTGCCCATTTCATTACAGAATTTTTCAACAAAATGTTCGACCAGCACCGGGATATCTTCCTTTCTTTCGTTCAGAGGGGGCAGATTAATTTCTACTACATTCAACCGGTAATACAAATCTTCCCTGAATTCACCCTGCTGAGTTTTCTCATATAGATCAACGTTAGTAGCGACTATAATTCTCACATCCGATTTAACAGTTTTGGTGCCGCCGACCGGCAGAAATTCTTTGTCTTCAATTGCTCTTAATAATTTGACCTGTAAATTAAACGGCAGATCACCGATTTCATCAAGAAAGAGTGTCCCGCCGTCTGCGACTTTAAATAGACCGAGTTTATCTTCTGTCGCACCGGTAAAAGATCCTTTCTTATGCCCGAACAATTCACTTTCAATTAAATTTTCCGAAATAGCGCCGCAGTTAACCGGGAGAAAAATTTTATCACTTCTTTTACTGTTATTATGAATTGCTTTTGCTATCAGCTCTTTACCGGTTCCGCTCTTTCCGTAAATCAGTACATTGCTGTTAGTCGGCGCCACTTGATTAACTAAATCAAACACCCGTTTCATCGGTTCACTCTTACCGATTATATTCTGAAACCCGGCATCGTTCCCAACGCGCTGACGTAAGATTTTATTTTCGAGTGCGAGTTTCCTGTAATCCAATAATCTTTTTAAACGAATAATTACGTCGTCAAATTCAACCGGTTTTATTAGATAATCATAGGCTCCGTTGCGAAGCGCATCAATAGCTGTTTTTACGGATGCATAAGCCGTCATAATAATAAAAAACGTATTCGGTGAGAGCTTTGAAGTTTTTTCAAGCAGTTCCATCCCGTCAACTTTCGGCATTTTTATATCACTAATAACAATATCAATTTCTTCAGTTTGCAAAATTTCAAGCGCCTCTTCACCGTCACCTGCTGTGAGAGTAGAATAGCCTTCATCATCCAAAACCATTTTGAGTGAATCCCGGATCGCTTTTTCATCATCGGCTATTAATATTTTCGCAATCATTATTTCTCCAAAAATCTAATTATTATGTAAAGATAACTTAATCGTAAATGTACTTCCTTCATTAATTTTACTATTCACAATTATGTCACCGTTCAATTTTTTAATTATCCCGTAGCTGACTGAAAGTCCCAACCCCGTACCTTTACCCACATCCTTTGTAGTAAAAAAAGGATCAAAAATTTTCGAAACAATTTCATCATCAATCCCGCAGCCGTCATCGCTGATATCCACATAAACATATTTATCATCACTTCTCGAAGCCGCTTCAATTTTACCTTCGCCTTTAATTGCATCAAGCGCATTAATCAATATATTTACAAAGACCTGTAAAAGTTGATCGGGAACGATTTTAACTTTTGGAATTCCCAACTCGAAATCAGTAATAAAATCAACCTTTTTTACACGTTTATCATACTTAACAATACCGAGTGCAGTCTTCACAATATCAGTTATGTTTACATATATTTCTTCGTGACTCGGCGGTCTGGAAAAATCAACAAGCTCGCGTACGATTCGCGAAATTCTATCAATATTTTCCTTTATCGATGCAAGCTGCTCAATAAAAAATTCTTCTTTAGCTTTGCGCTGAAGAATTTGAACCAATGATGATATTGCCGTAAGCGGATTGCCGATTTCATGCGCGATGCCCGCTGCCAATTGTCCGATCACAGCCAGTTTTTCAGATTGATCAACTTGAGCCTGCAGCCGTTTCACCTCGGAATGATCTTGAATCACCACGGTTCTGCCGGCATAACTGCCGTCGCTGCCCGGAAGCTCCGTTACGTTTAATTGAACGGCGATTATTCTACCGTCTTTTGACTTACGCTCCGTTTCATCAATTTTAACAAACCCGTTTTTCTTCACTTGATCCTGAATAAAATTCAATTCCTCTCGATACTTCGGATCATCGGGCAGAAGAAGCTGCGAGGTTTTTCCAATCACTTCCTTCTCGGTATATCCGAATATTTTTTCGACGCCGCTGTTCCATGAAACAAATCTTTCGTTTTCATCAACTACTAAAATTGCCGAATCCGATGAATGCAAAATATTTTTAAGATACTGCTGATTTTGTTCCAGTTTCCTTGCCAATCTATCGCGGTCTTTTGCAATTTCTTTCATCTGTGCTTCTTGATGAAGAACACCGTACCGCGCATAAATCTGTTCAATTATTTCATCAATAAATCCGAGTAAGATTACGGATTCATAATTATGTGAATTATCATTTTCGATGTAGTTAAGAATAGAATATCTTCCGATAGAAAAGACCTGCGAAACCTCGAGAAGATTGAGATTTGCAGAAGAGAAAAGATTATATGTTTCGATCAAATACTGATCGGCATGAGAATATTCGAATGTGTCAATAACTTCTATTAATGTATTTAAGCTGTTTTCCGCAAAGGTCTTCGATTGAGATTCGGTTAGCTTGCCGCCGAACTGCTGTAATATTTTTTCAGTCCAATATAGAATTACCGATTCAAAATGCTTTCTGAGTAATTCAATTATAATTTTTTTCATTTCACTACAAACACCTTTGCAACATCAATTATCAATGAAGGATTATTAATCAATGCTGTTTTAAATAAATTACCGAGAGTTCTTTTCTCCATCGGCACTTTTGAAAACGAATGCGCTATGCTGTTGAATTTTTTATCGCTGAAATTATAAATCCCGTTTTTAATTTTATCAAAAACAATATGGCGTTTTCCCAACCGGTCGTTCCAAGCTTTTTGATAACTCAAAAGATGATCCGGTTTTTTCATTTTAACCGATTCTCCGGCAATTCTACCACCGATACTTCCACCGATCATTCCGCTTGCAATTCCACCGCCTGATAATGGATTAACCTGCCGGGCTGCATCCCCGACTAATATTATTCCCTGCGCTGCAATTTTTTCTAATGTTGGAGAACACGGAACACCTCCGGCAATTTGAGTAAGAATCGATGCATCCGGGTGATTCTTTTCCATGAAGTGATTAAGAAAAGAGATTGCCGAACGTTTACGTCCTGTCATCCCGCTTACTCCCAATCCGATATTCGCCGAATTATCACCTTTCGGGAACACCCAGAAATAACCCTCGGGTGCGTACTCTTCACCGAAATAAAAGTAAAGCGAATTCGGATCAATCTTAATATTTGATACAGTGTATTGAGCGCAGCATTCCATATCGCGGAAATCGATGTATGTTTTAATTCCAGCCCATCTGCCTACACGCGATTCCACACCATCTGCGGCAATAACAACTTTAGATTTTATTTCGTGCTGTTCGCCGCGGTATTCGAATTTAACTCCGCATACGATGTCATCTTCAATTAATAATCCGTTTACATAAGCCCGTGTTAGGATTTCAGCTCCGGCTGCAGAAGCTGATTTTGCCAGCTCGTAATCGAAAATTCTTCGTTCAAGAATGTATCCCTTTTCTTCCAGCGGTAATACAACTTCAGTACCGTCGGGAGCGTTCATCGAGAACTTATCAATTACCGATGCGATAAATTTAGAATCGGAAGGAATAAATTCCTCTATGCCTGCTTTGCTTACCGCTTCACCGCAGCGTACCGGGTAACCGACGTCGCGGTCTTTCTCCAGCATTAAAACGGAGACACCTTTTTCTGCGGCAAACCGCGCTGCCATTGAGCCCGCGGGTCCCGCGCCAACAACAATTACGTCATAATGATTTTTCATTCAATCGTACTTTCTAATTTACTTCAATAAATTTATATCGTTGTGCAAAATTAATAACTGAAAATCGGTAATGAATATTTTTTGTTTTGGTTAACCTGCTTATTGCTAAAAATACAAACACCGAATTCAAATAAATCGAAACTGTATTTAACATTTACGTTTTCTCTAATTTCTTTCCAAGCTTTATTCATATCCGGCGACCAGTTGATATCATCAAAAATGATGACCGCATTATCCGTCGCAAGATTGCATAGTATTGAAAAGTATTTAATAAGCGCTTCACCTTTATGATTTGCATCAACAAAAACAAAATCAAATTTTTCACCGGATAAATTTTCCGTAAGCACTTCTTCTACATCTCCGTTTATTGAATGGATGAAATCGTTTCCCGTTTCGGCAAAAAGTTTTTGCGCAAAATTGAACCGTTCTTCAGACAGTTCTATTGTAGTAAGTGATCCGGAGGAATTTACTTTTATTGCCGCTGCTTGAAATAAAGCCGATACCCCGATGCACGTACCGAGTTCGAGACAATTGCCCGGATTAAACTGTCTAATTAGATTAAACAATAATCTTCCCCAAAAATCTTTTCTGCTGCTTTGCTTTGTCAAACTTGATATTTTTAATGCAGCCTTTCGTCCTTCCGAATCCAGTTCCACAACGCTTTCATTCGAACTTATTAATTGAGATATCCTGAAATTTACTTCATCAAAATATTTTTCTTCTTCTTTGTCGATATTATTTTCCAGGCAATCTTTAACAGCTTTCCCAATTTTTTTTAAGGCATTATCATCACTGTTAATTAAGTTATCTAGCTGCCGCTTACGATTTAGAAACGGCGGCAAAAGCTTAAGCAGTACAAAAAATTTTATCAATATGTTTAATAATTTCCTAATAATCTCCTCAATTATTCGCTGCTATTTTCAACTCCGTTTCTGTTGAATTTTAAAACCTCAATGGGACACGACCAAATACATTTCGAACAGTTAGTGCATAACTCTTCAATTATATTTATCTCTGCTTCCTTTAATTCAATTGCATCTTCGGGACATATTCCGACACAACATCCGCAAAAATCACACTTATCGGGAAGTATTTCTATCATTAACACAACACATTCCTTTCTCTAAATGAAGTTGAAAAGATAATTAAAGCGAGTGTGAATTAAAAGTGAAACAATCCGGATGATTACCAACTTCCACAGTTTTGCATCAAAGAGAAAGAGCAGGCTGTTTTAGGTAAACATCGCTCATTTAATTTGATCTTATAATTGCTGCAAATGAACTCATTTCCCTTTCGTGAAAGAGCAATGCTGTCAAATTTTTGAAGTCGTTGATACAATAAACCTACCGCTCATTGAATATCTATCTACGGTCTTTTGAACCCAGACAGGGATTCCATGTGAATAGCCTTTGATTTGATTTCAACTAATGAGAGATGTTTGATATAAAATTCACACTGTAAATAAGTTAAAATAATCGTTAAAAAGATATAAGCGGTTTCTTTTTTGACCGGTAATTTCCTTTAATATACCAACTTTTATAAAATCTTTTATTGATACATTTGCCGTCAGTTTAGAGACTTTTAATTCCTCAACAAAATAATTGGCTGTAATTACCGGGTATTTATTAAGAATAAATACTAAACGCCAATGATAGTCAAGGAAAATTAGTTAAACTTAACCATAAAATTTTACAGTAAAAGAAACAAGAATAAAGGTCATGTGGTCATGTTCTGAAATAATTGTAACCCTCTGGAAAACAGCGTCAACGGCAGGAAGAACGGCGTCAACCTCAGGATGAACGGCGTCAATGACGGAAAGAATTGATTACTGCTAAGTTTTATCCGCTTACTTAAACCAGGGCTTTTTCGGGACGCAGACTTTTAATCGCATTATTCAAGAAATTCGGCAGAACTGTTTTTCTTGTCAGTTGAATTGCACCCGGTTCTTCAAGCAGAGCAAGCATCTCGTCATATTTTTCAATTCCGTATTTGGTTACCACCTGTTCTTTCCGTTCAGGTTTCTTAAAATGGAAATACATACTTTCGGGATCTGCTTCGGGATGAAACTGAGTGCCTACAATTTCAGGTGATATTCGTACTGCCATCATTGCGCGTTCATACGGAACATGAGTGCGTTCCTTTTCGATACATGTAACTTCAGCGCCGAGTTCATCGAGTATTTTTTGATCAGGCTGAACAACCTGGTAATCCCGGAAATCCGCTGCGTAGAATATGTCGGGCAATGCCGTTAGAAGCTCGTCATATTTCCCGGCTTCAGTTTTATGAAGCAGCATAACGCCGAACGAATTGGAGTGCCGCTTAATTACACTTCCGAACTTGAAGTACCTCGCCATAATTTGAAATGAATGACAGATAAAAAAGACATGTTTCTTATCTTCATTATTTTGATTATTCGACCAGATTGAATCCATCAACCCAAAATACTTTTTCTCCCAATCCGAACCCTCACCTTCGAACGGACTGCCGGGTCCGCCGGACGAAATATAAATGTCATAATTAGAATCCGGCATTTCATCCTTATACCTGGCATCATAAATTTTATATTCAACGGGGATATTTTCAAAGCGGTTGTTAGTCTCTTTAATGATATCCCGGATACATCGCATCCCTTGATTTTCTTCATTATTGTATAAATCAATTACTGCAATTTTTATTTTATTCGAATCCAATTTTTCACCAACTTTATAAAAAAACGAGCAAAAATATACTGAATATCCTAATTTGCTGCTGAGAATTTATTCATGTAATTTTATGTAATAAATAATGAACGTTATGAAAGAACAGACCCCCAACAATAAAACATGCTCCTGCGGCTACGATATCAACGATTATCACATTCATCCAAAATGTGAATACTCTTCCTTCGGCTGGATTTTATACTGGATAGGAATGAGTGCAAAACCAATTAAGGTTGATTTTGTATGCAGCGTGTGCGGTGAAATCCTCAGATCAACAACCGAACCGGGTGAACTTAAAAAATATGTAGGAAGATGATTTTCACAATTAACTTCAGCCAAATTTTCTTGCCTTGCTCAATAAGATTAATTAATTTGATCAATCTTTTGAATACAGTATTAATACATTCGAAAACACAATTCATTAGGAGCACACATGTCAAAACTTCGTAAACAACCCCAAACATTTTTTGAAAACGTGCTGGGATTTTTTGATAATGCCACCCAATACACAAAACATCCAACCGGGCTACTGGAGCAAATAAAATTCTGTAATAGTGTTTATAGAATGCGGTTCCCGATAAGAGTAGGCGATGACCAGTATGAAGTAATAGAGGCATACAGGGTGGAACATAGTCATCATAAATCACCTGTAAAGGGGGGAATCCGTTACAGCCTTTCGGTTGATCAGGATGAAGTTATGGCGCTTGCTGCATTAATGACTTTCAAATGCGCTGTTGTTGATGTTCCGTTCGGCGGTGCAAAGGGCGGTATTAAAATAGATCCTAAGAATTATTCAGTCCATCAGCTTGAAAGAATTACAAGAAGATATACATCCGAATTGGTTAAGAAAAATTTTATCGGACCAGGAATCGATGTGCCGGCTCCCGATTACGGAACAGGCGCCCGCGAGATGGCATGGATTCAGGATACTTATGCACAGCTAAAACCCGATGCTATTGATTCCGAAGGATGCGTAACCGGTAAACCCATTGCTCAAGGCGGCATTAGGGGAAGAACAGAGGCAACCGGGATGGGAGTCTTTTTTGCTACGCGTGAAGCAGTTAATATAGCCGAGGATATGAAAAAGATCGGACTTACCCGCGGAATCGAAGGTAAACGCGTTATCGTTCAGGGACTCGGAAATGTCGGATATTTCGCTGCAAAGTACGTGCAGGAAGCTGGCGGAATTTTAATCGGGTTAGCAGAATATGAAGGTGCTATTTATAATTCTAAGGGTCTGAATCTTGATGATGTTGTCAAACATAGGAATGAAACCGGTTCCATTCTAAATTTTAGAGGAGCAAAAAATATCCGGGATACCGCAAAAGCTCTTGAGCTGGATTGCGATATCCTTATTCCCGCTGCATTGGAAAGAGTAATCACTGAGAAAAACGCATCTAGAATTAAAGCGAAGCTCATCACCGAAGGGGCGAACGGACCAATAACACCCGAAGCGGAAAAAATTCTTCTTAAGAAAAATATAATGATTATTCCGGATCTTTATGCAAATGCCGGCGGTGTTACCGTATCATATTTTGAATGGTTGAAGAATTTATCTCATGTTCGTTTCGGAAGAATGGGAAAACGATTTGAAGAAGCAGCATACAGAAATATTGTTGAAGCGATGGAAAAACTGACCGGGAAATCATTATCCCAGCAGGAAAGAAATGTTCTGGTTCATGGTGCTGACGAAATTGATCTGGTTACTTCCGGTTTGGAAGAGACTATGATTACCGCATATCATGAAATTAGAGAAGTGCAGAAGCAAAACAAAAAAATTCATGATTTAAGAACAGCCGGCTTTGTTGATGCAATTGATAAGGTAGCAACAAGTTATATGTCGCTGGGTATATTCCCTTAATTTTTTCAGAGCTGATAACGACGGGAATCATATAACAGCAAATAAATATTGATTAAACTTTATTGCGGACACAAGACGGGGAGTTAAATAATTTTATTGATTCACCGAATTACAAATAATGTTGACGAGGAGCAATTATGAAGAAAGAATTGATTTTGGAAAAACAACAGCAGGCAGCACAGATACTTAATGAATTAGACATTGATATGTGGATGACATTTGTTAGAGAAACGGGAAACATTAAAGACCCGATGCTGGATATGATTGCCGGTACGGGCGCCACATGGCATTCGGCATTTATCATAACACGCGACGGCGACACAACTGCAATCATCGGATCCCTTGAAGAACCAAACATGAAAATGGTGGGAACCTTCAAAAACATTATCAGTTATTTGAAATCTGTTAAAGACGATCTTATCAAAACTCTTGATAAGTATAATCCCAATAAGATTGCGATTAACTTCTCAAGAGATTCAAGTTTAGCCGACGGGCTGACTCACGGTGTGTATCTTGAATTAATCGAACTGCTAAAAGATACTCCTTACGCAGAAAGATTTGTTTCATCAGAAAATATTGTTGCGGCGCTTCGCGGCAGAAAATCAGCGGCGGAATTAAGTATTATGAAAGAAGCAATAAAAGAAACGTTGATAATTTTTGATGAAGTAACTAAATATCTTCAACCCGGAATAACCGAAAAAGAAGTTGCCGTCTTTGTTCATAATATTGCAGAAGAAAAAGGATTTGGATTGGCATGGGATAAAGAATACTGCCCATCGGTGTTCACAGGTCCGGATACCGCAGGCGCACATGCCGGTCCAACCGACCGGAAGATTCAAAAAGGTCATGTAATTAACATGGACTTCGGGATTAAGCTCAACGGTTACTGTTCCGATCTGCAGCGAACATGGTACGTTCTTAAGGATGGCGAAGATACGCCGCCGGATGAAGTGATGCGCGGGTTTAATGTAATTAAGGATTCAATACAAATTGCCGCCAAGACAATAAAACCGGGTGCTGTTGCGTGGACTGTAGATGACGCTGCCCGCAGTTATATTGTTGAAAACGGGTATGAAGAATATCCTCACGGATTAGGTCATCAGGTGGGAAGAGCGGCTCACGACGGCGGCGCGCTGCTTGGTCCGAAGTGGGAGCGCTACGGCAATTTACCCTATTTAACATTAGAGGAATCTCAAGTATTCACAATTGAACCGAGGCTGACCATTAAAGATTACGGAATAGCTACAATTGAGGAAGAGGTTGTAATAACAAAGGATGGCTGCGAATTTCTTTCACCAAATCAAAAAGAAATATATTTAATTAAATAGCCGTTATCTTGTGAATAAAATTGAAGTCAGCTCTTACAATTAGGGCTGGCTTTTATTTTTAAAACCGCCCGGATCAACAAATAAATTTTGTAAAAACCGGTAAGTGGGCTAAAGCCCGGTTACATTTTCTAATATTTTTATCTCCGCCCTAAAGGACGGAGCTATTTATATATTCATCTTTTCTCATTTAGTTGTAGATGGAGATTTTTTTTGGTAATAGCAACATCCCTGTCCTTGGCAGGTAATGCTGTGAAGTTAGTCGTAAATACTATAACCTATTGCTCATTGTATTTCTATCTGCGGTCTTTTCAACCCCGACAGGGGTTAAATGTGAATAGCCTATATTGAAAAGGGAAACATCAACCACGGAGTGGTTGAATATGAAAGAACATGTTCAACCCCGCTGGGGTTGTTAAAATTAATTTAAATACATTCTCTATTGACGTTCAATCCCTCCGGGATTGTATGTCGAGAAGAAGTTTTGTTAAATAACCAAAAGTTTCATCACCGAATAAGGTTTTTATTAGCCCAGATTTTCCATTGGAAAATCTGCCCTTCGTGCCGACAATTTGTAAGTTGAGAAATATCAAATACTTAGCCATATAGAAATTTTGAAATTCGTTATTTGA
>JAIOZI010000024.1 GCA_021740785.1 Melioribacteraceae bacterium
AAAAAGATAATTCCAACAATCGTCTTCGGTCTTGAATTGATGAAGAAACTCCTGAAAATCTTTTGGATATCTTTCTTGAGCAATCATATACAAACATAACGAATATTAGCAACTTGGCCTAAGCAGACTAGCAGTTAAATTAATTTAGGCGTGATATGAAAAACAGCAAAGAACGTAGCGAGCAAAACAGCGGTTACTTTATGAATAGCATTATTGAGAGTTCTCCTATACCGATTATAGCCGTTGATACTAACGGTATAGTTTTATTATGGAACAAAGCCGCAGAAAAAACGTTCGGCTGGAAACAATCCGAGATTATTGGTAAAACTAACCCGGTAATTCCCAAAGACCGTAATGATGAATTTGCACAGTTATTAACTAGATCGTTGAAAGGCGAAAACATTATTGATTTTCATACCGTAAGAAAATGCAAGAATGGAGATGATATACATGTAAGCATCTCGGTCAGCACTTGGAAGGATGAAGATGGAAATGTTATCGGCGGCATTGCACAGATGATTGATATATCTAAAAAGATAAAAGCCGAAAATGAACTTATAGAAAGCCAAAAAGAATTGGAAACCTTTTTCAATTCATCCGGTGATGCTCTCTTCATCCACGATCTGAATGGCAGAATGATAAAGGTTAACGATGAAGCTTGCAGAAGATTGGGTTATACTGCCGATGAGCTGTTAAGATTAACACCTATGAATCTGGTTTCAGATAAATTTAAACCAAAAGTTAAACAAAGAATAAAAGAAATAACAAAGAATAAGTCAGTCACATTCGAAACAGAACATGTAACAAAAAATGGCAAAATAATTCCCACCGAAATTAAATCGACCTCGATTTCTCTTAACAATAAGGAAGCAATACTTTCTATTGCTAGAGATATAGCAAGACGCAGATCAGCCGAAAACTTATTAAGGGTGAAGAAAGAAAATTATGAAAGCCTTTTCAATAGTATACGAGATGCCATTCTTGTGGCTGATACTGAACGTAACATTATAAATTGTAATCCTGCATTTATGGAAATTTTTGGTTATTCATCCGAAGAGATTATTGGCAAGAAAACTTTATCTGTCTATGAAAACGAAGAACAATTTCTCGAATTAGGAAAAGCTTTAAAAGAACATTTTGGTGAAGATCCGTTTCTTTATACTGTTAATTATAAAAGGAAAGACGATTCTGTTTTCCCGGGCGAAACAGGTGTTTTTTATCTGAAAGATAATGAAAATAATGTAACAGGATTTATAGGATTAATCAGGGATATTACCGATAAGAAAAAAGCTGAAGAAGATTTACGAAAAAGCGAAGAAAGGTTCCGGAATATATTTGAAGATAATATTGCGCCGATGTTTTTATTAGATCCTGACAATGGAAAAATTGTAGATGTCAACCCGGCAGCGGTCAAATACTACGGCTGGAAACGAGATGAAATGCTGCACATGAACATAAACCAAATTAATACTCTATCTCCCGGTGAAATAAAAAAGGAAATGGAAAATGCAAGAAACTTAAGCCGGGTTTATTTTGAGTTTCAGCATAAACGAGCAGACGGCTCAATAAGAGATGTAGAAGTTTTCGGAAGTAGTATAAAAATTAATGAGAAAAAATATCTACATTCAATAGTTCACGATATTACCGAACGTAAACTGGCTGAAGCACAGTTGAAAAAGTTTAATCTAAATTGGCAATTGCTTACCAAGGCTACACAACAAATAAATTCTGTTCTGGAACTTCCGATCGTAATGCGGCAGCTTGTGGCTTCGGCAAGAGAACTCACCGGCGCAAAAGATGGAACGGCGGGTTTATTAATTGACGGGAAAATGGTATTTAAAGAGTACGACCAACATGGCATTGTTTTTCCAATCGATTACAGTTTTGTTGAAAATTACGGTGTCCCTGGATGGGTGCTGACAACACGCAAGCCATATATTTCTAACGATACTGAAAATGACGAACACGTTATTCCCGAAATACAAAAAGCCTTGGGATTCTATAATCTTGCTGATGTCCCTATACTTAATAAGCGCGGTGAAATAATCGGCTGCTTCGAAATGCATAACAAACCCGGCAATTTTGATGAACATGATGTAATTCTTCTGCAAAATTTAGCTGCCGGCGCTGCAATTGCAATTGAAAATTCTCAGATGATAGTTCAACGCAAACAGGCAGAAGAAGCATTACGTGAAAGTGAAGAAAAGTACCGCGAATTTTTTATGAAAGACCTTTCCGGCGTTTTTTTATCTTCTGTTGATGGAAAAATGATTGACTGTAATCCTGCCTTTCTAAAGATAATGGGTTATGATTCGCTAAGTGAAATTAATCTGTTCTCCACATTTTCATTTTATAAAAATAAGGAAGATAGAGATAAGATTCTTAAACTGGTTCGGGAAAGTAAAGAAGTAAGCAATTATGAATCATTGCTGATTAAAAAAGATGGTTCGGAAATTTATGTTTTAGAAAATATTGTTGGTGTGTTTGACGACACGGGAAATTTGACTCATCTAAGAGGATACATTTTTGACATAACTAGCAGGAAAGTTGCAGAAGAAAGATTCCAGCATGTTCATTCACTTTTATATGCTATTAGAAATGTAAACCAGCTTATTGTTACCGAAAAAAATATTGATAAACTGATGCACCGGTCCTGCGAAATATTATTAGAAAGCCGCGGCTATTATGCAATGTGGATCGGTTTGACAAATGACTTAATTACTTACGACAAAATCTTTTCGTTCGGGATTGATAAAAATATCGATACATTTATTGATCAATTGAAAAACAGAAATTTACCACCCTGCCTGAACGGTTTGTCATTGAATAAACCTATTATAAAGAGCGAATCGATTGAGGATTATTGCAAAGATTGCATAGCACGTCCGGCACGGGAAGATAAGGGCGTAATTATTTCGCTTATCCAACATCTTGATAATGTGTATGGAGTGCTTTACATAATTTTAGAAAACATAAATCTTTTTACCGGGGAGGAAGGATCCCTAATTGAAGAAGTATCCGGTGATTTGGGACTTGCAATTTATATTCAACAAGAGGAACAAAGAAGAAAAACGGCGGAATCAAGACTTCAAAATGCAATCGATATTATTCCAGACATCTTTGCTGTTTACGATAATGAAGGAAGGTATATATTTGTAAATAAGGCGATTTCGAAATATGGTGATTTTAACCCGAGTGAATTAATAGGTAAAAGTCCGGAAGAGGTTCTACCTAATGAGATTCAAAAAAAGTCCACTTCCCTGCTTCAAAAAGCTTTAGAAAATAAAAAGCCGCAGAGTAATGAAATATCATTAAAAATTAATAGCCAGAATTATTGGTTTAATCCAAGGTATTATCCAATTCTTGATAAAAACAATAGTGTTAAAGAAGTACTAAGTATTTCTACTGATATAACCGAGAGGAGAGCATACGAACAAAAGTTTATTCAACTAGCTGAAGGCGTTGCGTCTAAAGTTGGTGAAGAATTTTTTAATGTTTTAGTTGAGAACTTATCACAAACATTAAATGCTGATGTTGTACTTATCGGAAAAGTAAATGAAGATAATGCCAACAAAATAGATACCATTTCTGTTTTTCAATTTGGGCAGCATGGTGAAAATTTTTCTTATGATCTTTCTGATACGCCTTGTAAGAATGTAGTTAACAAAAAATTATGCAGCTATGAAAAAGATGTAACTAAATTATTTCCTTCGGATCAGATTTTAATTGATTTGGAGATTGAAGGATACTCAGGTACTCCATTATGGGATTCAAAGGGTAACGCAATCGGCATATTAGTTTGTCTCTTTAAATCGCCTATCGAAAATGTAAAAATCAAAGAATCTATTATTCACGTCTTCGGATTACGCGCTGCGGCTGAGATGGAAAGACTTGAACATTTAAGTGAGATTTTTAAACAAAGAGATGAACTCAAAGAAAGCGAAAATCGATTTCGTTCAATTACGCAAACGGCAAACGATGCAATTGTTACTTCTGACAGTGACGGTATAATTATAGGATGGAATCCGTCTGCTGAAAAAATATTCGGTTATTCTGCAGAAGAGGTGTTGAATAAATCATTAAGCTTAATTATACCACCCGTGTACCGCAAGCAGCATTTAAAAGGAATGCAGCGTCTAGCCGGAGGCGGCGAACACAGAGTGATCGGAAAGACAATCGAATTGGAAGGTTTGCATAAAAACGGAAAAATCTTCCCAATTGAACTGTCTTTATCTGAGTGGGAATCTTCCGGCGAAAAATTTTATACCGGTATCATGCGCGATATTAGTGAGAGAAAACATTCTGAAGAAGAAATAAAAAAACTTTCCAAAGGCGTTGAGCAAAGTTCCGCATCAATTATCATAACGGATGTTGAAGGCAGCATTGAATATGTGAATAAAAAATTTACTGAAATTACAGGTTATGAACAGGAAGAAGCTATTGGTAAAAATCCCCGAATTTTGAAATCAGGCAAAAATGAACCGAAAATTTATAAAGAACTTTGGACAACTATAAAATCCGGGAAAGAATGGCGGGGTGAACTATGCAATCAAAAGAAATCGGGTGAGTTTTTTTGGGAAAGCGAGTCCATTTCACCAATTGTAAATACTAACGGAGAGATCACACATTTTATTGCTGTGAAAGAAGATATTACAGAGCAGAAAAAGTTATTTGAAGAACTTACTGAAGCAAGAGAGAAAGCCGAAGCTGCCGACAAGATGAAATCGGAATTCCTTGCACAAATGAGCCATGAAATTAGGAGTCCGTTGAATGCAGTTCTAAACTTTACAGGTCTAATAAAAGAAGAAACGAGAGCTATTAATAGTGAGACTCTAGAATTAGCATTCCCTGCAATTGAGTCATCGAGCAAAAGAATAATTAGAACCGTTGATATGATTTTGAACATGTCGGATATTCAAACAGGGACCTATACAATTTCAAAAAGATCATTCAATCTAGTGGATTTATTAATAAATTTGGTCAAAGAATATGAAAGTACTGCTCAACAAAATAAACTACAGCTAAATTTTCAAAGTGAAATTGACAAGGCTGAAGTTGAAATGGATGATTATGCAGTCACCCAGATATTTGCAAATTTGTTAGATAACGCAATTAAATATACAAATAAAGGATTTATTGAAATTAGACTTAATAAGGGTAAAGGCAGTAACTTCATCGTTGAGATAGAAGATACAGGAATCGGTATTTCGGAAGAATATTTGCCCGATTTATTTTCCCCTTTTTCGCAGGAAGAACAAGGTTACAGCAGAAAGTTTGACGGCACTGGTTTGGGTATGTCCTTAGTTAAAAAATATTGCGAGCTTATTAATGCTGATATAAGTGTAAAGAGTAAAAAGGATGTCGGTACAATTTTTACAGTTAAGATGAAAATCTAAATCAAACAGCACAGCAGCTTAGTTTATTTACCTCTTTATCAAAACTTATCGCGTATTTATTCCAACAAGGTTAAATAGGGGCAAAACATTATTTACTGTTTCAATAAATATGCTCTGCCATCTGGAATAATAATTTCATATATTTTGATCGAAAATAGATAATGTGTGAAATCAATGAAAACCCTTGATAAGATTAAATTGAGTCCGAATCAATATGATGCTGTAACGGAACTCAAGAGACGAGCAGCTGCAGCTTTTGACATAGTAGAAATTGTTATTTTTGGCTCAGTTGCCCGTGGGGAGGCTGACCATGAATCCGATCTTGATATACTTATTGTCACGAAACATCCTCTAAAGCGAACGGTGCGTCATCAAATTACCGATATAGTTTGTGAGATTAACCTTCATCACGATACCAATCTCAGCACACTTGTAGTTGATCAGAAAGCTTGGAAATCGGGATTATATTCTGTTCTCCCGATTCATCAAGAGATACTCACAGAAGGGGTGTCATTGTGAATTCCTCGAAGAATCGTTCACAACTTGTGCAATATTGGTGGTCCAAGGCTCTAGATAGTCTTTCTTCAGCTAAGCGTGAACTTGAGGCTAATGAGTTCAGCTTTGCAATAAACCGGATTTACTATGCTGCCTTTTATGCTGTGAGTGCGGCGCTTCTCGAACGTGGTGCGAGTTTTAAAAAGCATTCAGGTGTGCGAAGTGCATTCCACCGTGAATTTATTAAATCAGGTCTGCTTAAAGTAGAATGGGCTAAATTTTACGACAGACTTTTTGAAGATCGTCAGGAAGGTGATTATATTGCATTAACGACATTTGAGCATCCTTATGTTAAAAGTCAGTTGGATATGTGTGCGGAGTTTCATAAACAAATACGTGAGTTTATCCAATCAATTTCAATTAAAGGAAGTTAGCGCTATATACTTATCGTTACCAAACTCTGAGAAGTTGGATATCAGCAGCTATACCGCGCAGCAGCTCAATTTATTCACATCCTTCTCAAAACTTATCGATGCAATTTTTATTCCCTCCGAAAGTGTAAGATACGGATGAAACATTTCCTTTATTTCTTTTACTGTAATTCCATATTTAATAGCCAAGGAAATTTCCATTAAAAGTTCCGAACCTTCCGAAGCTAATATTCTTGCGCCGATTAGTTTGTCGTCTTCTTTGCTGCGGATAAGTTTTATAAATCCTTTTGTGTTTCTTGCAGCAAGCGAACGGGGCACATCTTTTAACTGAACCGTAGATACTTCATATTCAATTTTATTTTCATCTATTCCAACGCCGGCTACTTGCGGATCTGTAAAAATTACCCACGGAAAAACGGAGTAATCTTTTGTAGTTTGCTTTTCACCGAACATATTCTGAACAGCGAGCGAAGCTTCGTAAGCTGCAGAATAAACAAATAAATATTCGCCGGTTACGTCCCCCGCCGCATAAATATTCGGAACGGAAGTTTGTAAATAATCATTTGTCTTTATGAAATTGTTTTTATGAATTTCAATTCCCAATTCTTCTAATCCGAATCCTTTTGTGTTTCCTTTTCTTCCGGTTGCTACAAAAATGTGAGTTCCTTCAATTGATTCATCTTCATCTTTAACGGAAGCATTAACAATAACTTTTCCATTTCTCTTTTCTACCGACTTTATTTTTACGCCGGTTTTAATTGTGATGCTTTCTTCTTCTAAAATTTCTTTCAGCGTTTCAGTAACATCCGGCATTTCAGCGGGGAGAATTCTATATGATCGTTGAAGAATAGTTACCTTTGAGCCAAGGCGTGCAAACAATTGCGCATTTTCCAAAGCTATGTATCTTCCGCCAATTACTATCATATGTTCGGGAAGTTCTTCCAATTCGTATAATGTATCGTTAGTTAAATACCCGGTTTCATGCAGACCGGGAAGATCAGGCACAAACGTAGTTGAGCCGGTTGCAATCAAAATATTTTCTGCAGAATATTTTTTGCCGGCAGTCTCCCGGTTAGAACTCTTGAGCACAACACTGTTTTTATCAGTAAATTTAGCAAATGCTTCTACAATGGTTACATTCGGATCATCCTTTAGAACATCTACATATTTATGTTCTCTTAAATCGTCTACCAATTCTGTTTTTTGTCGAATCACTTCCTTAAAGTTAATTTCGTTCTTGCCCGGTTTAATTCCGCTGAAATTTGGATGGTTTGCAATATGTAATTGCTCGGCTGTTCTTATCAAAGTTTTAGACGGCACACAACCAACGTTTACACATGTGCCTCCAATTGGCAGTCCGTCGTTTATCATTAATACTTTTTTCTCAAGTTCGCTGGCTTTAATTGCTGCGGCAAATGCTGCCGAGCCTCCGCCGATTATTATTAAATCATAATTATTTGTTTCGCTTTTATCCGTTTTTATTTCACCGGTTACTTTATAATAACCGGTTGAGTTTATTGAATCAATGATCTCTTTTGGCGAAGTTATATCAACATCAAATTGAAACTCGCCTTTCTTTTCAGGATAACTAACTGATTTCGATACCACTCCTTCTACACCCGAAACTTTTTTCTCAATAGTTTTTGCGCAATGATTACACGTCATTCCGCTGATTTCTAATTTTAATGTTTGTATAGCCATGAATGTTCTCCAATTTATTGTAATTACAACCTTTTCAAAATTCCTTGTGCTCTCGATACATCACGGCGTTGTTCTTAAAAATAGGATCAGCCGGGATTACTCGAGCACCGCGAGTCCTTCCGGTTCTCGAGCCTGCCTCGTCGGCAGACAGGTAGTTCCGTGTTTTTTAAGGGACGTATAGAGAGAACAGATAAATAAATTTAGCTCAAATTCATTCATAAATCTTTTTAATGCTCTCCACTTTATACCCAACTTTTTCTTCCACAGCTTTTTTTAATTCTGCCGGTTTTACTTTTGTTTTATCGTATTCAACAAAAGCGATACCGGTTTGATAAGTTGATGTTGCGCTGATAACACCGTCTTGGGATATAAGAGCACAATCAACAGATTGTTCGCAGCCGGTGCACGTCATTCCTTCAATTTCCATTTCCGCCTTTTGGATATTATTTGATTGAACAACAATATTATTTCCTGATTCAGTGAAAAAAGCTTTGGAGTAATACGGAAATGAAATTAAAACAATTGCAATTACTGCAACAATCCATAAGAATTCTTTTGTATTGATAAAGCTTTTCTTCGCAGGACTTTCTTCATCCCTGCCGGTCGGGCAGGTTCGCAAGCACATTCTATATCTTCCTGTTTCTTTGGCTTACCCCGCAAGGCGGGATTCTTCGAATACGCATTATAAAATGCATAACCCAGGATAATAGCTGTAAATGCTATAAAATAAGGGCGTAAAGGATCAAGAAAAGAAAATGTTGATGCAATTCCGCTTAAACCGGCGAGAACAGCAAGTACAGGTGTTATGCAGCATAGTGACGCCAATACCGCCGTAACAATTGCACTGTTTTGAAATAATTTATTTAATTTCATTATTTGTCTCCATCGTTGACTTTATATTCAATTACTTCAAGGATAGGACATTCATCTGCGGAGACTTCTTCTTGAATACATTGATGGACAAGTTTTGTTAATACCTTTTTCATGTTCATTAAATCTTTGATTCTATTTTCTATATCGGTCAGCTTGTGTTCGGCTAAATGTTTTACATCCCCGCAGGTCGCTGATGACTCAATTTTTAGATTCAGCAATTCTTTTATCTCTTTTAATGTAAAGCCTAGTTCTTTAGCCCGCACTATAAATTTTAGTCTTTTTAAATCAGTATCATCATAAACCCGGTAGCGGGATTCTTTTCTTTTCGGTTTAGGCATCAATTTAATTTTTTCATAATAGCGTAGTGTTTCTACATTTACACCGACTGATTTCGCTATTTCACCAACTTGATATTCTTTCATAGATAAAACCTTTTGAACAATTATTACAAATATAATACCCGTGGTATGGTACGGAGTCAAGTGAATTTTAATTTAATCAAAAATTGTTTTCTGACTAATACCCTTTTTGTCAAAATCTTGACACTCCCCTTTTCCAACTGCAGTTATCTTTGATTCAGAAATTCGAAATAGATTTATCAGTAATTACATAACAATAACAAATTATAAGGTGTAACAATGAAAACAATTTCAAAACTCACATTTTCTATTTTACTTTTAGTTGCTATTTCGCTATCAGCACAAACATTTTTTGCGGATTCGAAAGACGGAAGAAACCAAGCTTCATTTACATCGGAAGCGCCTTTCGAAAAAATTATTGGACTTGCAAGCGGCATTGAAGCAATACTAATAATCAACAAAAATGATGTTACTAATAAACCCAAAGGTTTGGTAAAAGTAGCTATTGATAAAATTAAAACGGGTATCGATCTTAGGGATGAACATTTACGAGGCGAGGACTGGCTTAATGCTGCCAAATATCCATACGCTGAATTTAAGTTGAAAGAAATAAAGAATCCTTCATCAAAGGTACTAAAGGATGGTGAAAAGATTGAGGCAACTTTTGTAGGAGATTTCAGTGTTCACGGTGTAAATAGGAAAGTTGAAGTTCCTGGCACAGTAAAATACTTCAAGGAAAGTGAACAAACCAAAGCTAAAATGCCAGGCAATTTACTTGTTGCAAATGCTACATTTACAATTAAACTTTCCGATTACGGTGTTAAAATTCCATCAATGGTAGTTGGTAAGGTAAGTGAAGATGTAGAAATTTCAGTTGATTTTGTTGCCGGCGATTTAAATTTGGGTGCAACCGCAGCCTGCAATCCTTGTGGAATAGAAACAGACGTTAAATGTAATCCTTGTTCGATGAAGAAAAGCAATCCATGCAATCCATGTTCAATGAAAAAAGAAAGCAAATCATAGGAAATTATATAAAGTTCTTAGCGGAAGAAATAATTCTTCCGCAAGTTTTATTAAAAACGGTTTGAGAAAATGAAAAGAAGACAATTTGTTAAATCCGGTTTTATTTTAATTGCGGCTTTTGCGGCAGGTTCAAAATTAGCAATACTAAATGCTGCCGAACGAACCGCAGATTTAGCGCAGGATTATAAAACAAAAATTTTGGGAATCATAAAAAGCTTAAAAAAAGAAGGCTCTAGTCTCGTTGCTAAAGTAATGAACGGCAGGAAATATGAATTTGATCCCTACACCCATTATCCAAATGACGGCGGTATTAAAGATAAAACAACAGGTTTTCAATTATTTTTTCACGCACACCGCGAGGATGAATATGGACATTTTCACACATTTGCAACAGATGAAAACAACGAGCTTATCCACCTAATTTTAATTTCTATGAACGCACAAGGTGAACTTATTGGACTTGCAACCGTAAATCGCTGGGTTACGGGTGATAAATATGTGAAAGCCGATCGGCTTAAAGAGTTAATAAAATCTTTTCATATAAATCCGGACCTTTATAAAGATAAGCGTGTGATTGAGTTTGTTAATTATATCTTCAAAGCATATAAAACCGAAATAGAAAAATTATTCGATCAACGCGATGAATGGATTATGAAGTACGCTAAGACTTATTATAAGGAACCTTTCGAGGATAGAGATTATGAAATTCTTTCCAGTAAAAAAATATTTTTAAAAGCAGGAAAACTTTAACATGAAACTCTGGATAAAACTATCAATTTTATTTACGCTGATTATCAATTTGTTTGTGCTACTACTATTCATTTATTTGAATCCAAATGTAGAAGATGTTGCAGTTGATTTAGTTGGCGAAAAATTAAAAAGTATTGCTGCGTCTATTGCCGCAAGTGTGGACGGCGAACAATTTAATCATATTGATCTTTATGATTCAGCTTCGGTAAACACGCACTTTTATACCGATATTCAATACACAATTTCAAAGGCTAAAAATAATTTAGAATTATCCGATGAAGATTATACAATCTCTTTGTTGGATAAAAACAGTCTTGCATTTGGTGTCGTTCTTAATCAAGATAAAAAAGGAAAAAATGTATTGCTTCCGCTCAGTAATGAAGCAAGAGAGACCGTTGAACGAGTTTATCAAAATAAACATTGCGAGTTTTCGATTATTTACGAACAGAAAAAGGGGAACGTACTTTCCGGGTTTGCACCGATTTACGACAGCCTAAAAAATGTTTCAGGTATTGTTCAAGTCGATCAAAATTTTGAAGATGTAAATACAAGAATCGATAATGTATTGAGTTCAGTTTTTATCGGCAGTCTTATATTTCTTCCGCTAACTATTGTATTTAGTTTTGTTACTTCTGCTATTTTTCTTTCCCCTATCGGGAAAATAAAAAATCAAATTATGAAAATTGCATCCGGGAATTACTCGGAGTCGCCTCGTATTAAATCCAGCGGAGAAGTTAAAGAACTTGTAAATGCCGCCGAAAATTTAAGAGCGACAATTTTAGAACAACAAAAGAAAATATTTGAGAACATTCAAGAACTAAAATCAGCAAAAAATAAAGCCGAAGCATCCGATAGAATAAAAAGTGAATTTTTAGCAGTTATCTCACACGAAATTAGAACCCCATTGAATGTAATTCTTGGTAACATCGAAGTGTTAAAAATGGAGCTGAACGAAGAGGAGATAAATGAACTCGAAGAAATTCTGGGCCCAATAAAAATAGGAAGCCAAAGATTAATTAGAACCGTTGAGATGCTGGTTCTTTACAGCGACATTGTATCCGGCAGCTATAACTTTAAAAAAGAATATACAAATGTAAACGACTTATTCTTTTCAATCAGCGAGAAGTATAAAAAAGAAGCCGAGCAGAAAGGCATACAGATTAAATACGACTGTGTGACCAATACCGGCATGATTCAAACAGACATAAATATATTAACGGAGACAATAACACAAATAGCCGATAATGCTGTGAAATTTAGTGAGTCCGGAAGCATCGTTTTTTGTATATTCGAAAAAGACGATGGTAAAATTGAATTAATAGTTCAAGACGAGGGAATCGGTATTTCAAAAGATTTTATGAAAAGCATATACAAACCATTTACTCAAGAAGATATGAGCTATCAACGTCCATACGAAGGCAACGGTATTGGTTTGGCTGTCGCTAAAAAATGCAGTGATTTGTTGGGAATGGAGTTGAGAATTGAAAGCGAAAAAGGTAAAGGAACAACTGCAAAAATTATAATCCCCGTTCAAAATACTTTTAGTATTTCTTAAAAAATTTGCGATAAGGAGATAAAATGACTAAAGCTGAGTCGAGGGTTAAAATTGCAACATTCAGCGAACTCGAAGACCGCAAACCAACTTACGCACTCGCCATTAATGTTGATCTTGTTGTGATTCGATATGATGAAGATGTTTCTGTTCTTTACGGAAGATGCCTTCACCGCGGTGCTCTTCTTTCCGATGGATTTGTTGAAGGTGATAATTTAATCTGCGGTGTTCACTACTGGGACTACAGATATGATACCGGGATAAGTGAATACAACAACGAAGAACAGCTAAGAAAGTTTACCTCTTGGATTGACAAAGAAAACGATGCTGTTTACGTCGATGAAGATGAGCTGAAACAATGGGAAAGGGATAACCCGCAGCCGTATAACCGCGATTCGTATTTAGGCTTATATGCAGACATTCACGGTGCAGAAGAAGAACCGAACAATAATTACATTCAGCAATTAGCAAAAAGCGGAATAAAAGCCGTTGGTAAACATGGCGTCAGTTCTGCAATGGGAGTACCGTACAACGAGCTTCCCAAATGGAATGATATTCAAATTATAACCGCGCAGTTATCAAAAAAACCTTTGCTTGATGAAATAGAAGTTTCTACTGAATTAATAATAGGACCAAATGCAAAGAAACCGCTTAAGTTAGATATCCCAATTTTTGTCAGTGATATGAGTTTTGGCGCATTAAGCGAAGAAGCAAAAATTGCCCTTGCCAAAGGGGCTGAATTAGCCGGCACCGGCATTTGCTCCGGTGAAGGCGGAATGCTGCCGGAAGAACAACAGAATAATTCAAAATATTTTTATGAATTTGCTTCTGCTAAATTCGGATGGAATATTGAAAATGTTAAGAACGTTCAAGCGTTTCATTTTAAGGGTGGGCAAGGTGCTAAAACAGGAACAGGCGGTCATCTTCCCGGTGATAAGGTTAAAGGTAAAATTGCAGAAGTACGCGGACTTGAAGAAGGCAAATCAGCAATTAGTCCTTCCACATTCCCGGACTTAACAACACCCGCCGATTTCAAAATACTGGCGGATGAAGTAAGAGAAATTTCCGGCGGTATTCCTATCGGCTTTAAACTTTCTGCACAGCACATTGAAGCAGATATTGATTTTGCTATAGAGGCAAGCGCCGATTATATTATTCTTGACGGCAGAGGCGGCGGAACCGGCTCGGCGCCAAATATTTTTAAGAATAATATTTCCGTTCCTTCAATCCCGGCATTAGCCCGCGCTAGAAAACATCTCGATAAAGTTGGCGCTAATGATGTAACGTTAATTGTTACCGGTGGTTTACGAACCGAATCCGATTTTGTTAAAGCACTTGCTCTAGGTGCTGATGGAATAGCAATTGCAAATTCTGCTATTCAAGCAATCGGATGTTTGGGAATGCGGGCTTGCCACACTAATAATTGTCCGGTTGGAATTGCAACTCAAAGAGAAGATTTGCGTTCAAGAATTATAATCGATCAATCGGCAAAGCAGCTTCAAAATTATTTTGAAGCAACAACAGAATTGATGAAAGTACTGGCAAGAGCATGCGGGCATAATAGTTTAAGCAAATTTTCGATTAATGATTTAACAACATTTAAGAAAGATATGTCTGAATTGAGCGGAATAAAGTTTGGAGGAGTAATTTAATAATAAAATACATGCAGAAATTTTAATCTGTTCAAATCAGTTTTTTCCGTGTCATCAGTGTTCTATTAAAAAATCAAATATGGATTCATAATGAAATTACAAACAATTGATTATAAAGAATTTTCTAAAACAAGAAACACAATTCAGCTCTATGCTCAACTGCTAAGCGCTGTTAAAGGCAAATACATTCCGCATCAAAAAAATTGGGAAGAGTTCAGCTTAAAAACTTATGCTAAAGGTTTCACAACCGGACCAATTCCGATTGAATCAGATAACGGAATAGAAGCACTTGATCTGAACATAAATTTAATCGAACATAAATTGAAATTGTTTTTCGGCGATAAGAGAGATGAAATAGATTTACATCAAACAAACATAAAATCTTTTACAGAAAAAGTTCTCGAAAAAATTTCGAGCTATGGATTGGAAGATTTCGAACCGGGAGAAAAATTCTTTGCCGAAGATGAACTAATCTATGATGAAGAGGAAGTAAATAAAATATGGAATACATTTCGTCAAATATATTTTCTTCTTTTTCAACTTCGAGGAAGCACTCTATTCGAGACAAGCAATATCAATTTTTGGGCACATCATTCCGATATGGCGCTTTTAATATTTTCGGGTAAAATTATCGAAGGGAAAGATCCGGAAGATTGGGATAACTCCCGCGAGCAAATGAACTTTGGGTTTTCATCCGGTGATGAAGGAGTTGGTCAACCCTATTTTTATATTACTGCTTATCCCTTTGACGAAAAGCTCTTTGAAATTGAACTGCCCGAATTTGCCCGCCGGCAGAAAGAGGGATGGAAAGGTGTAGTTGTTGAGTTTGATCAATTACATAAATATTCGGTTACGGAAAATGATTTAGTTTCTCTGATGAACAACTTACTTGAACAGAACTTTACAATAAATAAGGAATAGAATATTGACTTATCCTGAAATATCGACTAATAAACTGAAAGAACTTATAAACCAGGATGCAATTAGAATTATCGACGCTCGACCAATTGACGCATACAATGGATGGAAATTGAAATGTGAATTAAGAGGCGGTCACATAACAAGTGCTAAAACTCTGCCTGCAAAGTGGACAAATTATATGGACTGGATAGAAATTGTTGATTCAAAAAATATATCCAGAAATGAGAAGATTATTATTTATGGTTATGATGAGTTTGAGATTACATTAGTTGCCAAATCTTTTCAGCGGAATGATTTTAACAACATCTTCATATATCCTCATTTTCTTGATGAATGGGTAAATGAGGAAACGCTTCCGATGGAAAAACTTCCGCGTTATAAAAATTTAGTATACGCGGAATGGGTGAAAGATATAATTGATGGTGAACAGCCGCCTGAACACGATGGGAGTAAAACCGTTATATGTCACGCGCATTACAGAAACCGGGATGCATATTTAAGCGGTCATATTCCCGGCGCGATAGATATTGATACACTGGCATTGGAATCACCGGAAACTTGGAACAGAAGAACACCAGAAGAAATAAAAAATGCGTTGGAAGAACACGGCATCACTTCTGATACCACAGTTATAATGTACGGTAAGTTTATGTATCCGGATAATGCAGATGAATTTCCCGGCAGCGCCGCCGGTGATATCGGGGCAATACGATGCGCAGCAATTATGATGTATGCCGGTGTAAAAGATGTTAGAGTTTTGAACGGCGGTTTCCAATCTTGGGAAGATGCCGGTTATGAAGTTAGTTGTGAAGATGTACCTAAGAAACCTGTTGATGATTTTGGCGTCGCAATTCCTCAGCAGCCTGAGTTGTTTGTTGATACTCTCGAAGCAAAAGAAATACTTAATTCGAAAGATGCTGAGTTAGTATCTGTTAGAAGTTGGCCCGAGTTTATCGGTAAAGTGAGCGGTTATAATTATATCGAGAAAAAAGGACGAATACCCGGAGCAATTTTTGGTAACTGCGGTTCAGATGCTTATCACATGGAAAATTATAGAAATCTTGATCACACTACCCGTGAGTTCCACGAAATTGAAGATAACTGGAAAGAGTTCGGTATTACTCCGGACAAACGTCTTGCCTTTTATTGTGGAACCGGCTGGCGTGGAAGCGAAGCATTTTTTAATGCATGGCTTATGGGTTATCCTAAAGTTTCCGTTTACGATGGCGGCTGGTTTGAATGGAGTAATGATCCCACTAATCCTTATGAAACAGGCTTACCAATTGATTCAGCCAGATATAAAAAAGAAACAAATAACATCTATGCAAAGTAGGGTTTAATATTTTTTTTTGGAAATAAAAGAAATTTGGAGCGAGAATAAATTGGCAGAAAGCAATGACATAATTATGATTGAATGACCCCACTAACCTCTTCTTGATTCGTGCAATAAAATCTCATTCGTAAATCTGTAATGCATATTAAATGGTTTAATTATTAACGATAAATATAAATTTGGCAACTTTACTTGCTATATTTATGAAAATTTGGCAACTTTAGTTGTCATATTAATATAAAACTGAGAAAAATGAGCGAGATTTGGTTTTCCCGTTATTATGAAAAAGAGAAGATATTCCGAAAAGGTAAAGTAACGATTTTAGAAGGACCCAGAAGAGTCGGAAAAACGGAATTAGTCAGAAAAATTCTGAGTGGAAGAAGTGAAAAAATTTTTACAGGCTCCGGGGATAATTTTGAGTTACAAGAAATATTTTCACAAAAGAAACTGACCAAAATTCTTAATTATCTAGGTGGTTATGATATTGTTTTTATTGATGAGGCACAGAAAATTACCGATGTCGGTGCAGGACTCAAACTCTTAGTTGATAATTCACCAGAAACAATAATTATCGCAACCGGTTCAGCTTCTTTTGATTTATCGAATAAAGTTGGAGAACCATTAACCGGTCGGCAAATTAAACGTATTTTATTTCCTGTATCTATTTTAGAATTAACCAGCCAGTTCGATAAATTTTCAGTAAAACAGCGTATTGATGAATTTCTAGTTTTTGGTAGTTATCCGGAGGTTTTAGGAGAATCAAATCGCAAAGATCAAATTGAATACTTGTTGACACTTCGTGATTCATATTTGCTGAAAGATATTCTTGAATTAGACAACGTTCGTTATGCAGAAAAACTTTTTCAATTGCTGAAGTTATTAGCTTTCCAAATTGGCAACGAAGTTTCACTGAACGAGTTAAGTAACAGTCTTGGAATTTCAAAACAAAGTGTTGAAAGATATCTTTACCTTTTGGAGAAAGCTTTTATAATTAAAAAAGTAGGTGGATTTTCACGAAATCTAAGAAAAGAGATTACAAAATCGAATAGGTATTACTTCTGGGATAACGGAATTAGAAATGCAGTTATAAACAATTTTAATGAGTTGGGTAGCCGGGATGATACAGGAATGCTGTGGGAAAATTTGATGTTTATCGAAAGATTAAAAACAAAGGAGTATAAAAGGATGTACAGAAACGATTACTTTTGGCGGACTTATGATCAAAAGGAAATTGATTTAGTAGAGGAAGGGGATGGAAAACTTTTTGCATTTGAGTTTAAGTACAATAAAACTATCAATAATCCGCCAAAACTTTGGACTCAGACTTATGGTTCGACTTTCTTCGCTTGTGTATCGAAAGAGAATTTCTTTGAGTTCTTGTTATAAGCGGAAAATTTTTGTGATGAGTTGAAATCGCCTGCGTTAAATCAATTTCAATAGGTTAATACTTATAGCCTTTCACTTCCTCTTCCGAAAACTCAACACCCAAACCGAGCGCAATTCTATTAACAAAATTGAAGTAACTCACTATCATATTTGCCAGTAAAATATCTTCATCATTCCAGCCGTTGGATTTTAATACATCAACATCGGATTGCGTAATTTTATGTGCTTCAACCGTAAGCTTATGTGAATATTCAAGCAAGACGGAAATATTTTCTTCGGCATCTATACTTCTGAAATCATCAATAAATCTATTAAGCTTCTCTTCATCTTTCCAATAAAATTTAACAGCTTCCGCGTGATGATTAATGCAGTAATCACATTTATTTGCTTTCGAAACAACGACGGCAATCATCTCTTTTAACTCACGTGAGAGATTTGATTTCCCGAACATTAGAGATTTATATAAATCCATATGCTTAATCATCGAATCAGGATACAAGCTATGAATAGACATAATGTTCGATAATTTGCCCCGTGTAGAAATTATCTCATCATAAATTTCTTTTAATTCACCTTCGGCATTTTCTTGATCAATTACTTTTATGAACGCCATAAATTCCTCATCTCAATTTTGCTAATAATTTTTCTTTATTTATATCTCCGTATGCAAATAGTTCCCCGTTAATAATCCATGCGGGGGTAATAAAGATTTTTTCATCTCTATATAAATTGATATTAATAACCTCTGAGTTAATTTGTGGGTATTCTTCTTCTATTGTTTTTAATTGTGCTGTAGCTCTTATGCATGCATTACAATGACTGGCTATTAGTAGAGTGATATTCATTTTTTTTAGATGCAATATAAGAATGAAGGTTAGAATGTAGTGTCAATTTTCGGACATGATTTACGAAATCATTTTTTTTAATTCTTCCATTTTATTAATTGTCAACTTACTCCTATCAAAATCAATTATTCCCTTGGTTCTTAAATCAGTCAGCAAATAATTAACTGTTTGCCGAGAGCAAGCAGTAAGCTGTCCAATATTCTGATGCTTCAAAAAGGGTTTAACAAAAATTTGATCACCTACTTTCTTTCCGTTTTTCTCTGCATAACGAATAATAAAAGAGACTATTCTATGATCTGCATCCTTAAATATCAGATCTTCAACACGCTCGGAAAAGTTTTTAAGTTTAAGACCGAAGAGTTTAGTCAGTCGTAAATTTAAAGCAGGATTAGCTTCGACAAATTGTGAAAAATCATTTTTATTGATAGCACAAATTAGGGAAGGTTCCAAAGTAATAGCGTATTCGGTTCTCTCGTCTTCATCAAAAAAAGCCATCTCGCCAAATACTTCACCGGGATTAATAATTGCAATAATTTTCTCACTTCCATCGGAAAGATATTTGGAAATTTTTACTCTCCCTGTTTTCAAAAAATAAATAGTTTTTGATGGTTCGCTGGCAAAATAGATAGGAATGTTTTTCTCTGCCGTACTGTCTTTAACAAGCTTGTTCAACTCCATCATTTTATCTTTGTCTAAATTGCTGAAAAGATTGAAATTTTCTAAATACCAAAGCTTGGATTTTTCTGCCACGAATACCTCTTCATTTTTTATTAAATAGGAAATTGCATCGTAAAATATTTTATAAGGTTAATTATAGTGATTTATTGACATAACCTGCAATGTCTTTCCCAGGCTAGTCTGTTTTTGGATAAGACATCATCAACAATCTAACAGCAGCTAATAAATATTTTACATTTGGCTTTGATCTTCAGAGTTATGCTTTCCCTCTAAACCGGTTAATGAACTACGGTGACAAATCATTAATTAAGTTGTAACAAACCGGCGCCGGTATTATTTTTATCTTAATAATTGTTTGGCGCATTGAAAAAAATCGTAGGTCTAATTCGCTTAGTACGTTTTGAACTTCCATTCTCAGCCGGTATTTGCGTTGTAATGGGTCAGGTTTTTGCTCTCAGTGAATTTGCTTCATTGATGATCACAATTTCCGGGTTTTTATCCGTATTCTCAATTTCCGCATCAATATTGGTACTCAATGATTATTTTGATGTTGAAACTGATAGAATCAATTCACCAGTTCGTCCAATCCCTTCTAAAATTGTTTCACATTTTGAGGCTTTATTTCTTTCTATGATTTTATTATTAATCGGATTATTTCTCAGCTATTTAATAAGTATAGCAGCACTATTAATTTCTATCGGTTTAGCAATAGTAGGCTTTTTATACAACCGATATTTTAAGAAGAGCGGGATTGCTGGTAATTTAATGGTAAGTTTTTCAGTCGGCATGACATTCATTTACGGTGGTGCATCAGTTGGTCAACCTTTTAATAAAGTGGTTTTATTTTTCGGAATAATTGCAGCATTAATTGATTTAGGTGAAGAAATTGCTGCCGATGCGATGGATATGAAAGGCGATCTGCTTATTAATTCAAACTCATTAGCAATAAAATACGGCAAGAAAACAGCTCTAAATATTAGTGGATCCATTTTCTTCTTTGTTGTACTGATAACATTCATTCCATTTATTATTAATTGGTTTTCGAGTATCTATCTAGTTCCAATACTATTGATGGACTTCTTTATAATTTATCCAACTTTTAGATTATTAAAAGCACAACAGGAAGAAGGGCGCAAATATATTAGATGGATTTATTTAGGCGCTTCAGCCGGATTATTAATTTTTCTATTGATGAGGTTTTTCGAAATATAAAAATATTTTAGACTGCACTGAAATAAACAATCGAGATCAATTCCAACTGAATAAAGTCATTAAATTTTTGCTATAATTGTATTTCAAAATTGAGAGAATTTTATGTCCTGGATTTGGATTTTAATTGCATCGGTTTTTGAAGTAAGCTGGGCAATCGGACTAAAATACAGCGATGGTTTTTCAAATATAAAAGCAAGCATCTTCACCGTAATTACGATGATCTTAAGTTATGTATTTCTTGCTCTTGGAGTTAAAGATTTACCAATCGGAACAGCTTATGCGGTTTGGACCGGGATCGGAGTTGTAGGTACAACTATCTACGGAATTTTATTTTTTGAAGAGCCAAAAGATTTTTTAAGAGTTTTATTCATTCTATTAATTGTGGCAGGAATTATCGGATTAAGACTTACATCAAAAAATTAATATGAAAAAATTATCTCATTCGGAAATATCGAAAAATAGAAGTACGCTGGAAACACTGCATCAAGTTGACAAAATGCCTGTTTATGTTGTGCTGGACAATATTCGCAGCAGTTATAATGTTGGTTCGATTTTTAGATCCTCGGATGGCGCGATGATCAAGAAACTCTACCTCTGCGGTTACACACCGCATCCTCCGCAAAAGGAAATTCTGAAAACCGCTCTCGGATCAACAGGAAGTGTTGATTGGGAATATTTTAAAGATCCGGTTGATGTAATTTTAGAATTGAAAAAAAATGGTGTAAAGATAATTGCGCTGGAGCAGACTAATAAAAGTATTCCCTACTATCAACTTACCAGTTCAATCATGCCCGTCTGCTTAGTAATCGGAAATGAGGTCACAGGTGTATCACACGAATTAATAGATTTATGTGATGAATCGATTGAAATTCCTCAGTATGGAATTAAGCAGTCATTAAATGTGGCAGTTGCTTACGGTATTTCAATATTTGAGCTGCGTAAAATTTACGATCACAGACCTGAATAAGTAAAGTATTCTTCACCGTTATCTTTCGTATGAATTACAAGCAAGTCGGTACGAACTAAATTTATCAAAGTCCGGGATGCTCTACGATATGAAATGTTCGCGATATCCGATAGTTGTTTTACATTAATGGTTTCATTACTATCCAAAAATTCGAATACCTTCTTTTCATTTTTCCCGATTTTATAGTTCTTCAGTATCCGTTCCGATGATTGAACCTGCATAATTTTAATCATTTCTTTGCTGGCTAAAACAGATTTATCGTTTACACGGACGTAAACCTGTGCGGTATTCAAATCGAGATCCGGCTGGTAATCTTGAATTCTATGGGGTTTAAATTTTGACTCGGGAATTTCAACAGCAACAATTTCTTTGTCATCCAGTTCAAAGTAGGAAATCTTGTATTCGATTTTCGGTTCGCAAAATTCATCAACAGTTTGTTTAATCAATTCGGCTTCACTTTTCTCACTCTGCAAACCGTAGATTGATTTGTCATCATCTATTCCGAATAGTATATGTCCGCCTCTTGTATTTGCAAACGCGATTATTTCCTTAGCAATTTTTTCGTGAGTCGAGAACCGCTGCTTAAATTCAACTTTTAATCCTTCACCTTCTGCGATTAGATTTAAGAGAATTCTGCGATTCATATTTTCACAATACTATGAAGTAAGATTTTGTTTATTCTTCCCGGATGTAGTATCAGGTAAATCCGGCGGATTTTCAATGGGCTTCGTTAAACTATCGGGGATAGTCTTAGAGCTATCCTGATTTTTAATTAGAGTTGAATCCGGCAATTCGGCTTCACGTTGAAATTCCATTTGAGTTGAATCAGCCGGTGATGCGGTTTCGTCTAGTAATTCTTCAGATTCAACCTGTTCTTCATCCAACTTGGGTTGGTTCGCCTGCTTGATCGAATCTTGAACTGCAGCCTGTCTTATAGAATCCTGCCTAAATGCCTGGGTAATGGAATCTTCGATAGCTTTTTGTCTTTCTAAAATTTTCTGCTGCTCTCTTTTAAATTCGGAGAGTTTCGGTGTAACCGCTTTAGCATAATCCGTAACTCTGTATTGCGTAGTTAAAATGTCATAAACAGAAGCAGCCGAGTCGTAATCCGCCAGATTATTTTCAAGTATCCATCCTATCGTGTAAAGCGCTTTCGGGGCATAAGGAGATTTCGGATGTTCCATGAAGATTGTATAAAGATCATCAATTGCAGAATCGTATTGTTCGCTGAGCATTTTATCTTCAGCTTCCACGTAGATCGGTTCCGCCGGATCTTTTGTACTCATTGATGTTATTAATCCCAATTTTCTGCCTGCATCTTCCGCCACTTCCTCATTCGGATAATTATTATATACAATGAGATAAAGGCTATCAGCTTTTGATTTTTGGCTAATAGTTGAGTAATAAATTCCCAATGCATAATAAGTTTCGGGATCGTAATCGGTGGAATCGTAATCGTTAAGAACGCTGGAATAATAGTAGAATGCAGAATCGGGAACTTCTAATTCCGAGAAGAATAAGTTACCGAGTTCAAATTTATTTTTTGCAATTATGGAATTTAAGGAATCCAAAGTTAGAGTCGGACGCTTCGGCTGAGTTAATTGTTTGATGGCTTTTGTCCTGCCATTCCCCGGTTGACCGCTGCCTTTATTTCCGCCTGTCGGGGTTCTTTTGTCCCTGTTGCCGAATGTATTTCTTCGATCTCCACCGGTGGTTAAATTACCCTCTTCATCCGTTGAATCCGATTTAGCTGCAAGTGTTGAATCAAATGATACAGCCGCTTCGTAATCGAGAGAATCGCGTATAAACTTTTCGGGATCGACAAGGTAGACGTATTGTTTAGCATTTGCCATATACTTCTCATTCAGAGTAAAGTAATCATTGATAACATTATTCTTTTCACGTGCCTCGTCTTTCACTTCTTTAGGCGCTTGTGATGCGGAGGTTCTGTCATAAAAATAAAAAGCGCTGTCATAATTTTTATAATGCTTCTCCCAAATCTCTCCCCGCATAAATGCAGCGATACCGGAGCTTTCGGTTTTTGTATAAACAGTATCAACCAACCGGAATTTATCCAGTGCATCCTCAATTTTACCTTGCTCGTAATAAAGCAGACCAATTTCCAATTCAATTTTATGGCGGAATTCATCAAACTTATTTTCATCCCGTAAATCATTCAACAAATCAAGACTGAGAGAATCTTTATTTAATTCTTTCTGTAATTTGGCATACTCGAATTGACTGCTAAATTCCACATCGAAGGTGGGTGAATAATCCATAACCGATTGGAATGCAGCCGCGGCGTTTTCTTGTTCATTCAATACTAAATAAATTTTCCCCTGTTGAAATGCGGTTTCAGCACGCAGTTCATCGGATTCGGATACTTCCATTAAGTTATTTAAATAATTAATAGCGGTAAGATAATTTTCCCTATAGATTAAATATCCTATCTGTGTTATCAGCGCCTTTTCAACAATTTCTTTCTCTTCAGCTTCCAATGCTTCGGTTTTCAAATCTTCAAGCCGGTTAAATCCCTGGTCAAAATTACGAAGTTGAAGCTCACATTTTGCAATCCACAATTTATTTTCCAGTTGTAAATCAGAATCTTCAACAGACGCAAGCTCGTGAAACTTTCTTAATCCTTTTGAATAATCGCCTTGATAATAAAAAGCAATCCCGATCATATATAGTGCATCATCAAAGTATGATGATTCCTGGTGGAACTGTAAAATTTTTGAACATTTCTCAATTACAAGTTCAAGATTCTGTTTGAGGTTTCCGCCTAACGGCTTCTGCTTAAATTCGAACTTGTCTGCTTCCAATTTTTCAATCTCTTCCATAGCCAGATCGAATGTTTTGCCTGCATTATAATATGTATTGAAAAATGTAGTAAAGTCTTCCCAAACACCGCACCCGTTTAATAAAAAGGTCAATAAAATAATGGGAATAAGAAAAGTATTTTGAAGTTTATTAGTCATTTATTTTCACAAAGCCTCATTACCTGATTCATCGGTGCGAATTCTAATTGCATCTTGAATTTCGCTTATAAAAATTTTACCGTCGCCAACCTGACCTGTTTTAGCTGTTCGTAAAATTGCATCAACTACTTTTTCAACCAAAGAATCATCAATAACAATTTCGATCTTAATTTTTGGTACAAATTCAATTTGATATTCACTGCCGCGGTAAGTCTCTTTATGCCCCTTCTGCCTGCCGTAACCACGCACTTCGGAAATCGTTAAGCCCCGAATACCTTCTTCCAGAAGCGCTTCTTTTACTTCATCAAGCTTAAAAGGACGAAAAATTGCTTCAACTTTTTTCATTGATCACCTCAATTATACTTTACTTCCGTGACAGTGTTTATATTTTTTACCGCTTCCGCACGGGCATGGATCATTTCTGCCGACTTTTTCTTCAACTCTAACAACCGGCTTCTGCTTTCCTCTTCTTGCGCCTTCATCCTGTCCTTGTGCCGACAATCCCATATTTGTAACACTCTCTTTAATAGTCGAAATGTTCTGGGACGGACGCTGTCTCTGCCTCTGAATTTCTTCAGGCTCCTGCGGGAAAAATTTAAAACAGAATGTAATTACTTCATCTCTTATACTTTTAAGAAGCTGCAGAAATAATTGAAATGATTCACCTTTATACTCAAGAAGCGGATCTTTTTGACCGTAAGCTCTGAGACCGATACCTTCTTTAAGATCATCCATTTCCCGGAGATGTTCTTTCCACTTTTCATCAATTACACTTAATACCGCATATCTCTCCAAACGTGCCATCAATTCAGAACCGAGCATTTCTTCTTTTCTTTTATAGAACTCGCCGGCGCCTTTTAGAATATGATCTTTCAAACCTTCCCTGCCGATCTTCTCAAATTCTTCCGGTTTAACTTTGAAATCAACAAGCAGGTGCTTCAGAATATCTTCATGAAGTCCTTCCACATCAATATTATCGTAATATTTATCAATCAGATCATCTGCAAATTCATCAAGATATTCAAACACTTCGCCCTTAAGTCTTTCACCTTCCAATGCCTGACGGCGTTTTGCATAAATAACTTCTCTCTGTTGATTCATCACATTATCGTATTCGAGAAGTCTTTTTCGAATGGCAAAATTATTTTCCTCAACTTTTTTCTGCGCTCGTTCAACAGATCTTGTAATCAGAGGATGCTGAATTGCTTCGCCGTCTTCCATCCCAATTCTGCCCATCACATTTGTTACTTTATCTCCCCCGAATAATCTCATTAAGTCATCTTCAAGAGAAATGAAGAACTTTGTTGTACCCGGATCACCTTGTCGTCCGGCACGACCTCTAAGCTGCCTGTCTATTCGTCTCGATTCATGCCGCTCGGTACCTAAAATAAACAAACCGCCTTTACCAACTACACCGGCTCCAAGTTTTATATCGGTACCTCGACCAGCCATGTTTGTTGCAATCGTCACTGCTCCGGGCTGACCTGCATGACCAACAATCTCAGCTTCCCTTTGATGCTGTTTTGCATTAAGAACATTATGCGGTAAGCCCTGCCGTTTCAGCATCCTGCTCAATGTCTCCGAAACTTCCACACTAGTAGTACCAACAAGAACCGGTCGTTTTTCCTTCTGCAGATCTTTAATCTGTTCAATTACCGCATTATATTTTTCACGTTTGGTGCGGTAAATTGCATCATCCTGGTCATCTCGTGCAATCGGTTTATTGGTAGGAATTACAATAACTTCCAGTTTATAAATTTCAAAAAACTCGCCTTCTTCGGTCTCAGCCGTTCCGGTCATACCGGCTAATTTATTATATAATCGGAAATAATTTTGAAGTGTGATGGTTGCCAAAGTTTGTGTATCACGTTCAACTTTAACGTTTTCTTTAGCTTCGATTGCTTGATGCAGCCCATCGGAGTAACGGCGACCCGGTAGAACTCGTCCGGTGAATTCATCTACAATTGCAATCTTACCATCTTCTGTAATTACGTATTCATCATCAATTTCAAAAAGACTATAAGCTTTAAGTAGTTGATTGATTGTGTGAATTCTATCACTTCTCTCAGCATAAATTGCATAAAGTTCATCCTTCTTCCGGATTTTTTCTTCGTCACTGATTGCGGGATCATTCTCAAACTTACTTACCTCATAACCGAGGTCCGGCAAGACAAAAAATTCTTTACCTTCCGAAGATCCGGCGGCGAGTTCTTCTCTTCCCTTTTCAGTTAAATCAATTGAATGATTTCTTTCCTCGATTGCAAAATATAATTCCTCATCAATCTCGGGCATACGTTTTCCCTTCTCACGCAGAAATTCCAGTTCAGTAGTTTCCAAAAGTTTTTTGTATTCCGGCTCCCCGAGAAGTTTAATCAATTTTTTGTTTTTAGGAAATCCTCGATGAGAACGGAGCAGATTAATACCCGCTTTAGCAACTGAATCTTTGTCCCCTTCGTTCAGTAGTTTTTCGGCTTCGTTTACAATACTTGCAACTAACCCGGATTGCTTTCTAAAGAGTCTTTCGACTTTCGGTTTCATCTCATAAAATTTATGTTCGGTACTGCCGACAGGACCCGAAATAATCAATGGGGTTCTGGCTTCGTCAATTAAAACAGAATCAACCTCATCAACAATTGCATAATTATGTCCGCGCTGAACACAATTCTCTTTTGAGATTGCCATATTATCACGGAGATAATCAAATCCGAACTCGTTATTTGTACCGTAAGTAATATCCTGTTTGTAAATATTTTTTCTCTCTTCCGGAGTCATTGTATTAATAATACACCCGACAGAGAGACCATGAAACTTAAATATCTCGCCCATCCATTCACTATCCCGTTTTGCCAGGTAATCATTAACCGTTACGATGTGAACTCCTCTGCCGGTTAGGGCATTTAAGTAAATCGGCATAGTCGCAACAAGAGTTTTACCTTCACCCGTAGCCATCTCCGCAATTCTGCCTTGATGCAGAACAATACCGCCGATCAACTGAACATCGTAGGGAATCATGTCCCATTCAATTTTATTACCTGCTGCATCCCAGGTTTTACCAACCAATCTTCGGCATGTATCTTTTACAACTGCAAATGTTTCCGGGATAAGTTCATCAAGAACATTTTCGTATTCATCTGTTAACTGATCTTCTAGTTTTTCGAGCTCATCATATATTAAATGCTTATCACCTTCAAAGTCATCATCTTGAAGATTATTTTTAATCTCTTCTAATCTTTCTCTTGTTTGTTTTGTACTCTCCAAAATTCTAGATTTAAACTCATCCGTTTTCGCTCTTAATTCATCATCCGATAACGATTGCAGTTTTTCATATTCGGCATTTATTTCATCAACTATCGGCCACAGTTCTTTCATAGCTTTAGTATTTTTATCGCCGAATAGTTTTTTCATCCATTCATTAATAATCATTTATGCATTTCCCGCTATTTTTCAGAAAAATAAAGTTAACCAAAGGGCTTCTGAAAAGCAATTTACAAGCTTTTCGCCTTATTTCAACAATCTCAATTGAGTTCGGTTTCATCTTTATTTTTATTTTTAAATTAATAATCTACACGCGCAAGAATCTAATATTTTCTTGTAATCTCATCCAGAAGCATTGTCATTTTTTATTTCCTCATAATCGATTGAATTACTATTGCGATTGAGATAGATTTTTATTCCATTTTACGAATCGAGACGGAGCATGGATAACGAATTTAATATTTGTAATGAGATTTATTAATGCAAATCGATTTGCACTATAGTTAGATTTTAGAAATTATTTATCATATTTTCGTTAATTGTTTCAATTAACTTTCGATCGTGTGAAAACTTTAACTGATAAAAATATTCTTTCTCAAAAATTCATTGATTATCTAACCGGCACAACCGATGGATTTTTATCAGCAAACGAAATTGCCGCATTGATTGATTTATTCGAAAAAGAGGCGGCTAAACATTACTTTACTGAGAGTTCGGAGAATAATTTAATCCGTATTATCGCTGCTTCTTACGACCGTCCTTCCTTTCTATCCGAATGCATTGATTTCCCGCATCATGCAGAAATCATTATTTCCGTTGCCGTGAATAGTAATTACCTCACTGATATTATTGTTCGAAACCCGGAATACTTGTATCAAATGTTTAATCAAGAATACTTGTCCGAAGAAATTTCAATTGATTCCGTTCAAAGCGCCCTGCATGAAGGCATAATGAAATACAAATCCTTCGATGCACGGATAAATTACGTAAGAATGTACAAAAGAAGACAGCTTCTGAAAATCGGTTTGAATGATATTTTAAATAAGTCGGATTTAATAAGAACTACCATTGAACTATCATACCTGGCTAAAGGAATTTGCAAAATTGTTTTTGAATTATGCGGTGATGTGATAGCAAATAAGTATAATGTAAAATTAAGCAATGAAAGATATTCTCTATGCGCTCTCGGCAAACTTGGAGGTGATGAGTTAAATTATTCGTCGGATATTGATTTAATTATTTTCTACGACCGTAATTCCAATGTCGAGAATACTAATAAAGAATATTTCGAACTTCTCACCGAAACAGTGCAATTATTTATTTCGGTACTCACCGAGGTTTCTGACCGGGGTTTTTTGTACAGGGCGGATTTTCGTCTACGTCCCGATGGACAGTACTCCCCGCTGTGCCGCACTCTTTCCGATTATTTAAAATATTATGAAACGCGCGGTGAAGATTGGGAACGCCAAATGCTGATAAAGCTAAGTTTCATAAGCGGCAGTAATGAACTCTACCGGAAATTCAGAAGTTTAATTCTGCCTTTTGTATATCCTTCGGCTTTTTCAAAGTCTCCTCTTCAGCAGATAAAAAAAATGAAAAGTAATATTGAAGCAAGAATTAAAGATGAGGAAAACATAAAACTCTTTGCCGGTGGTATTCGCGATATAGAGTTTTCCGTACAGGCTTTGCAATTACTGGATGGTGCGGCAATTAAAGAATTACAGACAGGAAATACACTGCAGGCTATTGAACTTTTAAGAGCGAATAAACTGCTTAATCAAAATGAATATGAGATTTATAAAAGCGCATATATTTTTTACAGGAAAACCGAACATTATTTACAATTGATGAATGATACTCAAACTCATGTGATTCCAATCGAAGGTGAGTTGACGGGAAAAATCTCATCCTACATGGGATTTAATGATCAAGATGAATTTTCAATGAAAATAAAAGAATACAGATTAAGTGTGAAATCAATTTTTAATGATATATTAAGTATTGAAGATGACGGCTCCGCCAGCATTAGTGGTTTCGAATCTATTGAATTCAGAGATAGAAATAAGGGAAAGAAGAACCTCGAATATCTAAAAAGCGGGAAAGGTTTATTTGATGTAAAAGAGTTTGATTCACGTACAATCGATTTATTTCAAAAGATAGAGCGAAGTATTACGAATTATTTACTATCCGCCGATGATCCTGATTTGATTTTAGAAAACTTCTGCAAAGTAATAAGAAGCGTATCGTTTCCATCAATTTGGTACAGGGAATTTCAGAATCGAAAATTACTTGAAGATTTTTTATTTCTCTGCGAGTATTCACAAAAAACAATTAACCTAATTTGCCTGAGTAAAATTCAAACCGAGCTGTTTATAAGCGGAAAGGTTTTCGTTAAAAACATCGATGCGCTCTATGATAATATTTCAATCGATTCTTTACTTTTGATTTTATCGGTTCAATATTATCTAAAGTTGATAAGCGCCGATAAATTGTCACATCATCTTTCCAATTACATCAATAATATTTTAACTGCGGAAGCCGAGAAAATTCACACGCCTTGCAAGTTTTTCATCGCCGGGATGGGCAGCTTCGGCACGAAAGAAATGGGCTTTGCCTCCGACGTAGATTTAGTTGTGGTAGCTGAAAATATAATGAGTGATCCCGGTATACAAAACAAGTTCCAGAAATATCTAAGTGAACTAAAAAAAATGCTCAAGCATTTTGATGTCGATTTCCGTTTACGCCCGGAAGGTAAAAGTTCACCGTTAGTTTGGGACATCTCCTCTTATAAAAATTATTTGGTGAAACGCGCTCAGGTGTGGGAGTTTCAGTCACTGCTGAAATTGAATTTTGTTTATGGTGATACCAATTTGTTTGAACAATTCCGTAAAGATATACTTGAAGGGGTATCTAAATTCAAAAGAGAGAATATAATTTCACAAATTCAGGATATGAATCGGAAACTTTCGTCTTCGGATACTTCGGCGCTAACGCAGGTTATAAATCTCAAAAGAGGATTCGGGACAATAACTACAATTGAGTTTATTCTTGAATTATTAATATTACCGGATCGTATTTTATACGAAAAATGTATTAGCAAAAATATTTCTCAGAAGATCGAAATTTTAATGAACCTCAAACCCTTCCCGGAAATCGAACAACTAAACAATACATATAACTTTTATAAAAATCTTGAATTAGTAATTCAAATAACATTCGATGCAAATAATTATAAAGTACCGAATGATTCTTACAAAAAAATGAAAATCGTAAAGCAGCTTGGTCTTGCAGATTCTAACCAATTAAATGAATTAATTAACAGCCATATTAAATTAACTTCCAGTTTATATAGAAAATTTATCGGGTAAAAATGAGAGACATATTCAATAAATATTATGCTGAAATAACAGGGTTGATTGTTTTCATTGTGTATATTTTTACACTTGCGCCTTCGGTCATTCAAATTGATTCGGGAGAACTAGCTGCAGTTCAAGCTACTTTAGGAATTGCTCATCCTACAGGATATCCTTTATTTACATTACTTGGATATTTCTTTTTACAGCTTCCACTGCCGTTTACTGACATTTACCAGGTAAATTTGCTCTCGGCGATTTTCACCGCAGCCTCGGTTACAATATATATTAAAACTGCTTATTTACTTCTGCAAAATTTTAAACCCGGAATCAAACAAGTCCCAAAGAAAAACATAAAAAAACAAAAGGGAGAAAATTCAAAAAGCTCTTCATTGGATGATTCAGTATTAATTTTCTTTGCAGTGCTATCGGGATTAACTCTTGCATTCAGTAAAACATTTTGGTTTCAGAGTACATCCGTTGAAGTTTATTCGCTTCATCTTCTGCTAATAACCATTTCTCTTTATTTACTTTTGAATGCATACTTTCACGGTTCAACACAGGACGATCTAAAAGGATGGATTTATTTTTCTATTGCGTTGGCTTTTAGTTTCTCAAATCATCTTACTACCATTTTAATTCTACCGTTAACCGCATATTTGTTTTTTGATAAGAATCGATTTAGGATTGCATCCTTTAAAAAGATTGGGATTATGCTGCTGATTTTCTTCCCGGTATTAATTTTGAATTATATCTATCTGCCGGTTCGTGCTTCTTTTAATCCGCTTCTGAATTGGGGAAATCCAGATAACTGGGAAAGATTTATGCGTCATTTCAGCGGCGCTCAATACCAGGTTTGGTTATTCTCATCATTCGATTCCGCGAAAAAACAATTGACCTATTTTTTAACTAATCTTCCTTCTGAATTTGCATACATAGGATTGATATTCGGACTGGCTGGAATAGGATTTTTAATCACGAAATCGAAAAAGATTTTGTTGATTATCGGCATTCTGTTTTTATCGGTAGTATTTTATTCAATCAATTATGATATTGTTGATATTGACGCATATTTTCTGCTTGCATATATATCTCTCTCACTTTTTATAACTTTTGGATTTTATGCAGTTTATAAATTTCTCAGTGAGCGAAATATTCGATCCAACTATATTTTACCAATATTTTTTACATTAGCATTTATACAGCTTGTTGTAAATTATTCTAAAGTAGATCAATCGGGAATTTATACTTATGAAGATTATACTAAATCCTTATTAAACAGCACCGAACCAAATTCTATTGTTTTTTCTTACCAATGGGATTATTTCATTTCCGCAGCTTATTATTTTCAGTATGCCGAAGAATTTAGGAATGATGTGGTAATCATAGACAAAGAGTTGCTTAGGAGATCATGGTATTATAATCAGCTTGATAATAATTATCCCGAACTGTTTTACGGAGTAGAAAATGAGATAAATTCATTTCTTGAAGCTCTAGCTCATTTCGAACGCTCGGAAAATTTTGACGCAAATAGATTGGAAACTCTCTACAGGGAAATTATGAAAAAATTGATTTCTGAAAATATTGATGAACATGATTATTACATCGGTCCCGAATTAGTTGCAAATGAATTAAGAAACGGAGAGTTTATTCTGCCCGAAGGTAAAAGAATTGTGCCTCATTTATTCCTTTATAAAGTTGTTTTTACGGATGATTACGTTGATGCGCCGCTTCCGACTTTTAAAATCCGCTTTCCTAAGAGGGGGAATAAGTATACTGATTTTATTGCTGATCTTGTTGTTGGTATGTTATCAAACAGAGCCGCATACGAAATGCAGTTTGACAAAAAGGAACGGGCAAAGTTATATGTGAACAAAATAAAAGAGGACTTCCCGCAAATTACATTAAGTCCCCAGCTTCAAAAAATATTAGAAAATGATTAATCTAATTCGTCAAGAAGATCTTCAATTTTATCGGCTGTTAATTCATCTTCGGTCATGAAAGAACGAAGAATCACATTAACCTGCTGAATGATTTTTTTCTTGTAGTATTTGGGAGCATAAACCGAACCATCTATCATATAAATTCTTTTAGTTTTCTCATCGAAGAAAGTATAATTTATAAAGGGACCGCCCATAGTTTCATCTTCCATCTTCCAAAGACCTTGGGTCATTAGCGCATAACGATCATTGAAATTAACTTCGTGCGTTGTCATATAATAATCGGAAATCATTACGTAGCTCGATTCATCAGCAGTACGAAGATATTTTTTAGTTATCCTGTTTCGCTCTTTATAAATTGAATCAGGTTCTAAAAATTCGGGAGATGCATTATCAATCCAATGTACGAAGATCCATCTTTCTATATCGGAGTTTGGTGCGCGGCGCAGCCACACAAAATTATCATCCGGGTCATTCAATGCTAGTTGAAAATCTGCTTGGACGTAAATTATCCAGCCATGGTCTCTTAGTAATTCAGCTTCAATTTCTTTCTTTTCATATTTTGCGTTATAAACACTTTTAAAAAGACGCTTATTGGAAATATTTTGGAAGTAATAAAGTAAATCCTCATGCCCTTCCAAAATGTTCCGGTTTAATTGCTCCAGTGAAGGTGATGTTAGAAACATGACGAGTTGATCGGCTGCCCAAAGTCCATATTTATTGAATACATATTCGCTGTCGTTTTCAACCAGTTCAACTACGTTTGTGTCGAGGTACTTACTTATAAATTTGGAGGTTTGCGATCCCGAATTTAGCGGGGCAACAAAAATAATGTTCTTTTTATTTTTATATTTTTGCAGTTTCTCTAAATTCTGCCGGTTAAGACTAAACAACTTTTCAGGCTGGGGTGTATAAATTATCTTTCCAAAAACCTGCAACAGTGAACCTTCAACGGCTTCGAATTCGGTTGAATCGGCAAACACATAAATTTCATCCTCGTTTCCGACGGCAGGTTTTAATTTACTGTCGCAAGAAGTAAAGGAAAATATTGAGATTGAAATTAATGTTAGGGAAATCAGTAGATTTTTAAGATTCATAGGCACTTTGCTTTATTATTTGAATAGGTCGAAATTTATACAGTTATAAATTTTCAAATGTTTCAAATAAAATTACATAGGGACATTTTCCAGTATAATGGGAATATTCGGCATCATAACTGTGTATAAAACCCACATTGTAACTCCAATTGAAATGGGGATTGTGAGATTATCATCCGCCCAGCCGTAAGAAACGTTTTCAGCGATAGCGCCGACGGCTACAGCAATTATTCCTATCAGATACTCGGTGATATTACCTTCAATTTTAGGTGCAATAAACACCACAACACATGCTGAGACAAAAAAAGATAAAGTTCCTTCAAGACTTTTAAATAGAAATTTATGTTTCCCGAATTTCCGTCCGATAAGCGCTGCGGCAATATCTCCAACAATCAAGGTTGCAAAAGCGGTAATAAAAATAACTTTCGGGAAAAAATAAACTCCAAGCGCTGCAGAGATTAAAACATAAGTTGCACCGTTAAGAGTTTTCTTCTTATCGTTTTTTTCATGATCACGGAGCATAAATCCGAAAAACATATAGAAAAATTTGCTGAAAGGCGGGAAAAAATATCTTGATAAATCCAACACCAAGGATAAAACAGCCAAGGGAATCAGCACTGTTAACGCCAATTCCCTTGTTAAAAAGTAGTAAATAACCGGAATGGAAAGAGAACACAAATGAATCGCTTTTCTTAATAATTCATTTTTATAATCAATGGAACCATTATCAGTCGGCGTCATTGTCCTCTTTTGAATCTTTATTTTCGTTCATCTTTTGTTTTTCTTCCATTAATTTTTTCACATGCTCGGGAATTTCTTCCTTCCCGGAGTCTGTGTTTTCATCATTTCTTTTTACCGGCGGTAGTTCTACGCCGCTTATAATTTTTTCAATTTCATCAGCGTCAAGAATTTCTCTTTCAAGCAATTCTTGAGATAATTTATGCAGAAGATCAATATTCTCATTCAAAATTGTTTCTGCCCGCTTCATACACCCGGTTACAATACCTTTTACTTCTTCGTCGATTATTCTAGATGTATCTTCGCTGAAGTCTTTATGTTTCGTAATTTCACGACCGAGGAATATCTCTTCTTCATTCTTACCGTAAGCAAGAGGTCCTAACTTATCACTCATCCCCCATTCACACACCATTTTGTGCGCAAGATTCGTGGCTTTTTCGATATCGTTGCCGGCACCGGTTGTGAGACGGTTAAATATCAGCATTTCAGCAGCTCGCCCGCCGAGAGCATAAGTAATTGTCGCTTCCAAATATTCACGTGAATATGTATGCTTTTCATCAACGGGAAGATAGGTTGTAACACCCAATGCTCTTCCCCTAGGAATAATTGTTACTTTATGAACCGGGTCGGATTCGGGTATTTTCAATGCAACTAAAACATGTCCAATTTCGTGATACGCGGTAAGTTTCTTTTCTTCCTCGGAAATTATCATACTTTTCCGTTCCATACCCATCATCACTTTATCTTTTGCTTCTTCAAAATCAACCATATCAACATTTTTTTTATCTTTTCTTGCAGCGAGTAATGCCGCTTCATTAACCATATTCGCAAGCTCTGCGCCTGCAAGTCCGGGCGTACCTTTTGCAAGAGTTTTCAAGTTCACATTTTCAGCAAGAGGAATGTTTCGTGTATGAACTTTTAATATTCCTTCACGACCTTTAACATCGGGACGATCAACAACAACCTGCCTGTCGAATCTACCGGGACGCAGCAATGCAGGGTCGAGTACATCAGGTCTGTTTGTTGCAGCGATAATTATCACACCGCTGTTCTGTTCAAATCCGTCCATTTCAACAAGAAGCTGATTAAGTGTCTGCTCACGTTCGTCATGCCCGCCGCCTAAACCTGCACCGCGATGCCTGCCGACCGCATCTATTTCATCAATAAAAATTATACACGGAGCGCTTTTCTTTCCCTGCTCGAATAGGTCTCTAACACGACTAGCGCCAACTCCGACAAACATTTCCACGAAATCCGCACCGCTTATTGAAAAGAAAGGAACTCCGGCTTCACCGGCAACTGCACGAGCTAACAGAGTTTTTCCGGTTCCGGGAGGTCCAAGCAATAAAACACCGCGGGGAATTTTTCCGCCAAGCTTTTGAAATTTCGTAGGTTCTTTAAGGAATTCAATAATTTCTTCCAATTCCTGTTTTGCTTCATCAGCTCCGGCTACATCTTTGAAAGTAACTTTAATTGAGGATTCGGAAATTAATTTGGCTTTACTCTTTCCAAAATTGAAAATTCCTCTTGTACCGCCTCCACCGCCGCCCTGCATTCTCTTAAGAAAAAATATCCAAACAGCGGCAATAAGAATCCAAGGTAAAAATCCAAGTAGCACAGTCAGCCATTCATTGGAATCCTTAACAAAAGTATACTTGATTCCTTTCTCTCTCCAGATTTTTTCCTGATCTTGAATAATCGGTTCAATAATGTTTACTGCAAATTTGTTTACCTTTATATAATTATCATTGATCAGTATGCGTTCTTCCTGGATTAACGTTCCTTCAAATACATAATCATTTATATCGGTTTTAACAATCTTTGCTTCTGCAATTTTATCATTGTATAAAAAGTTTTCATAAACATCGTAAGATACTTCAATTGCATTCGTAGTATCTGCCTGCCAAAACTGCATTACAACAACTGCAGCAATTATCACTGCACCCCAGCTAAAAACAGTTCGTATTACTTTCGACCAATCGAAATCACCGTCTGGTTTTTTACCTCCGCCTTTAAAACCTCGACCTGGTTTTGGAGGTGTTTTCTTTCCATCAGAATTGTTGTCCGACATTTTCCAACTTATATTTAGTTCTTCTTTCATCTGAAATATCTACTCCATTATTCGCTTAAGACGTAAATCGATCTCAAATTCCTGTACTTTTGAGCATAATCCAACCCATACCCAATAACAAACTTGTCGGGAATTTCGAAACCAATATAGTCAATTTTAACATTATATTTTAAACTCTCAGGTTTTACCAGCAAGGATACAACCTTCATACTTGCAGGCTTAAGTTCGTTTATTAATCTTTCTATATAATTGATGGACAGACCGCTGTCAACTATATCCTCAACTATTACAACGTGTCTATCATTAACATCTGCGTTTAATTCTTTTAGAAGTTTTACATTCCCGGAGGAAATTTTAGCATCGCCGTAACTCGATAGTTTAAAAAAATCAATTTCACAACTAACATCAACATGTTTAATCAGATCAGACATAAACATAAAAGATCCATTTAAAATTCCAATGAAGATCGGGAATTTGCCGTGGTAATCTTTGGTTAATTTTTCACCGAGCTCTTTTATCCGGCTCTGAATTTTTTCTTCCGTAAGCATCGGGATGAACTTTTCATTTCCGACTAAAATCTCATCCGCTTTTACTTCTTTGTTTTCATCCATAAATCGTAATAACTCTTAGTTTGTGATGTAATTTTGTACCTGTCATCTATTCTTAAACCAATAATCCATACAATATTGTTCCTATTCTCCAAAATTAGTTGATCTTTTTTTTTATGAGCCGGAATTTTTTGCTCATTTAAAAAATCAGAAACCTTTTTAAAATTTTTCATTCCAAGAGGCTTAAACCTGTCTCCCCTTCTCCACTTTCTTAACGTGAATTCTTCATCTGTATTTTCAGCGGAAATAATTTCATGAAATCGATTTGATTTATAATTCTTAATACCGCTCACTTTCTTCACTTGTAATTTGAACCATCCGCCGTCGAATTCTTTGCCGGGATAAATTTTAACCGGGTCAAATTTGTTATCACTGTTTTTTAGAATAAGAATCCCGTCGTTCTCACGGAAAATTTTTAATTCGGAATTTAATTCAGACATTTTCCCTTTCTGATTGAGGAACAAATCGCGAATTTTTTGATAATCAGTATAAATGAAAGCAATTCCGAATTTCTGTTCAATAATGCGTTTTACAATTTCACTTACCGCATCAATACCGTAATTATTAAATAAATCGTCTTTTAAAAGTAGACTGTCGTTTGATTCGATAACAAAATCATTTTTGATTTTATTAAAAACCGATTCGATGAATCTTCCCGCGCTTCTGATATTATTAGATGTTCGAAAAACCGCATCATCTAATTTAATATTGAACCGGGATTTTATCACCGGAATAATTTCATTCCGAAGAAAATTGCGCTCAAACTCACTCTCAAAATTGGTGCTGTCTTCACGATATTCTACATTTATTTTTCCCAGATAATCCAGAATCTCTTCTTTCGTTACATCGAGTAACGGTCGAATAATATTTTCTCGCTGAACCGGAATTCCCGACAAACCGGTTATGCCGGATCCTTTTATTAGGTTCAATAAAACAGTCTCAGTGTTATCATTTTTTGTGTGCGCTGTGGCAATCTTATTAATTTTATTCTCTTTGCAAATTTTCTTCAGCGCATCATATCTTAAAATTCTTGCCGCTTCCTCAACACCGATATTATTCTTTTTAGAGTATCCGTCAACATCAACATCATCAGTAAAAATTTTTACGCTTAGTTTTTTGCAAAGCTCTATACAAAAAGTTTCATCTTCATAGGATTCATTACCTCTGAGATGATGATTAACATGTGCCGCACAGATATCTATTCCGAATCTTTTTTTGAATTTCTCAAAGAACAATAGCAGAAGAACCGAATCCGGACCGCCGCTTAAAGCAATCAAAACGGAATCATCTGGGGAAACCAGGTTATTCCGGTCGATAAATTTAATTGCTTTTTGTTCCAGCGATTTGAACGATTTCATGACTCTTCCTAAAAAGAATCCGCCTGTTTAGGCGGAATTCTGACTTCATAATTGTATTTAAAACTTTTATTCCAAATTCAAAATCTCAAATTTGATTACACCTGCCGGTACCTTAGCATTGGCAATTTCACCAACTTTTCTTCCCATTAATGCAGCGCCGACCGGCGAAGTTGTAGAAATTTTTCCTTTCTGAAGATCAGCTTCTTCCGGTGATACAATTTTATATGTATATGTTTTCGAATTATTCATGTTTTTCACTTTAACAGTGGAAAGAATATGTACTTCATCCTGCGGATAAATTGATGTATCAATAGTCTGCGAACGTGAAAGAAGATCTTCCAATTTACTGATCTTTAATTCCAAAAGCCCCTGTTCTTCTTTTGCAGCATCATATTCTGCATTTTCGGATAAATCACCATGCGACCTGGCTTCAGCAATTCTTTCAGCCATTTGCTTTCGACCGTTTGTCTTCAGTTCCCTTAATTCACTTTCCAATTCTCTAAATTTATCTTTACTGAGATAAACAAAGTTCGACACTTTGAACCCCTCATTTAATTGTTTAAAAAAAATTACCACTGCTCCGGCAGTGGTATGCACAAAACTAAATAATTTTATTTATGTTATCAAGAATATTAGGATGTTTATTTAATTTTAAATTGATTTCTCCGCAATCCGGCATATACCGCTGAATTCACAGAACCGGCATATTTTATTCTCAGCATCTGCAAGTGAGGTTAAAGGAAATATCCCTTTTGAAATACTATCAACGCAGGTTATCACTTTTTCCGAAGCACTTTCAATAATTTCTTTATTCTTAATAATTTTATCATCGGATTTTTTTGCGATGCTTACTTCATTTTTACCGAATCCATTTTTGCTGAATTTTAATGAATAGATATACATCCCTTCGGGTTTGTATTCCGAATCGAAATATTTGTTCAATAAATCCTTCCCGGCTTTCATATAAATAGGAAGCTGCAATGCAATGCCGTCATAAAGATCATTCTTACTCGGTTTGTTTCCACTTAGTTTATAATCAACAACTTCGAATGTTTTGTAAGTTTCATTGATATCGATTCGATCGATTTTACCTCTTATCTCAACCTCGCCGATTTTAACCGGTTCAGCTGTACTTAATAATTTATCTTTATCGTTAAGATTTATTCCGCCGAAAGCTACCTCAAAAAATTGCGGTCTGAATCCAGATGTATCCGAAACCGCTTCTTGAATGAATTGATATAGTATAGAATTTTCCCTATTACCTTCGATGCCTAAAATTTTTTCTCTTTCGTAAAATGCCGCCGGTGAATTCATTGAAGCATTTTCAATTTCCTCTTCACCTATTTGAAAAAGTTTCCTTTCTATTTTTTTATATTGTTCATCATTCAATGATGTTAAATCAATATCATTTTCCTGCACGAATGTATAGAATCTGAATAATATTCTGTGAAGCACACTTCCGAGTTCAATTGCTTTTACTTCCTCCGTCGGTTCTTCTATTTCGGATAAATTAAGTAATCGTTCAGCAAAATATTTGAACGGGCATTTCGTATATGTTTCCAATTGAGAAATCGAATACTGCTTTTCTTTGAAACCCTGTAATCTGAGAATCAACTCTGAATTTAATTCAGCCATCGAATCAATCAATGGATTTTCACCAAGCAGGTATCCGTTAAAAATTGTCTGTCGGTCATTCTGTTCAGATCTGATTTCATCAATAATAATTGCATCGTTTAACTCTTTTATACTGAGATCAATTTTCCCGGTTTCGCTGATCAAATGCTCAATTGAATCCGGATCAATATTCGGACTTTGCTGCAGCACTTCGTCAATTGAAAATAAAGTTGACTTATAATCATTCTCAGTAATAAAAGTAAATTCAAATAAATTAGATAGGTCTTTGATGAAATTCGATTGAACCAATTCTTTTTTTGATTCACTCATCGGGGTTGATAAATACAGCCTCTTCTTCCAACTGCATAATGACTGATACAAATGATACCTTTCCTCGGTTTGATGAATCATTTCATGTTTTGCAAAAGAACCGGAGAAGAAAATTTCCGGGTTGTAATGAGTCGGGAAATCACCGTCCACCAATCCACAGATAAAAAGATAATCGAAACTCAGCCCGCGGATCTCATTAACTTTTGTTACCAAAACACCTAAATCCGATCTTTCCTTGATATTAAAACGGGCACGCGTCGAAGCCGATTTAATAAAATCGAACAGCATGTGGAAATCGAACTCTTCATCCGGGGAATGATCGATCGAAAATATCCGGAAGACTTCATCAACAGTTTCCAGGAAGGTTGACACTGCTTTAATATTTTCTTCCGCGCGCAAATCATTTTTATTCAGCAAATTACCGGGAATATCTAATTTTGATATCAGCAGCTCAAGCTCATTTCGGAATTCCTCTGCATTAAGTTTTTTATCGAACGGACTTATCAGTTTGTAAATCTCATTAATATCCGATGCAGCTTTTTTATACGCTTTCGTTTTTTCATCAATAGTCCGCTCAAATTCATCCGAATATTTTAGTCGTTTTATTGCATCATCAATCGAGTTAATCCAATTATTCTTACCGATTACAATCTTAAGTTCCGAAGCTGTCTTAATTAAATTCTGCAGGTCAATGTTTTTCAAACTTATAAATCCGCTTGAAAGCCCCCGGAAAATACTTTTGTAATAGAAATCGCTCTCTAATATTTCCAGGAAATTAATAATTGCAGAAACCGGGGGCGATTGATCGAGCGATAATCTATCTGTTAAATTGACGGGTATGCCGTTAACATTAAACTGGTCGCGAACTTTGGAGGAGTAACCGGAAATTAAATTAAACGCCACGCAAATTTTGTGCGGCAGAACATTCTGCTCTGTAATCAATTTCTTTATTTCTTTTGATACAAGTTCGATTTCTTGATTTCTATCAGCCGCAGAAATTAAAAATAGTTCTTTTTGAAATTTTTGCGTTGGTTTATCAAACTTATTTAGGAACAGATTTTCTCTAATTAAATTACGAAATTCATCCGCACCTGCTGGGGATAAATCTTGAATTAACCTGAATCCCCTTTTGCTGAGTTTCTCGTAACATCTATCAAGATGTGAAAATATCCAAGGATTGTACGAGTAGTAATCGAAATCGATGAAAGTCTTGATGTTACTCAGTTCGGCGGTATTATTCACCAATTCTAATTCGAGGTTAGAAAATTCATCGAAACCGTTTATTATAATTGTCTCAAGCTCAGGAAACAACTTGCGAAAAAGAATCTCAAATTTTTGCTTTCCAATTTTCAGCAGTTCGCTGTAAATATCTCCTACTTCATAAAGCCCGACTGAAAAACACTTTTCCCGGTAAGCATCATAAATATCTGCAATATCAAGCGCTTTCAATTTCTCAGACTTATCTAATTCCTTGGCTTCCTTTCTTAATAAGTCCGGCGAGATACCCTGTTTCTTATATTCCGAAATTACATTTTTAATCCGGTCAAGCGTACCTGAGGGAATACCATCACGGTAAGCATTGAAATATCTGAACTCGAGAAAATCGGTTACCTGTTTAAGCAAAACAATAAATGCCGAATCGGTTAACTCGCCGAAATTAACTTCACTTTTCAACAGTTTGGTTGTTAATGTGGTAAGCGTTTCAATGTTGATTTCGGAAACCGACATATTAGGCGAGAGTGAAATTATTTCTTTCTTTAAGTTTCTGAGTTTTCGGTTTGTCGGAACAATTATCAAAACTTTATCAACAATATTTTCTTTAATATGAAGATTGATCAAATGATCCAAATCAATCGATTTAATATTTTCCTTTGTAAGTATCATTTTTGCGTTAATAAGTTTCTGTACGACGACCTGATTTGATTGTTTAGATCAACATTCAATAATTTCACAAGCTCATTAAATTCTGCTTCCGCTTCTTCTTTCGAAGTTAGAACGAGTGTTTCAAATTCCATAAATAAACCCAAGTTTTTAACTTCGTCGATGTGAATTCTAGTATTTTTATACATATAAAGTTTCCTGAGCTTCTCAACAATTATCTCAACAGTTAAAATGTTTGATAAAAATTCCTCACCGTTTTTCTTGTCAACTAATAAAATACTATAATTGCTGAAACGGTCGCCAGTCTCGTTCCTGTCATAATAAATTAATTCGGCATTTTCATCTTGTACTCGAAGTTTAAGCAATCCGCAATCATGTTTAAAGTAAATATCTCTTTGATGAATACTTTTAACAAAAGCGGCATCAATTTTTTCTATCTGTTTATAAAGATTTTCTTGATTATCTATCTTTATTTTTAGTTCAAGGTTAGTAGGCATTGTATATATGATTTTTTTATTTAATATATTAACAAACATAAAAAATTGATTTGGTTATACAAGAAAATTTGTGCGATAGCTGCAATTTTCAATAATATAGATTGTCTTAAAACTAGAATATAAATCATATTTATTAATCATGAGGCAAAAATGAAATCAAATCGATTGTTGTTAGTAATTGCAATACTTATCTCTTTCGGAATTTTATTCATTGGATGCGATTCTGCCGAACCCGATGATGAAGAACCATCATACGATCCGGAAGCCTCCAAAGTAAAATCCGACGAAGCTTATGACCTGATGGAGGGTCAATTTTCTTTTTGGGTAAACGGCTCATTTGAAACTGCAAGTGACTTCGATGCACTTCAATTTATTCCCGCAAATAATTTGTATAAAGATGCTTTGGAATTAGACCCGGAAAATCTTGATGCAAATCTTGGTGCAGCAATTACAGAAATACTAATTGCTTATGCCGATCCAGAAATGAATCAAATGATAAAGGATATGGAAGCATCGTTTAATGACAGAAGCTTTTCCAAAATTCTTAACCGTCCGGTAATTCCAACAACCGCAAGCGCTTTGGAAGTACCGGTTGCTCAAGTTGCGCAAAGTCTTCTTACAATTCAAAAAGCCGCCCTAGTTGATCCCCCTTTGATAAGCGAGGTTCAGAGAATTTTAAGAGACAACTTTGTTCCGAAAATTAATTATTCGATTGAAAGATTGGCGGTTTGCGAAACCAACCCCGAATTTCGTTTCGAAATAAGCGGAAACATGCAGGGTGATTCGGATCTGGATCCCGTTGCAATTTATAGAACTGAGTTGTATCTGACTGATGCAGTATTACATGCAGTAAAATTTGCAATGGAAGTTTTCCTGATGTATAATTTCACATTACCAGATTATGAACAAACCACAATTTTAAATGCCATCAGGCAGGATAATACTACCTTCTTCGTTTTAGCATCGGACGGAGCCGCAAGAGCAGCTAATGCAAAAAATGAACTGAATACATGCTTAAGTAAAATTACGGACGGCATAAACAGTCTTGAAAGTTATTCCGGTGGCTTAAGTGATGCGATTTTAAGAATCGGGGAAGATGGTATTTACCAAAATGATCTCGATTCAGTAAAAAAATATTTGGATTACGCACGGGATGCAATAAACAATAATGTGACAGTCCATATTCCTAATGCCGACTCACACGATAACTCCTACGATGTAACTTTCAATATCGGCAACTTTTTTAATTCGCCGGCAGCCAATCCTAAAGCAGCTTATCTCCCCTCTTACTCGGTATCTGCAGTGGGTACGGATAAATGGGATATTGATATAAAATTCGATGCGGAAACCTATGATGATTTCGTTTTCCCCGATCCTACATTTGGAGGTTTTTTACCCGGCATGGATAATGAAACACTGAAGCGTCTTCTTTGGATTGATGACGAATACGGATATACTATACATGGATGGGTAAGTTTTGACCATTCTTATTATGGTGATGTGGCAAATGCAACTGTTACAATAACTCATCTCGGAAATTCATACTCCGATGTGACTGATGAATGGGGGGATTTCGAAATAATTATTACCGATGTTACTACTTCCCCTATATTAATCAACGGCGCACAGATAGATTACGGCGAGGGAACTAAAACATTATATTTTGATACAACTTCGGATATCTTTCATGCACAAGCAAAGAAATCCGTTTGGGTGCAGGTGAATATTCCCGATAACCAACCGAGCGGACTTTATGCGGAAACATCGCCATCTGAATACGTTTTACTTAGATGGTCATCCAGTTACAGCGGGTATTTTGTGATTGAACGAGATAATGGCACCGGGACATTCACCGATAGAATTTATAAGGACTATTTTTCAAGTTCGGCTTCTTTCTATGATTACGATGTTACACCCGGCACTACTTATTATTACAGAGTTCGAACCAGTTGGTGGGGAGAATTTTCCGATGATTATTATGCCGATAATTATATGAGAACCGAAGAATTATATTCAAACACAATTTCAGTTACTCCTTGAGATATCCATTAATACTTTTTTTTCAGATTCTGATTTTATGGGCTGCGTGTAAAATAAACGCGCAGCCTTTCTCTTTTATAGATAAAGAAACCGGTCAGCATAACCTCAAATTAGGTTATGATTATAAAGATATTTTACGTGACGAAAACTATCCGATTTCATCAGATGTTTACTCCGGTACTGCATTCCTTAATGCGGATTACCAAACCGGATCAGGTTTGATTTCCTTTAACTACCGGCGGTCTGAGAATTTTATAAGAACTACTAATTTTAAATCCGATTTTGATTTTTTCTTGGGAAGTAACAGTAATACAATTAATCTATCCTACACAAAGAACTTCGGTTTCGCGGCAGCAGAATTCAAAGCAGGTGCACTTGAAGCCTATGATAATTGGGGAGTGGAGTATCAACTAAAGACACAGTTTTATCTAAATCTCAAATTACTGCATTCTATTTCATTCAGTTTTTTTAACAGGATATACCCTTTTCAAATTGAAACACGTTACAATACTGATTTTCTTTCCGCTGCGCACTTTTTAAAATTCAGAGGAGTTGCTACCGGACTGAATTTTATTCCCGCACATAATTCCAACTTAAAAGTTGAGTATTCTTTTTCGCTGCCGGGTGAATCAAATCTTCCGGGTAAATTTTCCGCACATGATAATACGACAATTAATTTGTGGTATATCAATTATCAACATTTATTTCATGATTTTATTTTTTCTGCAGAATATTACAATTTATCAGGAACGAGTGAAATCACCCTGCTTTCAAACAACGCTAGTTTTTCGGTCACAAAACTTCCCGATATTTACCTAAACTTTGCATCAACCAATTTCACATATAGGTGGCGGAAAAATTCAACATCAAACATTTCGCTTGATTATTTTTATTTAAGAAGTAAGATAATCGGCAGCCTCCAATCATTTCCTTTCACTTCGGTGCTGCAGTCATTTATTCTAAACAGAATTTATTACCGGGTATTCGCTAATCTCAGTATATTTAATATTACCGCCTCGAATGAATGGAAGTTTGACTGGCTGATCATTGAGCCGGAACTGTCTTTTATGGATATTTCCCCCGACTTAATAATTGAATCATGGCAGCCTGCGTATTTGGTTTTCGGTGTGAGTGATTTTTATTCAAACCGGCTAAAGATAAAACGGATCGGGATTGGTAAACTTGGACTTGATTTAACCTTTCCCGTTTCAGACAATAAAATTGAAATCAGTTTAAATCAATACTTCCCGGTTTACGTTTCATATCACCCGAAAGAACAAATTCCGCCCACCACACCCGATGTACAGGTTGAACCTAAAACAAGAGGTGGTTTTTTTATGAATTGTACTCTATTTATTGTTTTATGATTTGAGAATTTTCAAAAAAAACGGAACTTTTGGAGGACAATAGTAATTTAAATAATATGACTAAATTCAATAACCAACTAAATGTATTGCAATATTGAATTAATTTTTTAATTTTCTTTAGCAATAATGTAAAAATGTAACCGGATGAAAATATGAAAAAGTTTATTTTATTTATGATGATAATTCCTATCTCCTTTATAAATGCACAGAAAATTGGTGAACTAGCTCCTGAAAAACCACCTGAAGAGTTTCCCGGTAATTCATGGGGCGTTGATATTATGTTTCATGAAAGCGGTTTCGGACTTGGAACATTTTATAGATTCGCACTCACTGAAGACCTAAGAGGCTTTATCGATTTTTCAATTTCCGAATCTAAGGATGATCAAGAAGTAGAATATATTGATTATTGGGGAAGAACTTATACCGCAGGCAAACTTAACCGTGTGTTTTTCCTTCCTTTATTCACCGGTGTGCAGTACAGAATATTTGAAAATGTAATAACCGATAATCTTAGACCGTACATAAACATTGCAGCAGGACCGACTATGGTGGTTACAACTCCATATGAACTGGAGTTTTTTAATTCATTCGGGAAAGCGCGAGCTAAATTTGCAGTAGGCGGTTATTTCGGATTTGGTGCAAATTTTGGATTGAGCAAAACAAATTTAGTTGGCGTTAATTTGAGATACTATTTTGTTCACATGTTCGATGAAGGCGTTGAAAACCTTAGGAATAAATTCCGAAATGATATCGGCAGTTTTTATCTAACAATTAATCTCGGGATAATGTATTGAGTTTAATTTTTTCCAGGCAATATCTAATTGTAGTTTAACTCTGCTCAATTCTATAAATGGATTGATTTTAGTTAGATCATGTCACCTTTGAAAAATCTCCCTACAAGCGGCAGTTAAAATTTATTGTGAAGTATGTATTGATATGATTCCAATTCATCATAATTTATTTTTATTTGTATATTCGCATAACTTATCACAAATTAAGAACACAAAATGATTAGAGAATTAACACTAATTTTTATTTTTCTATTTGCATTCAACTTTATGAGTCCAATAAAATCACAACATATTATTTCGAAATCCTTTTACGATACTTATGATCGATATAAAGAATCTTCTTTAAACGACCGCCGATTTAAACATTCTGATATTCTACCGATAATTGAAAAAATGAAAAGCAAAAAGATTTTTGAAATTGTGAAGATCGGTGAATCACTTGAAGAAAGGGAAATCAATTTAATTAAAATCGGCAATGGATCAATAACCGTTTTAGCATGGTCGCAAATGCACGGTGATGAATCGACAGCAACTGGTGCACTTTTTGACCTACTCAATTTTTTCTCATCAGATGATGAATTCAATGATTTCAGAAAAGACCTGCTAAATAAAGTTACGCTCTATTTTATCCCCATGCTTAATCCCGATGGCGCCGAGCGATTTACGAGAAGAAATGCGCTGCAGATTGATCTCAATAGAGATGCCCTGAGATTAGAATTCCCTGAATCAAAAGCGCTGAAAAATGCACATGAAATGATTAAGCCGGTATTCGGATTTAACCTGCACGATCAAAGTACACGCTATTCAGCCGGTATCAGTTTTAAAACAGCAACAATATCTTTTCTAACACCGCCGTTTAATTATGAAAAGGAAATAAATGATGTACGAACAAAAACCATGCAGGTAATTGTTGATATTTATAATGAATTAAATCAATATATTCCGGGTCACATGGCAAAATACAGCGATGATTTTGAACCGCGTGCATTCGGTGATAATTTTATTAAATGGGGTACAAGTTCAGTGTTGATTGAATCCGGCGGATGGAAAAATGATGAAGAAAAACAATTTATCCGGAAGATAAATTTCATCGCGCTTCTTACCGGTTTTCAGACAATCGCTAACGGTTATTATGAAAGTGAAGATATCCAAGATTACTATAATATTCCCGATAATGACAAACTTATTTTCGACTTGCTGTTAAGGAATCTAAAAATAAAATTCGATAATAAATTTTACACAATCGATATAGGCGTAAACCTCGATGAGTTTAATACCGCCGATAAAGAGGACGGATATTTCAAGGGTTTTATCGAAGATATTGGTGACCTTTCAATTTATCACGGGTACAAAGATATTGATTGTGAAGGAATGGAAGTTATTCCCGGAAATACGGCTCCGGCGATTTTGGAATCAGAAAATGATTTGACTCCAGTGCAGGCAGTCGAATTATTAAAACAGGGTCACACTTTTGTTAGAGTAAAAAACCTGTCAAAGGATGCCAGTCACACTACCCTTCCAATTAATCTAATTTCGGATGATGAAATGTCCGGGGATATTGAAGTAGAAAACGACGCAAATTTTATAATCAAGCAGAACGGTCAAATAAAATATGTGATATTGAACGGATTTCTATTCAATCCGAGAATAAATGGTTATTCGATCAAAAACGGATTGATATTCAGATAATATTTATTTGCAATAAGCTTAAATTTTATTTAACATTATGGACGTAAAATTTTATAATAATTAGAAAGTAGGTGAATTAACTTTGGTTGGTATTCAAGTTCAAGACAACGAAAATATTGATAAAGCTCTAAAACGTTTCAAAAAGAAATACGAACGTTCCGGTGTTTTGAAGGAATTTAAGAAAAGAACCTTTTTCATTAAACCTTCGATCGAAAAGAGAATGAGTCGGTTAAAAGCTAAGAGACGTGCAGCCAAAGAAAGTCGTTATTCTCAATAAAAAAGAGCCCTTCATTTGAAGGGCTTTTTTTATTTCCTATCGTTTCCGTTAGCATAAAATTTAGAGAAATGATTTGTAATCTTTTCGAATGCATCATCAACTGTATCGCAAAATTCCATTAGTTTCAAATCATCCAAACTGATCGTCTGGTATTCAACAAGCGCACCGAAGTTAATAATGCTGGTCCAGTATTCCGTATCATAAACGAATATTTTCATTTCCTTTTTTATTTTGCCGGTCTGAGAAAGAGTAAGAACCTCCATCAATTCATCCAAAGTACCGAAACCGCCCGGGAAAACTATTAACGCTTTTGCTAAGTAAATAAACCAAAATTTTCTCATGAAGAAATAATGAAACTCAAATGCCAATTCAGGCGGCACGTATTTATTAACGAACTGCTCAAAAGGTATGCTGATATTCAAACCGATTGAAACACCACCGGCATCATAAGCTCCTTTGTTAGCGGCTTCCATAATACCGGGTCCGCCGCCGCTGCAAATAATAAATCTCCTCTGCTCGGTTGAAAGCTTCATTGACCATTCAGTCAATCTTCTTGAAAGCTCAACCGTATCTTCATAATACTTTGATAAGAGTAATTTTCTTTCCGCTCGTTTTAATTTCTCTTTATAGACAGTAGTGTTTTTGTTTTTAATAGCCTTTACTTTTCTCAATTCTTTTTTTGCTTCTTTCTCGGAACTAATTCTTGCAGAACCGAAGAAAACTATAGTATCAACAATATCTAATTTTTTAAAGCGGGATAACGGTTCATAAAACTCTGCTAACATTCTCACAGTTCTCGCATCGGATGAACTCAAAAAGTCTAAATTTTTGTAAGCCTTTACAGGTTTTTGTTTCTTTGCCATAGAATACCACCAATTATTTCAATATTTTCAAAAAAGGAGTTATAAAATACTTTAATTTATGAAAGATGCAATTTATTTTTGGATTCACTTAATTTCGGATAATGGTAATCATGAATATATATAAACTTTTTTTTGCTGCTTTTCTTATAATTTCCGGTTATTCCTCAAGTCAGACAATCGTAAACCAAATAGAAAATGTATTGGAAAAACTTCCCGGTTCAACCACAACATCAATATTAATATATAATCCCAACACAAAGGAAACTATTTACGGCAGGAATGAATTACGCCCGATGATACCCGCATCGAATACGAAGCTATTTACAACAGCCGCAGCATTTTACTACTTCGGTACTAAGGCTGAATTCACAACAAAATTTTTTACTGATGATTTAGATATATCAGACAGCACTATTGACGGAAACATCTATGTGAAAGGTTTCGGCAATTCAAAATTTACAACTGAGCAGATTGATTCTTTCGCGATAAAAATGAAAAAATTCGGGATTAAAAAAATTACCGGCAAAATTATCGGTGACGATTCATTTTTCGACAGTATCTACAGCCGTGATGATTGGATTACCGAGGAACGAGCCAATGTATCGATACCGCCGGTTTCTGCAATTGTACTCGACCGCAATGTGATTGATCTGAGAATGTCAACACAGAGCGGCGAAGGAAAACCAGTTGCGTGTGAAATAATTCCGGACACAAAGTTTTTCAAATTAAAAAACAGCGCACGTGTAACAAAGTTTAGATCTACTCCCAGGATAGTCTCAAACTTTTATGATGACCGGATCGAAATAATTGTGAGCGGCGGTTTGAAAATTAGAAGATATCCGAGAAGTTACGGGATTTATGTTCAAAATCCACCGCTTTATGCTGCTTTTGTTATTCATGACAGGTTAGAAAAAGTAGGAATCGAAATTGGTTCACTTCCGGAAAAAAATTTTACTCCGTCAAGTGTGCTGGAGCTGGACAGCTACGGAATTAAAATTTCGGAGCTGATCTCAGAAATTAATAAGAAAAGTGAAAATTTTTTGGCTGAATGTTTGTTTAAATCACTCGGTGCATTTTACGGCGACTCACAAGGCAATTCCTTTTATGCAACTCAAGCAGTATTAAGTATGATTGATGAGTTGAACATTTTTGAGGAGGGAACTGCTGTGGTCGATGGTTCCGGGATTTCACGCTTTAATGAAATAACCGTTACTGCAATAACACAGTTACTGGAATATTTATATTTTGATGACGAAATCTTTGAACCGTTTTATAACTCACTATCAATAACAGGGCGGGACGGAACCTTGGAGGATAGATTACGCCGCACAATTGTTCAAGATAACTTTCATGGAAAGACCGGAACCTTACGCGGAGTCTCGGCGCTTTCCGGTTATTTAACTACTAAAAGCGGTGAAGAATTGATTGTAAGTATGATTAGTGAGTTTAAAGAGAAGGGCGGACACTATCACAAAAACATTGAAGACGAAATACTATTAATTCTAGCCGAAGGATATTAAAAAAAACTCTGCATGTAAGCAGAGTTTTAACTTCCAATTTCACAAAAATCCAATTGTACTAATCTAAGTTAGGGGGTTCCTGCTGATTTTCACCTTCCGTAGCCGGCTGTTCTGTTGAAGCAGGCGGTAATGAAGGTGTAGTAGGAATTGCCTGCTGCTGCGAACTTTGTATAACGCTTTCTCTTTGTTCGGAGGTAGATTGACCCGGTAGGAAAAACATATTAATTACTAATGCCAGGAAGAGTAAAACTCCGCCAAGCCACCATGTGATTCTACTTAAGAAATCTGCCGTTCTTCTTGTTCCGAATACGGAACCTAAATTCTGACCGCCGCCGAATGTTCCGGCTAATCCGCTTCCTTTACTTGATTGCAATAGCACAACTATGATCAGTACTACTGAAATTACTATTGATATTGCCATTAATAATGTATACATAATATTACCTCTTTACTTGGTAGCGGGGGAGGGATTCGAACCCCCGACACGTGGATTATGATTCCACTGCTCTAACCAACTGAGCTACCCCGCCGTTTCAAATACAGAATTCAAATATATGAAGTATAGAATCATTCTTCAAGAAATAATTTTCTTTAAATTCATAATTTTTCTGAAATATTCCTCATGTATTCCTCCCGGAAAATATTTTTACCATCATTTTTATAGGAATAAATTGGGATTCCTCTTTCGGTAAGACGGTTATTAGTTTCATTAATTCTTTCTACCGGGTCCGGATGAGTAGAAAGAAAAGCTGCAATTCCCGCTCCCCCGGCACTTATTTTTCCGTCTTCTCTTAATTTTTCAAAAAAGAATTTTACACTACCGGGATAATATCTTGTATCATCCAGGTAATCAACAGCAAATAAATCCGATTCATCTTCAGCTGACCGGCTGTTAGCGAGCAGAGTTAATCCTGAAAATAAATTTGCAGCCATTTCTGATATTTGCGAAGGATTACTTCCTAAAATAACACTCGCCGATAATTACTTTTATTTTTTTTCATTTATTCCCTCACAAATTAATTCATAACCTGAAATCTTTTCCTGAGTAAATATATGAATATCGGGGCTCCGATAATTGCAGTAACAGCTCCTACAGGAATCTCAGCAGGAGCAATTACAGTCCGCGCAGCAGTATCAGCAAATGTTAAATATGCGGCTCCGATAAAAAATGATGCCGGAACAACAATACGGTTATCAACACCGAAAATTAGTCGCGTTGCATGCGGAACGAGTAATCCTACAAATCCAACAATCCCGCTAACCGAAACAACCGCGCCGATTAATAAGCTGGATAAAATATAAACCACATTCTTAAACCGGTTTACATTTATTCCCAAATGTTTAGCCGTTTCACTTCCCATTGAAAGAACGTTGTATTTATACCCGTTCGCCGATAGAAAAATAGAAATTATTACGGAAACCGGTAGAATATAGTAGACGGAATTACGGTCGGCTAAAGACAAATTACCAACAAGCCAGAAAATTGCAGTCCGCAGCGATTCGTTAAGCATTGTAATCATTAATAAAATTGCGGCGGAAAAAAATGCGCCGATCATAACACCGGTTAACAACAATACATTCGGATCGAGTTCACCGAATCTTCTGCCCAAAATAAAAACAAGAGCCACAACTAAAAGCGCCCCGGCAAACGCAAAAATCTGTGTGCTGAAAAATGAGAGTCCGATTAAAAATGAAAGGATAGCCCCGAAAGTTCCGCCGCTTGAAATTCCCAAAATATAAGGTTCCGCCAAAGGATTTAATAGAATCGCTTGAAATACAGCACCGGTTACCGACAATCCACCGCCGACCGCAATTGCCAGCAGGATTCTAGGTAATCGAATATCCCAGATAATTTGGGAGACGACTGAATCGGAAGGGTGAAACAACCCCGTGAATATTTGCTGAAATGATATATCAACCGAGCCGATGAAAATACTAATCAGCACTGATAAAATCATTATGATGAATAAAATCGAAAGGTACAGGAAATATTTAACTTTGCTTAATCGTTCAGCATTTTCCATAATTGATCCAGCAAATCGTTAAGACCTATTTTTGATGCCGATGAAAAAATAATTGGTTTACCGTCATAACCCCGGATTTTCTTTTTAGCAATTTTTTTTAATTCATCTTCGGGTAATAAATCGGCTTTGGAGAATGCCAGCAGTTTCTTTTTATTCGCAAGGTCGGGACTGTAATTTGCAAGTTCCGAGACCAATGCTTCATAAGTTTTCTGATGATCCTCTTCAGTGATATCAATCAATAGAAGTAAAATTTTGGTACGTTCAATGTGACGTAAAAACCGCAGACCCAATCCTTTGCCTTCGTGTGCTCCTTCAATTATTCCCGGAATATCAGCCACAACAAAACTTTGGTAGTCCCTGTAATTTACGATTCCTAAGTTCGGTTGAAGTGTAGTAAACGGATAGTCGGCAATTTTAGGTCGTGCTGCCGACACAACTGAAATAAAGGTAGATTTACCGGCATTCGGCAAACCGACTAATCCAATATCCGCAATTAATTTTAATTCAAGAATAACCTGTCTTTCCTCTCCCGGTTTTCCATCTTCGGCATACCTTGGAGTTTGATTAGTGGATGTTGCAAAATTGGAATTCCCTTTGCCTCCCCTTCCTCCTTTAGCAGCAATAAATTCTATTCCGCTTTCATTCAAATCAAAAATTACATTTCCGGATTCGGCATCTTTAATTAAAGTGCCCACGGGAACTTTAATAATAATATCCTCACCGGTTTTTCCGTCTTTTAATGCTCCCATTCCCGGTTGACCGTTTTTGGCATTATATTTTTTTTTGTAATTAAAATCCAAAAGTGTATGCATATTATTATCAGCTCGGAAAATTATGTTCCCGCCGTTGCCGCCATTACCTCCGGCAGGTCCGCCTTTAGGTACGAACTTTTCTCTTCTGAACGATACGGCGCCGTCCCCGCCGTCTCCGGCTTTAACAAAAATTTTTGCGTAATCAATAAACATGGTTAGGTATTTCCAAAATATTCGGAAATTATTTCTTTAAGGTGTTCTGCTTCTTTTGATGAAGGATTAATTTCATAGCTTTCAAAAACAGTATTGATTATTTCGAATGCCTCATCCTTTGATTCTGCTTCGGAAATTTTTTCGATCACGTTGGCAAACTCTTCCATGTCGTGATCAAAAACAACTTCTACGATTCTATCTACATGTTTATTCTCTAAAAGTTCCCCTATATCAATTGTGGGCTTCTGATTATCACTGAAAGATTCATTTTTATCTCCGTCTTCTTTGTACCCCGCAACTTCTTCATCGATTTCATCTTCGTGCATATCAATTTCCGGTTCATCGATAAATTCGGATTCCGGATCAACTGTTTCTTCATGTTCCTCAAATTTTAATTCAAGTTCTGATTCATCTTCCTCGTGGAACTCATCTTCATTCGATTCTTCCGTTTCATCTTCAATTTGATCTTCTTCAGTAACATCACTAATGGATTCTGTTTCTAAATCTTCTTTTACTAATTCTTCTTGTATTGATTTTTCTTTTCCTGTTAATTCTTCTTCAGTTGATTCTGCTTCCGTCATTCGATCTTTATAATTCTCAGTTTCATCGTCATTAAATTTTTCTTCGGGCTCAACTTCATCATCTTCTTCATCATTAATAAATTCAACCGGGTGATCTAATTCACCGCTCATCAAATCAACTTCGATGAAATCAACAATATCCTCTTCCGGTTCTTCATCCGGTCCCGGATCTTCATCCTTTTTAATTTCCGGTTCAGCTTCAACATTAGAGTTATCTACCGATTCAGTTTTAGTTAAATCATCCGAAATTTCTTCAGCTTCATCTTCATCTTCTTCAAACTCTTCGAAATTCATATCGTGAAGTTCTTCAATTGTATCTACCGATAATGTTGAGCTATGTTCAGCAAATTCGATATCACTTTCACCGGTTTTAGCCGTTTCCTCAACGGCATCGTTTGAATCCTCAAAAATAACTTCGTCATCTACAATCTTAATTGCATCTTCACGTGCTCTAAAACTTTCCTCGGGTTGCTCTTCCTCCGATTCCTCTAATATTTTTTCGCTCTCCGTCTCCTCTTCATTCACTTCTTCAGTTTCCATAATTTCACTTTCATCTTGAGCAGATTGATCAAGATCTTCATTTTCTTTTATTTCATCCTTCTTCTCATCACCGGCTGAAATCTCCGGTTCTTCATTTTTAATTTGTTCTATCTCTTCATTTAAATAATCTTCTGACTCGGATTCATCATCCGGGACTTCAAATTCCAACTGCTCACCGAACAGGTCGGCTTCAATTTCTTCAACTGTCTTCTCGCTTTTATGATCATCTGATTTGGGCTTTTCCTGAAAATGGAATGCGTCGCGGATCAGCTTATTTAAATCCTTCAACAAGAAATATGATTTACCTTCGTCATGGTTGGAATTTATAATTCGCTCAAGTTGTGTGTCGAGATTTTTCTCCTGCATAAAAAGGGTGAAAGCATTAACCGGCACGCGGTCTGCATTCAAAGATCCGATATTAAAAAATTCCGATATAGAATTAGCGCCGTTCTGAACTGTAGAAAGCTGAAATTCATCGTCGCCTAAACTATCTACCTTTTTCAAAAGTATATCAAATTCTTCATAACTGATTGAAATTACTTTCTTTTTGTTGAGATAAGAGAGAATGATCTTCTGGAGGTAATCAAAAAAGTAAATGTAGCGTAAAATCTGTCTTATCTCAGATGCGGATTTTTGTCCTTCATCCTCAAACACGAATTTCAACAGCGCCCATTTTGGTCTGGCAAGATAATTACAATTAAACGAGATCGCATGGAGCATTAGTTTGGCAACGTATTCAAGATTCAGTTTTTTGGTTCTTTTAACCTCATCCCCGATCTTGTGGAAATACTCTGTAATCTTAACGCTGCTGTAATCAAAAACCGATTCTTTCAATAATTTCTGACGGTCTTCGTATATTAAAAAATCTAGTTCACCCGAGATATAGCGCAGAATTGCTGGATGAACGCCTGTTTGTTCAAGCTGTGCAAATGTAAAGTAATTTCCCAGCTTGCCTGCTTTATTAAGACTGAAATCGTAAATAAATTTGATCTCGCGTTCAAACATTTTGTTGACCCAATTGTGCTAAAACAATAATAGCAAAATGATTGAAAAAAATCTTCTCAATAGTTTACCAAATCAAAAACAATTTTCTAAATGACCTCATGCAGAAAGAAAATCATTCAAGCAAATAGCTCCGTCATTTATGACGGAGATAGTTAAAAACAAAAAGCTGCCGGGCTTTAGCCCAATTAAATAATCATCAATATTTCGTTTTTCAATTGGGATCATGGATGTCGGGAACCTTTATCCGCCGTAACTGCAAAGTGTAGGCGGGGCTTCCCGGCAGAAACTCAAAGTCTTAGTGTCAAGGTGTGGACCTTGACACCCGAGTAAATTTGATCCGGCAGTGGATTTATTTGTCTGTTGAGTCACACAAAAGTATTTGTTATATTTTTGCCGGTTCAAACTTTTGCAATTTATCGATCACGAAAAAGTTTTATAAGATAAATTAGCCGGTTCAAAAAAGTATATTCTAAAAAATGCTGTCCGGTTTTGATTTGAAATCAATAGAACATTCCTGGAACTTATCTTTTTAGATCCGGCTCATAAATATTTGAAACAAAAAGAGGGTGGAGGTAAAGTGAAATTTTTAACTTTCCTTTTCGTGATCCTAACATACCTTTGCACAACCATTACTGCACAGCAAAGAGCAATCATCAATCGTTACGGCGACATTAAATTGGTCGACGGCACTGTTGAAGAAATCAAACAAATGATCAAAACCGACCCGGAGATTCAAAAACATATCAATCCTACAGTTTCATTTTCTGATGAACTTGAAGATACAATCGACTTCAATAATGAATTCAGCGTTCTGGAATATCCAGTATATATTAAACCATTGGAGCATATATATCAATTCTACAAAGCGCCGGTTGATGTACGCTTGGTTTCTGTTGGGTTTTTAACAATTCATAATCAATCTACTTTTAGCGGATCTACTGCGGGTGAAATAAAACTTGTTAAGCCCAATTGGAATTTAGATCAATTTCTATCTTTTGAAAGATCTACAAGATTCGGTTATTACCCTGTTGATGGAGTTGAGTTGTTTTATACAACAGCATTTCAAGAGGATCCATTAACCACCGGCGATTGGGTTAGCGTTAATACTGAGTTTCCCGACCCGCCTTTCGGGGAAGATGTCTGGGCATTAGACGGTTACGGAGCAACAGTACCTGTTGTAGAGGATGAATTGACGTGGGTAGATTTTCATTGGTTGTTCGAGCCGGAGTTTGATAAAAATGAATGCTTCGGAGTATCTGTGAAGAATGTTTCAGGTTATGATCCTGAAGCGTATCCCTCAATGTTTTTCGGTTTACGTGCTTACCCTGATTATTCCTCGGCAGCTATGAAATTTTACTGTTTCGGGAGAGTCGATGCAATTGATCCGGGCTGGTGGATTCAGCCCGGTTATGTTTGGGATTTTGTTTTTATAGTGAATATACTTGGAAACATACCGCCTAAAATTGAAAACGTAACTCAACTAGAAACCACTCTTTCTGCCGATGCACAGCAGGTTCATACAACTGTTACCGATCCGGATGACGGAAATGCGACCGGTATTCAATCAGTTCAACTTTTTTACAGCACAAATGATGAAGATTATATTCCAATCACAATGATTTCTTCCGGGGATGAATATACTGCATCAATTCCCTACCAGTCTAAAGGAACCAATGTAAGCTACTTTATTAAAGCAATCGATGTTGATGCAAATGAAACAATTTCCAAAACTTATCATTTTTCATTTTTTCAACCGACATGTGAAAACATGCTTGTTTTCAATGGCTACAGAAAGCCCAACGGTTATCCTCAAGATTATTATTTCGGTCATGATGATTTAGAAAACGAAACTCCCATTCAGTGGGAACATGATATTTTGTACAATGCGCCACTAACCGATTCGCTGCTGAGCAGCTACAAAAATGTTATCGAAATAACAACACGCGGACCCATTTTCGATAATCGTGAAGTGATACGAAATTGGCTGGAAGATTCACCCGATCATAATTATATGCGGGCGGGTGATGAATGGTCGGATTATGGTTGGCATCTCTCAGGGTCTTTTTTTGAAGAAGGTTCTTTCGAATATGATGTGCTTGGAATAAGCAGGTTTAAAGACAGCCGTATAGATCCCGGGATCGATACGACTCCAATGATACTAAATGAAGATTCAATGCTGGGAGCTGCTTTATTGGAGAAGATGCAATCATTAGTAGATGCAGGCTATAATATTGAAGAATTTATTTATCATCCGTCATTCACAGTAAATTATCTCAATAGTATTGACATTGTATTGTTCAATACGGAGGTTGATACAATTTTCCGAATAAATTATAACGGGATTTTGTCCGTGGCCTATTCTCGCGTTTTACCTACTGGAAACAAAATTGTTTATTTTACTTTTGATCCTCTTTCACTGCGCTCTAAACCTGATAGCTACTGGTTCGGATTCAGCGAATCAGCCCCGCATGTAGAAGCATTAAAATGGTTCGGAATTGATGTAGTAACAACAACGAAAAGTGAAGATGATAAAATTGCTGCGGAATATAAACTATACCAAAACTATCCCAATCCTTTTAACCCGACAACCACAATTAAATATTCAATTCCTAACACTGTAGGGGACGAAAACCTGCCTGCCGGCAGGCAAGGTGTTCGTCCCCTACTAACAATTACGATGAAAATCTACGACATCCTAGGACGCGAAGTAAGAGCCCTGGTAAACGAAAAACAAAAACCAGGAAACTACGAAATCGAATTCGATGGATCCGAATTTGCTTCCGGTGTTTACTTCTACCAATTACGGAGCGGTGAGTTTATTGATACGAAGAAATTTGTTTTGTTGAAGTGAGGGTAATATCATCTTTAAAATTCATGAGGGTAAAGAAATTATGAAAAGAATATTATTTTTTATTTATTTAGTTCTACTTGCAGCTACAATTACTGCGCAGCAAAGAGCAATCATCAATCGTTACGGCGATATTAAATTGGTCAACGGCACAGTTGAAGAAATCAAACAAATGATCAAAACCGACCCGGAGATTCAAAAACATATTAATCCGCCGGTTATGTTTAGAAATGAATTTGAAGATACTCTTGGATTCGACAATCAATTTCAAATCCCTCCATTTCCGGTTTTCATAAAGCCATTAGATTATATTTATCAATATTTCCATGCGCCGGCAAATATAAAGCTGGTTTCGGTTGGATTTTATACAATTGATGATCCTCCCGGTTTTAGCAATTGTGATGTTTCAGTAGGAGAACTAAAAATTGTAAATACTAACTGGAATGATGAACAGTTCCTTTCTTTTGAGAGATCAACCAGGTTCGGTTACTATCCGGTTTATAATGTCGAGTACTTTGACTTAACTGCTTTTCAGGATGATCCGTTAGCTATGGGCGATTGGATAAGCGTTAACGATGAATTCACCGATCCGCCGTTCGGTGAAGATATTTGGGCAATTGATGGATATGGGGCAGCATTTCCCGTTGAAGATGATGTTTGGAACTGGTTGGATTTCGAAAATTTATTTGAACCGGAATTCAATAAAGAAGAATGTTTCGGGATTTCAGTTAAAAACGTATCCGGTTATAATCCTGAAACATACTGTACTGAGTATTTCGGTATAATGGCTTACCCGGATAATAGAAACGCGGGAATGAAATTCTACACTTTTGGAAGAATTAATAATGAAGATGCAGGTTGGTGGATTCAGCCGGATTATGTTTGGGATTTTATTCTAATAGTAGATATTCTTGGAAACATCCCGCCAAATATTGAAAATGTAACTCGATTACAAACAACAATTTCTACTGAGGAACAACAGGTACACGCAATTGTAACAGATCCCGATATCGGTGGCGCTGCAGGTATTCAGTCCGTTCAACTTTTCTACAGCATTAATGATGAAGAATATATTCCAATCACAATGATTTCTTCCGGGGATGAATATACTGCATCAATTCCCTACCAGTCTAAAGGAACCAATGTAAGCTACTTTATTAAAGCAATCGATGTTGATGCTAATGAAACAATTTCCAAAACCTATCATTTTTCATTTTTTCAGCCGACATGTGATAATCTGCTTATTTTCAACGGTTATCTAAAACCAAACGGTTATCCGCAAGATTTTTATTTCGGTCATGATGATTTTGAAAACGAAACTCCCCTTCAGTGGGAACATGATATTTGGTACAATGCGCCACTAACCGATTCGCTACTGAGCAGCTACAAAAATGTTATCGAAATAACAACACGCGGACCCATTTTCGATAACCGTGAAGTGATTAGAAATTGGCTGGAAGATTCACCCGATCATAATTATATGCGGGCGGGTGATGAATGGTCGGAATACGATTACCCCATTTTCAGCCAGGAAATAGATCCCGGAACATTTGAATATGACATTTTAGGAATAAGAGAAAGAACCGATTGCAGGTTAAAATTATCCTATGATACAAATCCTTTAACAATTAAAAGATACTCGCTTCTTGGCGCCGCACTTTATGAAAAAAAATTAGAATTGATATCTCAAGGTTATGATGTAAGTCAATTCATTTATCATCCTTCGGGTCTGGTAAATTATCTTAACAGCATTGACGGTGTTTCATTTTATGACAGTGCAGATGTTTTTGTTCAAAATAATGATGAAGGTTCTTATGATTTTGGAGGATCTCACGTATTGCCCACGGGTAACAAAATCGTGTATATCACTTTTGATCCCTTATCAATTCAATCAGAACCATTTAATTACTGGTTCGGATTCAGCGAATCAGCCCCGCATGTAGAAGCATTAAAATGGTTCGGGATTGATGTAGTAACAAAAACGAAAAGTGAAGATGATAAAATTGCTGCGGAATATAAACTATACCAAAACTATCCCAATCCTTTTAACCCGACAACCACAATTAAATATTCAATTCCTAACACTGTAGGGGACGAAAATTTTCGTCCCCTACTAACAATTACGATGAAAATCTACGACATCCTAGGACGCGAAGTAAGAACCCTGGTAAACGAAAAACAAAAACCAGGAAACTACGAAATCGAATTCGATGGATCTGATTTTGCTTCGGGTGTTTACTTCTACCAATTACGATGCGGTGAGTTTATTGATACGAAAAAATTAGTTCTTTTGAAATAGTATGCAGAAGATTATCGTGGATAAATGCGGTGTAATAAAGGCAGTTCTTTTAGCTGCGAATTCACGAACGTAGGTTAGTAAATACTTTCATTCTGATTTTATTAACAATAATTGGATTATGGCATTAATAAAAGTGAACTAATCCCGAAGGGATTGAATTGTTTCTCTCAATGAATTCATGCCGAGAGAAATTCAATCGATCAAATAGCTCCGTCATTTATGACGGAGATAATTGAAAACAAAAAGCTGCCGGGCTTTAGCCCAATTAAATAATCATCAATATTTCATTTTTCAATTGGGATCATGGATGTCGGGAACCTTTATCCGCCGTAACTGCTAAGTGTAGGCGGCGCTTCCTGTCAGAAACTCAAAGTCTTAGTGTCAAAGTGTGGACCTTGACACCCGAGTATGGTGATGAAGTAACCGTGTGGGAGACTGTTTCTGTTGAAAAAGAGAAAGATTAAGATTAGGATTAAGAGTAAGAAAAACAAGAAGAATGATTTCTTAATCTTAAACTGGCAGAGCCAGAACCAAAAAGAAATAATCACTAAATTGTGGCAAACAAAAGGAAGATACAGAAATGGGAAACAAATTTATAGAAAAATACAGTTCCGCAATACAAGGAATAATAAGCTGCTA
>JAIOZI010000090.1 GCA_021740785.1 Melioribacteraceae bacterium
CAATTCTCACACAAACTTTTGAGGGCTTAGATAAATGAATAAGCAGAACATTCGAGCTTTAGACCAATGAATTTTGAATAAGCAGAAATGAGGAGTAAATGAAAAAAACAATTAAAACTATCCTATTCATTTTACTAGCAAGCGGAATTGCCATTGCTCAAAAAACAAAAACTATTGAATTTGAATCCGGGTATACGGCAAAACATTTAACGGTAAGCGAAAAGTATGTTAGTGTTGTATTAAAAAACAATCAAAAGAATTATAAAGTCAATGTATATAACAGGAACGGCGATTTACTTTTCTCAAAAAAGATGATTGAAATTACCGGTGATGGATATTTTATAGATGCATCTTTTTTGAGCGAGAAAGATGATAATGTGATTATAATTATTGGTGAAGTGGACGTGCAATTCGTCGCGTATTCCTTTTCAATTCGTTCGAAAAATAAATTATGGAGCAAGAATTTTTGGGGTTCGGTTTGCGAACTCTCCCCTGATAGAACAAAATTACTGAATAAATATTATACAGGAAATGATGGACAAGGATCTATTGGGATATTAGATCTAACATCCGGAAATGTTATGGAGTTGTCAAAGGAATTAGGGCACTATGCAACTTGGATCGACAATTCCAAAATATTTATGATAAAGTCACAATATAATTTCACTGATAAATATAAAAAGCATATTGAAAATAAACAGATTGAAAGGCAGTCAATTAAAGAAGAAATAAAAAATCTAAAAGAAGAATATTTTGAGGGAAAATACACTAAGGAAAAACTCTTGCATCTAATTGATCTTAAAATAAAAGAATATCTAGGAGCGGAAGATTCGTTAGTAGAAATTAATAGAAGCAACTCCAACCGTTCGAATAGGGATTTAGGTAAATCCTCAAGACCAAGAATGTACAGCCGAGGACCGGCTATGATACAAATTTATGATATTGAGAAAAACAAAATACTTTTTGAAAAAGAACTCTTTACAAAAAACGGCATGCCATTAATATTATATGAAAGAATAAACTATGGTTACAATTTGCAAAAGGATAATAGTGGAAACATTTTCTTAATTGCGAGTTATTTAGATGGCAAACAAATGACTAAACCCGTTTTAGTCAAATTTGATTTAACTGGTAATATATTATGGATGAGCGAACCTTATGAAGGGAATTTAATAGTATTAAAACATAATGGCGGTGAATTCTTTTATAAAGTTAAAAATGCAGCCGGAGTATATTTGGTAGATAAAAAAGACGGTCAATTGGTTCCTGATTTTGAAACTGATTCGGATAAAAAAGAGAAAATCAATTTTTATGGTAACAAAGATAGGCTGGTAAATACATATGATTTTGTTAATCTCAACAAAGAAAAAAACAAGATGTATCTTAAAGTTGAGGGAGGTGAAGAATGAAATTACTAATAATAAGTATAGGTTTCTTCATTACCTCAATATTAAATGCACAGAATTTTCCATTATGGGATAGAACAACAGATGATTTTTCTTCAGCTTACGGATCACGAGAGATAACCAGTACAGCCTATATTGTGAGTGTCATGGTCCATACCTTGACACAATAAACCAGTGTCGGGAAGTCCCGTCTACACTTGGCAGTTACGGCGGATATAGGTTCCCGGCATCTGAGATTAGTCCTTTATTTTAGAACTCGAAAACCCTTTTAAACACCTCAAATTTACTTCCCAATTTTTAATTAAATAATGCCTCAGAACTATTTATTTTTATAATTATCTCATCATTTTATCAAATTCTTTATCGATTTTTTGAATTTCTTCTTGGCTTAGTGAATTTATTAATGCATTATTAGGACGGTAGTCATATCTATCTTGAGAATTAAATTTACCGTAATACGGTGATTCGGTTTTAAAATACATATTGATTATTTCATCCATATCAGTTGCTGTATCATAATCTAAAATCGAAACTGTCCAGATATCAAGTACATCCCAGCTATCAATATTAAGAATCTCTAGAAATTCATCGGGCAGCGTAGGCGGTTTTATAATAGTAGCTGTGGTTAAGGTATAAACATCCCAGTATACGTATAGTCCCTGTTCATTATTGAAATATAGCCACCTGGTTCCAATTTGGTCTGCCGTACCGTTAATTACAATATCACTCACTGTTTTAGTATCGGGATTATATGATGCGGTAATTGAGTTTGAAGATAGAGTAACATTTGTCGGCGGATCAGAAGCTCTTCTGGTTGCAGTTCGTCGAAAAACTTGGTCCGTACTGGTATATCTAGCATATACTTGGTAGGATGAGAAATCATCCTCACTTGCGTAAACGGCTGATTGATTCATAACGCCGTTACCTGGACTGTAATAATAAACAGAATTAGTGATTCTATCATCGTAGTTGGTAATTGCATCAACAGTAATGTAATCAACATAATTACTGAATGTTATATTTTGTGTAACCATCGGATTGTCGGCATTAAGAGAATATTCATTCATTGTACCGGTGTTAAATGTCTGATCGGCAAGCCATTTATAATAAGCATTAGTACCATCGGAATTATATAATGCAGCCAATACCGAAAATTTACCATCGTGTGTTCTATAAGCCTGGAATTCAGGAATCATTTGAGTGCCGGATACATTTGCATATGTGAAATAAGAGCCGCCGTCATAGGCAACATTAAGATAATTGTAAGAATTATCCGGAAAATTGATAGTAAGCTTAACGTCTCCCATATATTTAGTATTCCTGCCGCTCATTCTCCATGTACCTGCAACTGCATTAATATCGCTTGTAATTATTACATATCTAATTCCGTTACGTTCTTCTAATCCTATCATTGAAAATGTGGCCCTCTCGGTTTCCATATATTGGAACAGCACTTCATCATCTCCGTAAAAGTGACTAACAGCTTTTACTTCGGAACCGTCTAAGGAATTTAATACTACGAAGCCGTCGCCGTCATAACGGCTTTCAATGAATTCAAATTTTAAATAATAGTTTGCGCCGGTATATTTAGTAAAACTGAATACAGCGGGATATATTTTGCCGTCCGAATAAAATTCTGAATTAAGGCTGATTTTCACATTGCCCGCATCAATTGCATCATAAGTCATGTTCATTGTTGTATCAGGATTAGTAATTGTCAGGTTTCCGTTAGATGCAGACCATGTGCCGGAATCATTTTCGTTATATGGCATACCGTTGTTAAATCCGTGTATTGATATTGAGTAGGTTCCGTCATCGGAAAAGTTGATGTACATTATCATCGTTTCTTCCGATGCCGCTACATCGACATCACCATCCGGGGTTCCTAGGAATTGCATGCTTACCAGTTTCCATGTTCCGATAAAATTGAACGAATCGTTGGGATCGTTCACACCGTCATCTTTGTTGCATGAGGAGAAAAATAAAATAAATAACAGAAGCAAAAAATAAATTAATGAGTAGCAATTTTTTTTCATCACAACCTCCTAAAATTTTAAAAAATGTTTTCAGGAAAGGCAGTGAACGTAAGTTAATTAGATGGTCACACAATCGCTACCAAAATATTTTAGCAGTATAAATTAATCCAAAAAAATTCATTGGAAATGAATTTTTTGCCGTTGGCTGCTCATTAAATGTTTTGTTAAAACATTTTAGGTTGCGGGATTTACCCCGACAATTTGTAGGAGAAATATTTTACTCAAATAACGAATTCCAAAATTTCTGTATGGCTAAGTATTTGATATTTCTCAATTACAAATTGTCGGCTCGAAGGGCAGATTTTCCAATGGAAAATCCGGGTAAATGATGTGTCGATTCCCGTAAAAATGTGTTTAGGTTAAATAAACGCAATTATTTGAATTGATGCAGATGTCCTATTATCGATCATATTCTCATTCCATTACATCCCCGGTTTTTTATTAATTCGATTTTGATACAAAAAATGAATTACAGATCAGGCACATAAAATGCACACCTATTCATGTAAAATATCTTAATTAACTAATTGGAGGATGCTTATGAGAAAGTATCTTATCCTGGTTTTATTCCTGGCAGTAAATTTTATCTTTGCTCAGACCACATTTTATGTTTCCCTGAGCGGAAGTAACAGTCCCCCGTATGGATCATTAGCAAATGGTGCAAACGATATTCAAACTGCTGTAGATGCAGCAAGTAACGGTGATCTAATTTTAGTAAATGACGGCACCTATGTTTTGCCAAGCCAGATTACTATAACAAAAGGCGTAACGGTACGAAGTATCAATGGTAAATCATACGTTACAATTGATGGCGATAATTCAGTCCGCTGTGTTTATATGAATCATGCTGATGCAGTTCTGGATGGGTTTGCCATTACTAACGGTTATAATCCCAGCGGTTTCGGCGGCGCTGTAAATATTGCTAGCGGAGGCACTGTTCAAAATTGTGTTATTACAAACAGCCATGCGCGTGACGGCGGCGGTGTCGCGATAGACAACAACGGTCTGGTTTACAATTGCGTTATTGCAAATAATACTGCGGATAACGGTTCTACCGGTTTTGGCGGCGGGGTTCGCATGCTGAACGGCGGAATAACACGTAATAGTTTAATTCATAGTAATACTTCTCGAACCTATGGCGGCGGAATCAATATATGGAACGCCGGAACAATTCAGAGTTGTACCGTAACAAACAACACAGCCCCGCAAGGTGCTGGAGTAAGAGGCAGAAATGCATCTACAATGGAAAACTCAATCGTTTATTTTAATAACGGGGGGGAGGATGTTCAATTATCCGGAGGCGGTCAGGTATTTAATAATAACTGTACAACCAATCTTTTATTAAATAACTATGGAACAAACAATATTGTTGATGATCCGGTTTTCGGATTCAATCCGCCAATGATGAATCCTTTCAGGATTGCATCAAACTCTCCTTGTGTTGATGCAGGTATCAATCAAGCCTGGATGACCGGCGCAGTTGATTATGACGGTTACGATCGAATCTTTAACGGTACTGTTGATATCGGCGCATTTGAATATTTCCTGTCGGCGCTTGATGTTCCGGAGTTGGTTTCCCCGGGAGATCCCTTTTCAAATCCCGGTACACCAACCGATTACCCGGTTGATTTGGATTTGGAGTGGAATTCTGTTTCTGGCGCAATAATTTACAAGGTGCAATTGACATTAGTGTCGGACCCTTCTTTTTCCTCACCGATTATTGATGAGTGGGCAGGTTATGGTGAAACATATTATTCCGTAACCGGGTTAGATTATTGGACGAATTACCTGTGGCGTGTTAAAGCAAATAATCCTACCACAGGTCAGGAAAGCTCTTGGACGGAAGCAAATGTTTTTATGACTAAACTTGCTCCGCCACTCCTTGATTCACCCGCAGATGAAACTGCTGGTGTTTCCGTAAATCCGACACTATCATGGAATAGAAGCACAGGTGCAATGTTGTACGGTTATGAAATTTATTCCGATGCAGAATGCACCAATCTTGTTTATTCAGGCTCTACTACTGCCGGTCCGGAGGATAGTATTGCGGTCGTGCCAATCATTCTTGAAAATTCAACCGACTACTATTGGAAAGTACAAGCAATTCATCCGGTTTCCTCAAGCGACTTTTCCGATGTTTGGAAGTTCTCGACTATTCAAGAAGCAGTTCCATCCTTAGGATGGCCCCTGGACGGCGCGCAGATGTATTCTTCAACCGTCTATTTTAATTGGTATATGAATAATTATTTCACGAATATTTCATTTGATATACTTATTTCAACCGATATTAATTTTACCGCTCCTATAATCATTGAAGACATTACGAATGTTTTTTATTCGACAGATGTTCTTGCTGGCGGTGTTGATTATTATTGGAGGGTAAGAACAAAATTGAATGGAGTTATTTCTTCATACTCACAGATTGAAAGCTTTACAACGTATGAAAGCAATGCGGCATTAAATCCCGTTCCTTCTTGGCCTGTCGGCAGTGTTACTGTTTACATAAGTGAGCCGACTCTTTACTGGTATGTTTTGGGTCCGGGCAGCGGATTAACTTATGACATCGAAATAAATACAGGCGCACTAAGCGGAACCCCGACCTATACCGGGATTTCATCACTCTATAAAACATTAACCGGATTGACCTCAGGAACAAGTTACAATTGGAGCGTAAGATCTTATAACGGAAGTGAATATTCAGATTGGTCTGATACTCAAAGTTTCTCAACGGTTGTCGTAACTTCAAGTCCGGTAAAACCAATTATCTCCTCGCCGGTAAACGGAGCGCTGGTTTACAATAACACTGCAATACTAAGCTGGTACATCGGAACATACAGACCCGGTTTAACTTACGAAGTTGAATATCAAGCCGGGGCATTAACCGGTACGGCAAATGTTACGGGTATTGATGGATTGTACTTATCATTAACCGGGCTCTCGAGTGGAACGACTTACAACTGGAGTGTAAGATCAACAGATGGATCAACATATTCAGATTGGTCGGAACCGGAAAGTTTCACAACAACCGGAAGCGGGGAAGTGTTTGTTCCAATTCCTTCATGGCCGATCGGCGGGAATACTGTTTATACAAATAATCCTACTTTGATTTGGTATTTGAACGGTTCCAGTGTAGGTCTGACCTATAAATTACAGTATGCTGATAACATTTCGATGAATGATCCTGTAACAATTAGCGATTTACCTTACTCTACCGTAAACTTAGCGGATCTGGAGAGCGGCAAAACCTATTATTGGCGGGTCAAATCATTCGATGGAACTGTTTACTCGGCTTATTCAGCGGTAGAAAGTTTTACTACATTCGCCGGAAGCTGGAGTGTTACTCCTGTTCCAGGAAGTCCCGTTGATAATGTTGATGTATTAACATCTTCACCGGTGATTTCGTGGTTTATTCAAACACCTTCAGAAACAGAATCGTATCAACTGCAGTATTCGCTGAATGCTGATATGTCTGATGCGGTTACAATCAGTGATCTCTCGGAACCTTATTTTGAAACAGGTGAATTGAATTCGAATTCCACGTATTATTGGCGGGTTAAATCCAGATCGGTGAGCGGGAATACTTCGGATTATTCCCCGGTTTCCAGCTTTATAACCAATGGAGTTACAGGTTTATTCGATAAAGAAGAACTACCGACTGAATTTGCCCTGAAGCAGAATTATCCGAATCCTTTTAATCCTTCTACTGTAATACGATTTCAACTGCCTTCTGAAAACATAGCAGTGCTGAAAATTTATGATATACTCGGCAATGAAGTTATTACATTACTTAATGAAAGAAGAGATGCCGGAACTTACGAAGTTGAGTTCAATGCAGCTAACTTATCAAGCGGAATTTATTTCTACAGGTTGCAGGCAGGTGAATACAGCAGTATAATGAAGATGATACTGCTCAAGTAAATTCTAACTTTAACTAGGGACGGGTTATCGTCCCTAGTTATTTTTATATCCTGTCGATTTTAACGGAAGCTCGAATGAAAAAGTTGATCCCTTTCCGGGTTCACTTTCAACCCAAATTTTCCCTTTGTTTTTTTCAATGAATTCTTTGCAAATTATTAATCCCAATCCCGTGCCTTGTTTTCCTTCATCATCTTTGCTTATGGAATTCCTCATATCAAAAATAGAATCCAATTCTTCCGGTTCGATGCCGATTCCGTTGTCTATTATACTAACTCCGTGAGTTTTATTTGAATGAAAAGGTTTGAGGGTAATCGACTCGTTCTGTCGGCTGAACTTAATTGCATTGTTAATAAGATTCCTAACAACAGTGCTGATCATATTTTGATCTGCATAAGCAGAAAAGTTTTCCGGTATTGAATTTTCAATATTTATTTTTTTTGATTTGATAGCCGCTGAATGGAGTTTGAGATTACTTTCGAAAATTAGGTGCAGGTCAATCATGCTTGGTGAATAAAATTTATCGGCATCTTCAATTCGGGACCAGAACAATAAATTTTCGAGAAGGTGTAGTGATTTCTGTAAAGAACTTTGCTGCAGTTGTAATAGGACCATCATTTCCTGTTCATCCATACTTTCATCGGTTACCAACTCTTGGGCAACGCTTAGGGCTGTCCCGATCGGGTTGCGGAGATCATGGGCAATAATTGAAATAAGTTTTTCTTTTTGAAGTAAAAGCTCGTTTAATTTTACTTGATTTGTAATATCGGATGCAATAAATACTTTTGCTAATACCTCTTTAAATTCATCCCTGATACTTGCAGCCGTTAATGAAACAGGCAGTAATTTACCTGTTGAAGTTTTTATGCTGACTTCAAGTCTCTCGTTCTTCTCTGCGAGTGTTATCAGGGTATCAAAAGGGTCCACCTTATCGCTCTGTAAAATCCGGTGAATATCTGTACCTATAATTCCCTGTTTACTAAAACCCAGCAGCTTTAATGCATGCTTGTTGATCGAAACTATTTCATTACCTTGATTTGTTAAGATGATAATTTCTCTAGCCGAATTCATGATATTAGTTAAAGCAATGTTTGGTGCAGGAGTTAAAAATTGATATTTGTTAATCGAATAGTGATAAGCAAAATAACTCAGCAGCAGATTAATATGCGCAATATCAGCCGACCATTCAATCTCGAGCAGGAGAGCAAAATAATTTGTGAATAATGACAGCAGCATCGTACCGATTGCCGCATAAATAATAACATTTACAATTCGCTTTTTCCTTCTCGAATTCGAACCTCTGCCCCAAAAGTACATAATGAGAATTCCGCCGAATCCATAAAGAACAATATAAAAAACAAATAGTAGAGTGGTTATGTTATCCGAATCGATGATCGGCAGCCAAATCTTGCCGCTGAAGGAATCAATCTGCCTGAATGAATCCGCGAATAGATAACCCGAGTAATTAATAAAGAAAAATATTATTGCCGGTATGATTAAAATAAAAGTTCGAACCGGGCTGAGATTATTTTTTGCCCGCGATAATGATGCTGAAAGAGTAACGATAAAAATTGGAAACAAAGTGCAACCTGTAATAGCAATTCGATACCAAAATCTAGCCCATTCCTGATCCGGAGCGCTGAAACTAAAAATATAACCAAATGAATATAAGGCTAAACTAAGAGACAGCAGCAGGAAGTTGATACTCTGCCTGTTATTTCCGAGTTTTTTAAATGCGGAAATGCCGTAAATTAGGTAGAGCATAAAAGCTATGCTTGAGAGAAAAGAGAAAATATTCATAAAAATATTCCGATTTAAAAAGAATAAAATGTGCCTTCTTATTATCGAAAGTAAATTTTAAAATTATAGTAATAATTATCACTTTCCCAAAAATAAGAATAATAACTAGAAATACTTAATTGAAAGTTTGGGGACTAAAGCCTTTTGGTATTTGATACAAGAATTTGAATAGTATGATAGAATTATATTGACTCAGATTGCTTGATAAATTTCTCTAAGAAAAATGTTTAAAGGTTATTTTCGATTTTTTTTATTTAACTCAAGTTGACCGCCTTCTGAGGAAAGTGGTTATCACACAGTGATCCCTATGGAGAACCCATGTGAATATTGGGTGTATTCATTCCCCACGCCCTAAAGAGGCTGTGTTAAATGTAGAGCCCGTCTGGTCGACAGATTCCGTTCGACAGAATTCGTCGCAATCTGACGATCGCAATCTGACGATCGGACTCTGACGAATAAACATGCTCTACAATTTTCACACAAGCTCTAAATATCGGGGCAATTCAATCACAGATTCTGCGAAAGGTGCTTTAATGAGATAGCTAAAACGAGAGAATGACTGAATGGTTGAATTAGAATCAAACGTTACAAGAAATAACGGAAATTGAAACCGGGCGGGATGAAGCATCTCAAAAAATTGAAAGAGCATATGATAGAATTGAGAAATGAGTGAAATTAATCTTTACCCTTCGGGTAAATAATTTACTTGATATACGAATAGCGTATCTGTATATTTGCTGTACCCCAAAGGTAAAGTTCTTTTTCTGTTTAGCATGGTATTAAATGAGATTAGTATTCAGAACAAACACACTAAGAAAAAAATACGAAATTCGAATAAAGTTATTTCCTCCTATGGTGAGCAAGTTTCCAGAAAATATATCGAACGTATAAACATTATTAAGAAATCCAATAATATTGATGAATTAATTGCAATGCGTACCTTGAGATGCCATCCTCTAAAGGGTGCTGATAAAGGTAAGTGGTCAATCAAATTAACCGGATTTATGAGATTGATTTTTACTCTGCAAGGAGAGAAACTGGAAATAGTGAAAATAGAAGAAGTGAGTAAACATTATGATGACTAAAGAAATACATAGCGATTTACCGATTCCGCCCGGTGAATTTCTCGAAGAAGTTCTCGATGATTTAGGAATGGGTAAGGAAGAGTTAGCGCGTAGAATGGATAGACCGCCAAATAAGCTAAGTCCAATTTTCAAAGGAGAGAAAGCTATTACACCCGATACTGCTCTCCGTCTTGAAAAAGTAACCGGTGTTCCAGCTCATATTTGGTCCGGACTTGAGGCTGAATACCGTTTAACTTTAGCCCGGCTGCAAGAGAAGAAGGAATTAGAAAAAAGGAAAAAGGAAACTCCTCTTATCAAAAAGTATTGTTATAATGAACTTGCAAGTTTTCATTACGTTGAAAGGAAAACTAAACCCATTGATAAAGTAGAAGAACTTCAAAAGTTTTTCGGTGTGACTTCTTTATTCAATTTAGATAATGTTAAACGCTATCAATCACTGTTTAAGCAGAATTTGAATAAACGAAGTAAAGTCTCATCCGAAGCAATTATTTCTTGGCTGAGGATGGGAGAAAACAAAGCACATAAAATTGATACTGCAGAATTCAAGAGTCCCGCACTTAAAAATCTGCTTCCGTATTTAAGAACCTTAACAAAAAAGTCGCCAAGTGAATTTCAAAAAAAAATGACTAAAAAATTTGCAGATGCCGGTGTAGCTTTCGTCATAGTCCCTCACTTACCCAAAACATATGCACACGGCGCTGCTTTTTGGCTTAACGAAAAAGCGGTTATTATGAATACTATTCGAGGAAGCTGGGCGGATATTTTCTGGTTCAGTCTATTTCACGAAATTGCTCACTTGCTCTTACATAGCAAGAACCAAGTCTTTATTGAAAGCGATAAAAAGAAATTCATCTCTGAAAAATTGGAAGCTGAAGCCAATGAATTTGCTGCCGATAATCTGATAGACCCAAAGACTTATAAGAACTTTATTAAGGAAAATTCTTTCTTCAAGCAAGACATTATTAAATTTGCTGATGAATTAAAGATTCATCCCGGTATTGTTGTCGGAAGATTGCAGCACGATGGTTTGATTGATCCTTCCTGGCATAACGATTTACGTGAAAAGTATATCTGGGAATGATTGGGAAATCAAATAAAGTAAAAAGCAGTACTGTGATTTTGATGGAATTATGATATGAGTAATCCTATTTATCTTTTTGTAAAAATTATAACGGTTTAATAAATGGCAAAAGAATTAACTAACTCTCAAGTTGACAGACAAAATATCCTCAATAATCAATACGCTCTTGAGGAAATTAGGAAAGAAGTCGGTTTTGATGGTATTCTATTCGAAGGCGAGTATAAATTCCTAAAAGACCAGATTTCTACGTTTTTTGAGGTTGATTCCCGTACGATAGACCGTTATTTGGAAAAGTATTCAGAGGAATTATCTGAGAATGGTTATGAAGTCTTACGCGGTAAACGCTTAAAAAACTTTAAGTTAGCCCTAAAATCGCTGGATGTGGACGACATCAATGTCGTTCACAAAGTTGTGAATCTTGGTGTTTTTAATTTTAGAGCTTTTCTGGATATAGCAATGATTTTGGTGGAAAGCGAAAAGGCAAAAATTCTTCGAAGTGTTATACTCGATATAGTGATAGATACAATCAACAAAAAGACCGGTGGCGGCACAAAATACATTAACCAAAGGGATGAAGATTTTATTGTAAATTATTTACGCGGGGAAGATTACAGAAAAGAATTTACCGATGCATTAAACAATTATGTCGATATGGGTAAAGCAAAATATCCAATCTATACCGATAAAATTTACAAAAGTATCTTCAAGGAAAATACTCAAGAATATAGACAAGTCTTAAAGCTACACGATGAAGAGAATGTAAGAAACACGATGTATAGTGAGATACTTCTACTAATCTCCAGTTTTGAAGCTGGGTTTGCCGAAGTATTAAAAAATGAATCAGAGAGATTAAGTAGAAAATTAAAATCAAACGAGGTAGATAAACTATTTGCTCAATTCGAATCACAAAGACTTTGGGTTCCACAAATAGAAGTTGCACGTAACAAAATGGCTTCCCGTGATCTTGGTTTTAGAGATGCGTTACATATTAGACTGAAAGAATATATCAGTGCGATCAAACCGGAAGACTTCGATAGATTTCTCGGAGAAAAAAGTAAAGACCTTGCTGAACGGCTTGAAGAAATGAAAGATGTTTTCGAGAGATTGAAGGAGCGGGGATAAGTGATAATTTACTTCGGAATAAAAGAAGTCATTGAAACTCATAAACTTACTGTCAAAGTAAGCGGAGGCGGCTCAGACGGTATCTTAGATATTGGTAAACTTGAAAGCGTTTTTCAACATATTCAGAATGATAACTACTACCCGGCATTCGAAGAAAAATTAAATCACCTTTTCTTTTGCGCCAATAAATTTCATTGTTTTGAAGATGGCAATAAAAGAATTGCAATATCTCTCGGAGCTAAATTTCTACTTGATAACGGTTATGTTTTCATAGTTCCTAAGTTCATTCAAGAAATGGAAAATATAAGCTATCACGTAGCAGCCGGAAATATTGACAAAAACCTTTTACTCGAAATAATTACTTCAATTATTTATGAACCGGAATTTTCGGAAGAACTGAGATTAAAAATTTATAATGCAATTAATGATGAGAATAGTAAAAATGAATAAAGAAGCTGAAAGTGTTTATGGTGGAGTCAGGATATGAGTAATGGGATGATTCAAATGTAGAGAATGCAACTCTTTACCAAAAAGCCGGTGACACCCCATCTGTTTCTAATGAATCATTCTATAATGGTGACATTCCCTTTGTAATTATTGAAGATATAACTAATAGCTCAAAGTATCTCTACGGTACAATGTAGACATTATCGGAAAAAAATTTATTGGTGAGTGCTGCGTGGCTTGTCCTGGAAAATCACATACTATATTCAATGTATGCGACTGTTGGCAAACCAATAATTAATAAAATTCCGCGTGCAACTAATCAAGCTATAATTGCCCTTAAACCGAATTCAAATATTGATTTAGAATTTTTATACTATGCTGTAGTTTTTATTGAGTTTAATATTTACAAGTACACTTCCCAAATAACACAATCAAATCTCAATGCAAGGAGCATAAAGAATTTACCTCTTCAATGTCCAATAGAACTAAGGAATCAGAAAAAAATCGCAGAAATCCTTTCAACAATAGACACAGCAATTGAAAAAACAGAAAAGCTAATTAAAAAGTACAAGCAGATTAAAACCGGTTTAATACACGACCTTTTCACTAGTGGGGTAACACTGGAAGGGAAACTCCGACCGCGACGAGAACAAGCACCGGAACTTTACAAAGAAAATCCAATTGGTTGGATACCGTAAGAGTGGGAATGTTTCCCACTCTTACGTCAAATGCGTAAAACTTCGACTTCGGCGGGTAGGACCGGCTTTGTTAAAAACAACTTGTGCAGGCAGTATCCCGATAAAAGGCATCGGGATTTCGTCGTTCCCTAAAACGGAACGACTCAACTTGAAAATCAAAACTTTCCCATTACTATTTAAAACAAAAAATCCCCAACCAAACGATTGAGGATTTTTTGTTTTAGTACTTGTCGACCGGAGATTGCTTTTTAATCGTAGGTGGAGCGGGG
>JAIOZI010000025.1 GCA_021740785.1 Melioribacteraceae bacterium
GAAATTTTGGAATTCGTTATTTGAGTAAAATATTTTTCTTACAAATTGTCGGGGTTAATCCCGCAACATAAAATGTTTTAATAAAACATTTTATGAGCGGCAACGGCAAAAAATTTATTTCCAATGAATTTTTTGGGATAAATGAATGAAGCATCATAATTCTCTTTTCAATTAATGTGCAAAAAAATACACGGGCAATTCCTTCCTTACTTTTAACCCTTAGTTCGATTAAACCGTCTTCTAATAATTTAGTGTGGGGCATTCCTAAATTAGAACCAAATTCAAGCATCAAGTCTGTTAGTCTTAAATATCTTGCTAACAGTCCTGATGGTAACGAAAGAATTTTCTTTTGAACTTCTGCGCTATAATATTTAATACTCCATTCCACAAATCGAATATAACAAATATGTTACATATTACAAAATCACTTTGGGGAAGTATAACGACCTATATCTTTCACACCCTTTCAAAAATTGTGACAGCACGAGATATTTTTGAGTAAATTCTTCCGGGGATATTTTTTTAGCTGCTATGTTCCGCAAACTTAATCGCTGCTGCTCTTTTAGAATATTTATTGATATCTGTTTCCCATCGTCTTTAAAAAGAATTACTGGTTGTACACCGTATATTAATTACAGTGTATTTAATTTTAATTCCCCGATTTTCATATCTATTTGGCTGCCAACAATTTGCAGAAATATATTTTCAATTTCCTTTTTGTTTTTTGTGTTAACCCCATCAATTTTTGTTGCGTGTTTGTCATTAATCACCAGAATAGAATCACACATGTTTTCGACAAAATCTAAAATATGAGTTGAAAATATTATAGTTGTTCCTCGTTTCGACATTGTAATTAAAATTTTTTTCAGTGCAATTAAACTCATTGTATCAAGTCCAGATACCGGTTCATCTAATAAAAGAATTTTGGGCGCTTGAACAAGCACTGATATTAACGCAATTTTTCGTTTCATTCCGTGTGAATAATCTCTTATTAATGAATCCAACCGATCGTCTAAATTAAAAAGCTGAAAGAGCAGCTTAACATTTTGAGATACATCTGCAAAATGAATTTTCTTCATATCCAAAATGAATTTAATAAATTCAAGACCCGTTAAAAATGAATATGTAAAAACCTGGTCGGGCAAAAACAATATATCGTCTCGATATTTATCAATGAACTCACAATTTGAAATTCCATCAATAAGGATCTCTCCATCAAAATCCAGATTAGACATTATTGAATTTAGCAATGTTGTTTTTCCGGCACCGTTGGAGCCGATAATTCCCAGTAATTCTCCCTTCGGAACTTCGAAGTTTATGTTTTCTAATACATCTAATTTATCGTATGATTTGTTGAGATTTCTAATCTTCAGCATTTAATCCTTCTATAACTTTTATAAACAAAGTATGGTATTGTAATTGGTATTAAAATCATCAAAAATATTAGTGTCCTTGAAAGTTCCTCCTCCTGATATGCAATTCTTATCAATAATACATACAAAAGTAAAATTATAAACAACGTAACTGAAATTGCTATAGGAAGAAATGCTATTTGAGATAAAAGAACACTATATAACAAAACGATAACCGTAAAATATGTAAGGAATAGAATCAGCCAAAAAAGGAACTCACCTTTTAAAATAAAGAATCCTTTACAAGGCATTGATTCAATCAGTTTTATATTGTTTGATGTAGAATAATTGATAATAAACGACAGAAAAATTAAATTCTGCAGAAGTAATGCCCAAATAAAAAAATCGGTTTTCTCATTATTTACTATAAAGAGCATTAATACTATGTTCATTAGGCTTGCATTTAAGATTATTCGAAAAATAGATTTTTTGTTTTCTCTCCAAAGACAAATAAACTCTCGCAGTAAAATTCCACGAACAGGAAATAAGTTGATGTTTGATATTTGTGAATCCCACCAATTGTTGCTTTTCGAAACAGTGTAGTTGAAATTTATTTTTAGCGTGAAATACGGAAGCATGATACTAAAAACAAGCAATAACAATACTTGGATAAAAACTATTAATGGAACCGGGATTTTTCCAAAATGAGGAATAATTCCAAGTAATAATATCATTGAAAAAACTGTTAAAGAGAGAACGGAAAGTAGAACTTGCTTAGAAACAAACAAATCCTTTTTATCAAACATCACCAATAGTAAGCTGTCTTCTTTTGTGATGAAACCTAAATATTTACTTGCGATAAAAATCGGAAGAATTAGAGTAAAAATAATACTAACCAATTGTGAATTTAGGCTTGATTGTTCACCGAAATAAATGCTGAAAGTTGGAATGGTTAATAAGAGAAAAACGATAAGAAAAATTAAAAGAATCTTGTTTTCCTTGAACAATAACCAGTTTTTAAGTAATCTCAAGTGGTTCTTTATTATTGAAAAAGTAATATGTAGTGTTTTGTTTTTCAGTTATGTTCTATTCTTATTGTCCCTTTCGAAGAAACCCAATATTCTGAATATGTCTCCGGAAAAAATGACTCTAATTTACCAAACATCATCTGTATTCTTTAATTTCTTGAAATATTACCTTGGAACAAACGACAACTCTTCAGATAATTCTAAAACCCAGGTTATTTTCTGAGCTTGTTTACCATTTAAAGAATAAAGAAAATCAATTACCGGATATTTTCCGGTCTCCATTTTATAAAAATCGACTTCTGGTATATCATAAAATTATCATTAATGCTAACCTATTTCAACAGAAAACTTGATCCCAAAAAATTCATCGGAAATAAACTTATTTACCGAAGAGTAGATTTCAAATGGGAAATACAAGTTAAAGATTCTTATCTAAGTGGTCTGCAAATTAGATTTTAAGTTGATCTAACGACTCCAAGAAAAAGAACAATTCACATAATCACGGTGAGCTAAAACTTTTATTTATATCCCGCCCAATTTCCATATACATCTATTCTCCAATTTGAGGGAATATTTTTCAATCTGTAGAACTCGATCGTTTCAAAAGAGACGAGGTCGGAAAAATTATCTTCGACCGGAATCAAATTTCGCATAAATGTGTACTTTGTTGTTTCTGATCCGTCAAGTTTCCCCGCTTTATCTTTGTAAATATCCGTATATCCGCTCACAGCATTTAGTACAAAAACATTTTCATATTTTTCAAAATCTTCGACATTAAATGAACTGATAACTCCGGCACGAGTATTAAAATGCCAGATGCAGACATGGTCAGCCCCTGTCTGTGTTAGTACCAAATCATTTTTATCGAAGTTATACATTTTCTTTAATTCAATCAGTCCGGAATAAATATCTTTTTGCTTTTGAGAGTTTACTTTCATCCCGATATATTCACCCAGAGCCATCATTAAAAGTACAGTCGTTATAATCACAATTACACTTCGCTTCATCCAGAATTTAATTTTCCAATACTTCTCAAGAAATAGAATAATGATCAATAACGGAACAGGAGCAAACAACAGCATTCTTACCGTGACATCAGGACCGAAGATCGGCATAAGGAGGAACAACAAAAACAATATAGAAGAAAGCCAAATTATTCTGTCTGCTCTATTTAGATCAAAGCTCAACTTGCAAAATTGACGACACAACAAATATGCGGCAAGCATCAAAATTCCGAGTACACTTAATTCAAAAAATACTTCACCGAAAATGAGTTCACCCAAAAATATCTTACCGGTTGCTGAATTCCGCAAAGTCGATTTCAAATAAAACGTGATTCGCTCAACTCTTGAGGGATCGAATAAATAGATGACTGAACCGGCTGTAAGAATAAATAAAATTAATCCGCCGCCGACTTTGAATAACCCGGAAAGCTTTCTCTCAATAGCTGCAGAAGCGATTATCATAGAAGTGATTAACATAAGCAGTGCCGCTAGAGTGCCGAAATGAGAAAGCGTGATAAATAGAATAAATATTATGAGAATTAGTCCGTCTTTTTTAGTTTTAACGGACAGAAATTTATAAGAATAATAAATGAATCCTATCAATAATAAAATCCCGAACATATTCTTCTGCAGATATTCGGGCATATGAAGCAGGCTAAGGGGAAGAAACCCGCTGCAAAAGATAAGCAGCAATTGATTTCTAGAAGGTATTTCTCTGTCATTTAACCTAACGACGATGAGGTAAACTAAAATCGGAATAAGAACAGGAATGACCGTCATATATATTCGGGTGGAATAGATGATGGAAGTCTCCCGGGCAAATCCAAATAACTCAAGAAAATATGCCAATGCAGAATAAATGTAAAACAGAAGCGGTAGATCATTAAACGCAAGATTTCCCGAGTCCATTAGTTCTCTTACTTGTACGAAATAATAGTACACGTGATTAAGCCAGCCGAAAAACTGATGTGAAGGATCTCGGAGTGCAATCACTCTCGCAAGAAGAGCAAATGAGATTATTAATGTTAAAGCAAATCTTGGATTTGAAAGCGTGATGTATTTTCTATTCAATAATTGCTACTCACTTAAATATATACTTAGGATAGGAATAACGTTGAAATGGTTACAACATAATGACAATATTGCATTATTAGTTATTTATAAAAAGCTTAACGATTACTATCTTTCACCACCTACTGCGTCCGGCAGATTGCGGCATCCTTATGCCTCTTTATCAATATTTATTTTCATCAACTTTGCGTTGACTTTAATCGGAATAACTGGTTATATGCGATGATTATTAGAACTACACGACTTCTATATTTATTCTTCTTCCTAAAGTTTTTGCATAACGACGAAGAGTTGATAATCTAATATCTTCTGAATGGTTTTCTATTCTTGAAATGACTGACTTTTTTGTATTTAATTTGTCTGCTAATTCTTCTTGGGTCATTCCAGATTCTTCTCGCAACTGTTTTAATAAAACACCTATCTTAAAATTTTGATAACCGATATCATAATTTTGTGAAAACTCTTTGTCTTCTTTTTTCCTTTTTACGATATATTTCTTCAAATCACTCATTACTTTTTCCTTTCATAATAATTTCTTTTTCTTTCTTCAGCCAATTTAATTTCACTTTGCGGAGTTTTTTGAGATTTTTTAATAAATCCATTAGTTAGGATAAAATTATTATTCCTTTCGAAGAAACCTAATATTCTGAATATGTCTCCGGAAAAAATGATTCTAATTTCCCAAATATCATCTGTATTCTTTAATTTCTTGAAATATTGCCTTGGAACAACTGACATCTCTTCAAATAATTCAAAAACCCAAGTTATCTTCTGGGCTTGTTTACCATTTAAAGAATCAAGAAATTCAATAACCGGATATTTTCCGGATTCTGATTGATAAAAATTAACTTCTGGCATATCGTAAAGTTAGCACTAATGCTAACCTATTTCAACAGAATATTTTAAGAATTTTTCGAACGCATATAACGATTTCTACCTTTCACCCTCTGCTGCGTCAGGCAGATATCGGATTACGTAGGGCAGGTCTGAAAAAAAATGTAATTACAGATCATATTTATAGCGTGCCCTTTTTCTCCGGACTTTATTTTAGTTTCTTAAAAAAGATAAGGAGTCCATTTTACGAACACCACAATTAAAGAAGAAATAAGCACTATGTACGTAACAAAATAATAATCGGGATTGACCCGGCAAAGCGTAATTATCTCCAAAGGAGTCCTTCGGACAAGCAATGGTTATCAGTAAACCAATCAAAACATACGCTTTGTTTTAATGCTCTTTGAAACTTCTCTGTATTTTATAGTTGATTTTTAACACAGTACCTGGTTATGTATATTATTTTATCTACATACTATTCTTAGTAGAAACAATCTACTTAAAAATCTTATTCAGACCTGCATCGCCGATATATTCATAGTTAAGACTTTGTAAATAAGCTTCATCATAGGACTCAACAATTAATACTGGTTTATATTTTTTTAATATTCTTTCCGCACCTTTCAAAACATCCATTTCCGTTCTTTCTGTATCAAGATGAATCACTGAAATTTCTTCATCTATTACTTCATCTAATGATTTTACATCAACTAATTGGTCTCCATTTTCTGATAAATAACTAGCTCCACCTAAATTTTTATTGCCGTCTTTAGTTTTCAGTTTCATTTGGGAATTTGTTTTTCCTAATGCATAATTATATAAAATAATATTATCCAATTTATTAAGCTTAATAGTTATTTGTGCTGCTAAAAAACTTTCTTGGTTCGGCTCAAATGCATATACTTTGTAAGGTAAAGCTGGGAAAAAATCTCCATAGAACGCTCCAGCGTGAATTATTGCTCCACCTTTGTAATAATTTTTGATCGCATCAATGGTTTCTTGTTCATAAACTTTGCCCGATAAAATTGTTTGAGGACTGTTTCTTTTAATAACATTCGTTGGGATACAATAAGCACCATATTTATTATACGCAATTAAGTAGCCGGTTGTATTATTAGGTGGTTTTTTAAACCTAGGTTTTGTTCTATAAAAATATTTCTTTTTTAATCTAGCCAACATAATATTCACCATTTTTATTTTTTTTACGGCTAACGTTGTTGCAAAAAACCGGCTTGTCTCGACGTTTTTTGTCGGGGCGCCCCAGAACAAGAATGCCGATTAGTTGAAACAACATTTATTATTTATAAAATATTTTTTTGAACAAACTATCTAAAAGAGCAACTCAACTTTGCCAACAAAACTTTAAAATTACACAAACCTGTCCGCCGAAGCAAATTCTTTTAGCGTAGGCGGGAATACCGAACAGTTTAAAGCAGTCGGCTTGTAAAACTTGTTAGTTTGCTTTTAATATATGAATATGTTTATTCCAACACCAAACATGATGATATTGCTTTTAATGTCTAAATCCTTGTAATAACTTTTATAACTATCCGGTAAAGTTTTACGATCTATTCTGTAACTTATTGCTGTCTCAAGCGCAACGCTTTTTGTTAGAAAATATGCAACTCCACCGCTAAAAATATACTGATTACCATTAAATGTATCATCATTGCTAGAATTGAATGATTTCGTATAAGAATATCCCACTGAAATGAAAGGATAGAATTTCTCTAGGCTGAAATAATATCTTAAACTTGGGCCAATCCCATAATTTGTTGAGCTTGCACCATTCGATCTTCTTTCATAGTTCACAGCTAATCCTAGAGACAAATTGTCAACTAAGAAATAACTTGCTTGAGGATTTATACTAAGAATGCTGAGAGTTGGAGCTGAATTTTCATAGCTCTGACTTGAAAAAGACAGATTACCATTAAGATTGATTGTTCCTTTTGAAATTGGAGATTGTGCCGTTACCGAAACTGATAAGAATAAAACGAAAAATAATGTTACTGATTTCATTGTGAACCCCCTATGATTATTGATGCAAACTAACGAATTCTATCTTTCGCACCCTACCTCCGGCAGCTGCCGGACTTAGAAGGGCATGCCTAATAAAAAATTTGTATTTACACACCATATTTTTGGTGAGCCAATTTACCATCAAAATATATTTTGATTTGCAAAGTACCGCAAATGTAACCACTGCAGCCCTTTTACAAAATTTATTTCTGGCTGCTAACTGTTGAGTTTAATTGGGATAACTTGTTAGGCATTGTTACTTATTTATGAATCTTGATGCAACTTTTGATAATCCTGGGATTGAATCGTTAACCCCAACAACTTTAACTGAATCTAAAAAAGAAGTATTAGAATTATCACATAGCATTGTCCTTTCATTGATATAGTATAGAGCTATTACAAAAGCGTTTTTATTTGAAACAAAATAATGGTAGTCTGCATTTTTAACTTTCTTAGAAAAACCAATTGAAGACGGTTTCTCATTTTTAGTTATGAACGTTAGATAAGAATCATAAGTGAGGTTTGATAAATCACTGTTATACTCGAAATATAAATCTCCAGCGACTCTATTATTTTCTGACGCAAGGTCGCTAATAAAATCTTGATCAATCTCTCGGTTAATATCTTTTGAGCAAGAACACGCACATATAGATAAGGATATAATTGCAAAAACAATGAATCTCATGCTAACCCCCATAATGTTGGAGTTAAATCCAAATTATTATTATATGCCAAATCACGACCAGTGTCTAAGTCAATCGGTGGTATATCAGCTTCTGTAAGTTGACCTTGGTTTTTATAAACATAGTCAAAACATTTATTTGCAAGAGGAATAAATATTTTGTAGAACTGAGGCAGACAATCGTCATAAAAATGAACTTTGGCTTTCCTTAAGAAATTGTAATCCCGATCTTTTGGCTTTCCTAGCAATAATATGGATTTGTATTTATTACGTAAATCAGTGTAATCTGAGAAAAGAAAATCATTTACAAAACTTATAATTCTATAAAAGTTAGGATGCTCACCTTCCGCAACTCCGAACATTCTATGCAAACCTATAACCCAACCATTAATAAGGTCTGTGTCATACTTAACTTTGTATACCTCATAAATAAGATTACTAAATAATTGCAGTACTTTGCCAACCAGCGGATCAGTATTTTTATCGAAATTCAAAAGCTCATCATGAATATTGGAATTATTTAGATTAATTGGTGAATTTGTATTTTTTGTTAAGTGATGAAATAACAAAACATCAAGTTGCATTTCCAAAACTCTATGAGCTGTTTGATTTTCGTGATAATTACCCACCATATCTCTAACAAATGGATGAATTATACCATCTGCTATAATATGTGAGGCGAAACCTAAAAAAAAGCAAAACATAAATCGTTTTTCTTTGTTCGATGGAGTGCCAGCCATTTTTTTAATTTCATCAAATGCTTTTAGAATTAGCTGATTCGTTTTTTCATAATGGAACTTATCTGCGAGGTCACTTTGCTTGGAGAAAAACAAATCACCATCTGCTATACTTGCATAAGGAAGATCGGGTCCAACTGCACCAACTTGAAGATAGTCCCTTCCAGATTGTAATATTTTTTTTAAATCACCATCTGGTATAATATTTTGCAAATTTTTCATTAGTAAAATATGAGTAATACCACTTGCCATATTATTACCTCTTGTTTTATTAAATGCCTAACGTTGCCGCTAAGCTTCCGCCCAGATTTACCCGCCGTAGTTTTAACGGCGGTGGGACAGCAATGCAGGTTAATAAACAACAGCCAATTTTTCGAACCATGCTTATATAGTCAAACAAACATGGCTGGTTAAATTTATTTTATTACACAATATTGAAACAACAGTCTTTACTTTATTCAACCAACCAACTATTTACAACCTATGCCGCAATGAAAAGATGCGGGCGGGTTGAGGGGCTGGTTATGCATACACTACCTTTTATCATTTAACAATTCTAAATTCTTTAATCTGATTTCAATAACTTTTCTTGATACGTTAAATATTCTTTTTAGCTCATTAGTAAGTCTATAAAAAACATCTAAATTACATTGTTGCCTGTCGACATATAATATGCCATAGCCTCGATTTTTTAGATCTTCTTTATTCCACAACAATGAAAAATGATAAAGGAAATGCTCTTTTGGCAGTAAGAGACAAGATGCAAAATAATTAGCTTGCCATTCTAGTCTTTTAATATCATCTATACTTATTGGATAAACATTATTATTCTCATAATCACTCTCCGAGTAAAATTCCGTTACTAAATAGTTATTATGATTAAGAATGTAATGTCCAATTTCATGTGCGAAAGTAAATCTTTCTCGTTTTTCATCACTGTTAACATTTGTACAAATAGATATTTCATTTAATTCATAGTTTATTTTGCCTAATATCTCAAAACCTCTATTGTCAATTCCGAGATTGTTGGATAATTTTAATTCAATATCATAATCTTGTTTAATATAATCACGCAGTTTGTTGGTACTAACCTCACCACTGCTATATCCAATCTGAGTGTGAATATTTTTTGCTTTTTCTTCTATGATATTAGTTGATAAATAGGGGACAAAAGAGGAAGAAGAATCTTTAAGAACTACGAATAAATCTGAAATAACATTTTCGTCTACAAAATTATAAATGAAATTAAATAGCTGAGAAGCAGAATGAGTATACTGATCATTATAGAATCCGTAAAATTCAATATAACTTTCAGCGTAGGACTCTAATGATAGACCATTAATCACATTGTTTTTACATTTCTCAATTTGTTCACGAGTAACTAAACCAGTAGCTGCGCGAGTTAATATCCATTGAAAATTATCGTTATTGAAAAGCCTTACTAATCCAATGCCTCTTGATTTTGCATACTTAAAAGCACCATCTTGATAGGAATTAGATGATACAACTATACCTTTCACATTCATTCCAGCAATTTGTGCTAACTTGGAATTAAATTCCTCAATATCATCGACAGGTACAGGATGAGTGTAGTTTTTACATTCAATGATAGTTAATGCAGAAAAATGTTCTTTATGTGGTAGATTTGATTCAATAGAAATATCAGTAATTATCTCTTTACCACGATCTCTTGAATAATAGCCTTTTTTTCTAAATATTTTGGAATAATTAGGATTTAACCACAATCTATTATTAATTAATTCTTCAGAAAACAATTCGTAAACTCTATCTTCAAAAGTATTTCCAATTTTTACTGTGTTCATATTCGAATTATATTTGTATGTCCTACGGTGTTGCTGCTAAACCGCCGCCCAGATTTACCCGCCGTAGTTTTAACGGCGGCGGGACAGCAATGCTTAACTAACAACGAACCTTTCCGCCAAAGCTTTTTTTTGCGTAGGCGGGTGTTTATAATTTGTAGCCGCCAGTTAATTACACCGTACTGGCGACGACCTAACTTACATACATAAACTACGCTTAACATAATCCCGAACTGCCTGCACCGCAGCTTTTTGGCGGGGAAAATCGTAAGCCTCAAAATTGCACCAACCCCAAACTGTTTCACTTATCCCGATGCTCTTTATTGGGGCGTTCAGTCTTGAGCGGCTGGTCATGTTGCAACCTCATTAATAGTTTTCTCCTCCTTCGGTATATAATATAATCCCATAATATTGTTAATTATTGAAAAAAACATATAGTTTTTTCTCACAAATTTTATTGGCATAAATAACAGAATAAAAACCAAAAATAGTGTATAATCAAAATTCTCAAAACTACGCAGCAGAAAAATAAAACCGGCTATTAGAATTATTCTGATAATATTCATTGCATGGTTCTTTGTTTCTGATTTATAAAAGATTAAGTCAATCTGCGTAAGTTTTTCTCCTATTGTATTCCCTTTGCCAATCAAATAAAACAATAAATTTGTAATTAAGAACACAATACTGAAAACTTCAAAAAAAGTAAGGTAATCAAAAAGTATAATGTCTCTTGTACAATAGGAATAAACTATTGGAACTAAAGGGATTCCAATATCAATTAAATTCGAAATTATGTGTCTTTTTAAAATGCCTAGTTTTGAAAACAAATATTCCTCACAGTTCTATTATTGATAACGAAGTATTTACAGCCTGTGTATAACTTAAATTTACTCCTTAGAACCAAACGCAGGCTGCCCGGCAAAGTTTGTGTCCGCCCAATTGCTGTTTGTACAAATTTATATTTACCTATAAGATTAGTTCGGTTAATTTCAAAACGTAATTCAAGAAGAAAAGTAAATGGATTCAATTTCCAACTCCCCAAAATTCAAAACTGAGCACAACTTAAAAGAAATCTTAATGAATTTCAATTCTTTTTTAATTCAAATTGGCTTTTTCAGAAGGGAAGGGAAAGGGGAGGTGGTGGTCAATGTTCACAGTTTATTAATCAGTACCTGTAGGGGACGAAAACCCGCTTGCCGGTTGGCAAGGTTTTCATCCCGTACATTACTCAAATCAATCGATAAAATTTCTGATACAGGTTCAACTTAAAACCAGCAGTTGTGTATTATTAGGTGTGCCTGCAATTACTTTCTCAATTTTCAATCCGGCTTCATCCGCAATAGAATTTAACCCGCCCCTTTTTTGGAAATCTTTATAATTTTTATAATGATCTCTGCCGGCTGCGAACTCGATAATTTCATTAAGTACATTCCATAGATTCTTTTTCGGCGGAACGAGATAGTCTCCGATAATTATTTTTTCCGCAATCCGCTTTGCAGTATTCAATGCATTAAGCCTCTCTTCATGCGGCATTTCATGTACCACGAAGGTTAATACCGCATAATCGAATTTGGAGTCGATACTGCCGTTTAGATCGGCGGCGTTTGTATGAATGAACTCGATGTTTTTATACGGACTGCCGGTCAACTTACTTTTTGCCAATTCAATGTTTTTTGAGGAAAGATCGATACCGGTTACGGATTTACATTTACCTGCAATTTGTGTTGTTAAGCGTCCCGTACCGCAGCCAATATCTATCAATGTTGAGTTTTCGCGTATCACCGATTTGATTAGAGCAAACAGTTTGTCCTGGTTGGGTGCGATAAGTTTATCGTAAAACTGTCCGTCATACCAATGGTTTTTATTGTTCATCGTTTCGTCTCATCCATATTCAATTTATTGGATACCAGTTTATGTGAAAGGATTCAACCGGAAAGCGCTCTCTAATCTGTGATTTACTTTTCGATGTGTATTTATTTTCCGGCTCACTTTACCTTAATAACAAGCAGGGTAATATCATCATTCTGTGATACGTTGTTCCCCCACTCTTCACCGGCTGAAATAATATTTCTAATTATTTGTTTAGGCGAATCGTTGTGCGATGATTTAAGGATATCCTTCACTTTCGGGTAACCGAGGAGTTCGTTCTCCTCATTAAACTGTTCGGTGATTCCATCGGTAAGAAGTAAAATCACATCTCCTTTCTTTAACTTCAGTTCACTTTTCTGATAAGGGAAATCATCAAAAGCGCCGAGAGGCATTGCTTTATTCACATATTCTTCAATCTCACCGTTTTCATTTCTATAAATTAAAACAGGGGGCATACCGGCTGTAACAAATTCCATTTTATAATTTGTGATTCTAACCAGGGTTAATGCCATGTAAAGATTCCAGAGATTCATCTTCTTGATAGTCTTGTTGCTTCGTATGAAAAAATCGACGATGTTTTCATCATCGGGACTTGTAATGAACTCCCATTTCAACACGGAAACCATTGTGCCGGCTTTTAACCCGTGTCCGGTTGCATCGCCCAATGCAATTGTTAATGCGCCATTTTCATCGAGGTGGAAATCATAGTAATCACCTCCAACTTCGGTAGCTGTTCTCATGTACACATCAATATCCAGATGATCAACAGCCGGTATTGTTTCGGGCAGCATAGACAATTGAATCTTTCTTGCCTCCTCCAATTCGTGGCTCTTCCGTTGATTTTCGGATTCAAGAGCTTTTGCCTGTGCTTCGGCTGCTTTGGTCTGCAGTTCGGCAGCTTCGGCTCTTAGTTCGGCTTCGCGTATCTGTGCTTTCTCTCTTTCTTTATTAATTAGTCTTCTACGCTGTATCTTGTTGAGTGTGTAAATGAATGCAACAAGAAGTACAAAATAGAGAAAATACGCCCAGAGGGTTTGGTACCAGGGCGGCATGATAATAAGCTTTACACTTGCTCCTTTTTTATTCCAAACATTGGAATTATTCGAAGCCAGTACGATGAATTCATATTCACCCGGGGATAGATTTGTATAGTCGGCGAATCTCTTATCCGAATCCGATGTGCGCCATTCTTTCTCAAACCCGTTCAGTTTATACAAGTATTTGTTTTTATTCGGATTCTCATAATGGAGTGCAGCAAACTCAAATGTAATAACCGAAGCATCGTAACCGAGAACAATATCATCTGTTTGTGTAATATCTTTAGAAAGCGGTGAAGAGTTATCTTGTGTAACGGGAACAGATTCGTTAAAGATCTTGAAATCGGTTATAACTACTTCCGGCTTGTAGGGATTCCCTTTTATGTTCTGCGGAATGAATGAATTAAATCCGTTCGTACCCCCGAAATACATCTCCCCTTTTGAGGATTTAAAGAAAGCGCCGCCGTTAAATTCATTCCCCTGAAGACCATCCAGCTTGTTGAAGTTAACAATAACCGGATCACCTTCCGATCCGGTTTCATATTTAGTGAACTTAGAGATTCCACCATTAGTACTGATCCAAAGGTTGCTTTTTTCATCTTCCAAAATTCCGTAGAGCACATTATTCGGCAGCCCGTCTTGTGTTGTATAAAGCGTGAACGCCTCTTTCACCGGATCGAACCTGGACAATCCGCCGCCGAATGTAGCAATCCAGACAATTCCGTCATTATCCTCATAAACAGACATCACACGGTTATCGATAAGCGAGTTCTGATCATTAACATCTTTAGAGTAGCTCTTGGAAACACCGGTTCGTTTATTGAATTTATCCAGCCCGCCGTCGGTTGCAATCCATAAAATATCATCAAACTTTTTAGATGGCGCAATCATTCTAACGGTATTGCTGCTTATTCCAGTTGCGTTCTCGGTTTCTTCTCTTTCTGAATTAAAATTTTTGAAGGTGCTGTTTTTAGTATCAAACTTATCCAAACCTGCGTTATCTGAAGCAATCCACAATACACCTGAATCATCGAGATAAAGCCATCTCAATAAATTTGATTTTAGACCATTATCACTTTTTGCAAGGTATTGTTTGTATTCATCAGAACCGGGATAATAATGTACTAGTCCTTCACCCATCGTAGCAAGCCAGAGGCTCCCGTCGTCATCGCTTTCAATTGAAAAAATATTCGCAAACGGAAGGTTTTTGTTCTTACCCTTCTTCCCGAAATAAGGTGTAACAGTTCCGGTTGATTTATCCAGCTTGTTTAGTCCTCCGCCTGCTGTCCCGATCCAAATATCGCCATTGCCGTCTTCCTCGAAACAGCGTATCATCTGATTACTGAGAGAATTTTTACTGCCGGGATTCGGGCGGTATGTTTTAAATACATCCTGACTACTTACGAACTTATTCAATCCTGCACCGCCGGAACCAAGCCATAGCACACCCGACCTATCAACCATTGCCGTAAGTATCTGATCCATGTTCAATCCGTCAGGATTCGATGTTGTGTATCTATGCCGGACAACATCACCGGTCACGGGATCGAGAATATCGAGTCCCCCGTTCTGCGATGTAAACCAAATACGGGAGTATTCATCTTCATAAACCGGGAATTCAATATCGGCGCTTAGTCTGTCCGGTTTAGATTTATCCGGGGAATAATGTGTAAACTCGCCGTTAGATTTATCAAAATAATCTACTCCAAAATCAAGGCTCAGCCACATATTGTCTTTTTTATCAAAGAAAGCATAAGCCACCATGTTGCTGCCGATACTATTCCCGGAATCATTCGACATGTACCTTAAAAACTTTCCGGATTTTCTATCATATTTATTTAAGCCGCCGCCCCAGGTACAGATCCACAAGTCTTTATTTTTATCTTCGAACAGAGATATTATAATATCACTGCTGAGTGAATTCGGATCTCCGGGATTATGGTTATGGTGAATAAACCCGTCTATAGAATTATTATATCGTTCCAGTCCGCGAATAGTGCCAAGCCAAAGAATTCCTTCCGAATCGACCAGCACACTTGGCAGGAAAGTACTACCTGCTTGATTTACGGTTACATAATCCGAAATGAGAGTTGTTGAATCATCAGGTTGATGTTCGTACCGTTTAAAGTCATTTGTTTCCGCTATATAACGTGCAAGTCTTCCGCCCCGGCTTACAACCCAAACCTTGTCCTGACCGTCGATAATTATTTGATGAACAAAATTATCTTGAATAGTATTCTGATTTTCCGGATCATGCATGTAGCGGTAAAACTTATGGGTTGCAAAGTCGAATTTATTTAACCCTCCTCGTTCGGTAGCAATCCACAAATTCCCGTCGCTGTCTTCTGCAATATGCTGAATTACACCGCTGCTCAAACTGTTCTGATTTTCCGGTTGATGCCTGTAAATTTCAAATTCATAACCGTCATAACGATTCAATCCATCCTGCGTACCGAACCAGATAAAACCGCGGCTGTCCTGGTACATCGCCAATATGGTTCCCTGTGATAATCCGTCATCAACTGTTATGTGATCAAACTGCAGCGAGAAATCCTGAGAATAGATCGTTTGGAATGACAAAACTAATAACGCTATGAGTTTAATTATGTTTCGCATATTGGCTGGGAAAGTTTTTAATATCTTAGACGAAACTACTCTAAAAAAGATACAAAAAGCAACAAAGTAATTCTATGCCTCTTCTTTATTATTCGCATTAACAAATTCTTGAAAGCAATACGGCATGATATTCTGCAATGGATGAAAAGTATGATTATATCATTGAGCTTTATTTAACATTCTATTATCTTTTGAATCACTTAATGCTCTGTTGTAATTATAAATATGCAATGTCATTTCTAATCCATGATAAATTTTAGCTCAGAGCATATCCGGATTTAATCGATTATGATATTTTAAAATTTTCAACACAGGATAACAATGGAACTTCGAAATTTATTTTCATTTTTTTTATTAGTTGCTTTTACAATTTTACTTTCAAGCTGCGGTGAAGAAAAACCGAACGCCTCACCTGAATACATTAAAGAAATAAATGATTGGGATCAGAGACGTGTTGAAAATCTTAAACGTGAAACCGGCTGGTTGAATTTAGTGGGTTTGTATTGGCTTGAAGAAGGAAGGAATACTTTCGGTGCCGACGAGAATAACGATTTAATTTTCCCTTCAAATGCACCGGGATTTATCGGGACATTCACTCTCGAAGACAGCACGGTTTCCATATCCGTAAATGATGATGTTGATGTTACAGTCGGCGGAAACCCGGTAACCAATATGATATTAAGAAGCGATATGGAAGACAGCACAACGGTTATGGAGTATAAATCCCTTAGATGGTTTGTTATTCAAAGGGAGGAGAAATTTGGAATAAGGCTGCGTGACCTGGAAGCCGAACTTGTTAAAAATTTTGAAGGAATAGAACGTTTCACAATTAATGAGGATTGGAAAATACCGGCAGAATATTCGGTGTTCGATGAACCGCGTACGATGCAGGTCCCTTCGATAATAGGAACAGTTACAGATGAAACGGTTTACGGCGAATTAAAGTTTTCGGTTAAAGGCAGCAATTACAGTTTAACTCCAATCACTTCGGGCAGCGGTTACTTTTTAGTATTTGCGGATGAAACAAGCGGAGAAGAGACTTACGGAGCTGGCAGATTTTTATATGTTGAAGGAGCTGATTCAACCGGACATACTGTAATAGATTTCAACAAAGCCTACAATCCGCCGTGTGCATTTACAAAGTATGCTACATGTCCGCTCCCGCCAAAAGAAAATTATCTTAAGCTAAGAATTACAGCGGGCGAGAAAAACTACGGGGAGGGACATTAGTTTATTAATTCCGCTTATCATTCTTCGGCTTCATTTAAGGCAAGCCTGCTTTCTTTATTTGCGATTTTCACGGCAATGCCTCCGACCAGCTTTGTAACTTTATAGATTTTCTCAAAGTTAATTTTCTCAACTGTATCGGTAGCTTTGTGATAATCGGTCTGCATATAATCATAAAAGAAAACTATCGGTATATTTCGATTTGCATAATGCACATGATCACTCCTGTAATAAAACCGGTTCGGATCGCCCGGATCATCAAACCGGTAATCGAGTGTAAAATATCCGCCGGCATAATTAACTTCTTCTACAATTTCTTTTAATTCGGAACTTAATTTATCAGAGCCGATGGAATAGAGGCTATCGACACTTTCTCTTCCGACCATATCGATATTTATATTGACCACGGCATTTTCAATCCAGTCCGAATTACTTGTCAAATATTTTGCTCCAAGCAGTCCTTTCTCTTCCGCAGTATGGAAAATAAAAACAATTGATCTCTCATTATTTTTATTGAGAGCAAGCTGCCGAGCGGTTTCAAGAATTGCAACTGTTCCCGAGCCGTTATCATCGGCACCGTTATAAACCTGATCCCCGGAGACACCAACATGATCATAATGCCCGCCGATTGTTACGTATTCGCTTTTTAACACTTCGTTATTACCGGGCAATATTCCGATAATATTCCGCGCCGATCTCAACTCATTATATGTACCGAAGTTGAACTGAGCAGTTTTGGAAAGTTGAAAAGGTTCTATTATTTCATTCGAATCCAGTTTTGCTTTTATATCATCGTAACTATATACTTCTTGTTCAAACAGGTATTTGGCTGCATCCAAATTAGCGATTGCTGCAGGAATCAAATCAGAAGGTTCATCATCCTCATTTGATGGCAGCGAATAGCTACCGGTAAAAGCAGAACCGGCAATAAAATCCCAATACTGCATCCAGCTTTCACTAATAATACTTATAATCCCCACAGCGCCTTTTTCTGCGGCAAGCTTTCTTTTGTACCGGCTGTCAAACCGGCGCATATCTTCACTCGTAAAACCGGGAACAGCTTCGGATGAAGGAATGCCGCTCAATACCAGTACAATTTTGTTTTTAACATCCAACCCGGAATAATCATCATATTTTTTTTCTTCGGATGAAATTCCATATCCGGCAAAAACAATTTCACCTTTTAAGCCCGAAAACTTTTCCGAAGGGAGCCCGCCTCTTCTTGAAATCACAATATCTTCACCGGAAACAATTATTGATTCCGTACCATCATGATTAAAGACAATATTTGCTCCATCCGAAATTCCGGTTACCTGTAAATCGAATTCTTGAAAATAGGTTCCGCTATCACCGAAAGGTTCGATTCCGTATTTCTGGAGTTCTTTAGAGATAAAAAGTGAAGCAATTTTTTCTCCGTGTTGAGTTGCTTCTCTGCCTTCAAGTAAATCGTCTGCTAAAAATTCCAGATTCGACTTTAACTGAACTATGCTTGTTTGCTTATCAAGTTGTGCAGAAACCGATATCTGGAGTAAAATAAACAAAAACAAGCCGGTTGAATATTTTTTCATAATAATCCATTCTATTTATCTGTTAAAATAAGCTATAAAATCTTTTTAAGAAACAAGTTTATCCCAAAAAATTCATTGGAAATGAATTTTTTGCCGGAGATCGCTCATAAAATGTTTTGTTAAATCATTTTATGTTGCGGGATTAACACCGACAATTTGTAAGAAAAATATTTTACTCAAATAACGAATTCCAAAATTTCTATATGGCTAAGTATTTGATATTTCTCAACTTACAAATTGTCGGCACGAAGGGCAGATTTTCCAATGGAAAATCTGGGTTTATAAAAAAAGCACTGGTATTATTACCTAATAAAAAATTATTCCAAATTACATATATTAAGTTATGGGGGAATTTATTATTTTTATCATTTCTAAAATCACTTTACAAACTAAATAAAACATTAAACATTTCGGGAGAAAAAAATGCTCAGATTTTTCAATATGCCTTTTTTATTGGTTTTAATATTTATAACAGGGATTAACGCGCAGAACCAAGTGGAACTCTTCAAAAATGAACTACCAGATAGAGTTGTAAACAACACAGAACTAGCCGATATGGTTAATATTAATATTTCCCATAAAGCGAAAGTGAATCCCAAATTACTTTATACTTATTTCAATTATTTAGAAAGTGTATATAACAAAAAGTCTTCGTTGGATACAAAGAAATTACTAGATAAAGAAAGAAGCATGAATTCGGATTTTATTGAAATGAAAAATGAATGGATTGAAAAAAATATCAGCATAATTAAGGATATAGATCTTGAAGGAAGAACCAGAGATAGAGTGTTGGAATATTATTATGATCAAATTAAAGATGTACCGAAAACCGAACATATTGAAGCTATAAATTCGCAGAATGATCAAAACATTATCGATTATTTGGTTTTCAAATACTATTCAGGAAATCCCGAATTACGGTATGATTCACAAACCGATTATCAAGTAAAAAGATCTGAAGCAGAAAAAAGAATAATGAATAAAATTGAAGACTTCCGTAATCTTAATGAATCCGAAGTTTCAGTTAATCTTGATTATTATATTGAATATCTATTTGATCACTGGTATTTATTTGCCGGTGTAAATAATTCCCCTTCAACTTCAAGTAATGTCAAATCATACGATATCATCCTTAGTCTATTGGATAAATCAACCAACATCGCTAATATCGATAATTTTTATTTCGGTGCGGGGTTCACTTTTTTTAATACCTCATATAAAATAACTGAGAACTATTATTTAATTCCCCTAGAACGGAACCTTGATGTAGAAAAATCATTTAATGCTATGAGCTTCAACGCTAACTTTGGTTATCTACTTCAGCTGAAAGAGAATTTCAGCTATTTTACATTTTTGCGATTTGAATTAGCATATATGCTGGGAGTTCAAAACCAGGATCTGGAACTGGACCAAGGTTTAAATGAGCATATTGATTTAGGTGACTATAGAATTACAAAGGAAGCTGAATTTACTGAAGATAATATTAAGATCAATTCTTATAATTCCATTACATTTCAAATTACAACGCCTTTCTTTTTTATAGATGATAATTTCTATCTCGAAGCCGGAGTACTTGCTGCTTATAATACAATAGATTATCAAGCTAATTATCAATACAATTATTACAGGAAAGAAGAACAAGCTACTTTAGCAGGATGGCACACTGAATATTTGGATCAAGGAGTTTCAGGTTTAATTTCTGAAGATAATTCTATTAGTAAATTTGTTCTTCTGCCGAGTATAAATGTTATGTATTCGTTCCCGGAACTGCTGTATTGTAAATTGAATTTTGCGGTTAAATCCGCAACGCTTCAGTTCGGAATATCCTTTTAATTAATTGACGGGACAGCATTAAAAATAATGCCGTCCCGGATTTTTATAATACGAAGCTATTCTGTTGTAATCTGATCAAGCGGCAGGTCTGAAGTTGCAATATGCCAGATTTGACTAAACCCGAGTTTGATAATCTTCGTCATTTTATCAAAATTTGCTTTATTTACATGATCGGTATATTGATGATAATCGGGATGGAAACCAGCCATGTAATAGAAAACCGGAATATCTTTGGAAGAGAATGATGAATGATCACTTCCGCCGCGAGGCTGAGGCGATGGACGGAAACTGATTTCAAGTCCGAGGTTCAAATCATCATTATATTTTACCGCTGTATCTTCAAACAATTTTACACTTTCAGTATAATTCATACTGCATTTAACGCCGAGTGAATCGTCGTCGTCATCTCGTGAAATCATATCATAATTGAGATTAAGAATCACTTTATCCATCTCCTCCCAGTTATCGGCAAAATATCTCGAACCGAGAAGACCCTTCTCTTCGCCTGTCCATGCAGCAAAGACGATTGTCTTTTTTGGCTTAACGCCGGATTCTGCAAATGCTTTTGCAATCGTCCAAACTCCAACCGTTCCAGAACCATTATCATCGGATCCGTTCCAGATATACTCCTGATTCGTTCCCACATGATCATAGTGCCCGCCTACAACGATGATTTCATCGGGATTTTCACCTTCAATTTTCCCGACAACATTTCTGACCTTTATAATCTCGGATTTTACACTTGTCTTAAGATAAATCGATTTACCATCCAGTTCTTTTGAATCCGGCTCCATATCTACTTTTGCTGATTCTTCAAAATCTTCAAAGTTAATTCCGGAATTTTTAATCAATTCATTTGCAGCGCGGCTGCTTAAATATATTGTGCTCATCGAAGAGGACAATTCATCACCGGGCAGGGTTAAACGTCCCATCTGACCGGCAGTTAGTCTTTCTGCACCTTCAAAATTTTCACCATTGTATCTGAATTTGTCATTATCCGCCCATCCGAGAGCTGCATCGCCGTCAAGATTTATTGAGATAATTCCTAATGCACCTGTCTCTTCCGCCCACTGACTTTTGTTGCGTCTCAAATACCATTCTGCATATCTTCCTTCGGGATGAAATTTTTTGTACGCTTCGGATGATGTATCTTTATGCCCGGGATAACCATCAAGCACAAGCAAAATTTTGCCCTCTGTATCTACACCTTCGAAATCATTGTAACCGTAATCATCATTTTTATATCCGTAACCTGCGAACACAACCTCTGCTGTAGCCTCCGTTCCAACCGTACCGGTGTTTACGTAAAAGTCAGTCCGGTAGCTTAAAATAATTTTTGACCCATCACTATTTATTAAAGCGAGTTCTTGATTTTCGCCAGGTTCATATTTAAGCAGACTAAAATACTGATAGTAAGTTTGGAATTGATACGGTTCTTTACCTGCTCTTCTTTCATCTCTGCTTGGAATAACCCATTCCATATCACCGGCGGGTTCAATTCCCCAAATTTTAAATAGACTTACCAAATAATCGGCAGCCATATAAATACCTTTCGTTCCGGTCTCTCGCCCTTCCATCCAATCGGATGATAAAAATTCAAGCTGACCTTGAACGGCGGTCTCGTTTATTGCCGACAATCCCTTTTCATAAGAACCGCTCTGAGCATTTGTTATCGAAATACTTATTAATAAAACGAATAATAATAAGGAAAGTTTTTTCATTAGTCCCCCAGGATTAATAATTAGCAATTGTTTTGTTTAATATAATTTTTTTCTAAACAAATAACTCACTTCGGCATCTCTTTATCTTTTTATAACAGTAAAAGTTCTCACCTGTTTTTTTTCAATCTATACAGCTGCCATGTCACGTACAAATTTTGGAACAAAATGTAAAAGACAGGTCCGATTACCGCTATAGGATTAATAAATGTTACCGACAGCCAAATTGTAAATCCGTTATTTTTCTGTCCGAGAGACTGACCCGCTTCCACATTCAATTCTTTACCGCCGATTAAGTTGCCGGTAATAAAATTAAACGAGCATAGAATCAATGATGAAGCAGCTATAATAAATACAATTATAAATGATGAATCGTGTTCATTAAAAAGATAATTACTGGCTTTTGATGTTCCCAAATAAATTCCCATCACCAAAAAATAAAACGATTGATCTCTATGCTTGAGCAGGAATGAATGTATTGAGGGTAAAAAAGATTTGAGTAGATAAGCAGCCGCAAACGGAACAAAAAAAACAGTAAAGACGGGAGTTACAACATCCGCAAAAGAAATATTCAATTGCCTGCCCAGCATCAACGGAAAAAGAAAAGGGATTAACAAAGTCACAATTGCATTTGTTAGTAAAACGGAAACAACTGCAAACTCCACCTTACGTTTAAGCAGACTGACAACAACCGGCGAAGCAAGTGCGGAAGGAGCAAGCGATGTTATAAATGCTGCAAGTGCAAGTGTCTCGTTGAAAGGATGTATCACATAAAAAAGTAAAACCGGCGTAATAAGATTTACAAGAAGTATATATAAATGTTCTCTGCGAATTATGTTTTTATTTAATTCAATATCGAGAAACGCAAATAGCAGGAGTCCCATCAACATATATTTAAGAAGATATGAATAAGCATGTCCGTAAGGCAGAAGCACGCCGACCGAAATAGCCAGAACCAGGGCAATATTTTTCATATGGAAAATCTAAACAAAATGTTACATGCAAACAAAACTAATTATTCTTATAATAAGTTATTGATCAAAAAATTTTAAGTATCCTTTTATGCATGAATACTTTTTAACCGGAATTTATATTTATCCCATCAAATCTCTCGGCGGTATTTTATTAAACGAATCGATTATTGACAAGCGAGGATTACGCTTCGACCGTAGATGGATGCTGGTTGATGAAAACAACCGGTTTTTATCACAAAGAGAACTTCCTCAAATGTCACAGCTTAATGTCAATATTAGTTATGATGAATTGATAATTGAGCATAAAAAAAACAGGAAGACAGCAATCACGATACCGATTTCGCTTGTAAGCGATAAAAAGATAAATGCAGTTCTTCATAATGAAGATGTGTGCGGATATCACATTGCTGATGAAATCGACGAATGGTTTTCCGATGTGCTGAATCATAAGTGTCGTTTAATAAAGATGACGGACGATATTATTAGATCTGTCGATAAAAAATATTCAGTAAATAATAATGAGTTAGTCGGATTCGCAGATGGTTATCCATTCCTTATAATCGGCGATGAATCATTAAATTTATTAAACAGTAAATTACAGTCTCCAGTCCCAATGCACAGATTCAGACCAAACATGGTATTTGGCGGCGGAACTGCTCATGATGAGGACGAATGGAAACACTTCACATTAAATAGAATTACTTTTCATGTTGTAAAACCATGTGCCCGATGCGTCATTACAACTATTGATCAAGACACGGCTCAAATTAACCAAGAACCACTGAAAACACTTGCTGCCTATCGAAAAACTGGCAGCAAGGTAATATTCGGACAGAATCTGCTTCATGATAAAAACGGTGAAATTAGAATCGGAGACATACTAACGCCCAAGAAATAATCCTTATTATATTTATGAGCCGAATCTAAAAACCCAATTTGAATATTTTTGATCTTGATAGTAATTTTACCTTTTTAGAGCAGGCTCATTATTAGATGAAACCCACTTTTATTATATAACAACCGGACTGTAAAATGAAAAAACATCTTATTTCCCTCACGCTTATTACAATTTTTATTTTCGGACAATTATTCGCACAAGAAAAATTTACCCGTGCAGATACTTTGCGCGGAATGCTGACACAATTGCGAACATGCTACGATCTTACTTTTTATCATATCGATATTAAAGTCGACCCGGATAAAAAAGAAATTTCCGGGAGCAATATTATCGAATTTATTGCGGAAACCGATTTTAATAAAATGCAAATCGATCTCGATCAAAAAATGAAAATCGATAGGATCGTTTTTCATGAGACGGAGTTAAAGTTTGAACGCGAGTTTGGAGCCGTATATATTTATTTCCCCGAACAAATAACAAAAAATTCGAGAGAATCAATCAAAGTCTATTTTAACGGCAAACCAAAGGAAGCGAAAACTCCGCCATGGGATGGAGGAATAGTTTGGCAGGAAGACCCGGACGGGAATCCATGGGTCATGGCTACAACTCAAGGCGAAGGTGCAAGTTTGTGGTGCCCATGTAAAGACCATCAAAGTGACGAACCGGACAGTGTGCTTATTTCGGTAACATGTCCGCCCGGTCTGACTAATGTTTCCAACGGCAGATTAAGAAGTACCGAAGAATTATCCGACGGCTGGACAAAGTTCAACTGGTTTATAAGTTATCCGATCAATAATTATAACATTACAATCAACATTGGTAAGTTTGCTCATATCACGGATGTCTTCGAAGGTGAGAACGAATTGACTCTTGACTATTACGTGCTTCCTCAGAATATTAAAAAAGCTAAAGTTCATTTCGCGGAAGTAAAAGATATGCTTTCATGTTTTGAAAAATATTTCGGCGCTTATCCCTTTACACGCGACGGCTACAAATTGGTGGAATCTTCTCACTGGGGAATGGAGCATCAATCGGCGGTGGCTTACGGAAACAAATATATGAAAGGGCAATTCGGAAGATCACAAAGTGCGGAAGGGTTACTTTTCGATTTTATAATTATTCACGAGACTGCTCACGAGTGGTGGGGCAACAGTATTACGTCAAGAGATATTGCCGATATGTGGATACATGAGGGATTCGGAGTTTATGCCGAAGCCCTTTATGTTGAATGCAGATGGGGGTATGATGCGGCAATGCGGTACCTTACCGGAATTGCACAAAACGTGAGAAATGATAAACCGGTTATTGGTCCGTATAACGTTAACAAAACCGGTTCCGGTGATATGTATCCAAAAGGAGCATTGATGCTGAATACACTGCGCCATGTAATTAATAACGATGATCTATGGTTTGCCGCAATTAAAGGTCTGGCGGAAGAATTTAAATATCAGACCGTAACTACGGAAGAAATTCTCTCGGCAATGAATGATGCGTTCGGTAAAAATTATTCTTATCTCTTTGATCAATATCTGAGATACCAGCACATTCCGACATTGGATATTGTACTCGAAATTCATCATAATTCTATTAATGCTCGTTACAAATGGACTGCTGACGTTAAAGATTTTAAAATGCCTATTCAAATTACAACCGGTAAAGATAAATATGAATTTATTGAACCGACAAAAATGTGGCAGTCGATTGAAACTTCTTTAGAGAATCCCGAAGCTTTCAAGGTTGCTACGGATAAATTTTTTGTGGATGTAAATCTCAGCCGCAATTACTTTACAAAATAAATCACATAACATTTCTTCGACGGTAAAAAATCTTTGTTGTAAAATAGGATGTTTTATATTATTTGTATATTTGCAAAACTCTAACAGCAAACAATGAGGTGACGATGAAAAAATTATACATACTTGTTTTGATAATACTTGTTTCCTGTCAAACAAAAGAATCGACGGAGGAAATGAGTAAGGCAATTACAAAAGAATATGCGAAAGAGCTTGCACATAAATTTTTGCTGGTCGATACACATGTCGATCTCCCTTACAGAATGCGTGACAATTTTGAAGATATTTCTCAATTAACTAAAGAGGGACACACCGATTATCCAAGAATGATTGAAGGTGGATTGAATGCCCCGTTCATGTCGATTTACATTCCAGCATCGTATCAAAAATCCGGCAGAGCAAAATTACTCGCTGATACTTTGATTAATATGGTTGAAGGATTTGAAGAACGATGGTCTAATAAATTTAAAATTGCAAAAACCACATCAGATGTTCGAAAGAATTTTGCGGATGGAATCATCTCTCTACCGATGGGAATTGAAAACGGTGCTGCAATTGAAGACGACTTATCAAATCTTAAGCATTTCTACGACCGCGGCATTCGTTACATCACTCTTACACATTCGAAAAATAATTTGATCGGGGGCTCGTCTTATGATACCGAACGCACATGGGACGGCTTAACCGAATATGGTGAAGAGGTAATCAAAGAAATGAACCGCCTCGGAATTATGGTCGATGTATCACACGTTTCCGACAGCACGTTTTGGGATATCATGAATGTAACTGGGGCGCCTCCGATTGCTTCACATTCATCATGCAGACATTTTACACCCGGTATGGAACGCAACATGAGTGATGAAATGATAAAAGCTCTTGCAGAAAAAGACGGAGTTATTATGATTAACTTCGGTTCCTATTTTCTTAATTCGGATTTTCAAAAAAAGATGGATGGAGCTTGGGATTATTTGAGTAAAAATAACATTAAGGGTGAAGAAAGAATTGAGTGGCTGGAGAATTATAAAAAGGAAAATCAAGTTAAGGAAATTGATATAAAAGAGGTCGCTGCTCATATTAAACATGTTGTTAATTTGGTTGGGATTGAGCATGTAGGTTTAGGCTCCGATTTCGACGGCGTGGGTGATCTGCCTGCCGGTTTGACTGACGTTTCGATGTATCCCAACTTAATATTTGAACTGCTGAAAAAGGGATTCAGTGAAAATGATATTCAAAAAATCTGCTCGGGGAATATTATGCGCGTGTGGCGAGAGACAGAAAAATTTGCATCACAATATTGAACCGGTTGGCAAATTGATTGTTTGATTAATAACTTTGTGTTTGTAATCGTAAACTGAAAAAATATTTATGGGAAAATTTTGATTCTAGATAAGAGTAGTAAAAAACGTCCGGAAATAGAATATCCGTGCGAATGGAAATTTAAATTAATCGGGGATAATGTTAACGGAATTGTTCAAGCGGCAGAAGATGCGGCAAAAGATCACGAATTTGATTTGACCGCTTCAAACATCAGCAGGAAAGGAAATTATTTTAGTCTGAATTTAGTTGTAATCGTTCAAAGTGAAACCGATAGAAATCTTATTTACGAAAAACTCAACGAACATGTGAATATTAAGCTTGTCATTTGAATATCTATTTGTTTTCTCCCATTAATTGGGGTAATTATCATTACTTTTAAATACGGCTTCTATATAGCTAGATCAAAAGGTAAATCACTTATATCTCTAAGTCGTCTTCCTTCAACTAGTGTGTTAAGCATATCTAATTGGCTTTCATCTTTTAGTATTTTTATTGCTTCAATAAGTTCATAGAGAGCAAAATGATAGACGCAATCGATATCACCTGTTCCGAGAGCTAAACTGGCAACTCTAGTTGTCGTAGGCTCTGCAGTTACAGCAACAATATGAGGAAGTTTTCCCTTTCTATTTCTTATTAAATTCAACGCCTCAGTTCTTGTATTCTGACCGCGATCGCTTCTTAATGTCCATTTACATGAGATGCTGGCATGTAAAATAGGGATAGGTTTAATTGAATTACTCGCTCTTATCGGGGTATGCCTAGCTGTAAAATCTTTTGGATGAATAATAACTTTTTTACGATTAAACTCAGCGTCAGAAATGGGCGCACGACTGATGACAATGTCTGGACTTATAAGGTAGTCTTGACCTAACGTGGATGCCAACGCTTTATTTTTCTTAACAAAAGCATCAATGCTTGCTAAGTCGCGATATTGATCAAATTCCGAAATTTTAATATTTGTCGAATATTTCCACTTACCAGGTCTAATATGTTGAAGTAATTTAAAGGATTGTTCCAAGTAATCCTTTGTTAATTGTTCAAAAATATTACCGGCTTGTTGACCTGAAATGTCACCATAAATAGGCGCTTCTGTAAGTATCTTTGTAATTTCCCATGCTAATCTAACACTTATTTTACTATCCCCATCCGCATTATTTGGATAGTTGCCCTTCTTAGAATTCTTACGAATTCTTAATAATTCTTTGCAAATATTCTTGTGGTACTTGTTTCTTAATTTCAACAACGACATAAATTATCCTGCTATTTTTTATAAAACCCAATAACAAATTCTTTATCCATTCGTTTTTGTATTTGAGATGTTTCAGTGCCTGTCTTACTTGTTGGAAGCATTCTCCTGTTTCTATCGATTGTTCTTACGCCAATCTTAGGGACGATAAAGCCAATATTTTCACCAATTGCCTTCAAGCAATGATGAGTTTCAGAAGAAATACCATTAAAAATTGAATTGCCAACGACAACAATAGCTGCTTTCATAGGTTTAAGCACTCTATACATTTCTCTCAATGAACGAGTCATTTCCGAATAATAACGATGTAAAACGAGCGCCTTTTTAGAATTTATCAAGGCAATATTATTAATGATAGATTGTGCATATTCAGGGAGCGGTTCAAAATTAATTTTTGATATTGAATCTCCACCAATGCATATTGAGCGCTTTTCCTTTAATTCTTCAAGGCGATAGTCAAACCATAATAAAGAAAATTTATGCGCTCGCATATAGTCAATTGCATTTGAAGCATAAGGCGGAGAAGTTATAATTAAATCGACATAATTATCAGGTAAAGGAAGATTTTGCGAGTCGGCATATTCAATTTGTGCCTTATCATAGATTTGCTCGGTTACAATCTCAATATTGGTGAAAAACTTCTTTTTAAATTCACTTATGGGAGATCTAAATCTTTTTGATAAGATATGATGACGAGGATTTTCTTCATATTTACCAAAATCAAAAAGAATTTCCGAATTAGAATTAAACGCTTTTTTTGCGCGGTGAGGTCGTGTGTGGGCTAAATCTAGGGCAAGCGAAACGCCGCCCGATTTTGTGATTATGATTGATGAAAAAATAACATTAAAAAATGTCTGATATTTTCTGTTCTCTATTTCTGAAATTGGAATTAAAAGAGAAATCAATTCGCTGATTGATTCTTCAGTAAACCAGAATTTTAAGAATTCTTTTTTTTCAGGTTCGAAAGCAGAAAAATAATTTGAAAGCAGGCTACTTTTACCTAACAATAAAGTTGCTTCATTTAAAATGTTATTAAAAATGTCATATAAATGTTTTTTATTATAGGATGATGTTTTGACTTCAGAAATCATTAAAGCTAAGGGGTCAATATCATAGCCGATTCCTATTCTCTTATTGAGTATACTTTCTAAAATTGTTGTTCCAGAACCAGCCATCGGATCCAATATAATTTCATGAGCCTTAGATAACTCCAAAATAAATTTACGCGGCAATTGAGGTGGAAATTTGGCAGGGAATGAATGAAAATTATGAGACCCGTAATTGCTTTTTTTATTATGAAAGTCCAGGTCGCCTTCTAAAACCTTAACCAACTTTCTTAAATATTCATCATTTCTAATATTTGTTTTTCTCGTTATATTTTCCATTGGGTATAAAGCTATGGTTTTGCAAACAGCACAAAGATTGGATTTGGATAATAAAAGATAATATTATGTTCCAATAATGTGGTTAATTTTAACAATATATCAAACAATTATTTTTTTAACCATTCCCTCCAATCCGTTTAGTTTTATTTCGTAAACGGACTGCATCATACGACCAAGCTCTCCTTCGGGGAATCCTTTGTTATTATACCATACCAAATAATATTCCGGGAGATCAATTAAATAACGCCCGGCATATTTACCGTACGGCATTTTAGTATGCAGCAATTTCTTCAAAAAATCTCTTTGGGCGGATAAATCCATATCAGTCTTCACTCACGAAGAATTCACAAAAATTAAACATTCAGCTCAACCAGTTTGGATGAAACTCCTTGAATTAATTCAACCTTTCTCGCTAACTCTTCTTTTTGTTCCCTTTCCCCGTGCAGTTCAAGTATAAGCAATCCTTCATCGGAACAATTATCAAGCACACCGTCATGAATACCTAATCTCGTCTTAATAATACATCCCCAGCCTGTAAGTATTTGCTGTACCTTAACAGCGGCATCCTTTCTGTTGCCGATCAAAATTAGTAATATTGATTTTGACATAATCGCTCACCGTTTTTGAATTATCGATTTATAAATCTAATTAACCCGTATAAATATATCAATTATATCACCGCCGAACTTCTTTCTTAATCTTTAATCGACAGTAAATTTTTGACTTTCACTAATTATTTATTGATATACCAAAACCATTTTAGCATTTTTGAAATAAAGAGGAGCATTTATGAAGATTGCCAAAGGTCCGCACGGTTTCACAATTTTAATTCTCACTATACTTTCGGGTATGGGTTCGTTTATCTCTCTATTGTTTTTGACAATTATCATGTTTAATCTCATCTCCCCCGGCTCGATATCACCTAACATTGATTTACCTGTCAGCTTTTCTGTTGAAACTGTTGGATTACTAAACGCAGATGAGGCTGAAAGCATTAAGTCAAAAATTAATGAAGCAACTGGTTCTCTGTCACTCGAAAAACCGATGCCTGAATTGGTTGTTTTATCTTCGATGATCTCATTAAGCTGGGTTGCTCTTTTTACCTATGTTATGTTTATACTAAGGAAGTTATTCCAATCGGCGAACGATGGAAATCCTTTCACAATACAAAACGGTAAGAGAATAAAAATACTGGCATTTACCGTGTTCATTGTCGCAATTGTAATTTCATTTTTTGTGTATGCTTCAAATTCATTTTTACTTAATCACCTGGAAATAGAAGCGGTGACGGTTTCAACAAATTTTAATCTTAATATTGAGCTGATTCTATTGGGTTTTGTATTACTTGCGATTTCGGAATTGTTTAAACTAAAATCCGCTTAAGCAAAGAACTTATTTTGGAAATAAAAAGGAGTAGAAAATGATCAAATATGAAGAGACTTCAACCGAAAAACCAAAATGCCCGCATTGTGAAAAAGAAATAACTAAAATTCTTTCACACCAGGTTGAGAGCACATTCGGAAAACGCTATGTTTATTTTTGTGAAGTTTGTAAAAAAGTACTGGGCGTTTCGCATCGAAAAGGATTTTGGATGGGATAACCCGTAACTTTTTTATTCTACACTCCGTCTAAAATTCGAAACAAAAAAAGGAGATTTTATGAATATATTTTTCAGAAGTAATGTAATTCTTAGAGTAGTATTTTTCATTTTCTTTATTTCAACTGCCGCCGCCTGCCTTTATGCTCAATCAAAATCAGGACAAATTGATATGCTTATGAATCAGTACCTGGAATACGAGCTTTTCAACGGTTCTGTTTTGGCTGCAGATGAAGACGGAGTTATTTTCAAAAAAGGGTACGGCTTTGCCGATATGGAGTGGGATATCGAAAATACTGCTGATACAAAATTCAGACTCGGATCAATAACCAAACAGTTTACCGCGGTACTTATTTTGAAATTGGTGGATGAAGGAAAATTAAAGTTAGATGGTGCTCTTTCGGAATATCTTCCTTATTACAGAAAAGATACCGGCGAAAAAATTACTATTCATCAATTATTGAATCATACTTCAGGAATTCCAAGTTATACAAGTCAGCCCGATTTTTTCCGAGATGTAAGCAGGAAGTATTACGCACCGAAAGATTTTGTGGTTGAGTATTGCAGCGGAGACCTGGAATTTGATCCGGGCAGCGCATGGAGCTACAATAACTCGGGATATTTTATACTCGGTGCAATTATCGAAGAGGTTACAGGTAAAAGTTACGAAGATTACCTGCACGAAATAATCTTTAATCCGCTTGGAATGAAAAACTCCGGTTATGATCATCATTCAACAATACTGCCAAAAAGAGCCGAGGGTTATGAAAAATCTTTCACTGGATTTCGCAACGCTGACTTCCTGGATATGTCGCTCCCCTATGCGGCAGGATCATTATATTCAACGGTAGAAGATCTCTTCATTTGGGACAGGAATCTTTACGAAAACAACCTTATATCAAGCGAACTAAAAGAGAAGATGTTTACCCCGACGATGAATAACTACGGTTATGGTTTCGCAATTTATAAATACGGATTGAGGAACGGTGATTCTCTTAATATTATTAGTCATGGCGGCGGAATAAACGGTTTTAATACTTTGATCTTTCGTGCAGTTGATAAAAAGCAATTGGTTGTTCTGCTCAATAATACAGGCGGAACAATGCTTAACAATATGGCTCAGGAAATTATTCATATTATTAACGGTCTTGATTACAACAAACCTAAACGTCCTTTCAGTGATTTCCTATCCGATTACATCATTGAAAACGGCGCAGAAGATGCAGAAAAAGTTTATGATGAAATAAAAAATGATGGCTCAAATCTTTATTCATTCAATGAAAATCAATTAAATAACCTGGGCTACTTTTTTCTTCGCGACGGAAAAATTGACGAAGCCCTTGCAGTCTTCGGTATTAACATTAAAGAATACCCCGAATCATTCAATGTTTACGATAGTATGGGCGAGGCTTATTTAGAGAAAGGGGAAAATGAAAAAGCAATTGAGTATTACAAAAAATCTTTGGATATAAATCCGAGAAGTCAGAGCGGAATTGATGCTCTTAAAAACCTCGGAGTGGAAGTCGACAAACCCGAAGATGTTGAAGTGCCAACAGAAATATTGGATGAATATCTTGGGAAATACGAGATGACACCTCAATTCGTAATCACAATAACCAGAGACGGGCAACAGTTAAAAGCACAGGCAACCAATCAACCTGTATTTGATATTTACCCTGAAAGTGAAACCAAGTTTTATTTTACAGTTGTTGATGCAGTCATTGAATTCATTCGTAATAATGAAGGAAAAGTTGTTAGTCTGCTGCTTACTCAAAACGGACAAAAAATGCCGGCTATTAAAGTTGAATAAATAGAGGGAGATTAAATGAGAGAACAGCTAAAATATTTTTATAATCAATTTGAGGAAATTGAAAAACGTGCGGAAGAAATAATTGATAATCTTTCAGATGGACAATTAAACATGAAGCCGTCGCCGGATAGATGGTCTATACTGCAGCAGATCAACCACATTGCAGTATCCACCGAAGTCTATTTGGAAAAAATCAATTCACCGGTTAAGATTGTAAATCTCTCCAATAAATCAGACTCTGAGTATCGACCCGGTTTACTTGGTAAATATTTTGTAAAATTACTTGAGCCGCCGGTAAAAAAGCGGCTCAAAACATTTCCGATTTTTAAACCTAAAAACGAATTAACCGGCAAACTGGTAATGAACGATTTTATCGCAGTTAACGAAAAAATAAAGAACACTATTACCGGGATGGAAAACATTGATCTGAACAAATCCAAAATCATGAATCCGCTTATCAAATTTATTAAGTGGCGGTTGGGTGATGCTTTTCAGATTTGTGCAGCCCATTCACGCAGGCATTTGTGGCTTTCGGAACAAATTAAAAACAGCTTCCGTGAATAATGCCAATTCCAAAGAGTGCCGAACAATTATAATCAGCCATCTGCACAGTTTTTTAATCCCCAAAAATTCATTGGAAATAAATTTTTTGCCGTTGGTCGCTCATAAAATGTTTTATTAAAACATTTTATGTTGCGGGATTTACCCCGACAATTTGTAAGAAAAATATTTTACTCAAATAACGAATTCCAAAATTTCTATATGGCTAGGTATTTGATATTTCTCAACTTACAAATTGTCGGCACGAAGGGCAGATTTTCCAATGGAAAATCTGGGTTAATAATTACTTTTCAATGCTCTATGCCGATCAATTTTCCGTTTTTTAAGTTACGTACGCTTGTCGTTTTTATATATCCTTTTTATTTCCTTTGATATTGATTTCCATCTTTTCTTTGTATTTGATGCAGTGAGAGAATTTTGACGTCTTTCAAGGTATTGCTGTTCTTTTCTCAGTTTCAAGTAATTATTGTAGCTGCTTTCCGGAATTTTCCCGTTATTAACCGCTTCGATTACTGCGCATCCTGTTTCATGAACATGAGTACAATCCGAAAATTTACAATTAACAGCAAATTCAAAAAAATCATCAAAAGTTTTTTCAATTCCTTCATCGGCATTCCACAAAGCGAATTCTTTCATACCGGGCGTATCGATTAAAATTCCGCCGTCATTAAGAAAAACCATTTCTCTTTTTGTTGTAGTGTGTTTTCCTTTGGAATCCTTTTCTCGAATTTCATTCGTCTTAAATTTTTCTTCACCTAATAGAAGATTAATCAACGTAGATTTTCCAACGCCGGAAGATCCGACGAATGCAACCGTTTCATATTTCCCGATACTTGATTTCAATTTATCAATACCGATATTGTTCAACGCGCTTACAAAAATCACCGGACATTTTTGATTGATAACCTTCAGTTTCTCTTTATATATCATAACATCTTCACATAAATCAGCTTTATTCAATATTATCACGGGTTCGGCTTTCCCTTGCATCACGGCGGTCAAATATCTTTCAAGCCGGTTAATATTGAAATTATCGTCAAGGGATTGAACGATAAAAACCTTATCAACATTTACCGCGATGATTTGTTCGGAAGTTGTTCTATCAGGTGATTTACGCGACAACTTCGTACGGCGAGGAAGTACAGTATGAATAATTCCTCTTTTTTCAGTCTCAAAAATATTTATTAGAACCCAATCACCAACCTTGGGTAATTGAGATAAATCTTCCGTTGAATAGAGCAGTTTCCCTGTTAACTCCGCAAGAATTTCACCGTATTCGGTAATTACGGAATAGTTTGTTTTATTCTCTATCGCAACGCGTGCGGGAATTAGTTCCCCGTCTTTATGTGTTAAAAAATGCTTGTTAAAAAAATCGTTCCAGCCGAGCTTAATTAATTTATCCAATTCATCATCTCCGTTAGTTAATTAATGTTTGGTTTGGACACACGTTTCCCAGGGATTAATTAATCCTTTGAAAAACGCAATTAAGCAAGCGCTGCAATTATCGGACTGCTAATGCGGTATGTTCTCGTAATGTTGATAAACTGCCTAAATTTATTTTTTTAGTGTTAATAAAAAATCTGCAATTTTTCCGAGCTTTTGAACATCAATATTACCGTAATCCGGCATAAGAGAATTGTATTGCTGTTTATAAGCTTCGAATCTTTCATCCCCGCTGTACGATGACGGATTACGGAGATAATTTATTAGTGCATCTCTCGTCCAATATTCATGAACCGAGAATAGTGATGGCGCTAATTTAGTTCCTGTCAATCCATTACCATGGCATGATGTACACCCAATATTGGCAACGAGTTCCTGACCTGAAAGTTCTTTTGCCTGCGACGAAGTTTCTGATTCAGACGGTGAATAATATTCGTCATTACTTTTATCAAAATCGTATGTTAATCTTCCTATCATAAACAAAACAATAAATAAAAATAAAACTGCAGCTACCCATTTTTGAGCATTTGTCATTTATCTAACCTTTCTTAGCTTCTTCAATAAAAAATAAGATATAAATTTAACAAAAATTAGTCTTCTTCTTCATACATTTTATCATAATACTCACGATATTCAGCGATAGATTTGAAAATCGCATTTGCAATTTTCTGCTGCCCCGAACTGCTGTTAAGGTATTTTTCATCTTCCGGGTTAGAGATAAAACCGGTTTCAACCAACACACCCGGCATAGATGCACCAACTAACACAAAAAAACCGGCTTGCTTAATTCCGCGTGAAGGAATTCCAACATTCTTCTGCCAATGATTATTAAGCAGATCGCTGAACTTCTCTGAATATCGCATGAATGCAGAATGCGCCATGCTTACTAAAATGAAATTCTCATCGGTAAGCTTTTGGTACTGGTTCGGGTTCTCTTCGTATTTTATCACGCTGTTTTCAAATTCAGCAATATTAATTGCTTCCTGAGTTCTCCCCGGTCGCAATAAATATACTTCAAATCCCCTTGCACTGCTCGGCTTTTTACGCAATGAATTGCAGTGGATTGAAATAAATAGTTTCCCGCTGTTTTCATTTGCAATCTTTCCACGCCGGAATAACTCAACAAAAGTATCATCGTCTCTTGTATAAACAACTTTAACGTCATTCATTTCTTTTTCAATTAATGCACCGAGTTTCAATGCAATTTTCAGATTAATATTTTTTTCGAGTGTACCCGAGACTCCGACCGCACCACCGTCTTTTCCTCCGTGTCCGGCATCAATAACAACAATATCAAACTTCCAATCATCTTTATTACCGGCAAGTTCAGGTTTTTCTTCCTCAACAATATTTTTATGCACCGTTATTAAAAGATCATTTCCGTCAGGATCCTTAAAGGCTTCGGAAGATGTAAAACCTTCTTTTAATCTAAATTCAACCTGAGTATTCACGCCGATTTTCTTTAATTCAACTTTTCTTATTAATCCCGTTGATGAAATTCCGCTTGTGATTTTCGGATCAACGGAAACACCCGATAAAAACAGTATCAATTGATCATTCAAAATTGAGCTGCTCTGTTTTGTTATTTCTTTTTTTGAGCGAAGTCTGATTAAAGTACCGTTTGATTTTTCCTCGATTGCCAGTCCGTACACATCATAACCGGAACTTGATGAACTTTTACTTTCTGTTGATTTGAAATCATGATCAGGTTCTGCCGCCAGTGGTTTGGTTGAATAAGCACCGGTAACGGTGATATGTTTTCGTCCGTCATCAAATTCTAATGTTCGTTCCGATGCCGTATTTACGTAATCAATGCAATAGGCAAGCGGAATAAAAACGTCGTCATTTATCATCATTGTAGAGATGGGAATTTGATAGACTTTTTGTTCGCTGCTGTTTCTCGGTGAGACGATAACAAATTGCGTACGAGCCGTAAATTTGAGCGAGTAATTATTAAATTTCATTTCAACTTTTGATGCATCGGAGTTGTAATAATAATTGCCGGAAAGAATATTTGCTAATTCTTTCGAAGAAACATAGGTCATCCCTCTGCGTGAAACAAAGGAAAGTGTTCTTTCACCTCCGTCAATTGATACGCTTATTTTTAACATTCGCTGCGCATCAACAGTGATGACAACTAAGAGTAAAAAACCAAGTAATAATTTTAAATTCATTTTCATCAAATCAACCTAAGAACGGAATCATAAATCCGGATTTTTTCTTATAACTTTCAAATTCCTCACCAAAATGTTTTGTGAATAAACTCTCTTCATATTTTGCTCTTAAAATGAACAACGGTATTTCAATAAATAATACAATTGGGATTACAACAAACCCGAGAAGAGCGATGCCGGCGCCCAGGTCACCGAGAACCTGACTCAAATACTGCGGATGCCTTACGGCTGAATATAAACCATCAGTGTGTAATTCATGTCCTTTCATTATTACAATTTCCTGGGAATAATTTTTACCGAGCGCTTTATATGAGTAAACTTGTAACCATGAGAAAACGATAAAGATCACCAGCCCGGTAATTCTAATCCATAAGTATTCTTCTCTATAAGTTTCATCTAAAGTTCCGATGTTGAATACTGCAAGAATAATTATTATTAAAGTAATAGCCGATACATTCGGAGGTATTTTTTGCAAATACGTATTGGGTCGACTAACAACCCCGCTCAGTTTCGTTTTCAAACCTTTTTTTGCACCGGAAAAATTTGCCGTAATAGAAACGAAAAGGTTTATTCCAACCAATAAGTTTATCGGGTCCATTTTTTCTCAACTATTTAGTTGATGAATTAAAGAATTCCAAAATGATTTTTCATTAATTATCATTTTAGTTTCGCCTTATAAATATAAAAAGATTAGATGTAATTTGAAGATTAATAATACTGCATATTCTTCACGTAGTACTTTAGCTTTGGCGTAATTCATATTAAAAACCCGCAGTTCACATGTGAAATCTGCGGGCAGAATAATAAAGTGATTTGTTCAATAATTTTATTTTGACTTAATACCGAATGTTAGTGCGTCTTCCGGGCACTCATTAACACAGTCGCCGCACAAATAACAGTCGGCGCGAATTTTTCTATTATTTAGAATATCAGGTATCGCAGTGCAGGGGACTTCTGTTTCACATGTTCCGCAATCAGTACACTTCGATTTGTTAAACTGAATTTTAGCCGGGGCGAATTGTTCAAGCACCCATGTTATCAATCCGACCGGGCAAACCAAATAGCAGAATGGACGAAAAAATACCAAACTCATTAACAATAAAATTACAGTCGTTGTTAAAAATATGATCAGATTTAAAACCGGCATTTCAAGCGACCAGTGAAATATTTCAAATAGATTGATATAACCGAAAATTGTAATCCCGAATGCTATAGCGACGATTAAAAATACTACCGCAAATACTGTTCGAATGGTATTGGAAACTTTGAACGGAAACTTATTCTTCTTCGCATTTTTTAGGATTGGTATTCTGAATAATAATTCCTGTAAAGCTCCGGCGGGACATATGGTTCCGCAAAATCCTTTGGTGCTGATGATTGAAAGAACTCCGATAAAAGTAATACCGGCAAGGAACGGTGTCTGCAGCCCGTAGATAAAAGGCTTAGTAAACGAACAAATCGGAGATGGATGAAGCGAAAAATAAATTGCAAATCCTGCGAATGAAACCAACAACAAAGGTATTCTGAATTTTAACGTCATACTCTTCGTCCAAATCAAAGCCAAACCAATTATTGCCAAAATGAATCCGACAATGTATTTTGAAGCAAATAACATATCGGTAAAAGAAGGCATTTTTTTTGCTTGTTCAACTTCCTGTGCAATTACTATAATTGGAATCAATAAAAGAATGAATGTTAAAAAGATTTTTTTACTGCGATTCATAAATAACTCCCCTAAAAAGATTTTAATATCCTAAAATTATTTAGATTTACAAACAAATCCAAGAAGAAGTGAAAAACATGCTATATTTGCCTATTGAAATGTTAATTTTAATCAGCAAAGGAATATTGTGAAAAATAAAAAAGTTTACATCGCCGGTCACAAAGGAATGGTCGGCTCCGCTATTCACCGAAGGATGAAATCCGAAGGTTATGAAAATATAATAACAAGAAATCTTGATGAGCTTGATTTAATAAAACAGGATGAAGTTGAGAAATTTTTCGAAGCCGAGAAACCTGAATGGGTAATTGTTGCGGCTGCTAAGGTTGGCGGAATACTTGCAAACAACACCTACCGTGCACAATTCATCTATGAAAATTTGATGATAGAATCTAACATCATTCACTCTGCTTACGAGAACGGTGTTGAAAAACTTTTGTTCCTGGGAAGTTCGTGTATTTATCCAAAACTTGCACCCCAGCCGTTAAAAGAGGAATATCTTCTAACAGCTCCTCTTGAATATACTAATGAACCTTATGCAATTGCGAAAATAGCCGGCATCAAATTATGCGAAAGTTATTACAAGCAGTACGGTAGTAATTTCTTTTCTGTTATGCCGACTAACCTCTACGGTCCCAATGATAATTTTGACCTAAAAACCTCTCATGTTTTGCCCGCACTTATCAATAAAATTCATACTGCAAAAATTAATTCGCAGGGTGATGTTGAAGTATGGGGAACCGGGAAACCAAAACGTGAGTTTCTTTACGTTGATGATCTAGCGGACGCAATTTTTTATTTGATGAATAATGTTGATGCAAAGGATTTGTACGAACAGAATTTGACTCACATTAACATTGGAACAGGTGTTGATTTGAGCATCGCCGAATTAGCTGATGTAATCAAAACGGTTATTGGTTATGAAGGATCGATTGTTTATGATTCAACAAAACCGGACGGCACACCGAGAAAGCTAATGGATGTATCACGACTGAATGATCTCGGCTGGAAACATAAAACGAGTCTAAAGGAAGGAATTGAAAAGGCATACAAGTGGTTTTTGGAAAATAAAGCAAACAAAAATAATTAGCGGTTTCTTATGTCAAAAAAAATTGCATTAATAACAGGAATTACCGGACAAGACGGAAGTTATTTAACTGAAATTCTTCTTGAGAAAGGATATGAAGTTCACGGTATTATTCGTAGAAGCAGTTCATTCAATACGCAGAGAATTGATCATCTATACCGGGATGAAAGTATAAAAGACAAGAAACTTTTCTTACACTACGGTGATATAGTTGATACCAGCAATCTAAACCGTTTGCTAGAAAAAATTGAGCCCGATGAGATTTACAATCTAGCCGCACAATCACACGTAAAAGTTTCATTTGAATTGCCCGACTACACCGCACAGGTTGACGGGCTGGGAACTTTGAGGTTTTTAGATGCAATCCGCGAAGTTGGAATCGGGAAACAAACAAAATTTTATCAAGCATCAACAAGCGAGTTGTATGGAAAAGTGCAGGAAGTACCTCAAACAGAAACAACACCATTTTACCCGCGATCACCATATGGAGTAGCAAAACTTTACGGTTACTGGATAATCGTTAATTATCGCGAAGCTTATGATTTATTTGCATGCAACGGAATACTCTTTAATCATGAATCACCTAGACGCGGTGAAACATTCGTTACGAGAAAGATCACTAGATCGGCAAATAAAATTTTATTCGGTATCGATAATAAATTGATTCTCGGCAATCTTGACGCTAAACGCGATTGGGGCTATGCTCCCGAATATTGTGAGGGAATGTGGAAAATACTTCAGCATGATAACCCGGAAGATTTTGTCTTAGCTACCGGCGAAACTCATACCGTTCGTGAATTTACCGAACTGACATTTAAAGAATTGGGAATTGAACTTGAATGGCTTGGCAAAGGCGATCAGGAAAAAGGAATTGTTGCTTTAATCAACAAGGAAAAATTATTCGAATTTATTTCAAGAATATACCCGGATAATGCCGATGAAATTCTAAAGAAAACTGAAAACACAAACTTGAAACCCGGTACTGAAGTAGTAGATGTTTCTCCCGGTTATTACAGACCAACTGAAGTAGAATTGCTGGTAGGTGATTTTACAAAAGCGAAAGAAAAACTTAATTGGAAACCGAAAACAAAATTCGATAAATTAATCACAATAATGACGGAGGCAGATTTTAAGTTTACATTGAAAAGAGGCTACTAAATAATCCCCATCTTTTTACATGTAATTATTACCGAAATTTCTTATTTTGAATTTGTCGACGCTGAATTCACTCAAAAAGCTGGTTTGATCTAGCACAATTCTTGCACATACATTATTTACAATAATAAATTTGCTTATATAACCCCAAAAGAAAGGCGATATGAATACCGGTCAAATGATGCTCACTCTCGGCGCAATGGTTCTGCTTACCCTTTTGATAATGCGCATGAATAATATTTTCCTTAGCACCGGGACGGTTGTTATGGAAAGCAAGTTCGAAGTGCTTGCCGTTTCATTGGCAACATCGATGATCGAAGAAGCTACGAGCAAAGCATTTGACGAAAACACAAAAGAAGCAACTGTAGATTACAGCAATGAATTAAGCGCTATCGGGCCTGATTTAGGCGAAACTTATGAATTATTCGACGACTTTGATGATTATCATAATTACAGCCGGATTGATTCCACATTACCATCTGCAACATTTAATGTTAGCAGTATAGTAGATTATATCAATCCTTCGAATCCAAACTTAACAACCGGGTCAAAGACGTGGCACAAGAAAATAACCGTTACGGTTTCGAGTCCGTCTATGATAGATTCAATTAAAATGTCGTCAATTTTTAGTTACTGGTACTTTAGATAGGATATCAAAATGGGATTTAGTTCGCTACTAGACGTAATCGGTTCATTCCTCATCGGCGGGATGCTGTTTATGATACTGCTCCGGATGAATGACGCTGCGGTTGAGAACACTTATACATACAGTGGTGAATTGATTGTCCAAAAAAATCTTGTTGAAGTAGTTTCATTACTTGAGCATGATTTCAGAAAAATCGGTTATTGTGCGGATTGGGAAAAACTGCCCGATCCAACCGATGCGATTATTGCAGCGGATTCAAATAGAATAAAATTCCAAACCGATGTTGATTCAGACGGAAACATCGACACACTTGAATATAAAACCGGGAACAAGTCCGATTTATCAAGCACACCGAATCCCAATGATAGAATTCTTTACAGAATATTAAACAATGAATCTCCCAAAGGTTCTAACCTGGGAGTTACTGAATTCAACATGGTATTCTTTAATGCATTAGGAGATACAATACACCTCCCGGTAAATGTACCAAGTGAGATTTATACAATGCAAATAAATATTACGGTAGAAAATGTAGCCGCTTACGGTGCTGATTACGGATTGGATAAAAGCGCTTTCTGGCGACAAATTAGGATGGCGGCAAGAAATTTGAGGAATAGATAAAATGGGTGGAAAAGCTTCGATGTTAGTAGTCTTGGGTTTCAGCGCAATAATGCTGGTTGTCGGATTTAACTTCAACAATGTGATGATCAATGCAGTTGATAATTTTGCCGATTATTATGACGATACCATTGCTCATAATATTGCAGTGAGCGGTGCAAATATGGCAGCCAACAGATTATTTATAACCGGCGCGCTTGATGAAGATGCATTTGAAGATCTTGTTTTTGAAAACGGATTAATAAACGCATCCATAACTGATTTTGGTACGGATCAAAAAAAACTTGTTGCCACAGGCACTTATCAAGGAATAACAAGTACGGTAGAAATAATTTTGAAACCGAGCAGTTTTGCAAAATTTGCTTACTATATGAATTTATTCGGCGGAAGTGATGAATTAACTACCGGCGATACAATATGGGGACCATTTCATACAAACGGTAAATTAACCACAACAGGCAGCCCGGTTTTTTACGGGAAAGCTACTGCAAAATTAGGACTGAAAATGAACAATCCCAAAGACCCTAAGTTTTATGGTGGATTCGAAAGCGGAGTTGAAATTCCTTTTGAAATTGATGCAACTGTAACTGAAAATGCGGCAATAGCCGGCGGCTTCTATGAACCAAGCGGAACTCCGGTAGATTATAAGTTTGTATTTAATTCCGATGCGACTATTACCTACAGTTCAAGAGCCACAGGAACAGTGGCATGGGGTCCGGATACAACAGCAGCTCTCAGTACTTTTGCGCCGAACGGAGTCGTTTGGATTAATAAAGGAAATATGTATGTGTCGGGAACGGTAAACGGGAAATACACTTTTGGTATCGGGCAAAGTTCAGGTGTCGGAAATGGAAATGTTTACATCCAGGATGATTTGGTTTACAGAACAGATCCGATCGACGATCCCGATTGTGAAGATATGCTCGGTATTGTTACGGGAAATAATGTTATAATTGAAGACACACCGGCAAATCACTCCGACTGCAATATTCACGCTACTATGATTAATACAAAGGGTGGAATGAGTGTTGAAAATTTAAACAGTTTTCCCGCTGCGGGTGATCTTTATATTGCAGGTGGTGTTATCGGCTATCAAACCGGTTCAGTTAGTATTTACAGCGGAACAACTTTAGAGCATGGTTACAAATTAAAACTCAAATACGACGAACGTTTTCTGCTCGAAAATCCGCCGGCATTTCCTGCAACGGCTAATTTTGAAATTGTTTCATGGTGGGAATAATAACTTAGAAAGGAATATACATTATTAAGTTTTGATCGGTATCTACACAGATATTCTAGCGGCGATATAAAATAGTTTAAAAATAGTTTGTTGGGGAAATGCATTTAGCAGTCAGAATCCTAATAATAATCGGGATATTGCTGTTGACTGTTTTGTCACTTAATTCTAATAAGTTTCAAAATAGTCAATCTGGCACTATTCTTATTAACGTATACAACATAAGCTCATCTGTATGTAGTCAATTAGTGCTCTATGAGATATTCTGCTGGGCGCTATTTTTAAAGATCATCACAACACCTCTCCAAGCAGCAACCAATTTAAGAACTTTTAACATTAGGGGTATTAAATCATGAATACCGGACAAATGCTAATTACATTAGGAGCATTAATCTTGCTCAGCTTGGTTATTTTAAGAGTGAATACTGGATTTCTCACCACGGATATAGCTCTTATGGAAACGAAATTTAATGTTGTTGCTATATCTCTTGGCACTTCTTTTATAGAGGAGGCGACTGGAAAAGCATTCGATCAAAACACAAATATTTCGTCGGTGTCTGCTCTCAACCAGTTGTCTAGTATAGGTCCCGAAGCCGAAACTTATCCCAACTTCAATGATTTTGACGATTACGACGGTTTGGAGAAAATCGTAAAATACGATGCATCGGATACTACATTTCTTTCGGCAGATTTTAAAATCAACTGTGAGGTTGGTTACGTCACCCCGGCAAATCCGGAAGTCTTGATATCATCAAAGACCTGGCATAAAAGACTGAATGTGACTGTAACCAGTCCATCCATGTCGGATACAATTAAGTTATCAAAAATCCACAGTTACTTTTTCTTTAGATAGAGGTTAATATGGGCTTTAGCACATTAATTGATATACTTGGCGCTACAATTATCGGCGGAATTCTCCTGATGATCTTACTTCGTTTGAACGAATCGGCAGTTGAAAACACTTACAAATTCGCAGGCGATTTAATCGTTCAGCAGAATCTGGTTTCCGTTATTCAATTATTAGAACATGATTTTCGAAGGATTGGTTATTGTGATGATTGGTCGAAAATACCGGAGCCATCCCTATCAATCATAGCTGCGGATTCCAATCGTATTTCATTTCTTACTGATGTAGATAATGACGGGAACGTTGACACCATGCATTATTATACAGGCAGCACTTCCGAATTAAGCGACACTCCCAATCCCAGAGATAGACTGCTGTACCGGGTGATCAACAATGAAGTACCTAAGAGTGCTAATCTCGGCATTACCCAATTTCGGTTAACTTTTTTTAGTCCCCTGGGAAATAAATTAAATTTTCCCATCGTGAATTGCGGAGAGATTTATACGATGCAGATCGACATCACAGTTGAAAATACTACGGCTTATAATCAAAATTATTCTACTGCTTTCTGGCGACAGATTCGCCTAGCTGCCAGAAATTTAAAAAACAGATAAACACGAATTCATGAAAAGCCGTACAAACAGAAATTCTGGCAGCAGAACATCGAATGGTTTAGTGGATGTTTTATTAGTATTTAACTCTTTATTCAAATATCGGATGATTAAAAGATTTTTAAAAAAATGAATTTGTTTAATTTGACGAGGAAGAGGTTATCATGGGTGGAAAGGCTTCAATATTATTGGTTCTTGGTTTCAGTATGATATTTTTAGTGATCGGATATAACTACAATAACATTAACATCAGTGCTATCGATAACGTATCTGAGTACTATATTCGAACTAATGCACATAATATCGCACTCAGCGGTGCTAATATGGCTGCTAATGAAGTTTTCATGGAACCGACATGGGAATCGGGATACTCGAGTTTAACAATTAACGGCGGTACGGTTAACGTCTATGTAAGTAATCCTAATTTCGGTTCGGGTAAAATCACGATCTGTCATGTTCCTCCGGGAAATCCTGCTAACCGTCACGAGATAACTATTCCACCTTCAGCATTGCCTGCTCACCTTGCACATGGTGATTACCTCGGTTCATGTGCCGGAGGTCCGGTTGATGATAAATTAGTTACAATAATCTCTGAAGGAACCTTTCAGGGAGTAACCGAGGTTGTGGTTGTTGAATTACGTCCAAGTTATTTTTCAAAATTCGGAAATTTTTATTCTTCGGTTTCAGCCTTGCCTGCAACGGGGGATACATTTCATGGACCGTTTCATACGCAAGGGAAATTGTCTACATGGGGATCTCCTGTTTTTTTAGGAAAGGTAACTAGCCAAAAGGGATTAACAATGCATGGGAGCCCCAAAGATCCCAAATTCTACGGCGGTTTTGAAACCGGTATCGATGTTCCGCTTCAATTTGATACCAGCGGTTTCCGATCAAATGCCGGAAAGATTTTTAAAGATACAACTGGAACAGACAAAAAGGTTGATGTTAGATTATACTTTAATGGAGACGGAACTGTTGATTGGAGCCAGAAAATCGGAAATGGGGCGTGGTCTGCGGTTAAAACAACTCCGCTTTCTACATTAGCCCCCACCGGATTAATTTACATCAATAAAGGCAACCTTTATACCAAAGGAACTGTGAACGGGGCAGTTACTGTTGTCGTTACTAAAGAAAATAAATCCGGGTGCGGCAATATTTACCAGGAGGATGATATACAATACGTAGATGACCCCAGATCCAATCCGAATTCCGATGACCTTCTGGGACTGGTTGCCGAGGAAGATATTAGATTGGTTTTTGATCCAACTCTCACACAAGGTCAGGATATTATTACACAAGCATCAATGTATGCACTCAACGGAGATATTGGGCCTGACAACGCATTAATTCAGGATCCGTCATTAAACAGTTGGCGGATTCTTGGAGGATTAATCGCTTCAACTACAAGAGTAACGGCAGAGTATAACGCTTTCGGTCCAACTAACGGATACAGATTCATTCATAATTATGATCAAAGATTCATGACTATAGGACCCCCATTTTTTCCAAATACAAAAGATTATGAGGTGGTCTCCTGGCTTGAATAATATCTTGAATTGATTATTGTATTTTAAGTAGGTATGGTTGTATCGTCTTGCCCGCCTGAAGTTCATTTGGGAAAATCGTTTAATGAAACTGTGGAAGTGTTCCCTATCCTAAAACTTTAAAGATGCAGGCGATCTTACCGGCTATCAAACCGGTTCTGTAAGTATTTACAGCGGAACAACTTTAGAGCATGGTTACAAATTAAAACTCAAATACGACGAACGTTTTCTGCTTGAAAATCCGCAGTATTCAATTGGACGTGAGATTCAAATAATTCTTACTGAGTTAGGAGATGACAACAATTACCGGGTGAATAGGGCTCAGACAAAAAATCTATTCGGCGGGTCGGCATCTTATACAGCGATAGACACTACAATCAGCGGCAGCAGCTATATTAAAATTTCCTCAACCGGAGCATTGAAATCTATTGCTCAAAGCGGAGCAGGAGAAAACCAGTATACAACAAATCCCGGTTCATTAACTTACCCTCTCAGCGGCGTCACATTCGTGCAGCTTTCCGCAGGCGGCGAATGGAATCCATCTAACATCGATGGCAGCGGAGTACTTATTGTTCATAACAACACATGCGATGCTGCATTAAAAAACATGAACTGGGGAACGTTCAAAGGATTGATAATCTCTGATAAACTACTGCATGTTCATTCAAATGTGATAGGCGGCATTGTGATTTTATCAAATTCCGCAGCACACGGAAGAAATCTTGGCAACGGGAACGGAGTAGTTCAATATTCGGGGGAAGCAATTGAAGAAGCTGCCGGTGCAATTTCATCAACAGCTTCCGCTGCTTACGGATTCGCAAAAGCACGAATTGAAATCTTAGAGTGGGATGAGTAATTTAATTTTTTCTAAGCAAATCTTCTAATGCGTTTTTCAATTCAGGATGAGAAAATCGAAATCCGGCTTCTTGAGTCCTTTTGGGTTTTATATCAGCTCCTTCCAAAACAGCTTTTGCGCCTTCACCCAGAACTAATTTTAGAATAAAACCCGGTACCGGGAATAATGCGGGACGATTAATTACCTTACCCAATGTCTTAGCAAAGTCTTTCATTTTTACAATTCCGGGGGCAACTCCGTTTACCGGTCCGGTAAGATTTTTGTTTTCAAGCGGGAAGATAAATAAGTTAACAAGATCATCGATATGAATCCAAGGAAACCATTGTCTTCCGCTTCCCAATGGTCCGCCAACAAATAACTTAAAAGGTGTGAGCATTTTTGCCAACGCGCCGTCCTCCTTCGATAAAACAATTCCAGTTCTAATACTTACTCGCCGAACACCAAATTTCTCAACTTCCGCGGCAGAGTTTTCCCATTGTTTACTTACTTCCGCCAGGAAATCATTCCCTGGATTTGAATCTTCAACAAATGTTTCTGTTTCGGAAGAGCCGTAATAACCGCTGGCTGACGCACAAATAAAAACTTCCGGTTTCTTATCCATTTTTGCAATTTGATTTACCAATGCATCAGTTGATTTGATCCGGCTATCCAATACCCGCTTCTTATGTTCCTCATTCCATCTTCGCGCCATTACATTTTCACCGGCAAGATGAATTACAGCATCAACATTTTTAATACGGCTGGATATATCAACCGAGTTATCGTAATTCCATTCAATATATTCATTAACCATCGGCAATTTACTCTTAGCTTTCTGCGCAGACCGGGAAATAACAACAATCTCATCTCCCCTCGTTTTAAGTTTATCAATTATATTTCTTCCGATTAACCCGGTTGCCCCGGTAATAAGCGCTTTCATCTCTTTCCTTTTTCCATAATTAACACCTCCAACCAATCAAATGTTCAATTTGCCATTACTTCATCAACTTCACCTCTTGCTACGCTTTCCATAACATCACCGAAATAATCAATTTCTGATTTAAGGGAATAAACATTCGGGGTGACTCGAATGCACTTAAATTCATCATGTACAATAGGTATCAAATAAATATGATGTTCTTTCAATAAATAATTCGCTAACTTGGCAACATCAACACCGTCAATATCAACAGTCATAATTCCGCACCATTGTGAATCATCTTCAACATTAACCATAAATTTTACATTATCATATTTCTTCAAGCGGTCAACCCAAAGATGATGTAAATACCTGAGCCGCTTTGCTTTCCGTTCAACACTTATAATTTCATTAAATGCCAGCGCTTCGGCAATTGCATTATGGCTTGCCGCCGGATGTGTTCCGATTTCTTCAAATTTTCTAATGTCATTATCCATTACTTCCGGTGCAGCCATCAAAGACCATATTTTGGGAATCCATTCTTTTTTAATGAATAACATTCCCGTGCCAACCGGTGCGTAAGTCCATTTATGCAGACTCGTTCCAAAGAAGTCGCATTCCAATTCCTTTTGAGTAAACGGGAAATGATTAAACGAATGTGCGCCGTCACAAATAACCGGTATTCCTTTTTCATGAGCCATTCTGCTTATATCCAGGACGGGTGTAATTTGTCCGGTAATATTAATTACATGCATCACCATAATCGCTTTTGTTTTACCGGTGATTGCTTCTCTAATACTTTCTATGTAATCCTCTTTGTTAAAAAGCGGTGTTGGAATTACAACCTTTTTCAGTACAATTCCATCCCGCCTAACCCGTTGTTCCCATGTAGTCAGCATTCTTCCGTAAGCTTGAGTTGTTGCAATTACTTCATCCCCTGGCTTTAACTCCATCCCGAACTGAATTGCTTCCAGGCTTTCACTTGCATTTCTTGTAATGGCAATTTCCTCTTTATCGCAGCCGTAAACTTTTGATAATTTTTCACGAACCAACTCGATGTGAGGCTCAATATGACGCCACATGTAATAAGAAGGCGCTTGATTTGAATAATCAAGATATCTTTTATACGCGGCATGAACATCACCCGGACTTGCAGACACACCTCCGCTGTTCAGATGAATAATCGATCTATCCAAATCAAACGCTGATTGTATCTGCGACCAAAAATTTTCATCTTCTGTAAGCGGTAACCGGACTTTACTTTTGCCAGCATTCTCAATTGCGTTTACTGCTTTTCCCAGTGCGTCGGATTTTAGAAAAAACAACATTCCGCCTGCACCTATTAAAGAATTCTCGATAAACTCTCTTCGTGAAGACATTTGTTTTTCTCCCAATTATTTATTCACTTTTGAGCAATTACCATAGCTTCCAGCATTGAATCACGCGGTATACGGCTGACTTCAACCACAGCGCGGGCGGGAAAATCTTTTTGGAAATATTCTGCATAAATTTTATTCATCTCGGCGTAGTTATTAAGATCCGATAGAAATATTTGACATTGAACCACATCGCTTAATTCAAATCCCGCTTCAATTAATACCGCTTTAATGTTATCAAATACTCTTCTTGTTTGTTCTACAATTCCGCCCTCTACAATCTTTCCGGTCTCAGGATCGAGAGGAATCTGCCCGGATGCATAAAGCATGTTACCTATCTTAACAGCTTGTGAATACGGACCAATTGCTTCCGGGGCGTTTTCTGTTTTAATAATTTCTTTTTGTGCAAGTATCGATGAGAAAGTTATAAATGTAAATACAAGAATAAATAAGCTGCTTTGTTGGATTGGAATGATTTTTATTTTCATAACCATTTTAAGATTTGTTGGTTTGTTTCCATTAAGTTATGCAAATTAATTTGAAATATCACGCAACTATTTTTTTCAAGACAAAAGAATTTTAAGAGGATTAATCCTTGCTTTGCTTTATTAACATTATAAAACTATTTTGCATCCCTTAATTACTTAATGAACGGAAAACAAAATTGAATAAAAATAATTTTTATAAAAATGCATGGGCTTACGACATTGCATTTAACGATAGAGAATACGATACCGAATGTAATTTTATTGAATGGTGTTTTGATAACTACAATCGAGTCAAATACCATCCTAAACAAAAATTGTTTTTGGAAGTTGCAAGCGGACCCGCGCGCCACGCACGTGAATTCGCTAAACGGAACTGGAAATCAGTTGCGCTTGACCTTTCCGAAGAAATGCTTCACTATGCCGAAGATGAAGCAAAAAAAGAAAATCTAAATCTCGAATTTATTCAAGCCGATATGAGTAACTTCAACCTGAGAAAGCCGGTGCATCTTACTGTAAATTTGATGGAAAGTATTGCTCATCTTACAACAAACGAACAAATGATTTCGCATTTTCAGTCGGTAGCAAGAAATTTAGTATCCGGCGGAATTTATATAATCGAGGCAACTCATCCGATGTTCTTCTTTCCGGATGACGAAACAAATACTTGGAGCTATAAAGCTAAGGGCAAAAAAGTTGAAGTCACTTTCGGATTGCCGACAGATAAATACAACAGTGTAACACAGGAATGGAATGTTACATCGAGAATAAAGATTAATGAAAACGGTAAAAATTATGTTTGGGAGAGCGTGAGTCCGGTTAGATGGTATCTCGCACAGGAAATGAAAGCTCTTATTGAATTAAGCGGCGCCTTCGATAAATACTGGATGTTCGGCAGTTTATACTATACGCCGCCTAGTCCTCTTGATGACACGGAAGATTCCGATGCGATGGTAATCGTATTAAGGAAGAAATAAATTTAGTTGTAGATTAGTAATTTGAAAAGCGCTTATTTCACCGGGGGAATAATGAAAAAAATTCTATTTGCCATTAGTTTGTTTTTTTGTGTTATAAACATAACCGCACAAGAACATAAACTAAGCGGATACATCCGCGAAGCCGAAACCAACATCCCATTGAGCTTTGCTAATATTCGTATCGAAGGAACTTTTACCGGTACATCTGCAAACATCGAAGGCAAGTTTGAATTACACTTAGCAGAGGGAAATTACAATATAATAGCTTCATTCATCGGTTATAAATCTGATACGGTTAATATTACCTTATCCTCGAATAAAATCATTAATTTTAATTTGAATCCGGTCAGTATAAAACTGCCTGAAGTAACTGTCTTCCCGGGTGAAAATCCGGCACTTGCAATTATTCGAAAGGCAATCGAAACCAAACACAAGCGGGAAGAAATAATCGATAGCTATGAGTTTCAAGCTTATACAAAGGGATTGATTAAAACAACAAAGGACATTTCCAGTAAAGGAAATAATGTGGGAGTTTCCCTCGGCACTTCAGATACGGCAGGGTTAAAAATTACCGGGATTCTTGAAAATGAAAGCAAAGGATTTTTCAAAAAACCGGGTCAATACAAAGAAGAAATAATTGCCAGGAAACAATCATCAAACTTTCCATCACAAATAAACATGCTTACGGGCGGTAGAATTATTCAGGATTTTTACAGGAATGATATTCAGTTTTTCGGCAGACCGATGATGAGTCCCATAGCGGATGATGCAATTGATTTTTATTATTACATCATCCGTGATACTCTTGCAATGGATAATAAATCGGTATATGAAATTTCTTTTGAACCCATTGACACCACCGATCCGGGATTTGTTGGTTTTGTTTATATCACCGGCAAAGATTTTAACTTGATAAAAATAGTTACATCACTTAATGATGCCGCCAATATCGGGAACATATTTTCACAGATTGAAATTTTTCAACAGTACCTTCCATTCAGCAGTAACATCTACATGCCGATTGATTACCGGTTGTTCCTTGAAGGAAATGTTTTTGGAATTTTTAAATTCGGATTCGAGCTGAATTCAATCATGTACGATTATGAAATCAACAAAAATTTATCGGATGATTTCTTTGATTTGGTTGTGCTGAAAGTCCAGCCCGATGCAGATAAAAAGGATTCTCTTTATTGGAAAAACCGGCAGACAATTCCGAACACTATGAATGAAATCGAAGCATATAACAGGATTGACAGTCTTGAAGCCATACCGGTTACGTTTTGGGACCGCTTCTCGTTTCTATCATCAACGGTTTCTCTTACGGATAACTTTTCCTTTACGGGACCACTTGGGCTTTATCACTTCAACCGTGTTGAGGGCAATACAATAAACTTCGGACTCTACTTCAATGATTATTTTGATAAAAGATTCGATACCGATATCGATTTCAGTTATGGATTTGCCGATAAAAAATTTAAAACGGATTTCTACTCACGCTACCTTTTCGGTGATTACCGCAATTACAGGCTCAGCCTTAAAGCTTATGATAAAATCACGGATCTTTTTGGTGAATCCGTTTATTACAACAACCTGACTTCAACACTCTTTAACCTTATCAGCAAATATGATTTTCGTGATTATTATTATTCAAGAGGATTTGAAACTGAATTCTACGGTGAGGTTTTCCCTGTTTTATACCTGGGCGTTGGATTTATTAATAGAACCGACCGCACTGCCTTCGTTAATACGGATTTTTCTGTTTTCAGCAGAGATAAATCCTACCGCATCAACTCACCCGTTTTCGATTCAAAAATAAATGCATTAACCGGGAAGTTCAGGTTGGATTTTAGAAGTATTATTGAAGACGGATATTTCAAACGGAGAACCTCTCAAGGAAATTCATACATGATAATTGAAGGAGAGGGACTTTTCAGCAGCAGCAATTTATTAGACAGTGATCTATCTTTCGAAATGTATAAGCTGAACCTGAGCGGAACTCTAAACTCATTTAGATCAACATCACTCGGCTTTGAATTGGAAAGTATATTTTCCGAAGGTCCGGTTCCGTTTCAGATGATGCACGCTTTACCCGGCAATATAGAAAGTTCCGGCAAGGGATATTCATTCAGGACTTTGCGGGTAGGAGAATTTTTCGGCGACAATGTTATCTCAGGTAAATTTGAATACCGTTTTAATGATGAGTTCTTTAAGCTGCTGCAAATTCCATTGATTAAAGATGCCGACATGTTTTTGAATGTTCACTATAACACCGCGCTTCTTTCATTGTCGGCAAAAAGCAAAACTCTGCTGCCGGTTGACTTTACCGAATTTAAACATCCTTTTCATGAAATAGGATTTGGCGTTGGGCATTTTCTTTTTCCCTTCGTTTTTGAATTTACGTGGAAACTCAATTACCGCGGTTACAACGATTTTGTTTTCGGAATTAATACTTTTGCCTTATAATTTAATTTGATCTTTTCCCGGTTATTTATTTTGCGAACTTAAGTGGAAGAATACCATGAAGATTTTTAACGCATTCTTTTTAATTCTATTTTTAACAATAGTAGTCAATGCTCAATCGCCTGAAATAAATAAAATTGAACCGCCGAATTGGTGGATCGGAATGAAATTAAACAGAATTCAATTGATGGTCTATGGTGAAAATCTTACCGGTATTTCCGCAAAGTTTAATAATGATAATATCACTGTTGATAAAATTCACGAACTTGAAAATCATACATGTACATTTATTGATATCACGATTCCGGCGAATCTCGAACCCGGTGATTTCAATCTTATAATCGAAAATAACTATGGTAAAACCGAGCATGCATTCCCAATTTTTGCAAGAGAAAATAACCAAAAACATTTTCAAGGATTTGATAATTCCGATGCGATTTATCTTTTGATGCCTGACCGTTTTGCGAATGGCGATCCAGCAAATGATTCTGTTGAAGGGCTTGTTGATACCATGCAGAATATCCCGGGACAAGCGCGTGCCGGCGGTGATTTACAAGGCGTGATTGATAAGCTGGATTACATTAAAGATTTGGGATTTACAACAATCTGGCTTAATCCCGTTGTAGAAAATAATACATTCAGAAGTTATCACGGTTATTCGGCAACTGATTTTTATAATGTGGATGCACGGCTCGGAACAAATGAACTTTACAAAAAATTAGTTGATGAAGCTCATGCAAGGGATATGAAAATTATAATCGATCATGTAGCAAATCATTTCAGCAGCGACCATGTGTGGATAACAAATCCGCCAATGAATGATTGGACAAACGGGACTATTGATGATCACCTTCGACCAAATCATCATAAAATGATTTTTACAGATGTTCACGGTGACAGCGCAACTATTAATCATGTTACCAAAGGTTGGTTCGTAAAATACATGCCGGACTTTAACCATGGCAATCCTTTTGTTCAGAATTATATAACTCAAAATACAATTTGGTGGGTCGAATATTCAGGGTTGGATGGAATTCGCGAAGATACTTACCCTTATGCCGGACAGAAATACATGGCTAAATGGGCAAAGACAATCCTTGATGAATATCCATCACTAAATATTGTTGGTGAAGTTTGGACAGGGGAACCTGCCTTTCTCGCGGGCTATCAATCCGGCACTCCGCTTCCCCGTGATTTTGATTCCAATCTACCGTCACTTACTGATTTTGGGCTGCGTGACCAACTGACTGATTTTGCTTCCGGCAGAAGAGGGCTTTATAATATCTACACTCTCTTTGCTAAAGATTATCTTTATGCCGACCCGGATAATCTAGTTACTTTTGCCGATAATCATGACGTCGGAAGAATTTGGTATTATGCTAAAGGCAATTGGGACAGGGTGAAAATTATTTTAACTATCCTGGCAACTTCGCGCGGTATTCCACAAATATTTTACGGAACTGAATTGGGAATTGAAAGTAATGAAGATCACGGAACACTCCGGTATCCTTTCCCCGGCGGTTTTCCCGGAGACTCCTTAAACGCTTTTACCGCCGAAGGAAGATCTGATTATCAAAATGAAATTTTTGATTACCTGAAATGGCTCCTTCATCTTCGGAAAGATTATCCGGCGCTGGCAACCGGAAAGATGATTCACTTTCCGCCTCATGACGGAATTTATGTCTATTATAAAATTTTAGGCGAGCAGAAATTTATGATTGCCATAAACGAAAGCGATAAAATAAAAAGTGTTGATTTTTCAATGAAGGGGAAACTGATGGATGATGTATCGTCGATTACCAATATGAGAACAAACGAGCAAACAGATTATACAAAAAATATTGATCTGCAGATTGAACCGGTGTCGATCGAAATTTATATTCTTGAATAACTAATAGCTGTCAAAAATATTTTTTTTCGGAAATAGCAGCCAATATAAATTAAATTATTTAGAGAGTAACATTCATCTCTCTCCGCTGCCTTTCAACTGCACAATCACCCCTTCCCCGGTTTATGATAAAATAAATTTAATTTTGAAAAAATTTGAAATTGATGAGGATTTAGTTTAAGTTGTACACAGTTCTCAACATTAGGGAGTTGAAACTTGAATCCATTTACTATTCTTCTTGATTTACAATTCGATATTTTATTTCTAAATAGCACACGACTATTTTATAATGCTAAATTACAGCAGCCGCAAAAAGAGAAAACAAAAGGATTAGTACATTTATTATCATTTGATGATCGGGATAAAAACATAAAAAAATTTGAAGTTGTTTTAATAGAATTAATTAAAAAATGCGGTATGGTGTTTATCCCGACGATAACGGATAATAGCAAGTGCAGTTATCCAAGTTAAACGTTCTGGCTAACTATATGTTAGGCAGTAAAAATGAATTCAATAAAATTTATAGTAACAATAATGTTTTTAATCCTCTTAATCTGGGGGCCAATATTCTATTCATTAGAGTATTGGCTAATAATTAGAATTCTCTATTTAGTATTGATTCCAACACTTTCTTGGTTTTTATTACAGTGGCTTTGGGGTATTTGGAAACCTTCTCATAGGGTAGAAATTAAATTGGAAAGAACTCTCGCATTTCTTACTAGTTTAATTCTTTTTTCGCTTGCAATAATTGAATTTATGTCCGACTCACATTTAGGAAACACTCTTTGGGTGCGTTCAATTGAAGGAAGAGAAGCTGTAGGGGAAGATATCATTCTGGATGGCCCAAATTGGGCCACAGTTATAATACTGCTGATTGGTTCTGGCTTTTCATTATGGCTTGGCTTTGTTAATAAAGAAAAAAATTAGTTTTGTTAACTATTATTTGAGGTAATCAATGACTCTAACTATGGATGTAGCTCTAGTTGCTAATAAAGAACACCTCGGCTTTGTTCGAAAGGAATATGAAACTAGCATTCTTCCTTATGAGGGTTTGGAAATTGAAGATTCTGCATGGAAAGATTCAAAAAAAGTTTTGTCAGTTGTAGCTAGTTATCAAAATAACTATATCTACATTGCACTAGAACCATACGATGTACAAAAGTCAAAGCACCTAAATCAAGTTAAAGAAATGTTTCAAGCGCATGGTTGGGTTTCTCATTAGTTTACTGCCTAACCAGCAAATCAACCCGACCGCCGTCTTCGACTCCGGTCGACCCGATTTGCTGTGGGGTAGCAGTTTTTAGTAAACATTGCAGTTGAAGGTTTTCTTTTAATAAAAGTTAGTTCCGCCGTGCTTGTGGATTAATTTAAGCACGGCTACAAATTATTGGCATTGTGTAATTAACCGGCATTGCAGTTCTGGGCGGCGGGTTATTTGCAACGCCGTTAGGCAATTATTCATTAAAAGGGATTTCATAATGAAAAGTATTAGTCAAGAAATTTTACTCAATCGCTTAAATAATTTTAAACTAGGTGGTCATCATATTGATTCTCGGTTGATGGATGAAGTTAAAAATGGTGGATGTTTTTATATAATTGAGTTGAATGATGAAGAATCATTCTTATCATTAATTTGGCAAGAAATTGATGACACAAGGTTATTAACTCCAAAAGGTGAAACACGACGACTACTAGATGTTGCTGAAAGATTTATTGAAAACAAATATTCTTTTGAAGACTTATCAAAATCCATTGGAATGACTTCTGATAAACATAAGCCCGAATGGTTCGAGAAATGTATCCCTATCAATTCTGATTTTAAATATGATAACTTTGGTTTAATTACAATTGTGCCCGCAAACGATAGTGAGAGGAAACAATGCCCGAAAGGTTCTTTTTATATTTATGATGGTATACATAAATCTCTTGTTCTTTCTACTAAATTGTTAAAAAAAGAAATAGGCTATCAAAAGATTGAAGCTTTATTATTAATTCCTCGGCGTTAAAATATTATCTGGAGCTTAACAATGAAAAACACAAATGATCAATACCGCCATTTTCTAGATGAGATTGAATCAATGCTAGAAAATGAGAAACGAACTTTCCGTGAATTAAAGGAATCTCTTAAAGATTCATTTTCTGACAAATCAATTCCTGAATTACTAAACAAAAGAAGACGGGCATTTGACCACGCTTTTGTTGAATGCATTAATAAATATGGTTATGGAGATGGAGATATTCGACAAAAACTAGATCATCTATGGGAACAAAACACCAAAGAACAAGCTGGATGGAAGAAAATTTTAAGACCAACAAAGATTTTAATGGCTGGATCTCCAATTGGTCAAGCAGCTTTATTTTTCGATGACACTTACAAATTAAAGCGTGAGCAATGGCATTTATATCTCGATAATTCATTAGAACTTGCAAAAAAAATTGGTAAAAGTAATGATTGATCTAACCGAACGAGAGAAAATAGACCGCATCGCTTCTCAAATAATACGAGAGCAAGCGTATAATCTACCAATCTATGAGTGGATGGAAAAAAATAGAATTGGTGAATCAGAATATGGTAGATATTTAGACTTAATGGGAAGACAAGAACACGTATTTCATCATCGATTATTTGGTCATCATCCCATTTATGATTTCCCCTTTGACAATCCAGAAAAAATACCTGATTTTATAGAGCACGTATGGTTTTCCGATTCTGCGACAAAACAAGGATTACCGATTGTCCCTGGCGATTTTCTGAAGGATACTGATGTATTGAAATACTGTTCTCAAAAAACAATTGAATGGAATTTTGTAAATGCCTTTGACTTATTAAGTGGCACACTTGCTATATATGCTGGATACAAAAATTGTAAAAAATATTTTAATGAAATGGAATCAATTGAATCCTTCTCAGAATTAGCCAAGGAACTTGGTGTCGGTATTCTTGAGTTGGCACTTTCAATAAAAAATACAAATCCGTTTTTGCTAATCGGAGCTATTTTACAAATTGTCGGTAGTATGAAAGGTGTCTTCAATGATGCATCTAAAATATATTTCAAAAAAATATTTAGCCAATATTACTTTATCATAACAGATCCAAAAGTAGATATTGATGAAGTTATAGCTTCATATTATTTGATAAAAACTGATTTAGAAAAAGCATTATCAGCAAAAGTAAATTCATACTACTTAAAATAAATTGCCTAACAAGTGGCTCAAGGCGACAGCGTTTTCGCACTCGGCATTTTGCAAGTTTTAGGGCTAGTCGTTACGTTTTGGCAGTCTTGTTCAAGTTAGTAGTGCTATGAAAGATTTTTGTAATTATAAAAATTATTTAACAAATTCGGCATTGTAGTTCTGGGCTGCGCCTTAGCCACAACGCCGTTATATGCTCCAATAAAAATATGAGGTTTTATGGAACTCAAAGAGTTCGTTTCAGAAACGTTAACCCAAATTATTAGTGGCGTGAAAGATGCGCAATCACAGCAAAATGAATTAGGCGCAAAGATTAATCCTACTATTGGCTCTGCGCAAGTTAGTGCCAGCAGTATTCCAACTTCGTATATACCGACTAGCAATATTAGTAGCGGTATATTTTTTATTGAGTTTGATGTCTCTGTTTTTGCATCAAATGAAAAAGGTGTAAAAGGTGGTGGATCACTCAACGTTGCAGCTATTAAAGTTGGAGCAGATGGAGAAAAATCATCATCCAATGCCCAACAAAATAAAATTAACTTTGTTGTTCCCATTACATTGCCTGTTGTTAATGATTAACAATTTCTTTTACTGAATTAAGTTCAATGTAAGTAATATCGTTCTTATTGTAGTTGGAAACTGACAATGCTTTTTCAGTAGCGTCTTTAAAACTTTTTTCAATAATTGAAAAACGAACAAATATATTTTTACCAAATGCTGAAAAGTCATACAAATACTTTTTCTTACTTAGAATCGCATATAACCAGCCCATCAAGCCGACCGCTTCATTCTGTTCGGCTTTGGTGCTGTTCTTTTGTTTGTTGTTTTTAGTAATCATTGTTGTTTATCCTTTTACTGTTAATTAATGTTTCGTCCGCCGTGCTTTCGAGTTAAGATAAGCACGGCTATAAATTTTTGGCATTGCAATTTAATCCAGTCCGCAGTTCGGGGCGGACGGCTTATGGGCAACGCCGTTATATTGCTTGAAATTATGAACAATTTGGAAGAGTATATATCAAAAACGAAGAGTGCGGTTACAAAGCTTTTTGAAGCTTATAATTCATACTGGGAATTAATGTATTCGCCCGAAAGGCCATCATTTCATTTTTGGGGAGATCCTGAGAGTGAAGAAAATAAAAAGGCATATGAGGAGTGGCGCAAAGAAAATAATTCCATCTTAGAACTAAGAGCTCAAAGAGATAATGAATTCGCATTTGAATATTTTGCTCGCTCAACCTTATTAGGCACAGTATTACAATTTGGATTTTGGGGAATAGAAAAATTTTCCAAGAACGAAACTGTTGCAAAAGGATTTGAGGATATAATTGATGCTAATTCTAAAGCACTAAAATTTTGTATTGGTCGAACTTATGAAAATATACCTATCGGGTTGATAATCTATGCTGGAAGAAATCAGTCAACACATTTTGATGATAAAAAATATAGAAAAGTAACTGCTCGGGTTTTCGAAAAATTAACGAATTACTATAGCCCAACTTTCAAGAAATGGTATAAAAGCGATTACTTTGATTTAGAAAATCCTAATGTTATTAATTATTCAGAAAACATAACACATATTTTAGGTTGGAGAAGCTATAGTATCTATGAAAAAGATTTAATAGAAATGTTGCAATATTAGCAAAGCAATATAACCAGCAAATCAACCCGACCGCCCCGCAAAAGGTCTGCGGGATAAACGAGAAGATGCGGTCAACTCGATTTGCTGTAGGGTTCTCGTTTTTGTAAACATTGCTGTTCGGCAGAGCAGTTTTTAATAAGCAAAGTACCGCCAAGTTTTTCGGACAATTTAAACTTGGCTTAGGGTTTTTGGCATTGCACCTACCTGCCGGTAGGCAGGTTTTAACTTGGGTTGTTTGCTTCTGGGCGGCGGGTTATGCGCGTGTCCGTTAGGCTGTTTAGCAAAATAAAGCAATAAATACAGAGGAATAATAATGAAAAAATTAAAACCATTCATAATAATATTATTAGCTTTTTTTATTAGCAGCTGTGCAGTTTATGATTTTTTCTTTTTGACAACACCTTCAGATGCTTTGAATAATAAAAACTTTAATTGGACTTCCGATACATTGAACAATATTATTTACAACTATGAATTCAATTCTTATGCAGCAAAAAACATTGAAATAATAAAAGGTATTACAAATAATAATAAAGCACATATTCTTAATCTTATTAATGAACAAGATTACCCAGAAACAATACATTTCTTCATTGTTGAATCTAGAGAAAGGATGTATGAATTAATTAAGCATAAAATTAATGCTGGAGCATATCCAAGATTTAATGCTGTGTATTCGGTATATAGTGAAAAATTAAAAGCAGTTGGTGACCACGAATTTCA
>JAIOZI010000091.1 GCA_021740785.1 Melioribacteraceae bacterium
TTGCCTTTCGTTTTAACAGAAAGTTATCAACCTATAGAGGAAAGCTGTTTTACAGACTGATACAGCAGTCTGTTGTAACTTCGCCAAAACCATTGAATGAATTACAAAAATCACTTGACTAAAGCAGACTAGCAGTTTAATTTATTTATACCCTCTTCACTGCCACTCTCACATTTAGGCATATCAGTCTATTTCAAACTGTGTATCCGTCGGTGTTCCGGCAATATGATTTACATAATTACTGATAATTTTATGAGCGACGCCGACAATCAATTCCAGTAATTGTTCATTCGAGTAACCGGCTGCTATAAATGTGTCGATTTCATCAGAATTAATCCAGCCTTTTTTCTCAATTATTGATTTTGTGAATAATTTTAATGTTTGCAATTTGGAATCTTTCAACGTTTTTTCTTCCAGCATTGCTTTTAATATTTCTTCGGGAAAGTTTGATAACCTATTAAAGTAACTATGAGCTGATACGCAGTATGTGCATCCGTTAACTTGGTTGATTGTCATTTCAATCATTTCCCTTTCAACCGGAGTAAATGATGTTTTGTTAAATAATTTCCCCATTTCCTTATATGCTTTTAATAAAACCGGCGACTCAGCCATAACTGCGTGCATATTAGGAATAAAACCAGCTCCGTTCTTAGATTGCAATAACATTTCTTTCGATTCTTCCGGGGCTGTTTCTAATGTGTGAATTGTGAATTTGTGCATTTTTGTTTCCTCTGTTTTTCATTGAGCAATCGTGCTCTCGATATGCCCTGCTTTCGGCAGACAAGTCCGCTACTCGAGCACCGCAAGTTCAACCGGTTCTCGAGTAAGCAACGTTTTTTGTTGCTGTATCGAGAGAAAAATACGTTTCAAAGAATTACAAGCATTCTGAGTATAATTGTGCTCTCGTTACATCCCGAAATTGTTCTTAAAAACAGAATTGTTCGGGACACTCGAGCACCGCAAGTTCAACCGGTTCTCGAGATTGCCTATCGGTAGATAGGTAGTCCCGTTTTTTTTGTGAGAGGTATCGAGAGAACCGCTTATCTATCTTTCTTAAATATTTTCTTCGCCAGTTTCGGCAGATCATGATATCGACCTTCGATCAAAGCTTCTTTCTTTGCTCTGCTCCACTTTTTGATCTTATGTTCGTAATAGAAAGCTTCATCAATTCTATCAAATTCTTTATAGAATTTTAATTTAACTGGTAACCTTCTAGAGGTATATTTGCTTCCTATTCCAGCTTGATGTTCCGCTAACCTGCGGGTTAGGTTATCTGTTGAACCAACATAATAACTTCCGTCACTGCACTCTAGGATATATGTCCAGCCTTTCATATTTTTTTAATCTTTCTTTAATTCATATAAAACCGCCAACAAAAGACCTGCACTAATTCTTGTTTTGTAGTCTGGATTGATATACTCAAATAATATCTTTCCCGAAGTATCCACGACAAACACGGAAGGCACCGGGAGCAGACCGTTATTCAGCCCGTTTGATCTTTCGCTTAACATTCCCGAATATTTGTCCGGAGCTTTAAAAGCAAGTCCCATGGCTTCAATAAATTTCCCGTCACTGTCAGAATACAAAGTATAGCTTAATTCATGTTCATCATCAGTAGACCGGATATTCTCAGGTGAATCGGGACTTATAGCAATGATTTTATATCCAAGATCAACTACTTCGTTTTGCACACCCTGAATTTCCGAGAGATGTAGATTACAAAAAGGGCACCATCCCCCGCGGTAAATTAAAAGAACAGTTGGTTTTTCTCTGATGATATTTAAAACAATATCGGCACTTCCATCTGATGCTTTCAATTCAAAATCTGGAATTGTTTCACCGACGAGTAAAGGTGAAATATCCTCAGCTTTTTCAGCAATTTGTGCCGATATTGAAAATGCCCCAAAACTCAAATAAAGAAAAACTAAAACTAGATAGTTCATTATACCTCCGTTAGTTTGTTACTAAGTAATTGCTTAGTAAACGGACAAAAAATTACTCAATTTGCGCTATTGCAACAGAGACAAAATCGGCTAATTGTTTTGTATTCATTGTTTTTGATGCAACAGAAATACCCTGCATAACTCCAAGTAAAAAATTCGCATATTGTTCAACATTAATATTTGATGAAATTTCATTTTTTGCTATTGAATTAAGCAAAATATTCCTAAGCATATTATATATAGAGTCATAATACATAATTACTTCACGATTGATATCAGCATCTTTAATTCCAATTTCGGCAGCAGTATTGACCACCAGACAACCTTTATATTTAAATTTGGCAGTTTTCTTATCTGCAGCTTTTAATAGAAAGGTTTTCAATTCAGATAAACCGGCATCAGGTTTTAATAAATCCTTGTAAATATTTTTAGCAGTATGTTCTCTGTATTTTTGGATCGCTTTTATAAATAGTTCTTTTTTATTTTTGAAAGAAGCATAAATCGAAAACTGGTTTATTCCCATTTCTTTTTCAAGCATTCTAATTGAAGTTGCCTTATAGCCATCTTCCCAGAAAACATTCATTGCTTTTTCTAGAACCAGATTTTCGTCATAATTTTTATATCGCGGCATAGCATAATTCTTTCGGATAATTATGTCTTAATATAAGCAATCGCTTAGAAATCTACAATGCTTTTTTTTAGCCTCCCGCAATTATTCACTAATATTGATTTTGGCGTCAAAAAAAAATGAATCATAATCATTCATGAGATCAACTTTTTTACAAATTCGGTTATATAATTATTGCGATGATATATGTTTTCAAATTTTACCGGATTTCCCTTATTAAAAGAGGCTGCAAGACTTCGGCGGCTTCTAACGGGATTTATACGAATTCTAAATAAATACAAAATCCCAAAATTAATTTGGCATGTAGATCAAAAATATTTGTTTGAAAATAATATCCTGACCAACCATATACGGTCGATCAGGATATTCAGTTAACCTAAATTATACTTCAACCTTTTCCCATTTGTTTGGTTCGAAAGCTTCATCAAGCGGTGTTTGAACAATGTGATTTATATAATTACTCAGAGTTTTCTGAGTCACGCCGACAATAACTTCCAATAATTGAGCTTGCGAATACCCTGCTGAAATAAATGATTCAACGTCATCTTCGGAAATCCATCCTCTTTTATCTACAACAGCTTGAGAAAATTTTCTGAGTGCTTCCAATTTTGAATCAGTAATGGGTGCGCCGGACCTTATTGCATCAACAATTGCGGTATCTATTTTTTGCATCTGGGCAATTGTAGAATGAACCGCAACACAATAATGACATTCATTTACATAGCTTGTTGCCAGTAATACAACTTGCTGCTCGGTTGAGCTTAATGATGAGCTTTCAAAATTTTGACTCAATCCGTTATAAGCTTTTAACGCAGCAGGTGCTTCCGCCATTATAGCATAAAGGTTCGGGATAAATCCCAATTGTTTTTCAGCTCCGTTGAGCATTTCTTTTGATTCTTCGGGTGCCGTTTCCACTGTGTGAATTTTATATTCAGACATAAGTTCTCCTACTTTTTTAATGAATTAATTTTATAGTACGAACTTAGCTGCTTTGAGATAGATTTACTGTCAATGTTTTGACAGTGGTTCGGTTTGTTAAAAACTCTTGATAGTAGGAATAGTGCAACAATTATAAAACGTTATTAACATTTATTTCTCGCTGAATTCGTAATTAGTTGCTCCACTTTCTGCAGCCAGTTAAAATATTTTTTTGTAAGGTTCATTTTCAATTAGGCAATTCCAGGTTAATATAATAACAATCAATCTCACCAAAATTATCCAGAACTTGTACTGAATGATTTAGTGTAAAATCAAGTTTCTCCATAATAATATGTTCAAGATAATCTTTTGTAAAAAGGATATATTCCTTTTCCTTAAGGTTGTTTTTCATTAGCCGGTGGGCAATTATCACACCTTTTCCAAATAGCATATCAAATTTTCTAATTTTCATTATTTCCATTTTATCATAATGCAAAATGAATTTCAGTGTTAGATTACTGACTGAAACACAAGCCCCGCACTCACAAATCCTTTTTTCCTGAATTTTAGCAATCCGTGATTTAAATTTTTGTAAAGTTTTTAGTGATTGTAAATAAATATCTTTTAAATGCAATGCTAATCCTAATTTATAAAATAATACGGCATCTCCTTCAATTTCGGATATTTCGAATCCAAGATCATCAGCTTCAATAATTTCTTCAAGCAGCTCGCCCAGGATTTCTTGTCCATGTAATATTTCCATATCATTCACAAAATTTGTAAATCCCGAAATATCCGGGATAAATATTAATCCCGATTTTAGATCACTCATTTAAATCCCTATGAGATTTGTTTTTTAATAAAAACAAGGTCGTTAGAACAATTGTGATTATCAAGAAAATAAATGCTAAAGTGTAGTCCAAACCAAGCACAAATTCCGGAGCCCACTCTTTATAGGAAGTTCCTAAAAGTTCATCATGCTTTTCTATCATCACTTCGGATTTTGTAAAGATTTCTCCGCCGTATCCTAACCAAACTATTAAGGAAGCAGATATAATTAGCAGTCCAACTAAAATTGTAATCCTTTGCTTTTTATTAAGATTCATTTTTACCTCGACTCAATTACTGGATTTACATTAGCATATTGCGGTTTGTAAAGAGCGCCTAACACAGCGCCGTAAACTGCATGCCCGGCAAGACTTGCCATTGCTATCATTATTGATCCCGAAAAGAACCCGGATATAAATTCACCGTCCGTCATTACACTCATCATCGGCATTATCATAATTTGCGAAACCAGCCAAGGTATAAATCCAAACAGCAGCCCTGATTTCCATTCCGGATTCATAGATGTATTTTTTAAAAATATAAGCGCATAATTAACTGCAAGGATTTCGCCTATCATTAAGTGAGTGATCCATCCGAAAAGAATAGGCGCTCCCATTGCAGCCGCCAGCATTTTGGGAATGTTCATATCGAACCCCATTAACGGAGCCATAAATGTAAAGATTGTCATCGCTGAGGTGGCAACTAATCCGGCTATTAAAACTGATTTGATTGATAATTGTGAATTCATTTTTTACTCCAATTTTATATTAATTTGTGAAGTCAATTTACATTGCACATGGCTTTATCACTGTCAATATTTTGACAAATATCTTATTTAGATCACCACGCACCTAAATTGATTTGGAATAGAACAGAATTAATGATGATGGAAAAGTTATTTAGAGATGATACATATTAAGCGGCTTAGTTTCTTTATTTCCAGCATATAGATTAATAATTATGCTTATAAATTATTCGTTTGTCTTCAACAAAAAATAACGGATTACAGTAATTTAATACTGTTGTTTGTTTATACTTGACTTTTAACAGAGCAGATAATTATTATGGTTTGTAATTTTGTTATAATTAAATCTGATAAAAGTCGGTTTAGATGAATATAAAAATAAAAGCTTTCCCTTTGATAACCCTACAACTATCTTTTAAGAAGTTGTTACTGATTCTGATACTAATCACAGTAAACATATCTGGGCAGACTGACTGGGTTGAGTGGAAAGCACAAGAATCAAACTACGAACTAGAGAGAATTCCCGACCGTACATACTCCATTGATCGATCAAATTTGGGGAGCACAATTTTAAGCGGGATACAGAACGGTTATTACTTTTTGATTTCGGATCTGGATGGTGATAACTGTCCGTTTTATCCCTCATGCTCACATTTTTTTGTTGAGTCAGTTAAAGAGACGAATTTTTTACAGGGCACGTTGATGTTCGCTGATAGATTTACACGCGACTTAAATTTTGTCAAAAATAAAACAAGGTATTCGCTTCATTCGTCAAATAGATTTTACGATCCGGTAAATAATTATATGCTGAATACAACGAAGATTAAAATTGGTGAAAGTAAAGAGAACGATGATTAATTCCCGTCTGTTGAAGTTATCCGTAATTGTATTTGTATTAATTGGTTCATCTACATCTGCACAAAGTGAAAGCGATTTGTATTCAACGGAAAACCGGCGATTGTTCGGGGATTATTTATTTTGTCAGCAGGATTACCTGCGTGCAATCCGTGAATATCAAGAATACTTAAAATTTGAGAGTAATGATACCGTAAGATTTAAAATCGCATACGGATTTAATAGAATGGGGCGTTATATAGAATCAGCCGATAACTTTAAGTCGCTCTTTTTCGCTTCCGCATTAGCCGAAGAAGCAAAATTAGAATTTCTTACCTCACTTTATTTCGGTGGAAGGAAAAATGAATTTTTTGATCAGCTTGCGAGAAAGACTTATCTGCCCAAAAAGTATGAGCCGCACCTGGTAAGGTTAAGTTATCTATCGGAATTTGAAAAATCGTTTTCTTATTCGCTCCCGGATTCCGCAATATTTGTCTCGTTGTTCAATGATTCTGCAAAGGTTAAGATGGCAGAGTTTTATTCCCGCAAGAAGCACCCTGGATATAAAAATCCAACCACCGCAGCTTTACTTTCGGCGGCATTACCGGGACTTGGGAAAATTTATACCGAAGAATACAGCGACGGAATAACCGCCTTTTTGTTAACCGGGTTGATGACATTCCTTGCAGTGGATAATTTTAAGGCTGATCACGATTTACGCGCGTGGCTCTTTACCGGTTTGGCTGCATATTTTTATGCCGGAAATATTTACGGTTCCGCCGCATCTGCGCAAATCTATAATGCAGGTATCCGTTTTAATTTCGAAAATGATTTCAGTTTTTACCTGAATCAAAATAATTATTTTCTACCACAATACGATTTCCTCTGCAGATGAAAAAAACGTTACTCGGCATATTGCTTTTCCCGGTCTTGCTTTTTGCACAAAATAATTTGGAGCGGCAATTCGCTTACGCAGAAAATTTATTTGAGAGCGGGCTTTATTATCAATCGATTACTGAATACAAACGGCTGCTTTTTTTCGATGATCAAAATGAATATTCTTATTCGGTAAATCTGAAAATTGGTTTGGCGTATAAGAACGGGGCGAAATATGATGAAGCAGTTGAGTATTTTTCCAAGGCGCTGATAAATGCGGAAGACAGCGACCAAACATTTGAGTGCAAAACAGAAATCATCAGAACCAACATTTTGCGCAAAACCTTCAACCGGGCACACGAACTTTTAGATGAACTGGAACTGAACTCGGATTATCTCAAGATTAAAAATGATATCTATTATTGGCGCGGTTGGGCTTACATGCTGGATGACGATTGGGAGTCAGCATCGAACGAGTTTGCTAAAATTTCGCAGGATCATGAAATAAAAAAATTGTGCGACGAGGTGATTAACGATAAATATTCCGTTACTTTTGCTAAAGTAATTTCTTATATTTTACCCGGTTCGGGACAAATTTACACCGGCAATTACTTGTCGGGATTAATGTCCTTAAGCTGGAATGCCCTTTGGGGCTATGTTACGATTAACTCTTTTATTCAAGACCGGATTTTCGACGGAATTGTTGTAGGCGATCTTTTATGGCTAAGATTCTACCGCGGCAATGTTGAAAATGCCGGCAAATTTGCAGAAATGAAAAATATTGATATCGCAAACAAAGCGCTTCGATATTTACAGGAAAATTACAAAGGAATAAAACCGTGAAATTAAAAGAAGATGAATTAAGACGACTCACATTAATGGCAATCGAGGAACTCGGCGATAAAGCCTCCCCGGAATTGGTGAAGAATATTGTTACTTCAACTGTTAATAAACTTTCAGGTGAAGTTGAGAAATTGCCTGTATCGGAAGATAAAACTTCGGGCAGGATAATTTTAACAGCATTCGGATTAAATGCTACGGGAATTGTTGCATCCATCACTTCGGCGCTGAGTGAATACGGTTGTGATATTCAGGATTTAACCCAGAAATTGATGGGAGATTTTTTTACTATGATAATGGTTGTCGATATTACCGATTCCGATCATGATCTGCGCCAGGTTCAGGAAAAAATGAATGAAATTTCCGGTAAGCTCGGAATTAAAGTATTTTTGCAGCATGAAGATCTTTTCAGACAGATGCACCGAATTTAATTTTAATCAATTCAGATAAAGAGAAACAAAATGCCCTACGAGTTTGATGAAATTCTTGAAACAATAAAAATGACAGAGATCGAACATTTCGATATTAGAACTGTAACGATGGGAATTAGTTTAAGAGATTGTGCCGATAGAAGTTTGGAAGTAACAAAGCAGAAGATTTATGATAAGATCCTGAAGTACGGAAAAAATCATGTAAAATTGGCTCAGGAAGTTGAAGCAAAATACGGAGTATCAATTGCAAATAAGAGAATCTCAATTACTCCTGTATCCATTCCTTTTGATGCGTTCCACCTGGAAGAATTTGTTGAAATTGCAAAAGCGCTAGATAAAGCTGCAGGAGAAATCGGAATCGATTATATAGCCGGGTACTCTGCGCTCGTTCAAAAAGGATTTACAAACGGTGAACGCGAATTGATCAAATCAATTCCGTTTGCATTATCGGAAACAAAACGTGTTTGTGCGAGTGTGAACGTCGGTACAACAAAGGCGGGAATTAACATCGATGCAATAAATATGATGGCGGATGTAATAAAATCTACTGCGGAAAAAACCAAGGATAATGATTCGATAGGCTGTGCAAAATTGGTAGTGTTCTGCAATGTTCCGGAAGACAATCCATTTGTAGCCGGTGCGTTTCACGGAATATCGGAACCGGAAATTGTTTTGAATGTTGGAATCAGCGGTCCCGGAGTTGTACTTGACGCAATTAGAGAAGCAGGCTCGGTTGATATGCAGCAATTAGCGGAAGTGATCAAGAAAACAATATTCAAAATTACACGTGCCGGTGAATTGATGGGAAGGGAAGTCGCAAAGAAACACGGCATTCCGTTCGGAATTGTTGACATTTCACTCGCACCTACGCCTGCTCCCGGTGACAGTATCGGCGATATTTTGAAAGCAATGGGAGTTGAAGATGTCGGAGCGCCGGGAACAACTGCCGCGCTTGCTATGTTGAATGATTCCGTTAAGAAAGCAGGATTGATGGCAAGTTCATCTGTTGGTGGAATGAGCGGAGCATTTATTCCTGTTAGTGAAGATCAGGGAATGATTGATGCAGTTGAAAGAGGAAATTTGAGTCTTGAAAAATTGGAAGCGATGACTGCAGTCTGCTCGGTTGGTCTGGATATGATTGCAATTCCGGGTGATACACCCGCTACCACAATCGGCGGAATTATTGCAGATGAATGCGCTATCGGAATGATCAATAATAAAACTACTGCTGTTAGAATTATTCCTGCTTACGGGAAAACAATCGGTGATTCTGTTGATTACGGCGGACTCTTAGGTAAAGCGCCGATATTGAGCGTACGGAATTTATCGAGTGAAAATTTTATGATGAGGGGTGGAAAAATTCCGGCTCCTACAGTAAGTTTATCAAATTAAAAAGGAAGTTACGGAGGAAAAGATGAAAAAAGGTTTGTTAATCGGACTTGCAGTTGTTGTCGTATTTATTATTATTGCTGTAAGCTGGTACACCGGAAAGTATAATATGCTGGTAGGATTGAATGAATCAGTTAACCAGGCATGGAGCCAGGTAGAGAATCAATATCAAAGAAGAATGGATTTGATTCCAAACTTAGTGAGCACTGTTAAAGGTGTCGCTGATTTCGAAAAGGAAACATTTACAGCAGTAACGGAAGCCAGATCGAAAGTAAATCAAATAAATGTATCATCGGATATGTTAAATAACCCGGCTGCATTCCAGCAGTTTCAATCTGCACAGGGAGAATTGAGCAGCGCGCTTTCCCGTCTTCTTGTTTCGGTTGAAGCATATCCCCAATTAAAAGCAAATGAGAATTTTCTACAGCTTCAGGCTCAATTGGAAGGAACGGAAAATCGAATTTCTGTCGAGAGAATGAAATTCAACCAGGTTGTTCAAGATTACAATACAAAAATCAAGCAATTTCCTACGAACTTTATCGCAGGAATGGCAGGATTCAGTGAGAAGCAGTATTTTAAAGCAGATACCGGCGCCGAACAAGCTCCGAAGGTTGAATTTTAATTTATGCGATTTACTAAACTGATAATATTACTTTTTACTTTTTCATTTACAGGGATTTTTGCTCAAGCAGATATTCCGGTATTGAAAAATTATGTGAATGATTTCACCGGAACTCTTTCCGGTAGTGATGAGAACCAGATGGAAGCGGCATTAAGATCATTCGATAAAAAAACATCAAACCAGATAATCTTTTTGATGAATAACAGTCTCGACGGTTATCCTCTCGAAATGTTTACATACGAAGTGGCGGATAAAAATAATATCGGAACGAAAGAAAATAATAACGGAGTTTTGTTTTACGTTGCAAAGAATGACCGTAAAATGAGAATCGAAGTAGGGTATGGATTGGAAGGTGCATTACCTGATGCACTAGCAAGTTCAATTTTACGGAATGAAGTAAAACCTTATTTTGCAAAAGGCGATTACTCAAATGGAATACGTTCCGGGCTGAATGCAATTATATCGGCAACTGTTGGAGAGTACACCAGGAAAGACAACGGGAAAGATGACGATAAGAAGGGATTTCCCTGGGGTTACCTAATATTTATACTTCTCTTTTTAATTTTCGGTCGCGGCAGAGGCGGATTAGGAACAATGATACTACTCGGCGGATTAGGCGGTATGAGCGGCGGCAGAAGTTCGGGCGGAAGCTTTGGCGGATTCGGTGGATTTTCTGGCGGTGGCGGTTCTTTCGGAGGAGGAGGAGCCAGCGGAAGCTGGTGATTTCATGCTTCCCTTTTTAATGATTTTTAAGATAGAAAATCTTTATTTTTACTCAAAAATTTCTTTAATTTAGGTTTGCTGGTATTTTGATAGATATTTCTGAAGGTGTAAATTTATTTAATGATTGGCGATTTTTTGAAGCACATGATTACTTTGAAGATATTTGGTTAGATTACTGCGGCGAAGCCCGTATGTTCTTTCAAGGTTTGATTCAGATTTCCGTCGGATATTTCCATTTGATAAATAATAATTTCCGCGGATCTTATAACCAACTCTCAAAAGGAAGTACTAAATTACAAAATTATTCTCCGGCATATTTTCAAGTGGATGTTGAGCAGTTGATTAAAGAATTTGAACCGTTTATTGAAAAATTGGAAAAGAAGATTTCCGGGATGGAAGTCGAAATAAATACGGATACCATTCCGAGACTCAAATATAAAACTAATAAAGCTAAATAAATATAGGAGAAAGATTATGGCTATTATGATAACCGACGAATGCATCAACTGCGGTGCATGCGAACCTGAATGCCCGAATACTGCAATATATGAAGGCGGAGTAGAGTGGGAATTGGAAGGAAAAACTTACGGAGATGGTGATACAGCTCCGTCCGGCGCCGAAGGATTTTATTCAGATGAATTTTTCTATATTGTTCCGGATAAGTGTACCGAATGCAAAGGGTTTCATGATGAACCGCAATGCGCGGCTGTTTGTCCGGTTGACTGCTGCATTCCTGATCCCGATCATGTTGAAAGCGAAGAAGAGCTTCTTGCAAAGAAAGATAAACTGGATGCAATGGGAAGATAAGTTTAAGGCTGTCTCATTTATTAAAATTTGGGACAGCCGTTTACTTTATTCTTAATACAGCTTCCACCGGGTAGTGGTCGGATGGGTATTTACCGTCCCGGCTGTATCTAATAATTTTTGAATCAATTATTTCGAATTGATCGTCGCAAAATATATAATCTATTTTTCCACCTTCGGTTCCTCCGTTAAACCCATTGAATGTTAACCTGTTTTTTTCCCCGGGATGAATTTTATTGAAGCAGTCGGTAAATCTAATTTCATCATTAATGGATTTATTCATTAAAAGAATTGCTTCATTGTTCTCTTCGGCATTAAAATCACCTGTTACAGTAACAGGTAAACCCCCGGTTTTTTCATCAATCATTTTTCTTAACAACTCAATACTTTTTACCCGTGAATTTTGTGATATGTGATCGAGATGGAGGTTGAATATATAAAATTTCTTTCCGGTCAACATATCGTCAATCAATGCGTAGGTACAAATTCGCGTTATTTCATTTCCCCATGATTTGCTTGCAATCGCAGAGGGAGTTTCTGAGAACCAAAATGTTTCTGCCCCTTCAATACTGAAACGAGTTGTATCGTAAATTATTGCGCTGAACTCCCCGGCAGTTTTCCCGTCGTTTCTACCAACACCTACGAATTTATAATTGCCTAGCTGATCGGTAATCTCAGCTAATTGATAGTGCAGCCCTTCCTGGGTTCCGATTATGTCCGGACGTTCGCTTTTCAGTAAATCGAACATGATATCTTTGCGGTACTGCCAGCTATTATCACCGTCGTCGGCAGTTGCAAATCGCAAGTTGAACGTCCATATTTTTAATAAATCATTTGATTGAGCGAAAGAGACATGCTGTGAAGCGAATAAAAATAATAGGGAAATAACACTGAGAATTTTTTTCATATTACTCACATTTATTAAAATTAATTAACACTTCCAGTGAAAAGGAGAAAAATTTGTAACAAAACAAGGGTAATTTTGTGAAAATTTTGTAACAGAACAAGGGTAAAATGGACTTACAAAGTGTGAAGGTTTAGAACATGGATGCGTAGATTATCGAATGCGCGAATTTGCGGATTAACGAATTAACGGATTGCTTATCAGCTGATTGCCGTTGACCGTCACTCGTAGTCATTTCATTTTTCTTGGGAAAGAGCTTTGTCATTGGTGGTCATTCATTGTCAGTTTACTGCCATTAGTTTTTGAGTGGAGTTCAATTGTTATTCGGTGGTTCTTCAGTTGCCGTTTAATAGCGCCGTCATTTATGGCGGTGATTTTAAGAAAAACAACCACCCTCGGGCTTCAGCCCAAACGAAGGTTCGAATTGTTGGATGAAAAGATGGATGTTGAATGTGTGGACGAAAGAATTGTCGGATTAACGGATTTACGAATTAATGCCAACCTCCGCCAAGGCTTCCCCCTTCGCTAAAATTTACCAAACGTAACAATTTGTGAAGTTTGGCTACGGGAGACAAGTCGGTCGGTAAAAATTAACGAATCGACGGATTATCGGATGCTCGAATTTGAGGATTTTCGAATTTTAGGATAAATGGATGATGCATAGTGGCATGTGTTCTGATGGCATGACTGAAAGATTGACTAACTCCCTTCGCTGAATATTGTTGTTAGAAAATATAATCTTACTATAGCTCTACCTCCGGTAGACCAATGCTGTCAACTTAAGAATTGAACTGAGCAACTCGACTGTGGTTGAAGTCTACGACAATATCATACTAATCCCAAAAAATTCATTGGAAATAAATTTTTTGCCGTTGCCGCTCATAAAATGTTTTATTAAAACATTTTATGTTGCGGGATTAACCCCGACAATTTGTAAGAAAAATATTTTACTCAAATAACGAATTTCAAAATTTCTATATGGCTAAGTATTTGATATTTCTCAACTTACAAAT
>JAIOZI010000026.1 GCA_021740785.1 Melioribacteraceae bacterium
ATCTGTATAAATAATTGTATCAGTCGTAGATAGTATTCCATCAAAAATTATTTGTTCACCATTCTTGATTTTCAATTTCGGAGTTTCAGAATCGTTCGAAATTACTTTGAGCCATGCTTCGGTGCATGAGGTCTCAAGAGCAGAAAATTGAAAAGTTTTTTGGTTGAACGGTTCTGCAGAGTCACAGCTCAGCGCTGTAAATAATAATAGGCTCATCGTAAATATTAGAAGTAAGAAGAAGTTGAATTTCTTATTAAATGGTTTCATAAATCTTTTCTCTTGAATTTATTGGTAAGGTAAGATGATTTTGAATTGCTTGTTGTTGAGCAACTGACAGATATTTTGTGTAATGCCGCATCAATTGATTCTTGTTCTAGTTTTAATCATGAATAACTCCCCGTTATTTATTAAAAAACCGCTGCAATAGTCATTAAAACATTTAAGTGATCATGAGCTAAAATTAATAATAGTTAATAATTAAATCAATATATAAATTTGTATCTTTTACAAAAAAAAATAAAAATCTAATGTTGCTCAATAAACTGATGATAAAAGCATTGGAGCGGGACAAACGGTAATGGGAAAAGCAAAGAAGGATGAGTTGTTTTTGAATGGGAGAAAGGTGGAATGGGTAAAGCGGAAAATAACTAATAAATATCAAATTACAAGTAACAAAAAATCCGCCTTTGGCGAGATCTCGCTTCGCGGACAAATTTCAAATAAATCTCAAGGAACCATTTCCGAAATGATGGTCAGGCGATATAATTTTAATGCAAATTACACAGAGAACCACAGAGAAAACGCACCTACGCACCTCAATCTTCAAGTATCAACTATAGTTTCTAGATAGGTGCTTCGGTGCACAGGCACAGAGAACCACTGAGGTTCCCCTACGTTGCGGTCGCTGCGCAGTTGCGAGAAATTTGTTTTGAGTGAATTTGTGGATAAACGAATTCCGAATTAGCGGATTTGCGAATTGACGTCCGATAAAAGTCATCGGAATGTCGCAAAAAACGCTCCAGATAAATGGATGACTGCCTACACTGAATATTCTCGTTGAAAATATAATCTAACTCTAGCTCTACCTCCGGTAGACAAGTTCAGCAGTTACAACTGCCTACGCTGAATATTATCGTAAGAAAATATAGTCTAACTCTAGCTCTACCTCCATTAGACAAGTTCGGGAGTTAAAATTGGATGGAGGGATGGATGTGTGAAGGATTGGATGATTGGATTGATTAAGGGTTGAGATATGATTTAGATTTCTTGATACTGTCTAGAAATTATTGTACTATTGATTTACTTTTTATATCGGAGACATAAAATTGTTAAAACCGTCAAAGCGCAGGAGCGAAAAAGAAAAAATCGGGACAGTACTCGAAAAGGAAGTAATAAAAAAAATTAAGAAACTTGCACTTGATGAAGGAAGGGGAATCAGCGACATAATTCAGGATGCAGTTTTGAATTATGAAAAAGCCGGTAAATCAAAATTAATTACCAGGAAAGAAGCTGTAAACCGATTCTGCTCAAAACCGTTTAAAATATCTCAGAAGGAAGCAGAAAAATTATTAAATGAGGATTATTACGAAGCATGAATTTAAGCCGAATTCCCAAACAGCAAACCGTTATAATTGATACGAACATTCTTTTCTATGCTAATCAGCGAAGCTCATTGCAGGCTGTTGAATTACTTGAAAGATGTGCCGCACAAGAAATCTTCGGTATAGTGCCCGTTCATATCTTAGCAGAACTCATTCATATTTTTATGATGGCAGAAGCCCGCGATTTGGGATTAATAAAAGGAGCCAATCCGGCAAAGCAATTATCTCAGTCTCCGAACAAAGTAAAATCTCTTTATAGATATGAAGGTTTAATTAAAGATTTACTTTCAATCGGTCTGCAAATTGAAACGATAGAAAGAGAAGATTTTTATGCAGCAATAAGTATCCAAAGGCTTTACGGAATTTTAACAAACGATGCACTGCTTATTGCCGTCGCACAGCGTTTAAGAGTATCGGCAGTTGCTTCGGCGGATAAAATTTTTGAACAGGTGAAAGATATTTCTCTCTACAAACCGGGTGATTTGAAAATCTGATAAAATATGAAAAACCGGCGCGGTAACCGAAACATATGCAGAAAACAGTCGACAAAATAGACGGTCAAAATTACATATACCACCGCTTCACATTTGATGCTGCAATTCAAGGTCATACATTTATAGGCGATGAGTTTATAGGAATGGATCCCACCGAAGAATCCGCAACAATGGAAATATTTGACAGATGCATGGAAGCAGGTCCCGAAGGATTTATGCCGGACCTCGTTGCGGAAATCAAAAAAGTTCTGGGTGAAGAGAATTATATCTATGACGGTTACGAAATAGGCGAAGAGGATTTCGGATTATACTTCTTCATTAAGGCGGAGTTGTATGAATCGCTATTGCAGAAAGTCAAGCTGTGGAGCAAAGCGGTAGATGTTGATAGTTTTATTTGGTGGGATGATGAGAGTTAGTGAGGCTTTTAGCTGAAAACCGATAGAGAAAACGCAGAGGAAATTTGAAATGAATATAAAGCCGATTAAAACCGAAAAAAATTATCAGTCCGCATTAAAAGAAATCGATAAGCTTTGGGATGCAAAACCGAATACTCCAAAGGGAGATAAACTGGATGTGCTGGTTACATTGGTAGAAGCGTACGAGCGGAAAAACTATCCGGTCGATCCGCCGGATCCGATTGAAGCGATAAAGTTTAGAATGGAGCAGATGAATTTAACACAAGCCGATCTAGCCGAAGCGATGGGAGGCAAGAACCGTGTATCGGAAGTACTCAACAGAAAACGAAACTTGACAATGAAAATGGCTCGAGAACTTCACAGAAAATTTAATATACCGGCTGAGTCACTAATTGGTTGATTTTAATGTTTTTTCAATACACGTTATTTACCGTTGATGCGATAGGTTTGTTTGGTGGGAGGAAATGATTGTGTGATTTATTTACCAAACTAGAATCACTCCTTTCAACATACAAGTTGAAAAATTGGAAGTGTTTTCTGTTTGCTTATATAATTGCGATCTGCTTTCTTTGTCAAATTCATTAAATGTTGAATAATGATTGATTGGCAAAATAATTTGCACTAATTTAATAACATCAAGTCAACACATTCAATGAATTTGGAACCTTCACTATGGCCTTTCCTGATTTTCATAAATTAATACTTCCTATGCTAACCCTAGTCACTGATTCAACAATTATAATAATTGATGGCCAAAAGCTATATGAAAATAGGATTGATTTTAATGTAGGAGTTTCGTTAGTCTTAACTTATGAATTAACAAGAATTAATGCCGATTGTTCAATCAAGGTTTTGGATTAATGAAATCTTTTCTCCCAAATCCAAAATTTAAAGTCGATGATATAATATCATATATCGATCTGACCGCTGCTGAAAAGATGAACCTTCAGAAAGGGATGAATTTTAATGTTAACCCGGAGTATTCAGTTTTTCTAATGTCTGTCAGGAAAGGAGCGCCGTACGCAGATAAATTTGACGAAAAAACAAACACACTAATTTATGAGGGTCACGACGTACCAAGCAATATATCAAATACTCCAAAAGAAGTTGATCAAGAATTGACAACGCCAAAGGGATCATTAACTGAAAATGGGAAATTTTTTACCGCAGCAAAATCTTATCAGACAAATTTAATTAATCACCCTCACCGAATAAAAGTTTATGAAAAAATTGATAGCGGTGTTTGGTGTTACAAAGGATTCTACAATTTGATTGACGCTAAAATTGAGTACGCTGGAAAGAGAAAAGTTTTCAAATTTTATCTTCAACCAGTAGAGATAAAGTCAATGAAGCGTGAAGTAATAATTCCATTCAACAGAGTAATTCCAACTCAAGTAAAAGTAGAAGTGTGGGCTAGAGATAAAGGACAATGTGTAAAATGTGGTTCAAAAGAAAATCTACACTATGATCATGACCTACCTTATTCAAAAGGTGGTACAAGTTTGACTGCTCAAAATGTTCGCATTCTCTGCATGAAATGCAATTTAAGTAAATCCAACAAAATCCTCACCCTCCCGCCGATACTGCTGCCTTAATTGCGGATGATAATCATCCACTTGATGGCTGATTATCATCCACCAAACAGTTAATAATCCGCCGCTTAACTGCTCGTTATCACTTCGGTTGTCTCAATATTTTTCTCTTCATAGAAATTCAATTCGGGCTAGATTAAGAATAATTCCCTAAATAATTCCCCCGTTTTTATTCGCATGTTTTTGTCCGCTTTTTTAATTTGCCTATTATAATTTCATAATGAGGATTAAATGAAGTTCTTCAAAATTATTCCCGCCTTTATGCTTTCTATTTGTTTATTCTTTGTCTCTACTTTTTATGCACAGTCGGAAAGATATCCAAAGCTCGATTCGCTTGAAATAACTAGTTTTTTAGATTCGATAATAACAAAAGCAATTGATAGGTATAATGCACCGGGAGCAGGTATCGTAATTGTAAAAGATTCGTCGATTTTCTTTTCCAAAGGTTACGGCTTTTCGGATGTTGAAAATCAATTACCGGTTGATCCGGAAAAAACTTTGTTCCGTACCGCATCGGTTTGTAAAACCGTAACCGCTACTGTTGTGCTGCTTGCCCGCGACCGTGGTTTGGTGGATATGAACACCGATGTAAATGAATATCTTTCTCTCTTCAAAGTACCGCAGAAATTTAACAAACCGATCACACTAAAAAATTTACTTACTCATACCCCCGGTTTCGATGATGTTTATATCGGTAAATCCGTCCGGAAAAAAGAGGACGCTCCGCCGCTTGGTCAATTTTTAATGGAATTTTTACCCGAACGGGTCATGCCGCCCGGTGAAATTTCCTCTTATTCTAATCTCGGCAATGCTCTCGCCGCTTTTGTGATTGAGGAAGTTTCGGGAAAGGATTTTGAAGAATACGCGGTTGAAAATCTTTTTAAACCGCTGGAGATGAACTCAAGCTCGTTCACACTTCAGGATTTTCAAAAGGAAAATCTTTACAAGGGATATTTTTTCTCCGAAGGGCAGCTTGTTGAATTTCCGCTTGATCACCTTAATGATTATCCAGCCGGACAAATGCTCACGCCATTAAATGAATTTGCTAATTTTATGATTATGCATCTTAACGACGGCAAATTTAAGGGCAGACAAATAATGGATTCGGCAACAGTAAATGAAATGCGTACAAAACAGTTTACTCATCACCCGGCATTCGGCGGCGGATCGGGATATGCGTTCGGCGTTGGAAGAATGAACGGTTATTATAACATGTCTCACGGCGGAGGCTATTTGGGAATATCAACATTGATGTATCTTTTCCCGGAAATTAAACTGGGGATTTATGTCGTTTCGAATTCAAGCAACGGTCTGCCCGGAGAGGTCTGCGGAGCTTTTTTTAATAAATTCCTTCCCCCGGATACGACTGTTAGTAAAACCGAATATCCATTGACTGATTTACCTGAATACGATGAGAATATCGATAGATTTACCGGGAAGTACCGCGGAACGAGATATTCTCGTAATTCAATGACTAAAATAGGCGTGCTGACTTCTATGCTCGGCAGGGATATGCCGCTCTGGAAAAATGATGAAGGCATGCTGATGATGTATGATCACAAGGGAGATATACGCAGGTTAATTCAGGGTGAACCGCTTTTTTTTCAATCAATTGACGACGATTATCATATCAACTTCCGCGAAGATGAAGATAATAATATAACTCATGTTTTTACCGGCGGAACTTCCGCGCTTGAAAAAATCGAATGGTATGAGGAAAGTTGGTTTAATCAAATTCTTTTTATGGTGTTGATTACAATTTTTATTTTAACTCTGATTTTATTCCTCGTTTACAGGATAATTCACCGCAGAGATGAATCAAAGTCACTTAATTATTCTTTACTAAAGTCCGCTTCCTATACGGCGGGGAGTTATGTTCTGTATGTTCTTGTTTTCAGCATGATAATGATGTTTTTGCTTAGTTCCGAAGTTCAGCAGATCGGCTTTGCATACGGTTTGGATTGGTATTTTTACGTTGTTCAGATTATTCCATTTGCGGCTATTATTTTTACGATTTTTCAAATCACAAAAATTGTAAAAGGAAAGAAGAATTTAATTAACGCGAAGTACGGATTAACGGTTTCCGCTGTTGTGGCATTATCAAGTTTGGTGATGGTTTGGTTCCTAAATTATTGGTGTCTGCTGGGCTGGAGATTCTAAGGACTATGTCCTAGCTTTACATCTCCGGAGGAAAGACAGCACCAACCCCGAATTGATTCAACGGATTTTAGGAAAACAAGCTAACACCTGATGGGAAACCGCATGCTGTTATTCCGATGTAAATGTTTTATTGCTCGACCTGTTCTTATCAACCCAGATTTTCCATTGGAAAATCTGCCCTTCGAGCCGACAATTTGTAAGTTGAGAAATATCAGATACTTAGCCAAATAGAAATTTTTGAATTCGTTATATGAGTAAAATGTTTTTCTTACAAATTGTCGGGGTTAATCCCGCAACATAAAATGTTTTAATAAAACATTTTATGAGCGTCCAACGGTAAAAAATTTATTTCCAATGAATTTTTTGGGATCAATAAAATATCCCCATGCAACGATTAACCATTGAGACAAGCCGACATAAGCCAGTGGTCCTTCGGATTCCGGCGGCGGACCGAATACATTCATGAAGTAGATAATTGTCAAGAATACAACCAAACTCCACAATCCTACGGAACCCTTTTTGTTTATTGCCTTTGTCGAAGTTAAATAAAAATAGACTCCGGCAAAAAATATTCCCAGCTCAACAATAATTGTAAATATGACGGAATTCCATAAACCGAATCCCACCTTAATCTCAGACCACGGAACCAAGGGCAGATCGGGACGATGAGTAAATAAATCCAAAACCCAATGACTTAGGACAAGCACACCCAGCAGAAGTGAAGTCTTCCACTCTTTTTTGATGAGGTAATAGGCAAATCCGAACAGAGCGCCCCAAACAAGAACACCTAAAAGACTGTGTGAAAAAGGATAGTAGCTGAAATTCAAAGGTGTAAAAGCCGTGTTGCCCGGATCAATTTGAACATGCTCAATCCCAAGTAAAAGGAGAACCGGCCAGAGTAAATCAATAAATTGTGCCGCGAAGAATATTGTACCTAATGAAGGTTTATTATCGATTTTTTTTGCCGCGAAACCGACACCGTAATGACCAACAAACATTCTAATCTCCCAATAAATCTTAAAATCAAAAGCCAAAAATATAAAAAAATTGAATGAGATTTCAACTCTCATTTAATAAAGGTCAGTTTCTTTGTCAGAGATTTCTCATTCATTGAAATCGTGTAGTAATAGATTCCACGAGCCAAATTCTCCGGGTTAAAAAATAATTTTCAACCGTAGGAAACAACGATACACGTGATTTGAGGAATGACTAAATTAAATGAATAATTAGCATAATTACAAGTCAGACTTTTTGCTGCAATTCGAATATCGTAAGTGTTCTTGCTCTATTCAAAGTCGGCAATAAGGAGGTAAATAAAAGACAGGCTAAGAAAAGTTTTGATTTTTTTGAAGCCCTTCATCTTTTCGGTCGATTTCCATGTAAAATGAATCAAGCTTTTCAATTTGGGAAACAGAACTATTATATTATCGATTTCTGCTGCATATTCATTTTTCTTTTTATTAACATATTTCCTGAAAAGCTTTACTAAGTAAGGCGAAACAACCGTGTACCAAATCAACATAATAAAGATAAAGCGGATCATCATTATTCCTATTTCGGAAATTTTGTTATCGGAATACTCAGGGTAGAAATAGGAAACAGAAACTGCTCCGACTAATACAATTATCAAAACCCAGCCGGATTTTTTCTGCCACCAGTGTTTACGTTTTCTTTTCTTAGGAATGCTATTGCTGAATTCGTTGAATCTTTCATTCAAATGAACGGTATCTGCTTTTACCTCGTCGATTTTGGTGTTGATCCACTTGGGAATTTTCATAGCAATCAATCCGATAATTATTCCGCCCGTTATATGAATTCCAACGTACAAACCAATAAGCCAATAACTGATATTAAATTGAGCTGCGGTTTCACCGGAAGTTAAAAATTGCTCGAGCACAAAAGAGGAGAATAGGTTAATTGAATCCCACAAAGTATTACCGAATACAATTGTAAGTATAATGATCTTCTGCATTCCCGAAATAGTAAGCGTTGTTAAAGCTAATAGGAATACGGAAATTTTATAATTTTTAATAAACGAAAACAATCCATAACCGATTAAACCCTGCAGAAACACCGAGAGGTATGCAGCCAAGGGGGAGTGCGGACTCACAACAGCCTTCACAATTATAACAATTGAAGTGGAACGGAGGATCGAAATTTTATTGTCGGAAAAATGAGCGATAAGACCGATAAATAAAATTGCTGAACCGCCGATAAACAACCCGGTAAAAGGAATTCGTAGAGCATGCAGAATGCCACCCAAAGCTGCTTCACTGAAACCCCAAAGGGCTGTGAGTTTATTTACTGTACTTAATCTGCCCGTTAAATTCTTTTCTGAACTTAATGTATTTTCAAACACTTGAGTATATCAGTCCATATCCAAAATATCATCAACCCAGCTCATAACCGCCATTGTTGATGGTAATCCGATTGTTGGTAATGCCAACAAAACAGTTTGACGAATTTCATCTTTAGATATACCTGCTTCAATTGCTTTACGGGTATGTGAGTGAACCGCTCCTTCCATTCCGGCTCCGGCTGAAATTGCTAGTTTAATTAATGCACGGGATTTATCGTCCAAATGACCTAATCCATGCACGGCATTTCCTAATTGTTTATAAGCTTCGGCAACATCAGGATATTCTTCAATAAAACGGGAAAATCTTTTTGGTAAATCCGACATATTCAATCTCCAATTTTTCTGGTTTAATAAGGTGTTCCGTTTTTACGCGCTTCATAAAGCGCTTTAATATACCATTCGAATTCGTCAAAGAATTTCTTTGATCTTTTATTTACTGCTTCATCTAATGGATTCCCTTCATCATCAAAGCTGGAACCAACCTTCGGTAAAGCGAAAATTGACGGGATGCATGTTGTCCCGATCTCGCCGAGGAAAGCGCGCATCTGCATCGCAGCTCTAACCCCGCCGAATCTTCCCGCGCTGTAACTTACAATTGCAGAGGGTTTGAAAAAATATTCTTCTAAAAAATAATCCATCAGATTGCTGAGTGCCGGTGGAATGCTGTGGTTGTATTCACCGGTTACAACAATATATCCATCCGCAGATTTAAGAATATCCGCTAGTTTTTGTAAGGCGGGAGGGGCGTCGTTGTTTTTATATTCTTTATACATTTTATCAATCAAAGGTAGATCAAACTCAAGCGGATCAATCAATGTTGCGTCGAAACCGTGTTCTTTACATTTATTTACTATAAACTTCGCGGCTTTAATTCCCTTTCTGTTCGATCTTACAGAGCCGTAGATAACTGCAGCTTTATGTTTCATAATATTCCTTATTCCTGAATTAATATTTCTTCTATCGCGTTATATATATTATCAACAGGAATTATGTTCAAATCGTTCTTTGCAGTTATGGATTTTAAATTATTTTTAGGAATAACAACGGTGCTGAATCCCAATTTTTCAGCTTCCTTTATTCTTTTTTCAACATGTCCCACACTTCTGATCTCACCGCCCAAACCTACTTCACCAATTACAACAATTTTCTGCTTGCCGGGTTTCTCCAATAAACTGGAAGCAATTGCCGAACAGACAGCCAGGTCAACCGCGGGTTCATCGATTTTTATTCCGCCCGCCATATTTAGAAATACATTAGTCGCTGATAACCTGAGATTTGCGCGCTTCTCAAGTACAGCGAGCAGAATCGACATTCTGCGGTAATCAAACCCGGTTGTAACGCGCTGCGGATTTCCATAATTTGAAGGTGTGACCAACGCCTGAACCTCCAGCAATACGGGACGCGAACCTTCCATGCTCGATGTTACAATCGATCCCGTGGAATAAGAATCACGTTCGCTTAAAAATATTTCACTCGGATTTTTCACTTCGGTCAGACCGTTATCGTGCATCTCAAAAATTCCGATTTCGTTCGTACTCCCGAACCGGTTTTTGGCTGCTCGCAAAATTCTGTAAGTGTGATTTCTTTCACCCTCAAATTGAAGTACGGTATCAACAATATGCTCCAGCACTTTTGGTCCGGCTATATAACCTTCCTTCGTTACGTGTCCGATTAACACAGCCGTAAAGTTTTTTCTCTTAGCTTTCTCCATTATAGCGGCGGTACATTCGCGGATCTGTGTTATCGTTCCGGGTGCGTTATCGAGCGAGGATTTGTAAACGGTTTGAATTGAATCTATGATTACTACTTCGGGTGAGGTTTTTTCTATCGCCTCCGCAATTGTATCGAGATCGGTTTCGGCTAATAATAAAACATTCCCGGATTTTATTTTCAACCGGTTCGCACGGAGCTTTATCTGGTTTAATGATTCTTCACCGGTAACGTATAAAACTTGATTTTTCAACTGAGCAGCCGCCTGCAGAACAAGAGTTGATTTTCCGATACCCGGATCGCCGCCAATTAACACAACAGAACCGGGAATCAAACCGCCCCCGAGTACACGGTCGAATTCAACTATGTTTGATTTATATCTCTCTTCGATATTATCGATTTCACCCGAAAGTGTTACGATTCCCAAATCACCGCTTTTTCTCTTTACGGTTAAACTGCGCTTCTCTTTAATTTCTTCTGTGAATGTATTCCATTCATCGCAGGTCGGACATTTTCCCAGCCATCTGGGGGATTCATATCCGCAGTTTGCACATATATAAATAATTTTTTGTTTAGGCATGGAACCCGGTTCGCTTTATAAAATTAACAACTACTTCGTCTTCAGCATTCAATAAATCCCGTGGTGTTCCGTGGAAGTAAATTTTTCCTTCGTGCATCATTGCAATTTTATCGGCAACATTTTTTACGCTGAACATGTCGTGAGTAATTATTATAGATGTTACATTTAATTTTTCGTTCAGTTCACGCATTAAATCATCGATTGAATCTGACATAACCGGGTCGAGTCCGGTTGTCGGTTCATCGTATAAAATAAATTCAGGATCGGTAACCAGGGCGCGGGCTAATCCAACGCGCTTCTTCATTCCGCCGGAAAGTTCAGCCGGTTTTAATTTCTGGATACCCGGAAGCCCAACCATATCGAGTTTATCCGCAACGGTTTTTGCAATTTCTTCCGGTGTGAGTTTGTATTCGTTTTCAACTAGTGGAAGAGAGACATTCTCTTCAACCGTCATAGAATCAAATAATGCGGCGCCCTGAAATAAATAGCCGAATTTTCTCCTTAATTCATAAAGCCGTTTGTTGGAGACCTCGTGAACAATTTCATCACCGATTTTTACATATCCCTCGTCGGGAAGAAGGAGTCCGACTATATGTTTTATAAGTACACTTTTACCGCAGCCGCTCTTCCCGATTATTGCTAAAGTTTCACCTTCGATGATATCGAGATTTACTCCCTGCAGAACATGGTTTTCATTAAACTTTTTGTGAAGATTTTTTATTTCGATCATTAGCAACTAACTCAATTTCAAGTAAACTGAAATATAAGAAAGAAACTAATCTTATTCGATTGTAAGAAATAAAAAACCGTTCAGCAAAAAATGTCGAACGGTTCGTTTATTAAATTCCCCCCCTGAAATAAATATCTATTTTTTATCGTCATCAATTTCTTTTTCGATGATAATCTTTTTAACCTTTTTTCCTTTTGTCATCTTATCCATTCCCTTTTTCATCTTTTTGATGATTACTTTCGAATCTTCACCATCTTCACCCCGGATTTTCATCATGTGTACATTGTCTTGTTCATCAAGATATTTTTTGGCTTCTTCACCGCGGTATGTTTTTGTTTCGGTCTCTCCATCTTTTGCCTCCGTAACAGTAACCGTGAGTTCGCCCTCAACTTCCTCAACCATTATTTCTTTATCAAATTCACCGGAGTTTTCATCAGAAATAAATAATAATGTTGAATCACCAGCGTCAATATTTTTTACTACTATTTCAAACTCTTGCTCTTCTCCACCTTTTGTATAGAAGACGAAATGACTGTCGCCCGGAGATATGAATTTATCTTTTGATACAAACGACATGATTTTTCCTTCTTCCAAATCATCCTCGGTAAAGATATGAAAACGCATACTGTCGCTGCCTTCCGTCCAAACTTTAAAATTTTCTTCTTCAAATTTTCCGTCGGCAGCATTTATCCAACGAAAGGAGTTATGTTTCTTAATAAAGTCCGCTGCTTCATTTCCTTCGAGAGTAACTTTTTCGCCGGCGTCGGTTTCGATAGTTATTTTAGTGGCTTTTCCTTTCAAGTCTTTCACTGATTGCGCAAAGATACTGCTGCTGAAAACCAGCACAGATAATCCTAAAACAACGAGTGTTAAAAACATTGTTAGCTTTTTATTGTTTCCCATTTTTTTCTCCGATATTATTTGTTGAATTAATCTTGATCAAATATATATATTGGACGAAAAACAAAGTGTTAACGACTTGTTAATTACTGTTAAAAATTGTTAAAAACGGGAATAAGTAAAATTCTTGAAGTAAATTTGCATCATGCAAGAAAAGAGAATTAAAATAATCATCACATTGATGACCGCAGCGGTAATCGGGTTGATTGCAATTCAGATTTATTGGATCCGGAATGTAATCTCGATTGAAGAAGAACGGTTTGACGGTAATGTCAATGATGCATTGCAGCAGGTTGCCGATAATCTTGAGAAGCACGAAACCATGTCGCTTATAGTTGATAAAATAAATAGAGATCAGAAAGGAGTGTATGTAAATCCCAAGAACATCGGTAGGAATTTGATATTTATAGAAAAAGATATTGAAAGAATAATTAAGGTTGAGCCGGAAAGTGCTGATATAGAACTTGAATATAAAATTCAAAAAGGAGACACGGGTAAATCTGAAGGTTCTGTAAGAGTTTGGAAATCCGGCAAAGAGGAAGGCAGCAGATCGGGATATGTTGAGCAAACCAGTATCGACACATTTATACTTAGGAAAAAAGAACTGGTAACAAACGTAGTTGATGAAATGGTATCAATTAGATCTGCATGGAATATTAAAGAGAGAATCGATAGAGAAAAATTAGATTCACTTTTAAATTTGGAATTAAGCGGGAAAGGAATTGAAACGGAATACAGTTTTGCAGTAAAGACTAAAGAAAACGATTCCCTCATTATTTCGTTTAACAGTTCCGGTAACGAATCTTTTCGATCTTCGGTTTATGAAACAAGATTATTCCCGGATGAAGTATTCGGAGAACCCGGTTTTTTGATGGTCTCGTTTCCCAATAAGGATTCATACGTTCTACAGTCGGTTTCTTTGATGCTCGGACTCGCAGTATTTTTAATAGCCGTAATAATTGCTGTATTTTATAAAACGATTCAAATGTTGATTAAGCAGAAGAAGATCACCGAAATAAAAAACGATTTGATAAATAACATTACACATGAGTTTAAAACACCAATATCAACAATCTCTCTTGCCTGTGAAGCGCTGAACGAACCGGAGTTCACACAGAAAGAATCTTCGGTGAAAAGATATTCGAAAATGATAAGCGAGGAGAATACGAGACTAAGGATGCTTGTTGAAAATCTATTAAACGCCGCAGCTATTGAGAAAGGTGAATATGAATTGAAAAAGGAAGATCTGAATATTTATTCAGTGATACAAAATGTTGTTGATTCATTTACAGAAATGATAAATCAGAAAGAAGCGGAGGTTAAAGTTAACACGGAATCGGGGGACATTATTATCCATGCAGATGAATTTCACCTTACCAATATCTTTAACAATTTGATTGATAATGCGCTTAAGTACTGCAAACTAAAACCGGTAATTACAATTGATATAAAAGAAAAAGGAGATTTTGTTGAAATATGTGTCGCCGATAACGGAATCGGGATTGACAAGCAGAATTTGAGAAAAGTGTTTGATACATTTTACAGGGTACCTACCGGGAACATTCATGATGTAAAAGGAAACGGCGTTGGATTAAGTTATGTAAAAAAGATGGTTGAAGCTCATGACGGAAAGGTAAGAGTCGAGAGTAAAATTAATCATGGATCAAAATTTATAATTAATCTGCCGGTAAAAGGATGAACAAAAAAATACTTCTCGTAGAAGATGATATTAACCTGGGCACACTTCTTAAAGAGTTTCTCGAAATTAAAAAATTTGATGTCGTTCATGCGGTAAACGGCGAAGAGGGCAGCGCTGAGTTCGGCAAAGACAAATATGACCTTTGTATCCTTGACATAATGATGCCGAAGAAAGACGGTTTTACCCTGGCAAAAGAAATTCGAGCAACAAACGAAAATATCCCGATAATATTTTTGACTGCAAAATCAATGCAGCATGATAAACTTGAGGGATTCAAAATCGGTGCCGATGATTACGTTACAAAACCGTTTAGTACGGAAGAATTATTTTTTAGAATTAATGCCATATTAAAACGGATCGGTAAATCGGAAGGAAAGGAGAAAACGAATTCCTCAAAATTTGTAATCGGCAAATACACGTTTGATTATATGAAACGCGAACTGAAATTTGAAAAGGAATCACAGAAACTCACATCGAAAGAAGCAGAGTTACTAAAGCTGCTTTGTATTTCGGAAAATGAAGTTCTTGAAAGATCTCATGCTCTAAAGGAAATTTGGAGTGACGACAATTATTTTTCATCACGCAGCATGGATGTGTACATCGCGAAGCTCAGAAACTATCTAAAGAAAGACGACTCCATTGAAATTGTGAATGTGCATGGAGTTGGTTTTAAATTAATCATTTGATCTTACCGCACGCAGGAAAGGTTTATGGAGATAAACATTCGCCGATAATCTTCCCAGTACAAATGCAGTTGCCGCTGCAACAGCGCCTATATAATTGAACCCGTTTATTAGAATCAATAAAACCAAGATTATGCCCGAAACTTCCGCCGCGGTTGCAAAAGTAATTGGTTTAGTGTTTTTAGCGGTTACCAACATCGCTCTTTGGAAATTGATAAGTACGGTTAAACCCGGAATGATTGTGAGTATCATTAAAGGCAGATGTGCAAATGTAGAAAGCTCTGCGGTTAGACCGGAAACATCTTCGAACCAAATTTGCGAAAGCGGCGTGAATGCAATTAATGATAAAAGGAAAACCGTTGAGATACCTAATACAATTGCGAAATTTCGTAAATGTGGATAGTTCTTTTTCTTGTCGTCTAATAGTGCAATCCCAACTTCCTGGTACGATAATCCCACACTTCTAAATATAAACACCAGTGAATTTATAACAGGCAGCACTGCGAGAGATTCGATTGCCATTCTGCTCTGTCCCATGAAAAAAGTGATCATTGGATGTACACCCAATCCAATCATTGATGTAAGCGCCAATGGATAGTAGAATTTGAAAATTTCAGGGTAGGAAAGCTCTGACTTCGCCGGTTTATCTTCCGATCTCATTTTCTGAATAGTTTTTCTAGTCATCAATCCGCTTGCAATGGCTTCCGAAACAACACCTGCGGATAATGCGGCTGCACCTACGACAACACCCTCGAATTCGAAAAAGAAATAAAACAGCATTGCGGTAATCGACATAAAAACAAGCCGGATTATTGTTCCGTATGCAACGCGGCGTGTTAGGTTATGCCGTATCAGAACACCTTGATAAAACCTGCGGAAACCGATTGCCCCGGGCCATGGGAGTAAAATGAATGTCGCCTTATAAGTTAACCGAGCTATATTCGACGGTAGGTTGATCAAATCAATAGCGATAATATCAAATACAGGGGGGATAAGAATTATTAACATGAATCCGGTTATAATTGCGTTAAGCGTAAAAGTAAATTTCCGCAGCCTGCAGAATGAATAATACTCTTTAACCAAAGCAGTCGTTGCACTCATTATCATAATTATCGGCGCTTCAACAATTAGAGCGAAAGAAAAGGCAACACCATAAGCGGCAAGATTAAATTTGGGTTCAGCCATTCTTGCAATTACGGCGGCTAGAAACGGACCTTCGACCGACATCATCAACCATGTTGCAGCAAGGGGAACCCAGAATAGGAATATTCTTTTGTAAGTTAAATTCTGCATAAAAACTTTATAATTTCACCAACATATTTTACATCAATTATTTTTCAGATGCATTCGACATGTTTTAATTCACCCAATAAAATCATTGGGAAAAGATTTTATCAGTTTTGAATTGGGAATATGATCAGCTTTAGGGAATGGAATAAAATAAGTTATCCACAGATAATTCAAAAAGCATTTCATAATAGTCCTTTACTCCTGGATAATGAATAGGTAATTCTATTCTACCCCCTTAGTCATAAAAAAAACCGCAACCAATTGATTGCGGTAAAGAAAATTGTCGGCTCAGTCAGCTCGTTTGCCGACTGCAGTCATGATAGTTGTTTCTCCAAACTCCGGGAAGTCGAAGATAATTTCTAATACATAATTATTATCATCAATCATTTTGAACAGAATTTTATAATCCATGTAATCCTTAATTGCAGGCTCATAATTTTCTCCTTTGTAAATGATTGTATTTGTTTCTTCATCAAGGTGACCTGTGGGGGTTATGCCGTAAGTTCCCATTGTGTCAAATCCATAGAGGACATAAACATTGAGCCTGTTGTCATAGCCCATAATCGTTTTGGTCTCCATTGGTTGTCCGTTGAACTCCCCTTCCGATGTCCACTCTAAAAATCTTCCGCCTAAGATTGATTTAATTTCGGATTTCACCGGACCCACGGTTTGCTCACCTTCTCCCATGTTTGATGTATAAGTAAGCTCCCAATCACCGATATACTTTGCAAGCATTTCATGCGGTTCACCTGGTTGAGCAAGTTTAATGTATTCCTCCATTTGTTCAGGGGTGAGTTCTTGTGCGGTTATATATGAAAAACAGAATAATATAAGCAGAAATGGTATTATGAGCTTTCTCATAATTTGTCCTTTCATTTTGATTGGTAATAATTGTCACTCAAGATTTCTGATCATGTTAATATTTTTAATTTCGCCGGCAATCACAAGGGTATCTTTTTCATTAATGATATAATCCGGCCCGGGGAATGCTTTTATTTTTTCAGTTCTCCCCTCGTGGGTTTTGATTGATAAAACATCAATTCCCCACTCCGATCTAATTGCCAAATCCTTGATTGATTTTCCAATGAAAGAATCCGGAGGCTTAACTTCTGCAATCGAATAACCTTCCATAAAGTGTACATTCGTTTCTTCATCTTTCATTGAAATGCTGCTTGCTAAATTGGAAGCGATATCCCTCCGCTCGATCTCTCTTTGATAAGCATCTTGAATATCTTTGAGTCTCACCATTCCGATTAATTTATTAGAATCATAGCTGTCCACTACGGGAAGTTCTTCAAAATCATATTTACGCATACGGTCAATTGCTAATTGACAATTATCATCCGGCGTAACTTTTTCAAATTCATCCGTTGAAATATCATTTGCAATCAACAAATGCTGCAGAGAATCCTTTTCAAATAAGAAATCTTTAATTGAATTAACGGAAATCATTCCGGTTAATGTTTTATCGGCGCCGATAACAGGGAAAGTTCTGCCTTGCCCGCGAACGACTTTATTTACCACCAAATTAAAATTGTCTGCCGCATTAATAATTTCAAATCTATCCGCCGCTACATCTTTTACAAAAATCGATTCCATAATATTGGTTTCGGTTCCTTCTTTTATTTTGATGTTCCGCAGCAAGAGTTTTAGCGTATAGATAGACTCGCGTGAAAGTTTTGATGAAAGAATTGTAGAGATAATACATGTGATCATCAGAGGTAGAATTATGCGGTAATCATTGGTAAGCTCAAACACAATAATGATTGCTGTAATCGGGGCGCGTGTAGTGCCGGCAACCAATCCACCCATTGCAACAAGTGCATAAGCCCCGGGGTCTGCCGAAATATCGGGGAACAGCACGTTTACAAAATGTCCGAAGAATACACCGAGCATTGCACCCATAAAGAGAGAAGGTGCAAATATTCCGCCCGAACCACCGCTGCCGAGTGTTAATGACGTTGCAAATATTTTAAGAAAGATTAGAGCAAAAGCCGAATACCAAAGTACATTACTATGAAGAGCCATGTTTATTGAATCATAACCTACGCCCATTATTTGCGGAAAGATAAGAGCGGTTAAACCGATTCCCAAACCGCCGACTACCGGTTTCAAGTATTCGGGAAATTTAAAACGGTTATCGAAATAGTCTTCTGAAAAATAAAGCACCTTGATAAACAGAAAAGAGACCAAACCGGCAATTGCTCCCAAGACAAAATAGAATATTAATTCATAAGGAGTAACCAATGTGTAATGAGGCACTATGAATGCAGCGAAGTTACCTTCGAAACTATGTGATACAACCGTTGCCATAACCGAAGCGATTACTATAGGTGAAAATTGTGCTACGGCAAAATCCATCAAAATTATTTCGAGTGCAAATAATGCGCCTGCAATCGGGGCATTAAATGCTGCTGCAATTCCGGCTGCGGCTCCGCATCCGACGAGTGTTTTCATTCGCTTGCTCGGGATTTTGAAAAACTGTCCCACCGTGCTTCCCAAACTCGCTCCGATCTGAATTATAGGTCCCTCTCTTCCAACCGAACCCCCTGTCCCGATTGTAATTGCAGATGCGAATGCTTTAATGATTGCAACGCGCGGACGAATTTTGCCGCCTTTCAAAAGAATTGCCTGCATCACTTCGGGTACTCCGTGCCCTTTTGCTTCGGGTGCAAAAAAGTATATTAGAGGTCCGACTATCATCCCGCCGATAATCGGGGCAAGCAATATGATATACCAAGGTGCGGATAGAATATTATCTAACAGGGTTCCTCCGCCGGGAAATGAAAGAAGAGAAATTTCTTCAATCAACCAGCGAATTCCGATCGCGGCAAATCCGGCAAGGGTTCCGATTACCAATGCTACAATTATCATAAATGTATGTTCGGTAAGCTTTGCCCGCTCAATTAAGTTTACGGTTTTTTGCGATAGGGATGAATAAACACCTGAAAAAGAAAGCTGCTTCAAGAATACCTCTGATTTTACAATCAATGAGTTTTAAAAATAGAAAGTAGAACGATAGTAAACAAATTTTGAATGGAAGAATTATGTCTAAGAAACTTAAAACAAGTAACAAGTGTCAAAAAACAAGAAGCAAAAAGCCAGAGACTAGCTACTAGAAACCAGTGACAAGAAACCAGCAACCCCACCTACGCTATAAGGCGGCTTCCACCTACGCTTAAGAACCAGCTTCGGTGGACAGGCCGGTGGACAGGTCGGTGGGCAGACCCGTCTCTACCTATCGGTAGACAGGTTCGTCAAAAACCGACTTCGCCGTGGCAGGCAAAAACCGACTTCGCCGTGGCAGGCAGAAGCCAGTAACCAGTAAGAAGAAATCCGCCTTTGGCGAGTTCTCGCTTTGCGGAGAAATTTCAAATAATTCTCAATGAACAAATCTCAGATAAATATCAAATAACAATCATCAATTTAAATCACATAGCTTTAGCGAAGGTGATCATCATTCGTCAATAGTCATTCAGCATTCATCAATAGTCAATCGTCAATAGTAAATCGAAAATTTTGATCGGATTAGCTTTAGCGTAATCAATAGTCAATTTCCCACTCCAAACAAAACCAAATTAATATCTGCATAAATTCAGATTTTTAATTGGGAAGCTGGACTTTCTCTGAGCTGATTACAGCTTCAAGAATATACCGTTCCATTATTCTAATAGGCTGGGTCATAAGAATATTATCATCGAAATTTCCGCCGGTGAACACAACCGTCAGATTTAAATCGGGACATACGAATATAAACTGACCTCCATTGCCGAAAGCATAGAAGGATTTGATTTTTCGTTCTTCGGTTTGGAATATTCTATTCCACCAAAAATATCCATAATACGTCCCCCACTTAGAATTTTGAGCATGAATTTGAGTCCGGACTGATTTCCGAATCCACTCAGAAGATATGATCTGCTTATCTTTCCATTTTCCTTCATTTAGGTATAACTGCCCTAGTTTTAACATATCCCGCGGTTTCCACTCAGTGCTGTTTCCTCCGCTCTCAATTTGCAGCAAGGAATCCAGGTAATGATACTCAAATTCATCGATGGACAAGCCCGAGGCAGCTTCAATTATTTTTTCCGATACAACTACATTTGCATCATTATACATCCAGTATGTCCCGGGTTCAAATGAAGCAGTTAGATTAAAATATTTTTCTACAATTCCTGGTGGAATCAGAACATCCTTAATACATTTGTTTTCCTTATCGGAAACACCGCAATCAAGTCCCGACGCCATAGTGAGTAAGTTTTTTATAGTTATGTTTTGCTTCCTCGTATCGCTAATTCTCTTGCTTAGTTCGGGAAAAAAATCAAGGACCCTTTCATTTACATCAGCAATAATCCCTTGATCAATTGCAATTCCGATTAATGCTGAGGTTATACTTTTTCCCAGTGATTTAAGCAGATGCTTTTTCTCTCTTGAATATCCATTGAAGTAGGATTCGCTTACCAGCTTACCGTTTTTAGCAATCAGCAGCGAATGAAGATTTTTGAATTGTCCTGTTTGAATTTTGTGCAGCAATTCGTTAATGACTGCCGGGTTTAATCCTTCATTTTCTAATGAAGAAATTTCCCATCCGTCATTAATATCAACCGGTTCATAAATTATTGTTCTTTTTACAGGTGTGCATGATAACAGGAGAATTAATAATATAATCGAATATTTACACACGGCAATACCTTTAGAAGATTTAATTCAAACTTATTCAAAAAGAAGTGAATGCCGCAAGATAAAAAGCCCGGCTCCGCATAGGATGCCAGGCTTTTGTACCAGTAATTTTATGTTAATTAATCATTGAGATCATTGCAGAAAGTTCATCAACCAAATGATCCGTGTTGCCGCCGAAGCCAACACTCTTGAACCGGATGTTTCCATTCCCGTCTATTATAAACTTTGTAGGAATTCCGGATACCTTGAAATCGGTAACAACTTTATTTTCCGTATCCATCAAAACATGAAACGGATAATTGTTATTTGTGATGAAATCTTTTGCATTTTTCACTTTATCATCAACGTTTTCCCATGTATTTACAAATAGGAAATGAACATTTTCATCATCAGAAAATTTTTCAACTGCTTTTTTCATACCCGGGAATGAGTTCAAACAGGGTCCGCACCAAGTTGCCCAGAAATCAACAATTACCGCCTTGCCTTTATAATCAGCAAGAGAAACCTCTTTTCCATCTACATCGGTGAGGGTAAACTGCGGTGCCGGTTCTTCAATCATTTCTTTCTTTAAATCCGATATTAATTCAGATTCTGCTTTCGACTCCAATGCAGCCAGGTATTCTTCAAAACCGCTATCACCCTTAACTTCGGCATAAGCTGTTTTTAAATGGACTTTCATTTCTTCGGTTGCATTCCCGGTCTTAAAAAAGTTATCGATTGCGCCCATCGCTGCTTGGTAATCATTGGCTTCCATAAGTACGTTTACATAAAGAGCCGCCAAATCCTGTTCAAGGTAATAATCCTCTGTTAGGTTAACAGCGTTGCTTAAATTCATTTTTGCTTCGTTAAGTTTTCCTAATTTGTACTGCGCATTACCCAGACCAAAATAATTCAACCCGGCATAATACTCGCGACTTGTTTTCCATTCCTCTTCCGTCATTGTGCTCGGTAGTTCTTCCGAGGGATTTTTCAACTCGGCATTCGCTTTTTCAACACCTTTTTCAGCGATTGCCAAAGCGGCTTCCGGATTTTCATCTCCCTCAAGTATTCTGTTGACAGCATAATAAAAATAATATTCGTTTATTTTTTCGGTATTGCCGAGAATAAAATCTTTTGCATCAGAATACTCTCCTGCATCAAGTTGAGATCGAAGTATTCCGAAATACATTCCTTCTATATATTTGCCGTCAGGAAACTGTGCTGCATATTCCTCGGCAATTTTCATTTTATCATCCAATGATTCAGCTTCACGAAAAGCTTGATATTTCAGTCCTTGTGCATAATCACCTTCCGGATATTTTTCCAAAAGCATTTCTTCATATTTTTGTCTTTCTTCTTCAACTTCAGTTCTTCCGGCAAGTAACTCCAAATCCTTTTCAGTCAACTCTTCTTTTTCCTTCAGTTCACCCAAGGCAATACTTGTAACCTCAGCAATGGCTTCAGGATCGACACGCTGCACAACACTTAAATACAGACTAAGATAATCTGGTTTTACCTGGGGATTTTCACCAAACTCTTCCTCGAACATTTTACGGGCAATTTCTCTATCCGGTTCAACTCCGGCAGATCTTATCCATGAATAATACCCGGTTGCCAGACCTGCTTTATAACCCGGAACGACATTGCCTTCCTCGTTGTGCATTGTAATAAAATAACCGTTTCCCTCGTTACTGTCTTCGGTATCACCGCTCTTGAATTTTACAACTGCACCGAGTGATCCTTCTTCCGGTTTAAACTTTGCAATCCAGCCGCCGTCTTCCTTCTTCATCGGCACCGCGGTCGTTTTATCGATATTATTACTGAATTGGTAAAATACAGCATCAATTTTATCTGAATCAGCTAATTTCGTATCGGTAGAATTAAACAGAACTGTTATCTCTTCACCGGATTTAGGTTTTTCCGGTACGGTTGAAAATTTCTTATCAAAATTATAGTCCGGTCCGCATGCAAATAATATAGCAAGGGATAACATCCCGGTTAATAAGTATACTTTACTTCTACTCATATTCGACTCCTAAAACTATTTGAGGTTTTGTTTGACGTTAAAAATAAAGGTAATTAAACAGAAAACCAAAGAGTTGGTTATACTAATTGTTCATTGTTGAAAATTATTTTCGATAATAATTGTGTGTCTACAACGAGCGGCTTGGGAATTTTCCCGGCTCCGGGATGTGACCTAGTATACTATTTCTAAATACACTGAATCTTTTTATTTGTTAAATTGTTACATACGAAAAGAGAAGTCTATGAATGATACCGAATTAAAATATTTTACAGTACACGAAGCCCAAAAAACACTTCCGCTGGTAAAGCAGATAGTGAAAGATATTTTAGATAAAAGCTTTGAAATAAGAACTATCGCAGAATCACTGGGCGGTGATACGGAAAACAACGAAGAAGTTGAACGTTTGAAAACTAAACTGAACGGTTATCTCGATGAATTGGAAGAGATAGGCTGTTTCTTTAAGGATTGGAATTTCAGTATTGGTCTTGTAGATTTTCCGGCGAAAATTAATGATGAATACGTCTACCTATGTTGGCGAAGCGATGAAGAAAAGATCAAACATTATCATGGAATTTATGAAGGATTTGCAGGCAGAAAAGAAATCCCGCCTGAATATTTTGAAGATGAAAATTAATCAGGAACCCGTTTTATGACGGGTTCCATTTTCTTATAAATTATTCTCCGCTGTCCACAATTTTGTATGAATGCGTTATTTCCATTGCTTTTTCAAACATAATCGTTACGCCGCAGTATTTTGTCTGCGATAACTCAATCGCTCTTTCAACATCACTTTCCTTAATGCCCTTTCCGCGGAACACAAATTCAATATGCATTTTTGTATAAACTTTAGGGTGTTCATCTGTAGATTCTGCCGATATGTTCATTTCGAATCCGTCTAACTTAACACGTTTCTTCTGTAGAATAGACGCAACGTCGCTCCCGGTGCAGCCGCCTAATCCAAGCATCAATAATTCTTTCGGTCTTATTGCTGCGTTGCTGCCGCCAAACTGTTCTGGACCATCCATCATAACCCAGTTGTTAGAATCGGTTTTTCCTGCAAAGGTTATTCCGTTTAATTGTTTTATAAATGCCTTATGCTGAGCCATTATTTCTCCTTTGATTTATTATTCGCCTATATCTTCATTCCATAATTCCGGTTTGGAAGATATGAAATTTTTCATCAGTGAGATGCATTCATCATCATTAAGATGCACAATTTCTACTCCGCGCGATTGAACATATTCTTCGGGACCTTTAAACGTTATATTTTCACCAATTACCACTCTGGGAATTTTATACAATAATGCCGTTCCGCTGCACATATCGCATGGAGAGAGTGTTGAATATAGCGTTGCTCGTTGATAATCTTTAGCAGTCAATCTTCCTGCATTTTCGATACAGTCCATTTCGGCATGAAGAATTGCGCTGCCGTTTTGCATGCGGCGGTTGTGCCCCCGTCCTACTATTTTATCATCAATTACGAGAACAGATCCTATCGGAATTCCGCCTTCTTCCAATCCTTTTTTCGCTTCTTCAATTGCCGCCTTCATAAATTCAGTGTGTGACATGTTTACTCCGGTTTATTTAGAGTGATCAGTTAACTGTAATCTTATTAGTAAGGATAAAACACATAAAACAACATGCTGAATACGAACAGCACCCACATACCGGGTTTAACGTCCTTAATATTTCCGGTAACCGTTTTCATTAACGGAAAAACAACAAATCCGGCAGTCAGCCCTATTCCCAGATTAAAAGTGAAACTCATAAAAGTAATAGTAACAAAAACCGGTATAGCTTCAGTTAGATTTGAGAAATCAAATTTGCTGATCGGAGAGATCATAAGCAAACCGACGATTATTAACGCGGAACCGTAAGCATACGGCGGAATAACCGTAACAAACGGAGCAAAGAATAATGCTATTAAAAATAAGAATGCAGTAACAACAGAAGTCAACCCGGATTTTCCACCGGCTTCAATTCCCGCTGCCGATTCCAGGTATGCGCCCGTGGTTGTAGTACCTAAACATGCTGCGACAACAGTAGCCAAAGCATCGGCTAGAAAAGGTTTTTCTATTTCTGGCAAATTTCCTTCTTCATCCAGCAGACCGGCTTTGTAAGACATTCCGATCAGCGTTCCCATCGTATCAACAAAATCCATAACAAGAACTGTTAGAATAACCGCAAAAAATCCCCAGCTTAATGCCCCGAGAATATCTAACTGTAAAAATATCGGGGAAATATCCGGCGGCATTGAAACCCACTTTTCGGGCAGTGGAGTTACTCCGAAAATGAATCCGAGAAAAGTTGCCGTGAGTATGCCGATTAATATTGCACCTTTGATTTTTTTAATCATCAAAAACCCGATGAACAAAAAGGTGAACAGCGCCAGAAGTATTGATGCATCATGCAAATTGCCGATATGAACGGGAGCTCCGGGCACGCCCAATTCTACAATTCCCGTTTCATTCAAACCGATAAATGTTAGAAACAAACCGATTCCAACAGCAAAGGCAATTTTCAAACTTTCGGGAATTGCGTTAGCAAGCCAGCTTCTGATATTCAAAACGGTGAGAATTGTAAAAATTACGCCGCTGATAAAAATTGCGCCCAATGCAGTCTGCCACGAATACCCCAAAACATTCACAACCGTATTAGCAATGAAAGCATTTTCTCCCATATACGGAGCAATAGCAAATGGTCGCTTTGCATAAACACCCATTGTAAGAGTACCGAAAAAGGCGCTTAAAATTGTTGCTACCATTGAAGGTCCGAAAGGCATTCCCGCAGCTTCTAGAATTTTTGGGTTAACAACAATAATGTAAGCCATCGTAACAAATGTTGTGAGACCGGCAATTATTTCCGTGCGAATGTTTGTGCCTAGTTCATCCAGCTTGAAATATTTTGTGAGCATCTCTACTCCGGCTGATTATTTAAAAATTTATTCTACGCTTGCCGAACAAACTTGAAAGATAATTAACTGAATTTAGTTATAAATTGTATTTCCGTTCTGTTAATGTGATGCCAATTCTTCAAGAACTATCATTTCAATTATCGGAGCAGCGTTAAGTAATTCATTTTTACAATTTAGGAATTTTGTAATGTGTTGAATTAATAGTCGCTTCATTTATATCTGCTCGTTGTTTCGTAAAAACAACACTTTCAAATTTATTAAAAAGCTTGGAATATTGTTGATTTGTTTGATTCATTTATTGAAGGTAAGATAACACCTATCAACCGGTGAGTATGTTTATAATAAATTCCACATTTAATAAAGTGGGGACAAAAAGAAGACGGGCACAAATAACCCCCGACAATTTGTAAGAAAAATATTTTACTCAAATAAAGAATTCCCAAAATTCTATATGGCTAAGTATTTGATATTTCTCAACTTACAAATTGTCGGCCCGATGGGCAGATTTTCCAATGGAAAATCTGGGATAATTGTACCCGTCTAAAAATTTCTTAACCGTCGATTTGTTTCAGTAATTCTTCAACTGCACGTTTTAACTGCTCATCTTTTCCCTTTGCTTTACTGTCGGGAGAATTTAAAACTTCAATATCGGGAACGGCTGGACCCCATTCCATATTTTCATCCGTAGCTTTTACATACCAGGCTCGGAACGGCATACGAACGAATGATCCGTCTATTAATCCTTTTCCGCCGGTTGAAATAACCGCACCGAAAGTTGCTTCACCAACTAATGTTCCAATTCCCATGGTTTTATAAGCATGTGAAAAGATTTCGGCATTAGAATAACTATTAGCATTACACATTGCGATGGATGGTTTTGTCCACGGATAAAATGGAAGCCGTTCGGCATAGGGATAATTTTCACGATACTTCAAGTGATTTTTTTCAAGGTCATCGGTTGCCCCGCGGGGAACAGTATATGCATGCTGATCAACATTTAAGACAGCCATCAAGTAATCCGTTGTCCAACCGCCGCCGTTGTAACGTACATCAATCACAATACCTTCTTTTCCATAACCAACAGCAGCTAATTCACGTTCGAATCTTTCAAAACTAGACCAGCTCATTCCTTGAATGTGGAGATATCCGAGTCTGCCGCCGGAATATTCATCTGTTAACCGTCTTCTTTCTTTAACCCATTCATCGTAAAGTTCAGCCCGGAGGCTGCCTGTTGGTCTAATTACTACTTCACGTTCATCTCCTGAAGCAGATTTAACAACCATCCAAATTTTATCACTTGCATCATTAATTAAAAGCGAATAAAAATTCACATCATCGTTTACATCGTAACCGTTAACCGAAACAATTACATCTCCTTTTTCTAATTTACTCACGGTTCTATCAGCAGGCGAACCGGGAATTACGCGGAGAACCTTTACACCATCATTTACAGGTTCGATTTCTATACCTAACAGTCCGGTGCTTTCTTTCTGTGTCTCAGCACGGTCGCCGGAGTATAGTCCCATGTGACTCGCATTAATTTCACCAAGCATAAGATTAAACATGTAAGCAAAATCTGTTTTGGTTGATGCCTGCATTACCCATGGTTTATATTTTTTCTTCAATTCCGCCCAATCTTTTCCGTGGAAATTAGGATCATAAAAATTATCGTTCAAAGTTCGCCATGCTTCTTCAAATATTTGTTCGTTTTCTTTTTCATAATCAATTTTCATTTTAGCTGAGAATGAAATTGCCTCAACCTTGTCGCTGCTTAGAATTATTCTCGAAAATGATCCGCCCGATTTCAGGAAGTAGAGGTGCTTACCTTCGGGATCGAGTGAAACTGCATACGGACTGGTGCCGCCCGAAGTTATTGACTTTATATCACTGCCGTCCCATTTAATGCTGTATAAATCAGAGCCTTTCGCTGTAGGGTTGCCTGCTGTAAAGTAAAAAGTTTCACCGTCTTTCGATATTGCGAGATTGCCTTCATTACCGGGCAGGTTTGTAACTCTAACTAATCTTTCATGGATATTTTCGAGATCAATTTTTATTGGTTCCTCGGTATCAGTGCTGTCTTTATCATCTTTTTTCTTTTTGTCATTTTCCTTGTCTGTTCCTTCGTCCCAATCTTCTTTCGTTTTCTGCCAGTCTTCTTTTGTCAACCATGCGAACCACACATCATTATCCTGGTTGCTGCGTTCGGAGATAAACCCGATTTTTGATCCGTCCGCACTCCACATAGGTGAATAATCTCCTCTCGGATGCATGCTTACATTAACCGGTTCCGAACTGTTATCTGCAGAGTGAATATAAATTTCATCATTGAAATTAAGATCGGAAAGTGAATATGCAAGCCACTTACTGTCCGGGCTCCAGCTCAATCCGCCTGGCGAAGCCCATCCATCCAGTAATACTTTTTGATTACTCATGTCACCGTCCGCATCAATTTCAGCAACAATTAACTTCCCGTTACCCTCAACATATGCAAGTTTTTTTCCGTCGGGAGACATCAGCGGTGAGGATTCATCATCATCAGTATTTGTTAACCTAACAACTTCATGTTTCAGGCTTTTCAAAATTTCGGGCTGACCGGTATCCGATGATCTTCCCAAATAGAGATCATACTGCCCGTTTCTATCTGATGTAAAAATAACCGTGGAATCGTTCAGCCATGCTGCATCGGATTCACGATATGCATGATTACTCAAATTAACTGTTTTGCTTTTATCCTTATCATTTTCCGATACAAAAATTTCACCCCGCATAACAAGTACATTGTATTTCCCGTTCGGCGATATTGCATAACCGTTTGCATTATTTGAATAAGTCTTATGTTCATAAGGATCAAATCGGTAATCGGTTCCAAGAGCTATATCAATTTTTGATACGTTTTCACCGTTAGAATCCATAGTATAAATATCGGTTTGTTTTTCGAAGGCAATCATTCTGCCATCTTTGCTAACACTGATGAAACGAACGCCGTCATCATTGTAATCTGTTAACTGTTCGGCATTACCACTTGCTTTACCTTCGGCATTAATTCCGATTTTGAAAATGTTGTATTTACCCGGTTTTGAACTGATGAAAAATAGAGTTTGTGAATCTCCCCAAACAGGCATTATGTCATTTCTTTCAAATTCAGTTATTTGTGAGTAAGTATCATTTGTTGTGTTGTAAATCCAAATGTTTTTATTTGCCGGACCGCTGTATTCTTCTCTTGCAACTCTGCAGGAACCCATCACAAAAGCGATTAACTTTCCGTCCGGAGATACTGAAGGCATATCACCTACGGCATCTAAAATTCTGACGGGAGTTCCGCCATCCGGGGATACCGAATAAATTTCCGAATCCCATTCAGCCTGTTTGAAAGTTCTTGCGGTTGTAAAAACAAGTCCCTTTTTGTCCGTCCAATTATAAATGTAATCCGATGAGGAATGATATGTTAATCTTTTCGGCAGTCCCCCCGTTGCCGGAATTACATAAATATCATTATTCCCGAATCTATCGCTTGAAAAAGCGATTTGATTATTATCGGGACTCCAAACCGGCTGCGATTCATAAGCCTCATGAATTGTAAGTCGCTGTGCCGTACCTCCGTTTGCAGGAACAACCCAGATATCTCCCTGGTATGAAACCGCAAGTTTTGATGCGTCGTTATTCAGCGCCGGATATCTTACGAGTGGAGAATTATTTGAAGCTGTTAAAACCGTTGTGATAAAAAGAAGTATGATCGATATAAATAATTGTGGTTTTACTTTTTTCATACTTGGAACCTCAATATTATTGATGAATTGATTTGAATGCGGTCAAGATAATTAGAAATTTTTAGAATATGAAAAATAGACATAGCATTTTTTAGACGAACATCATTTTGAAAAGTTTATAACTATTTCGTTATTTTTGTTTTTTTTTGATGAATCAGGAGATCTATTATGAAAAAATTATTCTATCTGTTGACAGCATTAGCATATATGTTTATAACAACATCTTGTATAAAAGAAAACGAACCGCGCCCGCTGAACAAAGGGAACGTAATATTCATTCACCCCGACGGAACAGGGCTTGCAACATGGAATGCTTTAAGATTACTTGAAGTTGGTCCGGATGCAAAGCTAAACTGGGATAAACTTTCCAACATTGGATTATATAGAAGTCACACAAAAAACTCATTAACCACTTCATCACATGCCGGTGCAACAATGCATTCATATGGCGTTAAAGTCGATCGTGATTCGTACGGAATGAATCATCATAAAAAGTTAACGGCGCTTTCCGGAAAGCAGATGAGTATAATGCAGGAAGCCATGGCTGCCGGAGTTAAAGTTGGTATTGTTAATTCCGGAAGTATAATTGAACCGGGCACGGGTGTATTTGTCGCAAGTGATTCTTCCAGAAGACATTATGAAGCGATAACGAGAAAGATAATCGAATCAGGCGCAGAGGTTATCATGTCCGGGGGTGAAGGCTGGATGCTTCCCAAAGGCACACAAGGAAAATTCGGTGAAGGAAAAAGAAATGACAATTTAAATCTGATAGACGCTGCAAAGTCGATGGGTTATTCAATTGTTTACACAAAGGATGAACTGAAAAATCTCCCCGATGATACCGAAAAAGTTTTAGGAGTTTTTGCCTACGAACATACGTTTAACGATCAAGAGGAAGAAGTTCAGGCTGAACTTGGTTTAAATAATTACCTGGAAACTGCGCCATCGGTTTCTGAAATGACTGAAGCGGCTGTAAAAATTTTATCTCGCGAAAACAAACAATTCTTTCTTGTTGTTGAAGAAGAGGGTACCGATAATTTTGGTAATCATCTGAATGCGAACGGAATGCTTGAAGCACTTAAACGAAGTGATGAAGCAATAGGAGTGGCAGTTGAATATTATTCAAAAAATCCAAATACATTGATTGTTGTAGCTTCGGATAGTGAAGCCGGCGGAATGGAAGTTATCGGCGACCCGGTTGAATACATGAATCCCGGTGAACCCGCATCAGCCAATGATCCGGGCGGAGCTCCAATCGATGGTATTGCTGGAACACAGACGAAACCTTTTATGTCCAAACCCGACCAATTCGGCAACAGCTTTCCTTTTATTATTGTTTGGTCGTCAGTTTATGATACTTACGGCTCTGTTGTTGCTAAAGCACATGGTTTGAATTCAGATCTAATGAAAGCAAATTTTGACAACACGGATATTTACCGGCTGATGTATGCAACTTTATTCGGTAAACGTTTAGATTAACTTTCTTAAGAGGCTGCAATGAAATCGGCAGCCTCTTTTCTCACAGTTTAAGAAACAAATACTATCGGCAGAATTTCAATTAAAAGAAATGGCTTTTTGAATTATTCTATAATTGAAATTATCTCGAAATTTTATAAAGGAGCCAGCTCTCAAAAGACCCCCAAAAAATGCTGTTCGATTTTGATTTTAATTCGGAACCAAAATCCATGCGCCGATCTTTTAATTTCGGCTCAGAAATAATATTAATAAGCCTTTACCCCGCTTCTTCTGACCAATCTTAGTTAGTGGAAAATGTTATAAAATGATTACGGTCTGGATTCTATCAACTAATACTTATTTCCAATTGATTGCCTGTTAAAGATGTTGAATAAGATTTTAACGAACTGGAAGCGGGACCTCTAACAACACCGCCGCTGTCATTAAATTGTGAACCGTGGCATGGGCAAGAAGCAAGCCCGGATGAAAAAGCTCCCACCTGGCATCCTTGGTGTGTGCATGTTCTGTCGAAAGCTCTAACTTGTGAACTAGAACTGCGAACTAAAAACAATCCGTTTGCGGGCAGACCGCTTTCATCACCCTTGCTCAAAGTAACTACTCCGCCAATTGTTTGAAGAGAACTGTATTTGCTTTGTGAAATATCAACGGTTATTGTTCTCGGACCTGATGAACTATTTGGTGAAGCCGGATTTCCATCATCACTGCCGCAGCTATTTAAGAAAGTTAAAAGCGCTGAACCGGAAGCAAATAATACAGCCCCCTTTAGTGAATTTATTACGAAACTCCTTCTCGATTGTTTATCCGGAATTGATATTTCATTTATTAATTCAATTGATTTCATAAATCACCTTTTATAATGGATAGAATGTCTTGTTTGCGCTATAATTTATTCAAAAGAAATTTATTATGTAAGTCAAAAGTTTGTCTTTGTGAATTTTCTGACAAGAAGTATTTTTACAAAACTCATTCACAAAAGAAAAGCTGACATTGAATCCGTGGAAGGGAATTAAAAGAATTCCGCGCAACATCTGGTTAATTTCAGGGGCAACGCTCATTAACCGGTCGGGAATGATGGTGCTTCCATTCCTTACTTTGTACCTAACCGAAGAACTTGGCGAAACTCCCGGTGATGCAGGTTTGGTTTTAGCTGCCTATGGTTTAGGCGCTCTTATTACCGCTCCGTTTGTTGGGAAACTAAGCGATAAAATCGGAGCAATGAGATTGATGCAGATTTCGATGCTCGGTTCAGGGGTTCTGTTTTTTCTTTTTTCTTTTCTTGAAAACTATTGGTTCATCTTCTCTTTGAGTGTTCTGCTTGCTGTGATAAACGAATCATTCAGACCGGCAAGCATGGCTTTTATATCGGATTCTGTAGAAGCCGAGCTGCGTAAACCGGCATTTGCTCTTTACAGGTTAGCAATAAATCTTGGGATGAGTATTGGTCCGATACTCGGCGGATTTTTAACAGCAATCAATTATTCGCTTTTATTTTATGCTGACGGTATTACTTGTATTTCGGCAGGAATTTATTTGCTGCTTGTTAAATGGGATTTACCTCAAACCGAAGAAGATGAGCTAGAAGCGAAATCATCACCCGCAAAAAATCTCCCTCCTGTTTACCGGGATTGGAAATTTTTATATTTCCTGCTGGCAATGGTACCGGTTGGAATTGTAATGTTTCAACTGATGAGCACACTGCCCCTTTTCTTAGTAAATGATCTTGGATATGCAAAAACCACATTTGGTTTCGTAATTGCCGTTAATACTGTGATGATAATTATAATTGAGCTTCCTCTTAATACTCTGATGAATAAATGGAGTGATTGGAAATTGCTTTTAATCGGTTCGCTTCTTACGGGAATCGGGTTTGGCGGTATGGCTGTTTTGCACAGTATGCCGGGAATAATTATTACTGTAATTATTTGGACTTTCGGTGAAATGATCTTATTTCCCGCCGGAGCATCTTATGCCGCCGAATTATCTCCGAAAGGAAAAAGGGGAGAATATATGGGCTACTATCAATTAATGTTCAGTATTTGCTTTACGCTCGGACCATGGCTGGGCACCGTGATATTTGAAGAGTTCGGATCATTCACGCTTTGGATCGGAACATTTATGTTTGGTCTGATTTCAACAATAATGATGTTGAAATTAAAATCATTCGTGAGCAATAACGCATGACTTCATTCCGGTTGTGAATTACTTAATCATCGAGACATTTGGATGCCGCAAAATGACAACTCGAAATTTATGCAGGTTATTCAATTTTAGGTTTTACTGCAAGCGGAATTATCATCGTCCATAGCACCAAAACCACCGAAGCTACTTTTGAAGAATACCAAGCAAACGATTCAAACGGTCCGCCGATTGTAAATACCCAGACCGCAAATGAAATCGATGTAATTACCAACTGGGCAAAATCATCAACTTGCTGAAAACGTTTTAAGTAAAGCGGTGTTAGTAAAAGCAGCACTCCGAAAACAATCCATCCGATTATCAGATCGGTTTCGGTTTTGTCTGTAATAAATCCGTGCAGCACCATATAAGCCGCAACAACTTCACTGGGAATTAATTTAAGAAGCCTGTCCTTAAATTCATTTGTCGTCCGAATTTGACGTGCCATTTGATACCCCGGTTATTTATTAAATCATCATTTTTACTGTATCGTATAAAATATCAAAAGAACTGTTAACTGCTCTTTGTACAGCGGATTTTGAGGCAACCTCCGCCATTAGAATTTGTGCTTCAATAACTTTCTTTTCATCTTCCAATTCCGAAATAAATTCTTCGTCCGAAAGTTTGCCCGATAACCTTAAATCAATCATTCTCTTTATTACCTCCGATTCATCCTTTAACGCTTGTTGAAAATAAGGTGCCGCTTCTGATAATTCCTCGGTTAAAATTTCCCTGTTGGTTTCTAACATTGCCGTAATTAATGCATCCACGTTGATTGACATTCTATTCTCCTATTAATTCATCATTATCTACCGGTTTAAATGATTCTGCCGCCGCCATTGTTGTGAAGAGTCTCTCGAACCGTTCACGGTGAAGCAGTAATAATTCATCTTTATAATTATCATTTTCCCTATGTTCTTTTCGATACTTAATGAAGAGATCTCTTATTATCTCGGCTATACCGGTAGATTCTTCGTTTAGAGGTCTAATTTTATTGCGTAAAATTAATCGACTTAATTCACCTTCCAATTTTATGTAATCTTCCTTGAATTCATCGTAGCTGCGATTGTTTGAAATCAATAATGCGGAATAAAACATATCGACTGAAGTATATGCATCCAGAATGGCGTCCATAGTTTCCTTGTCAAAATCTGCGATCAGCTTTACACTGCATGATGAGAGAACCACGGCAAACGATATTGCAACTGCATGAACAAACTTCATAACAGTCCCCAATTCTCATTAATATTTATGTTTTTTCATCTCCGGATAAAAAATGTCCGGTAACCTTATAAAATGCGTCGGAAGTTTTTCTTCCCGGACGTCCGTCGGCTCTCAAATAAATGCCGGGAAATGTATTTAAAAATTTCTGAAGCTCTTCTCCGTACGGGATTCGTTCATTAGTATAATAGAGAATGGGTTCATCATAATTTGTTGATTCTTTGCTGTTCAATGGAAGTTCTACAAAATTTAATTCCGCCATCCTTCTCAACAATACTGCTCCGCCGCACTGTCTCGAAACCGCCGCATCAGACCACCTGCCGTCTGCAACGTATTTACCTTTTGAGTAATGATTTGAAAAACTCCACAGGTACGGAGACAGCACATGCGGGTAATGAAGTCTGTATCCAAAGCCATTATATGCTTCCAATTTGTAAAGCAATCCTTCAAGACTCCAGTCATTCCACTTATTAAGTCTCATAAATTTAATTGCATCAATTGCACTTTCTTCCCAGGTAAAAGGAGGAGTTCCCGTTTTGGGTCTTCCTGCCGGGTGGTGTTTTGTTCGTTCGGTTAACGTATCACCGTTGTGCAAATGCCGGCTGAAACTAATTGAAGTTTCCATTGCATGTATCACGGAAACAAAATACCAAGGTATTGAAGTGCCCTTTGTTACATCGTTGTATCGATTGCGATTCTCAACTAACCTGGTAACGATGTAATCAACAACACCAATTTTTGATGAGTTGATTATCATCGAGTTGAATAATTTCGAATACTCTTCCTTTAATGATTTTGTGAGTCTAATTACAGCCAACTTTTTATTTTGTTTGTTTCGGATAAATGATCTGTTTGAATTAATTTAAGTATATTTTTGAAAAATCTCAAATTTGAAATTTGCTTAGTGTTTTATAAAAAAATAATTCTCATTTTTGTTTCCACTAAGGATGTCTGATTTATTGATAATATTGGTCGATAAACTTATATTAATGTAAATCTCCTAATAAATTAGGGGGAGGGCGCTATAATATTAAGAATAAACTTCCCGTATATTCAAAAGGGCTTCAATATATGTTGATATACGACTTCATAATTCGATTATTAAAAGGATACTAACCAACAGAGAGTAACAATGGAAAAGAAAAGACCCTTTCCTTTTCTCACAATTATCGTTTTGCTGGGAACAATTGCTTATTTGATATGGGCGGTTCCGCTGGTTCTTACAATCCAGGAACAGTATGAAAAAATTAGCTTTGATAACCAAACCAAAACCAATCTGCAAACCATAAAAGAAACCCTCAATAAATTTGAAAATGAGCTGCAAGAATATCAATCTATAAATGAAAAAGATGCATTGGTTATAAGGTGGGATAGAATTATTAGTGAGTTCCGGGATAATTTTAAACCGCTGCAAAAAGAAAATGTAAGCACTGCTTATATCAGATATAATATTGATAAGATTAACAAACATGTAAATGTTCTAGATTCCCTTTACACAAGTTTATTAAATACTCGATCTTTTTATCAGCGCAGGGAATTGGATTCAAAGGTTAATAGTGCAATGAATTCCGTTATCGCCGAAGTAACTCGTGCTGAACAGATAATTGATAAAAGGCTGGAAACAGCTAAACTCGAAGTGCCCGAAGAAATGCAGTTAATAAAAATTGAAATCCCTTCGGATTTAGAATTTATCAGAATTCTTTTAATTCTAACCGGCGGACTATTGATATTATTGACCATTGCGCTGGGCGTCGGTAATTCTCATAAACGAAATGCCGCAACCACGAATGTGAGTCTAATAGAAATATTCGATCAGAACCAATTGATCGAATATATTTTTGATGTTAACGGAAATATTCTTTCCGTAAGTTCACTCGCGGCAAACCAATTGGGGTATAATCCTCAGCAGTTAATAGGGAAAACATATAGAGACATAACATATAAGCGCGACGCCGAGTTATTTAGCGAAAAGATTAAATCCTGTGTTGCTGAAAAGCAGAGTGTTCATAGATGGGAAATTAGAAGACTTGATTCCAAAGGACGACTACATTGGACACGTGAATATGGAAGAGCAATGCAGGAAGCAAATGGTTCTTTCGTAATACTTGTTGATAGCGAAGATGTAACCGAATCAAAAGAATCCGAAATCCGGCTGAAGCTCTCCGATGACATACTTTCAAAAATTGGCGCTGTAATTGTCGTTACAAATACAAGAGGCGAAGTCGTTTACATAAATCCCGCCGTATATGAAGTATTCGGATATTATCCCGAAGAACTTGCCGGAACGGGATGGTGGAGTAAATCACTTTATGCTGATTCGGATTCATCAAGAGAAAAAGAGAAAGCTGCACTAAAAGCGGAAGGTAAAAAACCGATCATTGACCAACCGTTTGAAAGATTGATGCAGAAAAAAAACGGGGATACATGCAACGTTCTTTGGCAGGAGTCGCCGGGACCAAAAGGTTTATTAATTTCAGTTGGGCATGATATTACCGATACAAAAGAGAAAGAGAAAGCTCTTGAAGAATCTGCAAGCGAATACGATTCATTGTTCAACAGTTTTATAAGTCCAATTTTCGTACACGACGCAAACGGAAAAATAGTTCAAATAAATGAGGCGGCAATAACAAGATTCGGGTATTCAGAATCAGATTATTATTCAATGCGAATTATCGATATGGTCTCCCCGGAATCAGAAGACGAAATGAACACATATATTGAGCGCTTTAATACAGAGGAGCTTCTTTCAATTGAAACCGAGTTAATTAGAAAAGACGGACAAGTAATTCAATCGGCGTTGAATACTAGCCGTGTGGTTTACAGAGGCAAAACTGCACTGCTTACGATGATTACTGATGTATCCGGACAAAAGCTAGCCGAGAGTCAACTTCGAATGCTGTCTTATGCAATCGAACAATCTCCGGCTTCTGTTTTAATTACAAATACTGAAGGAAATATCATATATGTAAATCCGAGGTTTAGCGAGATTACCGGGTATTCACTTGAGGAAATTTATGGAAAGAATCCGCGAATACTTAAATCCGGAAGAACGCCAAAAGAATATTACGCAAAGCTGTGGTCTGAAATTTCAAACGGTGAGGCGTGGTACGGTGAATTTTTAAATAAGAAAAAGAATGGTGAGCTTTTCTGGGAACTCGCATCAATATCACCGATACACGACAGCAGCGGCAAGATTACAAATTACATCTCTGTTAAAGAAGATATAACCGAACGAAAAAAGTTTGAAGAAGACCTTAAATCGGCGAGAGACAAAGCTGAGGAATCGAACAGGCTTAAGACAATGTTTCTTAATAATATGAGTCATGAATTACGAACACCGCTGATTGGTATTCTGGGATATGCCGAAGTATTGGAAGACGAGATTGAGGATGGTGAATTAAAAACCATTGCGAAAAACATTAATGAAGGGGGTAAGCGATTAACCGATACTCTTAATCTTGTCATGGATCTTTCCCGTTTGGATGCAAATGAACTGGAATTGTCTCTCGAAGAAATTAACATTCCTGAAACTGTTAAAAATTTAGTGGAATTCTATAAACCGTTTGCTGCAGCAAAAAACTTGGATTTCGATGTTAATATCAAGGAGCCTAATCTAAAAGCTAATTTAGACCGCAGGCTGTTTGAAGATTCGATAAAAAACTTAATTGACAACGCAATAAAATTCACAAAGGAAGGAAAGGTAACCGTAAATGTAGAGTTTGAACTAGGCGGTGATGGAATGGTTGCGGTTATTAAAATAATTGATACCGGGATTGGCATTGACAAAGAAAACCAGAAGAAAATTTTCGAACCTTTCCGGCAGGCAAGCGAGGGAAATACCCGGGAGTACGAGGGGGCAGGTTTGGGTTTAACAGTTTCAAAAAGATTTATTGAGTATATGAGCGGGCGTATAGGATTGAGCAGCAAACCCGGTAAAGGTACAAATATAATTGTAAGATTTAATGCTCTTTAGTTTTAAAAAGACCGATGCCCGTTTTCTAATTTTGAGAGAAGGTTCTTGAAGGTTCCACAACAATATTAATTAAAAACGGGCATCAAGGAGTCAGGCCAGCTTATATGCAATTCAAATTAAACAATGAACTGAAATTCATTATAGAGAGAATGTCACTTCTCAATTATTCCATACTTAGTAATATATTTTGATGCTTGGCGAATTTTATTAAGCGGGTATTTTTCGGGTTCCCGCGCCCATTGATGCAGAAGATTTCTTACCCCGCCGATTATGTAATAGCGCAATATTTCAACATCCAGCGATTTGCTGAATATATTTTTCTTTATGCCTTCCTTTATAATCTCTTCGCCAATTTCAAAAAACTTATTATAATACACTTTAAAACTTGCTGATTCGTCATCCATCAAATGATACTGTTCATTAACAAAAACTAAAGCCAGAGAAGGACTTTCGATAAACGTATCAATAAGTATATCAATCATCTCATCAATTTTCTCAGGGGGATTCAGGTTCTTCTTTTGTAATGCGTTCTCGCTTCCTTCGTAAACATTAAGCCACAATTTGTCGAAGATCTTTAATAATATTTCACGCTTGTTTCTGAAATATAGATAAACACTGCCGGTTGCAACTCCGGCAACCTCTGCAATTCTTGATATCTTCGCATTATGGAATCCCACATGTGCAAATACTTTGATCGCAGCATCTAAAATGTCCTTCTCTTTATCTCCTTCTCTGACTCGCATAAAACAACAATAATAATGAATCAATATTCAATAATATGAAACGCCCCTTTCAGAGTCAACCAATTTCATCGATTTCTCAATTGATTTTCTCTGATTTTCATTCTTTTTTTGTTGTGTGAAAAACTTGACTTTAATCTCGATTTGACTTTGATTATATAATATAATTCTAACCAATAAAGATCGGATCTCATCATGAAGCGGACATTTACAACAACTATATTTTTATTAATTTCTATTCTTTCATTTATTCCGATTAATGCACAGGAGAAAAATGATTTTGTAGTAGGCGCAAAAGCAGATTTTGTAAGCAGATATATCTGGCGAGGATTATTGCTTTCCGACGCCCCGGCAATTCAACCTGCATTGACATTCGGTATGTACGGAATTGAGCTTGGAACTTGGGGTTCTTATTCATTTGCAAATAATCAGCAGGCAACTGATGAAGTCGATTTCTGGCTTTCGTTTACTCATCAATTTAAAAGATCAATTGGTATTTCAGTAATCTTTCTTGATTACTATCTGCCTAATGCAGGAGTGAAGTTCGGGAATGTAAATAATTATAATGATCCCGCCGGTCCGGGCGCGCATTTACTGGAAGCGGGTCTTATATTATTCGGTCCCGAATCTCTACCCATTACTGTTTCGGGATATGTGAACTTTTATAATGATCCGGGGAAGAACAAATATTTCCAGGTAGATTATACCGCCGAGGTTAAAAAAACTAATCTAATGTTTTTTGTGGGTGCAACAGCAGGCAGCAAAAACAATCCCTCTTATTACGGATCGGAAAAGTTTAATGTTATTAACGTTGGTGTTAATGCTTCGAAGGAGATAAAAATAACAGAGGATTTTTCTCTCCCTGTATTTGTTGAATGGTCGGTTAATCCAAGGCAGGATATTTCTTTTGTCAGATTTGGATTAACGCTTCAATAGGATTGACTCCTTTGAAATAAATAAAGTTTTCCGTTTTGCGGTGCGGTATCAATTTTACCTTTAAATCCCTCCGCATTCAGACGCTTTGTTAATTCAAAGATGAAAAATCCGTGAGACACAATTAATATATTCTTAAAGTCGGATTCATAAATCATTTCCATTACTCTATCGATTCTATTCCGCGTCCCGGTTCGAGTTTCTTTCTGTGATGGTTTTAACTTGTGCCATGCTATGCGTCCGCCGATATGCCAAATTACGGAAGGCAGCTTTATCTTTCGAGTGGTAAAGGGCATCAGCGGAACTTCCACTAAATCATCTGTGAAAATTATTTTCCCGTCATAAATGGTTTTTGCAGTTTCTACAGCGCGGGGCATTGTGCTGCTGAAGCAGACATCCCAGTTAATATTACCGAGATCAACTTTATTCGGTTTAACCGGACTCTCATCATAAACGTTCATTGCCTCTCTAAATTCATCAGAGGTGTACCACTTCTTATGTGAGGTAAACATTACCTTAAAATGCCTTACTAATCCAATAATCATTTTCTCAGTTCATCATAACGGAAGCAATCAACGAGATGATCATTCACCATTCCAACTGCCTGCATAAATGCGTAACAAATTGTGGAGCCGACAAAATTGAATCCACGCTTTTTTAAATCCTTGCTCATTGCATCCGATATTTCTGTTTTTGAAGGAGCATCATTTAATGTTTTCAGCTTATTATGTATTGTTTTGTAATCAACAAATTGCCAAATATATTTATCAAATGTTCCGAACTCTTTTTGTATTTCAAGATATGACTTTGCATTCTGAATGAATGCTTTTATTTTCAGTTTATTACGTACAATACCCGAATTACTCATCAATTCATCAAACTTTTCTTGATCATAATTTGCCATTTTCGTTGCATTAAAATTATCGAAAGCTTTCCTGTAATTTTCGGTTTTCTTTAAAATCGTTATCCAGCTCAATCCCGCCTGTGCACCGTCTAATAATAACTTCTCGAAAAGCTTCTTATCATTATGCTCCGGCACGCCCCATACTTCGTCGTGATATTTAACATAAACCGGGTCGCTTCCGCACCAAGGACATCTATAAAACTGATTGCTTTTTTCATTTTTGGAATTCATTTTTTCGATCGCTTTCTTTCGTTTTTAGTTTTTCACTTTTCCATTTACTGATCATTAAAATACCAAAACCAATGTTTTGATTTACCCCTATTAATCATCAACCAATTTACGATAAACTCAGGCTACCCAAACTGTTTTGATATTAACAAATTCTTTAATCCCGTAATGTGAAAGTTCTCTGCCGTAACCGGAAATTTTTATTCCGCCAAACGGCAGACGGGGATCGGACTTTACCAACCCGTTTATAAATACTGAGCCGGCTTCGATTTCAGCAGCTATTTTTTTTGCTTTGTCGGTATCTCTGGTCCATAGTGAAGCACCCAACCCGAACTCTGAATCATTTGCTATTGCTACGGCATCATTTTCATCTTTTGCTTTAATAAATATTGCCACGGGACCAAATAATTCTTCCCCATACGCAACCATTCCTTTTTTTACATTTGAAAGGAGTGTCGGCTGATAAAAATTACCCGGACGATTTATTCGCTTTCCGCCGGTTATAACCTTTGCCCCGGCAATTATTGATTTTCTAACCTGACCATCGAGCTCAATCAGAAGATCTTCGCGGGCAAGAGGACCGAGTTCTGTTTCCTCTTCCATTGGGTCTCCAACTTTAACATTCTCCAATCTAACCCTAAACATATTTTCAAACTTATTATAAACTTCTTCAACAACAATAAAACGTTTTGCGGCAATGCAGCTCTGACCGTTATTTATTAATCTGGCTGTCACACCAACTTCAGCCGCTTTTTCAAGATCAGCATCAGCAAGAATAATAAAAGGATCGCTGCCGCCCAGTTCCATTACTGTTTTCTTCAGTTGTGCGCCGCATCGTGTTGCTACTTCCTTCCCGGCGTTCTCGCTTCCGGTTAATGTTGCTGCTTTAACATCCTTATGATTAATTATAAACTCAACATTTCTGGAGCCGATTAATAATGTAGTAAAAGCGCCTTCGGGAAATCCCGCCCGCTTAAAAACTTTTTCAATTGCCAATGCGCTCTTCGGTACATTCGACGCATGCTTAAGCAGTCCAACATTTCCTGCCATCAAAGCCGGGGCGGCAAACCGGAATACCTGCCAGTAAGGAAAATTCCACGGCATAACAGCAAGCACAATTCCAACCGGATCAAATCTTACAAAGCTTTCCGATGCATCAGTTTCAATAATTTCCTTTTTTAAAATAGTCTCAGCATTTTCGGCATAGTATTCACAAACCCATGCGCATTTTTCCACCTCCGCATAAGATTGTTTAACCGGCTTTCCCATTTCGAGAGTAAGAGTTTTTGCATATTCGTCTTTCCCGCTTCGTAATTCTTCTGCAGCTTTAAGCATCATTTCTTTTCGATCTTTAAAAGTTGTTTTCTTCCAATCTAAAAATGTCTGCTGTGCTTTCTCAATTTTCTCAAGTAATTCATCTTTGCTTAATTCATTAAATTTTTCGATCAGTTCATTTGTTGCGGGGTTGATTGATTTTAGAGCCATTGTAAACTCCTTATTGTTTTCTTCATATTTCACAAAATAACAGGTGATTAATTACTATCAAAATAGATGGCTTACTTTTATAATAAAATTAACTATTTTGACCAACATTAATTTTCCAATTACTAAATTTGATGAAAAACGACAACTATTTACTATTTTATATATTCCTGACCGTCCGATTTCTTTTTTTATCAATTCCGGTTTATTCTTTTCAACAAACGATAACCGATACAACTCTAACTGAAAACGCCAACACAACTACAACCGGACCGCTGCTTGCAAAAGTTGGCGGCAAAAAAATTTACTTAGATGAATTTTACCGAAGAGCCGAATACACAATTCGACCCGCTTACTGCAAGGGGAATACAACATCAGATAAGATGATTATTCTAAACTCTCTTATAGCCGAAAAACTTATTGCCCTTGAATATGAAAATGATGAAAAGTTTGCTGCCGACCCGGTAATAAATAATTATTTGAGAGGAAGGCGCGAACAAGCTATGCGGCAGGTTCTTTTCCTTAATGAAGGATGGGAAAAAGCAGAAATCGAAAAGGAAGATTTGCAGAAAGCGTTTCGTGCTGCCGGAAGAACTTACCGGGTTAAATTTTTCACTGCAAAAAAACATGCGGAAGTTGATACAATTGAAAACAGCCTGCGGGAACGGTATACTTTCGAACAGATATTCACATATTTCACAGGATCTGAAATTCCGGAGACTCGTGAAATCGATTTTCATTCTAATGAACTGCCACTGATTCAACAAACACTTTTCAGAGATACGCTCAGCAGAAATCAAATGGTTGGACCGCTTGCCATTGATGACACAACCTTTCTTTATATGAAAATTGATGGTTGGGAAGATGAGGTTACATTGTCTCCGCAGCATATTAATGATCGATATGAAACCGTAAAACAAGTAATGCGTGAGTGGAAAGCCGATGAAATTTATGATCAATTTATTGCAGGTGTTATGCGGGAGAAAAAGCTTGAATTCAACACGAGGATTTTTCTTCAGCTTGCAAAAGTATTGGCGCCTGCTTACCTGAGATCGGAACAGGAAAAAAAAGAAATGTTTCTTAAAGGCGCTTTCGGCAAGGAGAATGAAATTCCGGGTCTCGATAATTTTGCCGGTGATATTGAAAAACTAAGACCTTTGGATTTATTTAAAATCGATAATGAAATCTGGACAGTACAGGATTTTGAAAATTATATTAGTATTCATCCCCTCGTTTTTAGAAAAAAGAAGATCGCAAATAATGAGTTTGCCTTACAGTTGAGATTAGCGGTTGTTGATATGCTTCAAGATAAATATCTCGCAGAAGAAGCTTATAAAAAAGGATTAGACAAGGACAACCGAGTGATTCAATACCAGAATATGTTTAGGGATGCAAATGCCGGCTTGTATGGTAAATACAAATTTCTTGAGTCCTTCGATAAAAAAAATAAAAATGTTTTTGCTGTTATTAATGATTTCCTGAATCCTTATATTGACACACTTCAAAAAAAATATTCTGAAGTAATTGAAATAAATGTGGAAGAATTCAATAAAATAAAACTAACCGGAATAGATATGTTTGCCGTTCAAGAAAACGTACCATACCCGATTATTGTTCCCGGCTTTCCACAGCTTACAACTGATAGACATTTAGATTACGGCAGTAAAATGAATAAACAGAATAAGGATTAATTCCATTTACATTTATTGTGATATTACTTTTGTGAACAATCTACAGACACCTATTATTCCGGGCAAGATTAACAAATTACTTATACGCCGCAGCCGTGTAACTTGTTTTGAAGAAACATGCAATATAATTGCTGGAATTATTGTCAACCCCAATTCGGTCAACCATCTTGTCCTTTGAGACATTAGATTGAATTAGTTATTGACAGGCTCTTTACACATTTTGATGAGCTTAATTAAGTTTACTCTTGATAAGGATATGCGTCTCAGAAGGTTGACGAAAAGTTACAAAATTAATTTTCAAAACCTGTGAGTTAATTCTATTGCAAAGAGTTAATAAATATTTATATCAAAAATTATTTCAGACATATGGGAGATTAAATATGTCGTCCAGACAAAAACTAATATCATTAATTAACATTCTGCTGATTTTAATAATTACACAAGCACATTTCGCTCAAACAACAGGAAAGGTTACAGGAAACATTGTCGATGCCAAGACAGGCGAAGCAATGATGGGCGCAAACATTCTGCTTGAAGGTACATCACTTGGTGCAGCGGCAGATCTTAACGGTGATTTTATTATTATTAACGTTCCGCCCGGAAAGTATACGCTAGCCGCGAAGATGATCGGTTATAAAACGATTCGTGTTACCGAAGTAGTCGTTTCGGTAAATCGAACCACTGATCTTGAACTTGAAATGGAAGAATCGACAGTGGAGATGGATGAGGTTGTTGTAACCGCATCAACATTTTCTACAAAGAAAGATCAAACCGCATCAATTAAAAACATAAGCGCCGGTGAAATTGAAGTGCTTCCCGTAGAAAGCATTGGTGCTGTTGTAAATATGCAGGCGGGAATTGTAAGAGGTCACTTCCGCGGAGGTCGATCAGGAGAGACAGTTACAATGGTTGACGGTATCGAGGTAACTGATGCCTTCCGGGGTACAATGGTTAATCTTGAAAAAGAAGTAGTTCAAGATCTTGAAGTAATTACCGGAACATTCAATGCCGAATACGGTAATGCAATGAGCGGTGTAGTAAATATGGTAACAAAAGACGGCGGAGATAGATACAGTGTTTCTGTGGTTGCGGAACATGGGAATTTTATCACCTCGCATGATGATATATTTCCCGGGTTGGAAGCATCGGATATTAATAGAGTTCAAGATTACAGGGTTTTTGTTGCGGGTCCGATTATACCCAATATGCTGTCATTGATTGCAAACGGACGCTACCAGGATAATAAAGGTCACTTAAATTATATTCGCCGATTTACCCCGACAGATTATAATAATTACGAAAGCGCAAACCCGGAAGAATGGTGGACGGAATCTACCGGTGATATGGAATACGTTCCCAGCTTTGATAGAAATTATAATTTATTCGGTAAATTGAGTTATCAACCGCTAACCGATATCCGAACCTCTATTTCCGTTACAAATGAAAAGAGTGAAAGTATGGGCTACAGCCATTCTTGGAAGTATAACCCGGATGGAGTCAGCCGCTCGTATTGGGATTCGTTCTCCGCAGCCTTCCAATTGAATCATACGATTTCAAACACATTCTTTTATTTAGCACAGGTCTCCTTCTTTAACACTAAATGGAGAAATTCATTGTTTGAAGATCCCCTTGACCCCGGTTATGTTCACGACGGTTATGCTCGAAGCACAGGTCCGGGTTTCTTAACAGGCGGACAAATGTACGGCTACAACAAAAACGAAACCAATAAGTTAATTGCGAAAATTGCATTTACTTGGCAGATTAATAACGAGCATTTAATTAAAGCGGGATTCGATTATTCGGGTTACCAAGTAGAAGTGTTAAGCAGCTATGTCCGCAATCAATATTACAACGACTCCCAACTATCCGGAGAGATGACAATTGATCCTGAAACCGGGAAACTTTCATTCGTAAACTTTCTCCCGGAGCTGGCTGCAGACAGTATTTTAGGAATTGAAAATTATAACCACAAGCCCTATGATCTCGCTGCCTATATTCAGGATAAAATGGAATTTGAGAATATGGTAATTAATATTGGTCTTCGATTCGATTATTATAATCCCAATACAGTTTATCCTTCAAATCTTCGTAATCCTGGAAACCAGTTGTATTTTGAAGATCAGGAAAAAATGAGCACTTATATAAATACAGAGGCTCAGTATAAAATCAGTCCGCGTTTTGGATTGTCATACCAATTAGGAGATGCGGCGTTATTGAGATTTGCTTACGGACATTTCTTCCAGCGTCCGAGTTTCGGTGTCTTTTATTCAAACAGTTCGTTCCTAATTAGTCCTTTCGATTACGGCTCGACAATGGGTAATCCAAATTTGAAACCCGAAAAAACCGTTTCTTATGAGGTTGGTTTATGGCAGGAAATTGTTCCCGGAATGGGAGTAGAAGTTGCCGTATTCTATAAAGATATTTATGATCTCTTAACAATTATCCCGGTTACCACTTACAATCAAGTTCGATACGGACTATACAGCAACAAAGATTACGGAAATGTTCGCGGACTAGAACTTAAGTGGGATTATTTTACCGGCGGATTTTCTGCAGGTGTAAACTATACATTACAATACACAAAAGGTATTGCCGATGATCCTTATACCAATTTCAACCGCGCAGGTCAGCAGCTCGATGAATTCAGTATTATGATTCCTCTTTCTTGGGATCAGAGACACACTTTTAATTTGTCTGCAGGTTATACAATAGAAAAATTCGGCGTCAGCATGACGGCATATTACAATTCAGGATTCCCTTATACATGGTCTCCTTTGCCGGAAACTCGATTATCGGAAATAAACCTCCATCCAAACAATTCCCCGATGCCGAGTACGTTTGATATTGATATCAGGGCACATTACAATTTGTGGTCTTATAAAAACATGAATTTAAGATTGAATCTGTTGGTCTATAATTTACTCGATCAATTGAATGAGTACTCCGTTTATTCATCTACAGGAAGAGCTTATACCGATATCGTAAGAGAAACAGATATAACCGAGCATCACAGCGACTTTAACACGTATTATGATAGAATTCAAAATCCGGCGATGTATTCATCTCCGCGGAGAGTTAAGCTTGGATTACAATTTTCATTTTAGCAAAACGGAATAAAGAATAAATAGGTTATCAAATGGCAACGTTATTGAAAAAAATATTATTGATCTTCTTTTTATTATCTACTGTCGGAATAATTTACGGACAGGGCAGGCAATATGACGGTCCCGACGATCCCGCCGGCGATCCGGCAAATAGACGTGAAGGCTGGATGAGCGGCAACAGGGTTTTCTTATATTTTAAAAACTCAACCGAATTATCATACTGCTGCGGCACACAATATTCTAAATGGCCGAACAATCCTGACGGATTACCGATCACCGACGGTGTGGCATTATTAGTTGGCGCAAGAGTATTTGTCGATTCGGAAAATGATTCCATCCCGATCACAAATCCCGGCAGAATTTATGCGGGAATTAATCTCGACACTCTTTACTTTCTCCAGACTAGCTACCGCGAGGAGACTGATTATAATTCCGCCGGAACTGTTGAGTGGGGCTTTCATCCTGTAAAAGGATATTTCAATATTAATGATGAATACATTGCTATGAGTCATATTGAAAGTTCATGGCCCTTAGAAGGCTGGCCCGCAAGCGGCGATAGCAGAAAATGGCCCGGTGAATGGAACGGCAGATTTGGTCGTGGCGTAACTTATGCCGATCAAGAAACTTACTTTGTTGCAAACGATGCACAAGACCAGGAAAATATTTTCAAATCTCCATCCACGCCCCCGGATGAGAGAGGACCCGTTTATTATCCTCGTCCGGGTGTAAAAATCGGCGATAAAGATCCTGACGTGACACAGCAAAACGGGAAACCGTGGGGAGGTTTGGGAATACGGGCAGAAGTGAGATCGTTCCAATGGAATAACGTACAAGCACGCGACAATATATTTTTCGAGTATAACTTATCGAATATTTCCGATTACGACCTACCGCAAGTCGCTTTTGGTTATTGGGTTGATAACGGAATAGGCGGCAACGATCCTTATGACGATCTTGGCTTTTTTGATACTTACGAAGATATGTCATATTCATGGGATATCGATGGAATAGGTGAAGGCGGAAGAAGAACCGGTGTGTTTGGATTTGCATACCTCGAAAGTCCCGGAATTGCTTATGATAATCGAGATAATGACGAGGACGGGTTGATAGATGAAAAACGAGATAATGATGCCGGTGCGTTTGTAGGTCCAACCGACGGAATAGCCGACATCGATGCATTTCTTAAATGGAGTGGAAAGAGCATTGAAGAATTGAAAGATCACTGGTCGGGAGACGAAGACCAGGATTGGCAGGACGGTGATGATGCCAACGGTGACGGTGTGTATTCGGCTGACGAGTTCTACGGTGATGATGTTGGTTTGGATGGCGTTGGACCCAAAGACTTGAACTATACTGGTCCCGATGAAGGCGAATGCAATCACATGCCGGATTATATGGAAGGTATCGGCAGTGAACCAAATTTTGCAATTACTGATATTTCAGAATCCGATATGATAGGTTTGACCACATTTCAATTGTTCCGCATACCTTCACATACGGCGCCTTATCATAATTGGTTCCGTCACGATTTTGATCTATGGACGCGTTTAAGTTCCGATACGCTGATGGAATATACGGGTCAAACAGCAAACCTTGTTGAATTTTTTGCATCCGGTATTTTTCCGCTCTACAAAGGAAGAACAGAACGAATTTCTATGTCAATGCTTCACTCATTCGATACAGTTGAAGGATTAAACTCTTCCGAGCACCGGGCGCCTGCATTATTCAAACAAAAAGAAATTGTTGAAGGAATTTATGTGACTGACTACCGGTTCGCTCAGCCGCCGGAAATGCCGACTCTAAAAGCTTATGCCCTTGACGGTAAAGTTGTTTTATCATGGGATGACCGGGCAGATAAACTTACTCACGATCCTTTTCTTGGAAATAGAAATGACTTTGAAGGCTACAAATTATATCGATCAACTGATATGTTTTTTAGTGACGCTGAATTAATTACGGACGGTTACGGAACAGCAAATATTCTTAAACCTATTTTTGAATGCGACTTGATTGATGAATACGAAGGATTCGCCGATTGGGGCGAGGTAAACGGACAAGGTTTTTATCTCGGAGATAATACCGGGATTGTACATTACTTTGTTGATGACAACGTTCAAAACGGCAGAACATATTATTATGGTTTGACAGCGTATGATTATGGCATTGCAGATTTTGGATCCGAAGGAATTTCTCCTTCAGAAAATAATCTTGTAATTGATCTGGATGAGTATGGATCAATTCGTGATATAGGCAGAAACATTCAAATTGTTATTCCCACAGTAAAAGCAGCAGGTTATGTTGAGCCTCAGTTAGAAATTTTAGCCGGATCAACCGATATGAACGGAACACAATTAAATATTAATATTCTCGGTGAATCGGAATATGAATTGGATAAAACTTATAAGGTGAAGTTCGGTATTGATACTCTCGGTCATTTTCAACTTGCTGAAATTTTAAGGCATCACACGGACTTTTCTTATAAAGCAAATGAGCTGCACGTTTATGAAGCCGGCAGCAAAGATTCTCTCATTTATTCCGAAACACCGGCTGAACATGTCTTATCGAATATTGTTGAAGTAGATGGAATTTATCAGTTTAACAATTTGGGTGTAGAGACCGAATTAATAGACGGATTTAATTTGATTATCAAACCCGATAATAGTCCCGTTTCTGTTGACATGGAAAATACCGGTTGGCTCACCGGAGACGGTTCAATTAATATTATTCATAACGAAAGTGCGATGAGATATTTTCCGTGGGAATATGAGTTTGTGTTTACCGGTCCGGACGAAATCTACACTACTCGAACAAATGTATATCTCGGAATTCTTGATGCAGAAGGCACCAGTGTAAAACGAGAGAAGTTTCTTTTCGATTATGAATTCAATTTTTATGTGATCAACAAAACATTTAAGGACTCTTCCGGGAATTTCGAAAAACTTGATCTCCTTGCAATTGACGACAACGAAGACGGTGTGTTCAATTATGCGGATGATTTCTTCGTCGCAGGTGTTTTCGCTACAAGAGATGAGCATATAAGATGGACTACCACTCTTTTCAACTTTGATTTCAAGGATGTAGAAGCCGGTGATATGCCGCGCCCAAATGATGTTTATAGATTCTATTTCAAAAGACCATTTGGCTATAATGATTCTCTTATGTTCAGAATAAATGCCTTCCAGGAAGTGAAAAAAGAAGATATAAAATCAATGATGAATAGGATCCGGGTTGTACCGAATCCTTATGTTGCGGGCAATACAATGGAGCCTGCAAGTACGATCGTCAATTTTGAACAAAAAAGACAAATAATGTTCACACATGTTCCTGCCGAATGTGAAATCAAAATTTATTCTGCAAGCGGAGTTCTTGTCGATGAAATTTTCGTTAATAATTCCGCAGACGATGGTTCGGTTCACTGGGATTTAAGAACACGGGAAAACCTTGAAATTGCTGCCGGTGTATATATTTATCACGTTAAAGCTAACGAAACCGGCGACGAGAAAATCGGGAAGTTTGCAATAATTAAATAAAGGATTATTGGGATAAAAAATTATGACGACTCAAAAATTAGGTAATAAAATGAAAACTCTATTGGTTGTAATTACTTTAATTTTATTGCAGGTAAGTTTGTTTGCTCAGAAACCTTACCGCGTAGGAACAACTGCCGCAAGTTTTCTCGAAGTTGGTTACGGTTCTGCAGGCAATGCAATGGGAGATGCTTATGTAAGTATGGTGAATGATTTATCATCTGCATATTGGAATCCCGCCGGATTAGCTTCTATGGAAAAACATGAAGCGATGTTTGCATATCAACCGTGGCTAGCCGATATCAACACATCGTTTGCTGCTGTGGGAATTGTGCTGCCGTCGATTGGAACTATTGCCGCAAGTCTTGTAAGCATGGATTACGGAGAAATGGATGTTACAACGATGAGAATGCAGGAAGGTACCGGCGAAAAATTTACGGCAAATGATATCGCGGTTGGATTAAGTTTCGCACGTAAACTTGCAACCTGGTTTTCATTCGGCGCTACTGCAAAATATATTTCACAGACTATTTGGCATACTTCCGCCAGTTCAATGGCGGTTGATCTTGGAGTTAAAATCAACACTAATTTCTTTTCTCCAACCGGGAATAATGAAGATGGTCTGGCAATTGGTATGAGTATTTCTAATTACGGCATCCCGCTTCAATTTGACGGCATTGATCTTTCTTATCCAATTGACATTTCTCCCGATGAAGCAGGTAATTACAAAAATACTTCTGGTCAATTCAAAATGCAGTCATGGGATTTACCTCTTATTTATAGAATAGGTTTTTCGGTTACACCGGTTTACTTAACAAATCACAAGTTCACAATTTCAGTTGATGCTCTCCATCCAAATAATAACAGTGAACATGTGAATCTCGGTGCACAATATATTTTAACCTTCGCATCATTCGGAAGTTTCTATATTAGAGGCGGTTACAAGGCTTTGTTTATGGATAGAAGCGATTACGGTTTAGCACTCGGGTTTGGTGTTGATATTCATGCTCTTTATAATGAAGGAATCAAACTCAATTATTCCTTCCGTGAGCATAAGGTCTTAGGAAATACGCATTCGTATGAAGTAGCAGTCAGATTCTAAAATAATTTTTTTTATCCCGGTTGAAAATTCAGCCGGGATTTTTTTAACCTCTCATTTCAATCCTTTTTCGTATCCCCAAGTTTTTTCAATTGCAAATATTGACTTTCAGTCATAGATAAAAATTGGTAATTTCCGGTTAATATATTATTCAACAAATAACAGTTCCCTATCTATGGCAAAAAAACCTATTCCCAAAACGTTTGTGCTTGATACAAACGTAATACTTCACGACCCGACCTGCATTAATCAATTCGAAGAAAACAACATTGTAATTCCGCTTGCTGTAATAGGCGAGATCGATCAGTTTAAACGCGGCAGTCAAGTTATCAACTTGAATGCGCGTGAATTTACCCGTACCCTTGATTCGATAACCGGGAATGCTATTTTTGACGGCGGCGTTTCCCTGGGCGAAGGAAAGGGAAAAGTACGGGTTGTTATTACAAAAGGATTAAGCAAAGAAATTCAAGAAGCTTTCCGTGAAGACAATGCAGATCACCGTATTTTAAGTGCGGCTTATGATCTTCATAAAAAGAGCATGGGTAAAACAAAGGTTGTGTTAGTTACGAAGGATGTTAACCTCCGCATGAAGGCAAAAGCAATGGGAGTACAGTCCGAAGATTACACAACCGACCGGATACTAAGTATTGAGGAACTCTACAGCGGTAAAGAGATTTTTGATAATTTTGACGACGATATTCTCAGACAATTTTATTCGGCTCCGTACGAAATTCCCGCTGAAGAAATCATGGAGAAGGTAAAGACCGATTATTTCCCGAATAAATTTTTTATAATCAGAAACTTGCAGCGCTCAGCCCTTGCTCATTTGGATTCCTCGCTTGAAACATTCAGTCGTATCGACAAGCAGCCGGTTTACGGTATTAATCCCCGCAATGCAGAACAAACATTTGCAATCAATGCGCTGGTTAACAACGATATTCCACTTGTAACAATGACAGGGAAAGCCGGTACGGGAAAAACTCTTTTGGCTTTGGCAAGCGCGCTTCATGTAAAAAAACATTACCGTCAAATTTTTATTGCGCGCCCTGTTATTCCGCTGAGCAATAAAGATATCGGTTATCTTCCGGGAGATGTAGAGAGCAAACTTGGTCCCTATATGCAGCCTTTATGGGATAACCTGAAAGTAATACAGGATCAGTTTAAAGATAACGATAAAAATTACATCGCCATTTCGAATATGATAAAAGAAGAGAAGCTAGTTATTGAACCGTTGAGTTATATACGGGGCAGAAGTCTGCAGAGAATTTTCTTTATCGTTGACGAAGCACAAAACTTAACTCCGCATGAAGTTAAAACAATAATTACACGCGCAGGCGAAGGTGCAAAAGTTGTGCTGACCGGGGATATTTATCAAATTGATCACCCTTATTTAGATTCGCAATCGAACGGACTTACTTATTTAATAGAGCATTTCAAGGGACAAAAACTATACGCTCATGTAACATTAGAAAAAGGGGAAAGATCAGAGCTTGCCGAACTCGCGAGTAACCTGTTGTGATTATGAAAAATATTAATTCCATTTTACGTACGCTGTGTTATACATCATTAATTTTATTAATTATTTCCGCATGTTCAAAAGACGATTCCAACCCGGTTGAACCGGAACCCAGCCCGCCGAACCCATCCGAAGTTGATGCGTTTGAACAAAATAAATTATTGGGACGTGGAATAAATTTAGGGAATGCTCTTGAAGCTCCCAACGAGGGCGATTGGGGAGTTGTACTGCAGGAAAGTTATTTTGCTGATATAGCAGATGCCGGATTTAATTCCATAAGAGTTCCAATTAAATGGTCGGCACACACATTGGAAGACCCGCCTTATACAATAGATGAAACATTTTTTGCAAGAGTCGATTGGGCAATTGAACAAACAACTTCACGCGGACTTTCGGTTATTGTTGACTTCCACCATTATGATGAAATAATGTTTTACCCGTACGACCATAAAGATAGATTTCTCGAAATCTGGCGGCAAGTTGCCGAACGTTATAAGAATAAACCAAAAGAAGTATTCTTCGAAATTCTAAACGAACCTCACGACGAGTTAACCCCTGCGGTTTGGAATGAATTTCTTACCGAAGCTATTAATATCATTAGGGAAACAAATCCGAATAGAACCCTAATAGTTGGTCTTGCAAATTGGGGCGGACTCGGTTCACTCAATCAATTAAGAATACCTGACGGTGAAGATAATGTTATTGTTTCATTTCATTACTACAATCCATTTCAATTTACACACCAAGGGGCAGAGTGGGTAGACGGCAGCGATTCCTGGCTTGGTACAAAATGGAACAACAGCGAGGGAGAAAAGGAAGCTGTGCGTAATGATATTAACGGAATTATCAGTTGGGGCTCGGCGAAGAATATTCCAATTAATCTTGGTGAATTCGGAGCATATCAAAAAGCAGATACTCAATCACGGTTCGACTGGATGAAGTACGTTCGTGAATACGCCGAATCTTATAATATAAGCTGGCACTATTGGGAATTCTGTGCCGGCTTCGGAATTTATAACAGTTCTACCGGTGAATATAATGATCTGCTCCAAGCTTTAATACCGGGAAGAATTTTATAATGAATTGAGTAGTTTTGGGTTTTGGACTAATACAAATCATTATATTATTTTATTGATACTTATATGCTAATCTCTAATGAAAATAAATTAATTTCTTTTGTATCAGTTTTGTTTTTTTTAGTTGGCTGCAATTCTGTAAATAAAAAACATGTGAATTGGATTGAACCGAATACAAAAATGGAATTCGTTTTGATTGAATCGGGTAGGTTTATGATGGGAACGCCTCCGGATGAATCCGGTGAATTTAAATCCGATTATTTTCATGAAGTAGAATTAACCGGGGATTATTACATTGGAAGGTATGAAGTTACCCAGCATCAGTGGGAAATAATCATGGGTTACAATCCAAGTAATTTTGTTGATTTCGGTGACAGCCTTCCTGTTGAAAATATCAGTTGGTACGAAGCAAATGAGTTTATTCATAAACTGGATTCTATTAATCCCGGTTATCGGTTTTCGCTGCCTACCGAAGCCCAATGGGAATATGCATGCAGAGCCGGCACAACAACGCCGTATAACACCGGCGAAAACCTAACAACAGAACAAGCTAATTATTGCGGAGAGTTTCCATATAAAAATTACCCGAAAGGAATTTGCAGAGAACATCCTTCGGTTGTTGGAAGTTTTGAACCGAATGATTGGGGATTATTTGATATGCATGGAAATGTTTGGGAATGGTGCAGCGATTGGTTTTGTGAATATCCTAAAACATTTGTGACCGACCCGTTAGGAAATTGCGACTCGGAGTTAAAGGTTATAAGAGGCGGAAGCTGGTATTTTAATGCTGAGAGCGCTCGTTCTGCCCGGAGGTATACACATCATCCCGAAGACAGGGGATTCAGTTTGGGCTTTAGAGTTGTAATGACAAACGATAATTGTCAATCAAAATAAAATATTTAAAGAAATCAGTTATGGGATTTGACGAATATTATAAATCTATTGAAAATGCTTTCGGTAGTGAACCGGAAAAAATTTTAACTTCCTTTCATCATCTTATACAAAAGGATTACCCGGTGTTGGATATCGGTGCGGGACAGGGAAGAAATTCAATTCATCTTGCTGATCTAGGTTACGAAGTTGATGCCATCGATCCTTCCCCTGTTTCGGTACTAACCATAGATGAAACCTGCAAAAAACTTAATCTCCGGGTAAACACATTTCATTCGGGATTCATTGAATTCAAGACAGATGCAAAATATTCGGCTATACTTCTATTTGGTTTGATGCAAATATTAACGTGGGAGCAAATAGAAATATTGAAAGATAGATTAACAGGCTGGCTGCTGCATGGGGGCTTATTGTTCGTCACCTCATTCACAACAGATGATAATGGTTTTAAAAACATAAAAAAAACATCGGAACAAATCGGAAGAAATTCTTTTCGGAAGACGAACAGTGAAATCAGAACACATTTTGAGCCCGGTGAATTACAATCCATTTTTAATGAATATGAAATAATTCACTATTGTGAAGGGTTGGGACCGGAACACCGGCATGGAGACAATCCCCCTGAAAGACACGCCATGGTTGAAGCTGTATTCAGAAAAAACAGATGATCTCTTACTTCGTTTATTAGCATTTTGATCTGAATTAAAATTTATATACCAGTACTTTATATTAAATATCAACTTATTGATCTTGGGGATATTTATCAACTAATTCACAATGAACAAACAGATAAGTCCTCTTTTTATCAAGAAATCGCCGATTTTTATTTGTTTCTATCAAAAAATTAATTGGGATAAAGAGGTCTATTTTGTATTTTTATATTGACTTTTTTTCAAAACAAATACTTTTACGGAGGTAGTTTAATGAAACAAGTAGTAATAGCATTAATGTCAGTTTTTCTTTTAGGCAGTTGCGGAACAATACAGAAATATGCAAAACAGGGAATGGATGCAGCTGAAAAAGCCGCCGAAAATTATGTTGATAAAGAAACCGGCAGCGGCACTTTTGACGACACGATGAAAATGAAAGGTGACACTGACAAAACTCAGCACCTTTTACCTTTTTACGCAACCGTTAACAAAATGTGTGACGATAAGAAAATCGATGAAAAGAAAAGAGATGAATTGAAAGCTCAGTTTGATTCTTATTATGCAGAATGGAAAGACGGAAAAATTACAGAGGCGGAATACAAGAAAAATTGTGAAGATGCAATAGACAATGCTGAAAATACAGATACCGCAAAATAAAAACATCACATTTTTACTAAAATGCCGTTTTGCATCATTTGCTTGACGGCATTTTTTTTAAGATAATAATCAAAAAACTTTTTTTTTAATTCATTAGTCCTTGCCCATAAATCAAGACCTCAATTATCGGTTTTGTCCCATCGTTCAAAACGACTCATAGAAAGATTAGCGCTAATTTGGCAGTCGACTTTCAACAAATTGGAGCAAAAATGAAAAAAGCAGTAACAATTATTCTACTTCTGATTTCCTATCTATCGATATCAGCATCTTCAAACGGAACTCTGAAAGGAACCGTAAGTGATGCGAAAACCAAACAACCGTTAATCGGTGTCAATATAATAATTGTCGGCAGCAATTTAGGAGCAACTACCGATCAATCGGGTAAATATATATTCAGGAATCTTGATGCAGGAACTTATACAATTCAGTTTTCTTATATAGGTTACAGCAAGGTTACTAAAACAGACGTAATTGTTAAACCCGGGAGGTCAATTTATCTTAATGTCGGCATGGAACCTCTTCCAGTTGAGTTGGGAAATGTAGTTGTTTCATCGGGCTATTTTTCCGATCTGAAAAACACACCGGTAAGCGCAGTAACATTCTCATCGGAAGAAATACGACGCGCGCCCGGCTCGGCAGGTGATGTAAGCAGAATAATGTACGGACTTCCTGCATTGGCAAAAGTAAACGATTCACGCAACAGTCTTATCGTAAGAGGAGGAAGCCCGGTCGAAAATACATTTTATATCGATAACATCGAGGTGCCGAATATAAATCACTATCCCGTTGAAGGCTCATCGGATGGACCGATTGGAATTCTGAATGTTGATTTTATTGAGGATGTAACATTCCATACCGGCGGGTTTTCGCCTGCCTACGGCGATAAACTTTCTTCAATTATGGAAATTGATTACAGGGAAGGAAACAACGACGGCATTCTGCCTCAATTGAATCTTAACATGGCAGGACTAGGCGGCGCAGTTGAAGGTCCTATTGGCAATAAGGGAAGTTTTATGTTTTCTACAAATATTAGTTATTTGGATTTGGTAGCTGATAAAGCTGAAACCGGCGGTGCAATTCCCCGCTACCAAGATGCTCAGGGGAAACTCACATATAACCTTGATGACCAAAACAAGATCACCCTGCTTGAAATATTTTCCAGGGATGAAATTAATTTGGATTATGATGACGCACTTAAAACAGATCTGACAATCGTTTACGGATCGACTAACGGGATCATGAATGTCTCCGGGTTAAACTGGCAGCGCTTATGGGGAAACATCGGATACTCAAATACTTCGCTTGCCTATAATTATCAAAATTATGACCACAACTATTCCGAAACCAAAACACAGCGGCATCTTTATACGAATAAATCGTCGGAAAATTCTTTGGTTCTAAGAAACGTAAACTACCTAAAACTAAGCGAATTTCATGGCCTGGATTTTGGCTTTGACGGAAAATATTATTTCAATAATTTCAATCTCTATTACAATGAGTGGCAGGATCACTTTGGGAATGTTAACCCGGTATTAACCGTTAATGAAGATTTCCAGTCGATTAAAATCGGTCTGTTTATAGTTGATCACTTTGAGATTTCGGAGAAACTAAGACTGGATTTCGGATTGCGCGGTGATTACTTTGATGCAACAAGGAATTTCAGCCTATCCCCTAGAGCAACACTAACTTATGATTTTACAGAGGCAGCCTCAATTACGGCGAGCGCCGGAATATTCAGACAGGACATTCCGAACCACATTTTAGTACAGAATAATAAATTCAGTAGTTTGAAAACCCCGCTGGCATATCATAATATTGTTGGAATTAGTCATCTGCTTTCTGAGAATACACGCTTGACAATCGAAGGATATTATAAATATTATAAGTACTTCCCTATAGACCCTAATCAGCCTTCGGTTTTTCTATTTGATGAAGCAGCAACAGAAGGGCTATTCTTGCAGCATGAATCACTTGTTGATAACGGCGAGGCGTATGCAGCGGGAGTTGAAATAATGGTTCAGAAAAAACTTGCTTCCGATTTTTACGGAATGGTTAGCGGATCTTATTCAAAAACAAAATACAAAGGCGCCGATAACACATGGCGAAACAGAATTTATGATAACCAATATAATTTTAATCTTGAAGGCGGATACGTACCGAATGATGAATGGGAATTTAAAGTGCGGTGGATATATGCCGGCGGCGCCCCTTACACTCCATTTGATATCGCCAGTTCAAAAGCAATGAGAGAAGGCATCTGGGATCTTTCCAATATCAATTCCAAAAGAATGCCGGATTACCACTCACTTAATATACGAGTTGATAAAAGATTCTACTTTAACAACTCCAACATGATTGTCTATCTTAGCGTGTGGAACGCATATGGGCGCGAGAACATTGCACAGTATGTTTGGGACGAAGTTAAAAATGAGCAGGGCGTACAGAAACAATGGAGTACCCTCCCGGTAATTGGAATTGAATACGAATTTTAAGTGGATTGATACCGGATAAACTTTTATTGAATGGAATACCGGTTAAACGGAATGAGAGGACTCTGAATCCACAAGTAGGAGCATCTATTTTCCATGTAATCGGTATTCTGTTTTCAAATTTATGCATGCTTAAAAGGCGGATCTACGCAGCATTCGTTATTTCTTTGTATTGAGCCGGAGTACTTCCGGTTACTTTTTTAAACGCTGAATAATATGCCGATTTCGAACTAAACCCGGCTTCATAACCAATCGCCAATAAACTGTAATTATCATACTTAGCATCTTTCAGCATTCGTTTCACTTCTTCAATTCTGTATGAGTTAATCAGGTCATAAAAATTCTTACCAAGCTTTGTATTAATTACTTCCGATAAATTATGAGTGGAAACATCTAATTTTTCTGCAAGTTCACTTAAACTGAGTTTACTGTTCAAATAAGGTTTTTCATCTTCAATCAACTTGTTAAGAGAAGTGAGAATGCGTTTGGCGATTTTTTCATCCAAACCAGTCTTTTTATATTGCGGCGATTTCTTCTCTATGTTTTCCTCAATCGGCTCGAAGCTTATTTGCGGCTGTCTTAAACTTTTTATTCCGAGTGAATAAAGCAAAAATGAAATGGTGATATAGATAAGCACATTTGCCTGAAACTGTTCCCCGTAAATAAAATTGAGCAGGTAAGCCAGCACAACAATCAACCAGACTACTACAGTCCCCGCAATAAAATGCCGCAGCCATGAAAGATTTATTTTATCAATGTTGCTGAATGATTGTTTTATCTTTTTATTATAACGGTAAGATTCAACGACAGTTAATATCATGTACGTTACGCCGTGAACAGGAATTAAATTTCCGATAAGCTGAATATGCCAAGGTGCCGCAGTTTTAAAATCCAATAGTGAAAGCTGGTATTCTGATCCTTCGAAATAGAAAAAGAAGACTCCATACAACTGAACTAATACAAACGGGAAAAAATGAAGGAGATAAACCGACCGGAATTTATCATCACCTTCGGTAAGAATTTTCACGTACAAATAGATCATCGGTCCGTATAGATAAGGAAAGGAGTTTGAAAAACCAGCGGACCATGGGAAATACTTAATCAATCCTGTTAGGAATGCGGCGCCGTTCAATAAATCCACTGCAAATATTATCATTAAAATACCGAGCAGGCGATTAGCTGTTTGATTTTCTTTTTTCTTCAGCAGAAATACACTAAGCAGAAAACCCTGCGCCGCACCAATGATAAATATGTAAGATATTATTTTGGAATATTCTAACACAACCTTTGATCGAAATTTGTTGTGGCTAAATATAAGGATTTATATTTGAGATATATAATTACAGTAAATTAACCTATCTATTCAGTTCCTCATTTAATTATGTAAGTGCACAATACTGAATTTCCTATTCTTATCGATGTCTATAATCATTACATTATGAATTATTTGTGAAATAATTATTTGATTTTTCGACTCATTCTATTTAATTTCAGAACTCCTTACCCCGTGAATAAAAATAAGGAATTAAGAGTTGTTGTTCGCAAAATAAAAATGCATTAAATTAAGTATAATATGCAATTACAACTACCATTATATCCGAACGAGACAAAATTAATATCCCAA
>JAIOZI010000092.1 GCA_021740785.1 Melioribacteraceae bacterium
ATTGTATCATTGTCGGCATCAATTATTCTTGCGGAGTAATTATAGCTTGTTGAGGGTTTGAGGCTGTCATTATAAATTGTTGTATCGGTACCGGATAAAGTAAACTCAAATGCAGTTTCTTCGTCTCGAGTAATCAACATGTTTTTTGTCCCGGTAAAATTCTCAGTTGCAAGTTTAAGCCATAATTCACTAAGGGAATGATCTTCTACAGTGAGTGCAGCCTTCTTTTCCAAAGGTATTGGCGGATCCGGCTCCGTTCCCGATTCTTTGCAGCAGAGAAGTGCAAGCGTAATTGTCAAAACAGCAATTATTCTTTTCAGCAGCTTTTCATTATAAACTTTGCGGAGTATCATCTTTAAAATTATTCAATAGATATAAATTTATTAGTGAATGTAATAAAAACCACGTTGAAATAAATCAGTATAAGTACGTAGATAAGTAAAGAATGTTTTTTTCATTGGAAAGTATCCAAATATAGCTTTAAGTCATTAATTGTCCGCAAATATTACTCTTTGTCGTTGTATTGTTCTTGGAAATGGACTTTTGTCATCGAAGGTCATTCGTAAGCATTTTAGAGCTATTTGGATATTCGGTGGAGATTCAATAGTTGTTCACTGCAGTTGATAATCAATATTCGACTCCCTTTTCCTAATAACATATTATCTCAACAACTAAATCCATCTAAGCACGTCAATGAATTTGCGAATTGTCGAATCATCGGATTTGCAAATTAAAGGCTGTTCGGGCTATTGGATTTTGTCCGATGCAAAACATCGAGATGTCACATCCGATAAAAAACATCGAGATGTAGCATCCGATACAAAACATCGAGATGTCACATCCGATAAAAAACATCGGGGTGTCGCCAAATGCGCTCCGGATGGTGGATGACGGATAATCTAATGACCTATCATTATTCTACGCTCTTTGCGCTGTTGCGTGAAATGATTTTCATAATTATACATTCCGATGCAGCTTGGAGTTTTCAGATGCACGAAGTTTCACGAAGAACGCACGGAATGACACAAAGAAAACCCCCCGTGGTTCTCAGTGTCTTCTCAGCGGATCTCCGTGTAATTTTTCCTACATTCATTTGTGGTGCTAATTTTAATTACGCAACTTGTTTCATGTCCATTAGCCGTAACTATACATCATTTCAATATTTCGTTCATTTTCCCTCTACGACTTTGCGGATTTGCGTTGAAATAGTTATCGGTCAATTTTAATCACCGAATCTTTACCATAGATGAATAGCCGCATCTAATAATCCAATAACTTACTAACCATAACCACCGAAGCTATATGCGTAGGCGATCAATAACTATAAGCGGATAAGCGAATTCGCTAATTGGTTTTTTAGATTAAGATTACGATATTGTTCTTACTCTTGCTTTTAATCTTATTCTTACCCTTTTTTAAATAATGATTGTCTTCCAGCGACCGCCCTCTTATTTTAAGAACTTATATTTATCATTGTTTGTTAGAATACAATAACAAAAATTCATACTTACGGAAATAATAATGAAATTGGCAAGTTTCTTGATTTTCATCTCGATCGTTTTGGTCATTTACGGATCGGTGAATTATTACATATTTTCCCGCGGAATCCAGGCAATTCCAAAAGATTCACCGGTAAGAACATATTACATCGCGCTTTTTATATTTTTTGCCCTCTCGTTTTGGGTTGGACGAATTTCAGAAAACTTCATGATTAATTCTCTTACCGACACGCTGGTTTGGATCGGTTCGTTCTGGCTGGCGGCTATTTTGTATTTCTTTTTGTTTGCCGCTTTGTTTGACCTTCTTCGGGCTGTGAATCATTTTGCCGGAATATTTCCACAAGCCGTAATGCTCAATTATGAGAAGTATAAATTTTATTCACTGATTGGCGTTGTCGTTATTACGGGCATCACTTTAATCTACGGGTATGTGAATTTCTTGAATCCCCGCACTTTTGAAATGACGATAAGTGTTCCTAAGAAAGAATCAAAAATTGAGCAGTTGAATATCGCCGTTGCTTCCGATATTCATCTTGGCACAATCGTTCGCAATTCTCAATTGGATAATTTGGTTGAAAAAATTAACGGAATGAATCCCGATATTATTCTGCTTCCGGGTGATATTATTGATGAGGATTTGGGACCCGTTCTCAAACTAAATCTAGGCGAAAAGCTTAAGAAACTTAAGGCTAAGTACGGAGTCTACGGAGTTGCGGGGAATCATGAATATATCGGCGGTGTGAATGAGGCGGTAAAATATCTGGAGGATCACGGAATAAAAATGCTTCTCGATTCTTCGGTTTTTATCGACAGCTCTTTTTACATAACAGGCAGAAAGGATAAAGCGGTAACCAACTTTACCAGCGGCGGCAGGCTGAATCTTGCTGAATTAGCCGGCATGATTGATAAAAACTATCCTGCAATATTAATGGATCACCAACCGTTTGATTTACACCTTGCAGAGGAAAACGGTTATGATTTGCAGTTGTCGGGACATACACATCACGGACAGTTATTCCCGCTCAATTTTGTAACTTCAATGATCTATGAACTGAGCTGGGGATATTTACAAAAAGGCAACACGCATTATTATGTTTCAAGCGGGTTTGCCGGATGGGGTCCGCCGGTAAGAACCGGAAGCCGTACCGAAATCGTTAACATAGTTCTGAAATTCGAATAACGTTAATCCGGAATTTTTCCCAGGTATATATCACGATGCGCGGTTAAATGTCCGCCATCATTTCTCTTCAAGGATACAATTCCCGATCCGCCTCTTTCCGTTAATCTGTACTCAACATTTTTCAGCAGCGGATCATCTTCAAACATAATACTGTCAATCCAATCTTCTTCTTTTCCCGGGACTTTTACCGTCATGTGAATATGTGCCGGTTCCGATCTTGTTGGATACGGCGCCGGTTTAATTGTGTTGATCTTATACTTTCCTTCGCTGTTGGTTTTCAACCAGCTTCTTAAATAGCCGTGCCTTTTTCCGTTGCCGGTTTCATCTCCTCGTTTGGGATAAATTCCATCGGCGTTTGTGTGATAGATATAAATTATCACGCCCGACGCAGGCGTTTTGCCGTCTGATTCATAAACGGTTCCGGTCACAACTAATCTTTCCCCCGGTTCGTTTTCATTTGCGATAGTTGTTTCCCATGAAAGGTTTTCGGGTGCTTCGTCTGCTCCGCACCATTCGCATTCCGGAAGCCCCTCCTGGGCAAGGTATGCGAGATTAACAAACAAAACAATTAATGCGGCAATAAAGATTTTCTGCTTCATAGTTTCACCTATTAGATATTATGTCCGGTTAATCTCATATTAACGCAGAAACTCGAAAAAGTCAACCCAGATTTTCCATTGGAAAATCCTGGATTAAATTTACTCAACAATTTTTATAAACATCAATTTTTCGCGGTTGTAAATTTGTTTTTCGCGACTGCAAGTTCATTTTTCGTGACAGTAAATCCGTTTTTCTCAGATGTAAATTCATTTTTCTCCGTTGTAAGTCTCCTTTTCGGCGTTGTAAATTAGTTTTTCACGATTGTAAATCTCTTTTGAAAGGCTGTAAAGGGATAATGTATAATAAGAACCGGGGGAATATCATCATTTTGCGCTGCCCTCTTTGAGGTAACTGCGGAAATTTTTTCGGTGATCTATTCTTCAGTAAGAAGCATTAAAATATGCGTCGCAGACCAACTGAAATGATTTACACGCAGACCTTTTCCGGTAATCGGATCATAATTTTCTCTAATGGGCGCTCCTAAATTTAGAAATCCATTTGCATTTTTTAGAAGCTTCTCCGTAAGGATTTTAGCCTCTTCTTCGAACCCGAAATTTTTCAACCCGGTAATTCCAAAATAAACCTGATCAATCCAAACGGGTCCGCGCCAATATCCCGTATTAAATTCGGAGTCATCTCTCGAAACAGTTGGGAATGGTAAAAATGTGTTGAATTTGGATGTATCCATGATGTTTTTTCTAACCATGCCTGCTTTGCCGGGATCCGCTGCGCCGCTCCATAACGGAATCCAGCCTTCCGAACCGAACGTTTTAATAAACTCTCCCGAATTAATTTTTCTATCGAAATAATAACCGGCTTCTTCATCAAAAAATAATCTGTTTATTTTGGATTTTAATTCCGCAGCCTGATTCAGAAGCGCCTCCGATTCTTTTGGCTTATTCAAAATACCGGCAAACTCAGCAAGTGTTATTTTTTCTTTATAGAGAAATGAATTTAGATCAACCGACTCTTGATCAATCGACCAAGCCGTTTCACTATTTTGCAGAAGTTTGGAATTATCGAAACGGACTGCATCATCCATTCCGCTTTCCCATTTTGCAGCAGTCAGCGTTGCGTCGGTAGATCCGTATTCGCACAAACCGTTATTATCATGATCCCGGTTTTCATACCACCATTGGTGATAACTGATAAGCTTCGGATACATTTCCGAAATGAAAGAAGTATCATTATTCTGTGTGAACACTTGTTCAGCAGCCCAAGCGGCAAGAGGCGGTTTTGAGTTTCGCCAATTGTTTTCCGTGCTGTCGGAATATATTACATCCGCGATCATCTCGTTTTTCGATTGAAAATCAAACATTGCCCGAATTTGATTTTCAGCAAGCTCCGGATCAAAGAGCGCCAATGCCGCAGCATGTTTCCACGAATCCCACGCCCAAAATCCGTTAAAATACCACACCGCATAAGATGGAAATAATCCGTCATGTTTTAAATCATCAAGCGGCGCCCGCCAATTATTCATTAATGTATTCAAGCATTTTGCGGCTAAACGCCGGTTTAACTTTGATTGCAGATGCGGCGAACCGTTAGCGAAAATTCTATTGAGATAATTGTTCCATCGACTTGAATTCAGCTCAAATTCCTTTTCGATTTCAGCAGGAGAAATTGGCGTCATTGCAGTGTCGGAAGAAATAATAATATAAGTTGAATAAGAAGAGGCAGAAGGAATTTCAATAATATTTTCCGAAGTAATTCTATATGAACGATTGTTCTTTCCGAACCAAACATTTAAAAAGAGATCAGCCGGGAGAGAGACGGTGAACGCTCGATCACCGGAATCAGACTCAATCAGTAAATTATTTTCAAGATTATTGAATCTATACATGGAATCTGTAACTCTGCCGCTCCAGCCGAGTTTGAAGCGAGCGGGATAATTGGTCACATTCTGAATTGTAAATCGGAATATTGCAGTCGAAGAATTTAGGTAGAATAAATCACTCGTCACAAAATTTCCACCGACCAATTGTTTTTGTCTAAGCAGACCGGGATAATAATTGTTTTCAAGATAATCACTGCCGGAAAGGAGATATTCGTTTTTTCCGGACTCATCCCACAGCCGGAATTGAATCAGCTTATCGCTCAGCCACTTTTGCGAATCGAGCATAAATGGACCCGGAAACGACCCGTAATATGAGTTTGCAGAATCTTGAGGCAGGGCAAATCCGAACCACGATCCTTTATCGAAAAAAGCGAATGAATTCCAATCCTCCGTTCCCGCGGGAATATTTTTAATATCGAGTGTGTTCGGGAATTGAAATCGGTCAATTTCAACATTACTGATATCCGAACAAGAGAAGATTAGGGGAATTGAAAAAAAGATGACGCATGACAAATATGAACGCGTGTTCATTAGAAATCTTTGCTCTTCTTCTTTTTTCTTGAAAGTGCAATTCCGCCGAATCCTCCGATAATTGCCATATAGAATCCAAAATCGTACCACCAGCCGGTGTTGAAAATCTCGTAAATTCTAATGTCCGGATTAAAAATTCCTACGATAAGAGTAATTGGAGCAATCCAGCCGTGCCAAATTCCCATAAAAAATCCTGCAGGTTCTTCCGCTGAGCTGGCTCCGCTTCCCGGAGCGCAGGAAACAAAAATCAAAAGTGCGAATGTGAAAATCAAAAAGGTTGTTTTCTTATTCATTTTCGTCCTCCTCATCTTCTATTTTTACGGTTTTCTTTGTAAATGTACGAATCAAAGCGATACTCCACGTAACTCCGATTACGATCCATAGAATGAGTACGATCAAATCCTTTTCACTCTCTTCGGATTGAAACAGCAAAAAGTAATCGAGTATAAAATAAATTGAAATGGGAATCATTATGAATGCAAAAATTCTTTGCTGCGTTTTCTTCATAATTCTTTCCTCCGGTAATATATTTGCTTGATGATAGAGCAGCGAAGAACAGAGTAGAAAATCCGTCTAATCGCTGAATTAATAATAACGAAAATAGACGGATAAATGAACAGCCGGTCAGAAATCATTTTGTTTGCATGTTTTTCAAAATCTTCTGTATTTCAATTCGAATTGCTGGTAATTTTGAATTGATTACATCCCAAATAAGTTCATAATCCACACCAAAATAGTGATGAATAATTTTATCTCTTATACCGGCTAATTTTTTCCATTCAATATTAGGGTGTGATTTTTTAAACTCCTCAGGAAGATTTTTCGCAGGCTCTCCAATTATTTCAATACTTCTGGAAAATGCGCGGGTAAGTAATTCGCTATCAACGAACTTTTCAAATACAAGTCCATGCATTTCATTTGTGTGGAATTAATTTCATCCAAAATGTGCTTAAGATATTTTTCGCTATGCTTCATACCAGCGAATTGAATTTTTTACATATGGCAAAATGTACCCGCTAATAGTATCTTCGGTTAACAAATCTATTTTCCTATTAAATAGCTCTTCTAATGCAAAAGATAATTCCATAAAATTATCAAAAGACTTTTCGGCAAAATCCAATAAAATCTATGTCGCGGTTTATTGAATAATCATCTCTTGAAGCGGAACCGAAAAGACCGATCCTCCTCACATGAAATTTATGAAGTAAATCTTTATTGTTCTGCAGAATCTGCAGTATTTCGTTCGCTGTGTATTGTTTCATAATGTTGTTAATGGATATCACTGTTGTAAAATAAATAAACATAGCTGAACAAAACAACGTTTTTCAAGGAGCAAGGGACTATAAGATTTATATATAAATCACTCATATTTTATCGAATCAACCGGATTTTTACTGGCGACCCGTAGAATTATTAAAAGTACCGTGCCTATGGAAACAAATGTTGCAGCCAGCGAGGATACAATAAAATGCCAAAACTCAATATCTATTCTATATGCAAAATTCATCAACCATTTATTCATGAAATAGTAAGAGATGATGCCGGAAATACACGAAGCTAAAATCAAAATAATAAATATCTCGAAGAAAAATAATACAACTATTGAGAACCCCGAAGCGCCCAACACTTTTCGAATTCCGACTTCTTTTATTCTCTGCTCTGTTGAAAAAAGAATCATCCCAAACAAGCCCATGCATGATATCAGCACTGCTATAAAAGCGAAAAAATCAATTGCTTTTGAAAACCGGAATTCTTCAGAGTACATGTTGTCAATCTTGTCATCAAGGAAGGTTATATCAACAGGCTCCGATGATAGTTTATACCAGGCCTTTTTTACACTTTCAACAACACTTGCAAGATGTGCCGGGTCATATTTAACAACAAGCCTGTAATTACTGTTATTTATAAGTATTGCAGCAGGTCTAATTTTATCACGAAGGGAATTGAAATGAAAGTCCTTAACAACTCCCATAATTTCTCTTTTCATCAACTTAGATATCGTAATAGTATTGCCAACCGGTGAATTCAGATTCAGCGCCTTTGCCCCGGTTTCGGTGATTAAAACTTTTCCTTTGTAATTCTGTTCCGTGGGCAGCTTCCCGGCAAGCAGCTTCAAATCAATTAGGTCAGGATAATCATAACCAACTATAGGAACCGCGAAGGAAATCTTATCTTCAGGATTATCAACAACCGAAACTTCGAACCGGTTGCCTCTAATATAAGGAAAACAGCTATGTGTAAATGCTAGATCAATAATACCGGTGTTGTTTTGTAACTCAGACTTAAACACTTTTTCCTTACCCTTTAGTCCAGAGCAATGAATTACAAGAAAATTTTCCGTGTCGTAACCCATTTCTATATTGTGTGTTAAGCTTAACTGAGATTTTAAAATCAATGCCGATGTTATTAATGAAATAAATACGATCATTTGGAATCCGATAAGGAACCTTTTGGCTTTTAGTTTTTTTATTTCCCAACCATTATTTCGATCAATAATTATTTTTGGATTTATCCGGTAAAACATTAACACGGTAATTAGTCCGGTTAATAATCCCAGAATAATAGTGATTGCAAAAGCTCCGGAAATGAACCAAAAACTCTTGTAGAAAAGGACATCAATTTCACGGTTAATAATTTCCGTAAAGAAGGGGAAAAGGATTTCAATTAATATTAGCGATAATGGGAAAGATAGAATAGAGTTGATTGTTGATTCAACAATCATTTGATATGCAATATCTTTTTGGTTAGCGCCAATTACTTTTCTAATCCCAACCGCTAAATTTCTTTTAGATATCCTTGCCAGATTTAATAGAATGAAATTTACTAATCCCAGTAATAATACCAATGCTGCAATAGCTCCATAAACAATTATTTTTTTTGGATTTATTACGGGTAATGAGAACGCAGTTGTATTTTCATCGAAAACATAATATGTATCAGACAGGGGAACAACATGGAATGTTATCCTCATTACATTATGTTCTGTGTCTTTGTTATGCTTCATGTAAAGATCGGCAAGCTTTCTTTCTATAGATTTCATATCGGCTGGATCTTCAAGCAGCAAGTACGACATTACCCTCTGAATCGGAGCCCAATCCGCTGGATCGAAAAAGGAACTATGCGTTGTTGCGAACCCGAGCGGGAAAATCACACCGGGTTTAATTGATCCGGGATTAGTTTCTTTTCTTAAGACACCGGTGACTTGAACATCAATACTGCTGCTATCCAACTTTACATTAAGGATTTCACCTACAATATTTTTTCTTCCAAACCAGCGAATAGCTAGATCTTCACTAAGTATAACTGAATTGATTTCTTTAAGTGCATTATGGGGGTTCCCATACAAAAAATGGAAAGTAAAAATATCAAATAAGGTTGTGTCGGCAAAGAACATGTTTTTTGATACAATTTCTCTATCATCTACAGATATCCTTGGTTCATTCCATCTCATCAACCGTGTATAATTAATAATCCCAGGAATTTGATTTTTTGCTTCAGGTGCAAGTGGCAACCCGGTTAGAGGAATTCTCCATTCATTTTCCCGCCATTCACTATCAATACGATAAATTTTATTATAATTTTCATGTTGCTTGTCGAAATTAAGTTCATGCGCAATATAGATTATAATACAGAATACGACAGACAATCCTACAGCCAGCCCCAAAATATTTATTAGGGAAGAGGTTCGATTTCTGTTGATATTTCTAAATGCAGATTTAATGTAATTATAAAGCACAGTTTTCCTCCGAAAATTCCACTCGCTATTTTTATATAATTCCTTTCAAGTGTTTCTCATTCCTACTCGTACTTCAAAGATTTTACCGGGTTTGCCGTTGCTGCTTTAATTGTTTGATAGCTTACAGCTCCCATCGCTATGGCTAATGTTATAAGTCCGGCAAGGATAAAATTCCGAACATCAATATCGATTTTATATGCAAAATCATTTAACCAAATATTTATAAAATGATACGCAGCAGACCATGCGATTAGATTTGCGACAAACATCCATATTGCAAAATTTTTAACCAACCCCATAAAAATGGTGGGAGCCGAGGCGCCTAAAACCTTTCGTATGGCAATTTCTTTCGTCTTTTGTACAGCCATAAATGACGCAAGAGCAAATAATCCCAAACAAGAAATAAGGATTGTAAAATATGCAGCTAAATTTATAATTGAAGCGCTCTTTACTTCTGATTTATAAATCGCATCATAATCGTCATCAAAAAAGTAATAATCGAAAGGTCTATCTGGCATAAACTGCCGCCAAATTGCTCTAATTTGTTCAACTGAATTTTTTACATTGTACTGTTGGATCCGAATTGAAATGTGAGAAAATAAATTCGGATAATTAACTAAAACGCACGGCTCTAATTTTGAATACAGCGACTTGAAATGGAAATCTTTTACAACTCCCACAACAGAACCTTTGTTAATAACTTTAAATCCTTTACCAACTGCATCTTTCCACCCAATCATTTTCATAGCCGATTCATTTAATATATATTCGGCTCCGTCTAACCTATCTTTTGTAAACCCGTTTCCCCAAAGTGATTCAATTCCAAATGTATGAAGAAAATCCGGGTCTGCAGGAATCCATCTTATCCTATGCTGTTCGGATTCATCGGCGCCTTCCCACCAGCATGTTTGATTCCAATTATTTCCGCTTAGCAAAAAATTTGAATATGCCGCATCTTCAACAAAAGGAAGTTTTTTTATCTCTGATTTTAGTGTTGCGTAATTTCCAGAATATTTTTCACCGGTAGGAATATTTATTATGTGTTCTTTGTTAAAACCTAGATCTGCATTATCAATAAAATAGAGCTGTTCCGACATAAGCAGCGAGATAATTATAAAAAATATTGAGATGGAAAACTGAATAATCACCAAGGTTTTTCTCAGCCAGGAATTAGACGATTTAAGATTTACTTCACCCTTAACAATACTAACCGGATTTAACCCGGATAAATAAACCGCCGGATAACCACCCGATATTAATACAACAACAATAGCCGTAATCGCTATGATCAACGACAGCGAGAAGTTTCCTGCAAGATTAAATTCTATCTGTTTCCCAATCAAATTATTGAAATACGGCAAAAACAGTTTTACAAAATTAACAGATACGAGCAGCGTGAATACAACGTAAAGAAGTGATTCGGAAATATATTGATTTACTATCTGCCATTTGCTTGCGCCTATTACTTTTCTTAATCCGACCTCTTTCATTCTTTTGAAATACTGGGCTACTGCAAGGTTGGTAAAATTGATAGTGCCTATTAAAAGTATTAATACCGAAACAATGAAATAAAGATAAATATTGGATTTGTAAGTATTCGGTTCCAGTTCCCCGCGTATATGTGAGTTTAAGTGAATCTCTGCAAGTCTTTGAACAAGAAATGGATTGGCGGATTCGTTAGTGTTCTCTTTATAAATTTCTCCGAGTTGTTTTTGTAAAATATCAATATTGGCATTGGAAGCAGCTTTAAAATATGTAATAAAATTAAATTCACCCCAATAAAACCGGGTTTTCTCAAACCTGGCAAGCAGATCAAAATGAAAATGCGAATTTTCAGGGAATCCATTAACTACTGCCGAAATAACATATTCTTTACCGTCTTCACTGGAAAGCACTTTTCCAATAGGATTTTCGTCACCGAAATATTTATCGGCTGTTTTACTTGTAATAACAAGCGAGTTTTCATTATTAAGGGCTGTTGAAGAATCGCCGTAGATAAACCGGGTGCTAAATATTTTAAAAAACTCGGGATCGACTCTAATGAATTTATTTTCATTGAACATTTGGGTCTTGTACTTAAACATTACGGGTGTTCTTTTTGAAACAAGATCTATCCTTGTTGCGTATTTTATATCGGGTATTCTTTCAACAGCCAAAGGAGCTAACTGTGCAGGGGTTCCAATATAATCCTTCTTTACAACTCGGAATATGTTTTCATATCCTGTATTAAATTTATCGTAACTGAATTCATAACTTATGTAAAGGTTGATTATAATAAAGCAGGTGAATCCGACCGCCAGGCTAATAAAATTTACAGAAGTATAAATTTTTTGTTTTAAAATCGACCTCAACCAGATTTTAAAGAAATTCCCGATCATTTTTTCCTCTGTATATTGAATTATAATTTAAATTCGTTAACCGGACTTCCCAAAGCTTCTCTTTTTGATTGATTACCGTCAGTGAATATAGAAATAAGTTATGCTCAAACGACGTACCAGAAAAAATGATATTTATTAACCAGAATCGACTCATTTTATAATTGTTTGGATACAAATCGTACGGTTTGTTACATGTGGTGTACGTATGCGGACATATTTCCAATTTACTGTTGGGCGGTGAAATTCCTTGCCGCCACATCTTTTTTTATTCGTAATAAAGTAGACCTTTACATAAACGTTTAATTCGAATAGAATCATGCTGATCTTTAGCCCAGAAAAAACAATTATCATTTATCTTTTTCCAAGATGGATAACCACTTTATTGCCTATGTATCCAACTGCTACGGCTACATCCGATTTTATATCAACACTTCCCAGCACTCCAATCCTATTATATCTTTCCCATGTTGAACCGTTGTAATGTTCAATTTTACCCTCCAAGCCTACTACCATTATATCATTTACATCATTTCCTCTTACTGCCGTTGTTATCTGATCCGAAAGTCTTTCGTTCTTCTTCCATTCTCCATTTAACCTTTCGTGAAAATATGAACCTGCAATATATTGACGATATTCACTTTGGTACCAAACCGAGTATATTGATCCGCTAAAAGGTGTTGGTACTTTTTCTATTTTACCATTGGAATATTTTAGTAAAGCTTTATCCGGACTGGACAGCGATGTGGCACAGCAGTAAAAGGTATTTGTAAATTCATTTCCCCAAATGTCATATATATTTAGTTCGGTTCCGCTTTCTAATTTTTGCCAGCTACTCCCATCATATGATGCTACATTTCCATTATTTCCTACAACGTATAGATTCTTACTGCTAGTGCCCCACATTTTGTTGATCCCCCAACCTGTTAAAATATCGGGGATAGACAATTCATTGAAATTTTCACTATTATATCTTACGAATGCGGAGAACCAAATGTCAGTTAAACTAAAAGCATATATTGTTCTAATAGCCCAAAATCCTCCTTCATATAAGATCCGTTTAACTTCCCAACTCTCACCATCCCAATGAATTGCATTATAAGGTGATAGCCAAACACCAGTACTATCATATCGATCCGTATCTCTTGTATGTATTTCACCTACCACCCAAATATTGTTTTCATCAATTATTGCTACATCATTTAAATCACTTGTACTACCTTCCCCGAATATCCACGTCTGCCAGGTAAAATCATGGCTTGTGGTATCCATTGTTCGGAATTGGGTTGTTGATGTTGTTTTGTAATTGCTTCCATCCATCTCAGCAGTTAAGGAATAATTTGTTGAGGGCAACAGAGAATCTGTATAAATAATTGTATCAGTCGTAGATAGTATTCCATCAAAAATTATTTGTTCACCATTCT
>JAIOZI010000027.1 GCA_021740785.1 Melioribacteraceae bacterium
TCCTAGGTTTAACAGAGCGGCAAAACGATTGGCCGAATTATTAAATGAAACTCACACAATATTTCCGGGTACAAATTTACGCTTAATTTTCAAAACCACTGCACTTTCATTTTGCGGGGGGTAAGGTGTTCTGAATTTAAAAATAATATGGTGAGCCTAGAAACAATTATTTACTAAAACATTTTTAAATTGTCGAATTATTGATAATCACATAGATATAATAGTTGCAAAATAAAATTAAGCCGAGTTTAATTAATAGGTATCATCTCATTGATGTCACTAACATAGAAATAATTACGAGGAGAAATAATGATTCGATATTTATCACTTTTAATAAAAATAATATTCTTTTCATTTTTTATTCTCGGATGTGCCTCTATTCCACCCGAAGCTCCAAAGCTATCAAGTGAACTTGGAGAAAGAATCTCACAACTTGAAAATTCTAATTTGAGTTTGCTGCATAAATATTTCGATTTCAAGAGAAAAGCTGTGGATGAATTTATGGAATTGGAATGGGCCCCACTCTTCATCAAGAATTTTTACGATAAACCCAACATTATTAAAACATGGGATGAAATTGTATCAAGTAATAATCCTGAAGATAGAATAAAATTTCTGAAATTAACTCAAAAAGATATCCTGAATACAATCTATAAGAAAAGGCAAACCATGATTAATGCCCTCAATGAAATTGAAAAAAGTATAGAGGACAATATTCGCAAGGAATTCTTACTTGCAAAAAGCGTTAACAATTCCATAACCAGTTACTTACTTTCTGCTTCTGAAGTAGCTACAAACAGAGACCGGCTATTAAATACAATAGGGGTAAAAGAGGATTCAATTACTAATATCCTGGAAAGCATTGACAAAGCGACAAAACAAATAACGGAAGTTTCTGATACCGCAGAATCAGCAACCAATAAAATTGACAGCTACATAAACGAATTAACCGAAATTAAAAACACATTTCACATAGGGGGCAACAATGGCAACTGATTGGGAACAACTAGAAAAAGATTCAGCCAAAGCCGCTGAACATGCCAATGAAGAAACCGACTATATTCTTGCAGGCAAAATATCCTCGCTAACAAGAATGACAGATGAAGAAGTAAAAGAACTTTTCCCGAAACCTGCAGACGTTAAAAAATTAGCAGAGTTAATGAAAATAGTTAAAAGCACTGAAGATAGAAATGAAAAGATTAACAAAATCATTGAAAGAAGCGAAGAGTTCGGAAACGTAATAGTAACTCTATTAGATAAATTTATTTAACAATCTTGGGGGTAATTATGGATATTGAATTTCATTATTACATAACTTATTTGATATGCAAAAGAGCCGGGTTTACAAACTCAGAGGCAAAAATAATCGCTTACTCGTCACAATTTGTTGATGATAACTCTATGATATTCGAAATAAATAAGGATACTGCGGAATATTATAGTAATTATATCAGTCAGACGATGAACATTCTGAAGCCGAAAGCAAAACTATTCAGAATATATCCTATCTTTCATTTTATTCCGGGCGATCCGCTTTCCCCAACTACTTATAGAGCTGACGGTAAACTTCACTGGTTAAACACAACACCCAATAGTGAAAACGCACAAAGGATTTTTAATGCTGCATTAGGAACAAATAATATTTACAGAATCGGTATAGCCATACATTCTTATGCGGATACATGGGCACATCAAAATTTTATCGGTTATTATGATTCTTTTAACTCTATGTCTGGAATACTTGAAACAGGAATACCAGACATAGGACATGCAGATGCGCAGCATAATCCTGATTGGCCCGGTTTGGTGTGGAAAGACAAAAGACTGCTGGGAAATCTTAAACGCGTTTCTAATAAAAATAGATTCATTGAAGCCGCAACCACAATAATGGAATCCTTGTGGTATCATAATTCGAAAGAACCTGATGAATTAGAGGAAAACAAAAACGAATTGATAAAAGATTTGGGAACTGCAATCGCTGAAAGAGATCAAACCAATGATCTACAAGATGAAAGGATTGAAAGGTATATCAAGTTATCCGAAACATCAAACTATGGTGACGAGACATTAAAAAAATATGACGAAGAAGAGTGGTTTGATGAAACTGTAAATGAAAATGTTCGCGGGCTTAGAGATAAAAGTGATATGTATGTTTCAAGATGGGATCCGTTTACAGATGTTTATACATGGAAAGACCCAGCTAATTATCAATCAACAAATTGGTATAAATTTCAGGAAGCAGTAAAATCTCATCAGAATGATGCGGAAGAGATTTTAAAACAAAAAACATTTATTAAGCTTGAAATGGATGTAAATACTTATTGATATTGTTAAATATGAATTAAAGACCAATAATTCAAAAAGCTTTTAATAACACAAGGTGGTTTAAGTTTAAAATAGAGAATTACAATTTGATTTTGTTATCCAATATATTTAGTTTGCTGGTACTTCAATAAGCTAAAATATCTTTTAAGTGTATTTAAAAATAAAATCTAACAAATATTTTCAATAAGTAAATCTTTATTCAACACCTTGGAATTATTTGTGATTTAAGAAAAGAACTTAAGTTGCGCATTAATTTGATCTAATTAATAATATATAAACTAATCGGGAGACTAATATGCTAAAAACGGATAACTACTGGACTAGCCCAAGAAAGGATGGGAGTTGGTCAGTAAAAAAAACGGGTTCTAGTAGAGTAAATTCAATTCATGAAACTCAAGCCTCAGCATGGAAAGAAACAAGACGATTGGCAAGAGGATCTGGTTCAGAAGCTTTTCTCCAAGGGCGAGATGGTAAAATTCGGGCACGTAATTCATATGGTCATGACCCATTTCCACCACGTGGCTAGTTAACAAATGAAAAAGCATATTCCATTTGCGATTGCATACGATTTCGATGGAACCCTTGCCCCAGGAAATATGCAAGAGAGGGATTTTATTCCTGCTATAGGAATGAACAAAAAAAGGTTTTGGGATGAAGTTAAGAATGATTCAAAAAAACATGAGGCAGATAACATCCTTATCTATATGCATCTCATGCTAAAAAAAGCTGAAGCTCAATCGGTTCAAGTAAGAAAAAAAGATTTTGAGGAATTTGGAAAAGACCTACCCTTTTTCGAAGGTGTCCTCCCATATGAAGATAAGTTCAAAAAACAAAAAGGGTGGTTTGATCGAATAAATGAATATGGCAAACATAGCAATGTCGCTGTTGACCATTTTATCATCTCCTCTGGCATTAGAGAAATGGTAACGGGCACAAAAATTTCAAAAAAGTTTAAGGCAATTTTTGCATCCTCATTTTGCTACGATCATCATGGGGTAGCAAAATGGCCTGCGCTCGCTTTAAATTACACATCAAAAACTCAATTCTTGTTTAGGATAAATAAGGGATGCCTCAATGTTTATGAACATAAAGATATTAATAGATATGTACCCGACAAAGATAGAGCGGTACCGTTTAAAAATATTATATACATTGGTGATGGCGAAACGGATATTCCCTGTTTTAGACTTGTAAAAGATAGAGGAGGAAATTCAGTAGCTGTATATAAACCACATACGCCAAAGGCAAAAACGAAATCTGAAGAAATGTTTAACGATGGTCGGGTTAATTTTATAGCTCCTGCTGATTTTCGTGATGGAACGTTACTCGATAGAATAGTAAAATCGCTCATAGATAAAATACAGCACGATGCAGAAATATATAGTCTTGCCAAGCAATTACATAGATAATATTTAACCGCCGATTTTATAAAACCGGCGGAGGTTTGCAAAGTCAATTTAGTTCCGGTTCCAGACCAAAATTATAAAACATGAATGACCACAGGTCTGTGTAAAGATCAATTGTTTTGGAAGTGCTTGTTCCGGCGCCGTGTCCGACCTTTGTTTCAATTCTAATCAGCAAAGGATTATCTTTAGCTGCTTTTTCCTGTAAGGCGGCAGCATACTTAAATGAATGCGCCGGGAATACACGGTCGTCATGATCAGCAGTTGTTACCATAGTTGCAGGATAACGTACGCCTTCCTTAATATTATGAAGCGGTGAATATGCATACAAAAACTCAAATTGATCTTCATTATCACTTGAACCATATTCGGGAACCCACGCCCAGCCAATAGTAAATTTATGAAACCGCAGCATATCCATCACACCCACTGCAGGCAGAGCAACCTTAAATAAATCGGGACGTTGATTAATCACAGCGCCAACCAGCAGTCCGCCGTTGGATCCGCCCTGACATGCGAGCATCTCAGGGTTTGTATAATTTTCAGCAATCAAGTATTCAGCGGCTGAAATGAAGTCATCAAACACATTTTGTTTTTTATCTAACATTCCCGCTTCATGCCAATCTTTTCCGTATTCACCGCCGCCGCGCAGACACGCCATTGCATAAATGCCTCCGCTTTCAATTATCGGAATTGCAGTTAACCTAAAGCTTGGTGTCATTGAAATATCAAATCCACCATAAGCGTAAAGAAGTGTCGGATTATTACCGTTTAATTCCAATCCTTTTTTATGCACTATAAATAATGGGATCTCCTTACCGTCCTTGCTTTTGTAAAACACTTGCTTTGTTTCATAATCATCGGGATTAAATTTTACATCGGATTTTCTAAACAACTCCGATTTATTCTCAACCACGTCATATTTAAAAATCGTAGGCGGATAGGTAAACGAAGTGAATGTGTAGAATAATTCCGTGTCTTCTTTTTCACCGCCAAAACCATAAGCTGTTCCAATGCCGGGTAACTCGATATCATAAAGCTTGTTCCCTTCAATATCAAAAGCGAATACTTTTGTATTTGCATCAACCAAATATGAAACCAATAATTTATCGCTTACATAAGCGGCACTATTAATAACATTTTCAGATTCGGGTATAACGGTTGTCCAATTTGATTTTTCAGGGTTAGCAGGATCAATCATAACCAATTTTTTGTTTGGTGCGTCATAGTTGGTCATAATCAAAAACTTTTCATTTATATTTTCAACAAAACCATATTCTGCTTCAAATTCTTCAATAAGCATTTTTATTGGTGAGCCGGTACTGAGGTTTTGATAATATAAAACATTTTCGCTTGCAGAACCTTCCCACCCGGAAATAATCAAATAATTTTCATCGCTTGTCACTCCGGCTGAAAATCCTCTTTGCGGATTTGTTTTATCCTCCAGTACTAAAACATCTTCCGACTGAGGCGTACCGAGTTTATGATAATACAATTTTTGAAATTCATTTTTTGCTTTCAATTCTTCGCCTTCTTTCGGCGCATCATATCGGCTGTAATAAAATCCGTCCTTATACCACGCCATTCCCGTAAATTTTGCCCAGATAATATGATCGTCAAGTTTCTCTCGTGTGTCTACGTCCATAACAAAAATTTCCCGCCAGTCTGATCCGCCTTTAGAAATTGCGTACGAGCAGTATTTATCATCGTTTGAAAAAGCCATACCGGCTAAACTAATTGAACCGTCATCAGAAAATGTATTCGGATCTAAAAACACAACCGGTTCACCGTCTAAACCCTCTTGATAATAAACAACACTCTGCTCTTGGAGTCCGTCGTTCTTTGAGAAGAAATAATATTTACCGATTTTTCTTGGAGCCGAATATTTTTCATAATCCCAAAGTTCAGTCAAACGTTTTCTAAAATCTTCGCGAAATGGTATTTGATCAAGATAGCCGTAAGTAACATTATTCTGTGCATTGACCCATTCAGTTGTTTCCTCCGAATTATTATCTTCAAGCCACCTGTAAGGATCGGCAACCTGTGTACCGAAATAATCATCTACCGCATCACCCTTCTTCGTTTCAGGATATTTAACATCCGGTTTTTGTGAGCACGCCGATAAAATGATCAGCATAATGAAAAGAAAAGACAGTTTTGATTTCATACTTCCCCCTAAAATGTAATTTGAAATGATGTTTAAGATAATAAGAAAATTTGAAAATGATAAATGAAAAGACTAACTTGTTACGTTTTATCATGGAAAGGAAGTATTTATTAATAACCGGCAATTAATTTAATCGGAACTTATCTAACAAGAATTCAAAAAAGAAACTACGTAATGGGGGAAAGGTTTTTTGCAGCATGAGATCCCGCCATATTAGAAAGAAATTAATGTTCAATAAAATTATATAATCAGTTATTGCTAAGAACAAACAAAAATATTCACATGCCTCATAAGCAGCAAAAAAGTTAAGTCATATTAATTTTATGGAGATCCGCTAATGAATATCATTAGATCAGCAATTGTATTGTTAATTCTCATTACACTTTCCTTATCAGCGCAATCGAAATACCTTTCACACAATGATCAGTATTCCACAATAAAAGGATTAGTTAATGATCACAGCAGCATCAGCAGGATAATAGAAATCGGAAAAACCACCAGCGACAAAGAACTTTACGTTGTTGAAATCGCGAAAGGCGATGTTCAAAACAAACCGGGATTTCTTGTTATTGCCGGTGTTGAACCGGATGATCTTGCCGGAACGGCTGCGGCACAAGATTTTATCGAAATGATCTTGAATAATGCAGAGGTTGATTCGATCAAATCATTGATTGAAAATTATTCGCTTTATGTTTTACCGCGCCTTTCTCCAGATGCACTGGACGGATATTTTGAAAATGTGAAATCAGAATATCTTGGCAATCATCAATCGTATGACTTGGATAGAGACGGGTTTAATGATGAAGATGGATTTAATGATCTAAACAACGACAACCTAATTTCAATGATGCGAATCGAAGACCCGGAAGGTGAATGGATCGAGGAGATAATAAACTAGGCGGACTAATGATCAAAGCTGATCCGAAAAAAGGTCAAGCAGGAAAATACAAACTTTTATTCGAAGGAAAAGATGATGACGGCGACGGGAAAGTTAATGAAGATCCCGTTGGAGGAATTAACGTAAACATGAACGGGACAAACGAATACAAGCCTTATGAAACGTATGGCGGCGTTCACCCATTTGCTGCAAAAGAGTTGATTGCACTTGCAGATTTTTTATTTGAGCGTCCGAACATTTTATCGGTTTTCACTTTTAACTATCACAACAATTTCGATAAAGGCTGGAAGATCAAATACAAGGGACGCAGATCGAAAGGAAATATGTTCAGTACAGATTCCGCTGCATATAATGCATTAGCGTCGGATTTAAAACCACTTGCAAAATATCCCGGAGAAAAGTTAAACAACGGAAGTATTGCCGGCTGGGCTTTTTATGATGCGGGCAGATTTAGTTTTTCCGCTCCTGCCTGGACATATCCCGAAGTGAAGGATTCCACAGAAGAAAAAAACAAAAAGAACAAAAAGAAAACCGATGATAATAGAGAAACATTAGCTTATAAATGGATAGTAAAAAACACACCGGGAAATTATTTGGAATGGAAGGAAATTAAACATCCGGATTTTCCAAATCAAAAAGTTGAGGTTGGGGGATTTGTACCGTTCGCTAAAAATAATCCGCCGGAAGACAGCCTAACAATAATTTCAAAAAACGCCAACAAACTTCTATTCCGGTTATATAAAAGTCTGCCATTGTTGAAAGTACCCGAACCTTTGGTAGAAGATCTCGGGAATGATGTTTTCAGGGTGACTCTCACAATTAAAAATGAAGGAACGTTGCCGACGCATACTGAAGTCGGGAGGGGAGTAAAAGCATTACAGCCTGTATTAATTAAAACAAAGCCGGCGAAAAGTCAAACCATTGCCTCCGGAAATGAGATCACATTTATCCAAGATCCGATAACTGGCGGTTCAGCAGTAACAAAAACTTTTGTAATTGTTGGCAAAGGCAGGGTAGTATTTAATGTTGGTTCTCCCTCTGCCGGTTACAATGAATTGAATGTCCAATTGTAATCCGGGGGAGACGTTAATGTTTAAATTCACTTTTTTCTATTTACTAATTTTTCCGCTTTCTCTTTTTGCACAAAGCGGTTTACCTTCTACTCTAAAAGCTGTAGGAGCGCCTAATGATCCCGCGGTGGAAGTCAGTTGGAATCGATATCATGATTATGCCGGCATGACTGATATTTTGAATGAATTAAATAATGCATACCAAAATTTATCCTCGCTTGAATCAATTGGAAAATCTTACGAAGGAAAAGATCTTTGGTGTATTACAATAACAAATTTTGAAAGCGGCAAACCTGAAGATAAACCGGCTTATTATATTGATGCATCAATTCATGCGAATGAGGCGCAAGCCGTTGAAGTGGCTCTTTATACAGCCTGGTTTTTATTGGAAACTTATGACGAAATTGATTTCACTAAACAGCTTCTGAATCGTGTTACGTTTTATATTATTCCCATGCAGAGCCCGGACAGCCGAGACAAATTTTTCTATGAACCCAATACCGCACATTCACCTCGCTCGGGACAAATACCTCGGGACGATGACGGTGACGGATTAATGGACGAAGACGGTTATGACGATCTGAACAACGACGGTTTTATTACCCAGATGAGGATTAAATCAAAATACGGAAGATGGAAAACCGATCCGGACGATTCACGCATAATGGTTAGATGCAAACCGGATGAAATCGGAAGCTACGATCTTATCTGGAGCGAGGGAATAGACAATGACGGAGATGGAATAATTAATGAAGACGGCGACGGTTATTATGATCCTAATAGAAATTGGGGAAGGTTATGGCGCCCTCATTACATTCAATACGGTGCAGACCGTTACCCTTTCAGTCTGCCGGAAACAAAAGCAATTGAGAATTTTCTGTCGAAACATCCGAACATACTCGGTTCACAATCTTATCACAATACGGGCGGAATGATTTTAATAGGTCCATATCAAAATGAAGCTGACTTTAGATTTGAAGACGATCTGCAGTTAATTGATTTCATTGGTAAAAAAGGATTGGAATTGCTGCCCGGTTATAAATATATCAATTCATATAAAGATTTTTATCCAACCTACGGAGATGAAACGAACTGGCACTATGCGGGTCATGGTATTATGTCGTTTGTTAACGAATTGTGGACACAGTACAACATGTTCCGGGAAGATCCCGAAAACTCAACCGAAACGATTTATAAGTTTGATAAATATTTACTATTCGGTGATGCGTTTGTAGACTGGGAAGAGGTTGAACATCCAAAATATGGAAAGGTTGAAGTCGGCGGAATCAAAAAAACATTCGGAAGAATGCCTCCTTCGTTTTTACTCGAAGAAGAGTGTCACCGTAACATGGCATTCACATTGATGCATGCAGATATGCTGCCGCAGCTCTCAATTGAGAATGAAAAAATAGATGAGCTTGATGGCGGACTTTATAAAATTACGGTCGATATAATTAATAAAAGGTTGATGCCGACCAAGTTAAGCGTTGATAAAGAATATAAAATCACAAGACCTGATTGGATTGAAATAAGCGGCGCCGAAGTGATCAGCGGGGGGATTAAAAAATCAGAGTATGATAAAGATTTTTCAGCACAGGAATATAAACCGGAAAAATTGATGATAGAAAGAATTGACGGAAATTCCAAAGTTACAGCCTCGTGGCTTGTATCCGGCAGCGGATCATACACAATAAAAGTGAACAGTATTAAAGGTGGAAAAATTGAAAAAGTTATCAAACCCAAAAACACAAATTAAAGCGGGATTTGAAATGAGAAAAAATTATTTGTTAGTTGTAACTCTAATTTTAACACAATTTGTATTTGCGCAGAACGAGCTTACCGAATCTGCTTTAAAAGCAATCGGAGCGCCTAACAAACCAAAGGTTGACGTATCATGGAATAGATACTACGACTGGAAGGGCGTAACCGAAATAATTCAGAAACTCAATAACGCATACCCTGAGCTATCCACGCTTGAAAGCATAGGCAAATCCAACGAAGGGAAAGACCTGTGGTGTTTGACTATCACAAATCCGGAAACCGGTAATCACAATGAGAAACCTGCTTTTTATATAGATGCTTCAATTCATGCAAATGAAATACAAGCGGTTGAAGTTGCAATGTATACTGCCTGGTATCTGCTTGAAAGCTATGATCAAAATAAATTTATAAAAGAGTTGGTTGACAGATTAACGTTTTATATAGTTCCGTTTCAAAGCCCGGACAGTCGCGACATATTCATACATGAAGCAAGATCAAATCGTTCCGGGACCGTTGCGCGAGATGATGACGGGGACGGACTGATAAACGAAGACTTTCCCGATGATCTCAACAACGACGGATTCATTTCTCAGATGCGTGTGAAATCATCAACCGGGAGATGGAAAACTCACCCTGATTATCCTCACTTAATGGTTAGATGTGAACCGGATGAAACAGGCGAATACGAGGTTTTCTGGAGAGAAGGAATTGATAACGACGGTGACGGTGAAATTAATGAAGACGGCGACGGCTATTATGATCCGAATAGAAATTGGGGCTGGTACTGGCGCCCGCATTATGTACAATACGGCGCTGATCGTTATCCTTTCAGTCTGCCTGAAACTCGAGCAATCGGGAATTTTTTAAAGTCACATCCTAATGTTCTGGCTTCACAGTCGTATCATAACGCAGGTGGAATGATCTTGCGCGGACCGGGAACAAAAGAAGATGATGTTTACCGTGACGACGAACAATTGTTTGATTTTGTCGGAAAGACGGGTGAAGATATTCTTCCCGGTTATGATTACATGATTACTTACAAAGATCTTTATACTGTTTACGGCGGAGAAACCGATTGGCAGTATAAGTCACTGGGAATAATGCCTTATGTAAATGAGTTGTGGACTTCATTCAACATGTTTAGAAAAGAATCGGAGGGAGGATTTTTCGGTTCGCGGGAAACAATGTATAAGTTTGATAAATATTTATTATTCGGCGATGCACTTATCGAATGGGAAGAAGTAGATCATCCAAAATACGGCAAAGTTGAGGTTGGCGGAATGAAAAAAACATTCGGAAGAATGCCTCCTTCATTTTTGCTTGAAGAAGAATGTCACAGAAATATGGCTTTCACATTGTTCCAAGCATCTCTTCTTCCGATGATTTCAATAGAAGATTTTGAAAAAAAATTTCTTGGAAACGGTTTGTATGAAATTACTGTCGTTATTTTCAATCAAAAGACTCTGCCGACAAAACTTGCGGTTGATGTAGAGCATAAATTAACTCGTCCCGATTGGATAAGACTGAAGGGCGCAACCGTGATAAGCGGCGGGGTTAAAGATTCGGAATATGAAACCGACTTTGACGAACAGAAACACAACCCTGAAAAAATTACTATTGATAGAATAGATGGAAACTCTACCGTGGTAGTAAGCTGGATTGTTTCCGGAAGCGGACCTTATGCAATCGAAGTGAATTCAGTAAAAGGCGGAAAGGTAGAAAAAACTTTTAAGCAGTAAATGATTAACACGGCGTGACCGTATTATTAAAAATGGAATAAGTTCACGGGGGGAAGATCATTTCTTTTCAATCTGTGATTCCTTTTAGTTCGAGGCATTCATTTATTGTTTGCCATTATTATTTTAAGTAACGAAGCAGCTCAAAATAAATTTATGATTATATGAAAAATTATTCTGTAATAGTTTTTGATTTGGGAAATGTTTTAATCCCTTTCGATTACTCAAAAATGATTAACAAACTCAATGATATTGCTGATGGATTGGGCGATCACTTTGAGAAACTGTACCGCGATAATTATGAAGCGGGGCACCGTAAATTTGAAAGGTGGCAGATAACAAATGATCAGTTCCTCGATCTGATGATGGAGTGGACAAAGAATAACATTACCCGTGAGGAATTCTGCCACATTTATTCCGATATATTTGAAGTGAACAAAGAGGTGTCGTCGCTTCTCCCGCAACTAAAAGAAAAGTATCAATTGGTCTTGCTTTCGAATACAAACGATATTCATAAAAAGTACGGTTGGGAAAAATATGATTTCCTCAAACATTTTGATAAACTGATTCTCTCTCACGAAATCGGAGCTGTTAAACCGGAAGAAAAAATTTATAAAGCGGTCGAACAGTTCACTCAAAAGCCTGCGGATGAACATATTTTTATCGACGACATAAAGGAATATGTTGACGCAGCCAAAAATTTAAATTGGGATGGAATACAATTCACCGGTTATGATAATTTGGTTGCGGAATTACAACTAAGAAATATCTTATGATGCTATAGAAACAACAGATTATCGACTTATAACTACAAAAGAAGTTTATGTTCTTTTCCGCTTTTTACAAATTTGATTTTTAGAAAATCAAATTTATCAACTCCGGGTTCAAGTTCAATTATCATATTTCCAAAACTAACATTAACACTTTTGCTTGTTTGCTCGGAGAAGCCGCTGCCTAAAATTACTTCGACTTTGTCATTCGTATCTGAAAAAAACAGAACTGCAAAGCTCCCGTTTTTTCGTTTAATCAAAACCGGGTTATCCAATATGTCAATGTTATCGGCAAGTTGTTTCATCTCAGGTATAGTTACCTTCAAAACGTTAGAACTGTTTTCACTTTCATTCCAAAGTTTATCAACTGATTTTAATGTGAGGTAATAATTGACAGTTTGTGGTTTGTCGACTGCCAATGTTACCGATGTGTTATGTGCATCAAGCAAATCAATTAAATAATCGGAATCGGTTTGAGCTTTATCTGTAGGAAGTTTATAAAGCGAATAATACTGCACACCGCTGTTCCGGTGGTCATCTTCTGCGGCAGTCCAGCTAAGTTTCAGCTTAGATGGTTTACCTGAAATATATTCATATGTCAGGTTCTGCGGCGCTTTGGGATTGACTGAATCTATCCATGGCATCGGTGCCGGATATACCCTGCCCGAGAATGATTTGAAATTATAATCCGCGATAAATTGATAACGAAAAAAAGAAACTCCTGCCGCCCCGGCATCGCGTGAAAATTGAATCATTCTTTCGATTTCGTTTAACACTTCGGATTTGTAAGGTGCGGTGCCGAGCACAATACTTTTTCCAAATGAATTTTTGAGCCAGTCATTTGCAACAACATCAAATTTTGGATTGCGTTCAAAGTCCCAATAAATTTGCGGAACAACATAATCCATTATCCCGCGCTTAAGCCACTCGCGTGCATCCTGGTTCACGTCAACATAACCTTGAAAACCTTTCCCGTTTTCGATGTTCTTATAAATACCAATCGGAGCCGCACCGACCTTCACATACGGTTTGACTGTCTTCACCTTTTTGTACAAATCGCCGATAAAAATATTAAGGTTCTCTCTTCTCCAATCATCACGCGCTAATCCATTTCCGTAGAGCGAGTACGATTCATTATCATTAAAAGCCGCACCGGGGTAACGAATAAAATCGAGATGAATGCCGTCTACATCATAATTGCTTACCAGTTCAGTAAAGGATTTCACTAAATATTCTCTAACTTCCGGGTAACCCATGTCAAGCCAGTATTGATTTTTTCCTTCGAGACTTATTTTTACTGACCAGTATTTATACTTATTAACTACATGTTCTGCAGATTGAATATGCTCTGATTCCTGTCCGGCAAAACATCTAACTACATTTACCCATACATGAATTTCCAAACCATTTTTGCGCGCAAGTTTAATCGCAAATTCCAGCGGATCGTATGATGGCGCGGCGCCCTCTTTTCCGCTAATGTACGGAGACCACGGATCATAAGAGGAGTTATACATGACTGTCCCGTTGCTCCTAACCTGAAAGTAAACCGTGTTAAGATTCTTCTTCTTTATATTCTCAAATATTTTTTCTAGTGATCTCTTTTGTTCGGCTTCATTAAAAGTATTCGGCGGCCAATCCAGCCTGTAGTTTGTAGTCAGCCAAACAGCCCTTGTCTCTCTTTCGCCCTGTGCCGCTATTATTGTTGAGAGCAGCACTAGACTTATTAAAATAAAATTGATTTTCATCGATGGATAGTTTTTAGTTGTTTATTTGATGGATTAGTTGATGAACAGCGATAGACCATTTTCGATTGCTTTCTTAATTTGTTTCTTCTCGACTGAAACATCAACGAGCAACTCGCCAATTCCTTTCAGTAAAACAAATTTAATTTTCCCGTCACGATTTTTTTTATCCCGCAACATAATTTTGATTATTTCATTTTCATCCGGTTTTTCAAGATCAAACTTTTGTGTGAATAATTTAATCGGCTCTAAGTGTTTTTCAAGTTCTGCAGTGGTTATCAAATTTAGTTGATGTGACAAGTATAACGCGCAGCTGATTCCCGTCACAACGGCTTCCCCGTGTTTTAGTTTATGATTCTGCTGAACTTCAAGCGCATGTGCAAATGTATGACCGAGGTTCAGAATTTTCCTTAAACCGCTTTCTTTTTCATCTTGCCGAACTACTGCAGCTTTTATTTTTACAGACTCATAAATAATTTTTGTGATCACATCGCTTTTTAATTTAACAGCGTCTCGATAATTTTTTATAAAGTATTTATTAAACGAATCATTCGACAAGAAAGCATACTTAACAACTTCTCCTAGCCCGCAATTTATTTCCTCCGGGGGAAGTGTTTTGAAAAACTTCGTGTCGACAATTACAAGTTCCGGTTGATAGAACGTACCGATAAGGTTTTTAGTGTTGTGGAAGTTGATTCCCGTCTTTCCTCCAATTGCACTATCGACAGAAGCAAGAAGTGTTGTTGGAAGATGGACCAATTGAATTCCCCGCATGTAGGTTGAGGCTGCAAAGCCGGCAATGTCACCGACAATTCCACCGCAGATAGCAATCAACGCCGAATCTCTTCCGTATCCGTTTTTTATTAATCTCTCATGAATTTTCTGTAATGTCTCGTAAGTTTTATTCTCTTCCTTTGCAGTGATAATCAACTTTTTTGCACCGGGATTTGCTTTAATTATTTTATCTATTACAGCTTTATGATACTTATAAACTTTACTGTCGATTACAAAAAAACGCTTTGCTTTAATTTTATGTTTTTTCAGAAGAACATTAACATCCTTAATTCCCGAATCAATTATTACATCATAGTCTTGCGTTTGAGTGCTAACTTTAATTTTTCTCATTAATAAATCTCTTAATTTTTTTTGCAATTTTATCAACTGTAATTCCGACGGGATAGTTATCGGAATCAATAATTAAATCAGAGCCTTCATAATATTTAGATCTCTCGTTCAACATTCTCTCAATCCGTTCAATAAATTCCTCCTTTGAATTTTCTGCCAGAACAAGATCGCGGAATAACGGTCTATCGATTTTATTCTTCAATCTTTTATAGAGCATTTCCGGTGTTACTTTCAAATATATCAGCGTACCGGTAGATTTCAGCTTCGAGTAAATTTCATCGACGGTAATCGTTCCGCCGCCTAATGATAAAACCAGGTTCTCCTGTGAAGCTATTCTCGAAATTGTTTCGTGCTCAATTTTACGAAACTTTTCTTCACCAAGTTCTTCAAAAATTTCAACTATGGATTTTCCTTGTTCTTTTTCAATCACTTTGTCGAGATCATAAAAATCCCAGCCCAGTACATTTGCAAGAATCGGTCCGATTGTACTCTTACCGCTTGTCATAAATCCGGTTAAATAAATTCTTTTTGTTCTCATTTGTATTTTTCTTTATACCAAATATATAATCAACCAAATTCTTAATCTTTTTCTTACTCTTATTCTTACTCTTATTCTTACTCTTACTCGAAGTTGGTTTTTGCATCCCTTTCTTAAATTCTTAGATTAAGATTAGGAGTAAGATAAAGAGTAAGAAAACTAAAATTTAGTCAGCATCATAAGGAAATTGTTTTTCAACTTTTCTTCCCAAGCTACGAATTCTAATGCTTTTTGATATACTTTCAATTTCTCGTGATCAAAATAATATTTACTCATTTTATCCCCGGGCTGTTGACTGACAAAACCAATGTGATTTTATATTTCCTGATCAACTTTTGCTTTCTTAATCATAATCTTTTTCTTACTCTTACTCGAAGTTGGTTTTTGCATCTCCTTTTAAATTCTTAGATTAAGATTAGGAGTAAGATAAAGAGTAAGAAAACTGAAATTTAGTCAGCATCATACGGAAATTGTTTTTCAACTTTTCTTCCCAAGCTACGAATTCTAATGCTTTTTGATATACTTTCAATTTCTCGTGATCAAAATAATATTTACTCATTTTATCCCCGGGTTGTTGACTGACAAAACCAATGTGATTTCATAATTCATGAACAACTTTTGTTTTCTTAATCATAATCTTTTTCTTACTCTTACTCGAAGTTGGTTTTTGCATCCCTTTCTTAAATTCTTAGATTAAGATTAGGAGTAAGATAAAGAGTAAGAAAAAAGTAAAACAAAATCATTTTGTTGCATAAATATAGTTAAATGAAGTCTCTTTTGAATTGATATTATAAATGATATGCTGCGCCAATCGCAAAGGTAATTCCATTAATATTTACTTTTGACGGAAATGATGACACGGGAATTCTATAAATATTATTTCCGTGTTCAAATTCATTTTTATCATAAGTACTAATAAACTCTATATCCGGATCGCGGAAACGCATTTCAGTCCGGATTGAAATATTGTCTCTAATCATATAATCCATTCCTACGCTCACCTGAATACCGTAAGCGACCTCGCGTGTTTCGCTTGAAACAGTTACATCTATAATATTACGAATATGTTTTCCGAAGTAAATACCGAGTCCCCCGCCCATAAAAAACTTGAACCGTTCTGTTGAGAATGGAAGAAGATAGAAACCATTAAATTCAACCGGGATAATACTGTAACCGTCTTCAACCGAAAAGTTTGAAATCAATCCCAAACTTGGAATGGTTCTTCCGCTTACATTTATCGTTTTCCTAATGTACTCTGCATTTATCCCGACAGCAAACTCATCACTAATTTTATATCTAATTTCAACCGAAGGATGCAGCAGCCCGTCCATTGGAATAGATTGATTTCTTAAAAAAGGATCGGATGCGTTCGGGTAATAGAACATTTCGGAAGTGGTTGTGTAACTGTAGCTCGCCGAAATTGAAAAGCCGTTATCGTAATACTGCGCATTGAGTTCGGCTGAAGAAAGAATAAAGATTACGGAAACCAAAAATATGTTAGAAAATAATTTCATCATTGATTAAAATAATAAATCTCACCTTACTATAAAGTGCAAAAAAAATGTAATCATAATTCAAATTCTGTCTGAAAATAAATTACTGCTTTACCTGAAATTTTAATGCGGGCGCCGCAATCTTCAACAATCAAATCGCCGCCTCGTTTTGATACTTGCTTTGCGTGAAGCTTTTTCTTGTTTAGTTCTTTCGACCAATAAGGCGTAAGAAGCGTGTGCGCGTAACCAGTAACCGGATCTTCATCTATACCGACATCGGGTGCAAAAAAACGTGATACAAAATCGACTTCATTTCCTTTTGATGTAATAATCACTCCGTGCGTATCCCAATTTAGGAACCGTTTGATATCAGGTTTCATACTGCGGACAACCTCCTCGTTTTCAAACACCGCCACAGTTGATTTGTTAAACAAAACCTTACTCGGCTTTACCGGCAAAGCTTTAATAAGTTCACTGTTTGGTTCAATCTCTTCGATTATTCGTGACGGGAAATCCAATGTGATGAGATCTTCGCTGCGTGTAACTTTTAACATGCCGCTCAATGAATCAAAAATGATTTCGTTTTTATTACAATCTAGAAAATTGAAAATGACGAATGATGAAGCGAGTGTCGCATGTCCGCATAAATCAACTTCATCCGTAGGTGTGAACCATCTGATGTGATATCCGTTATCCTTCTCAACAAAGAAAGCAGTTTCAGAAAGATTATTTTCCATCGCAATATTCTGCAATCTTTCATCGCTTAGCCACGATTCGAGCGGAACTACTGCAGCCGGGTTTCCGCCGAAAAGTTTATCTGTGAATGCATCCACTTGATAAAGTCTGAATTTCATTTCTCCCCCTTTGATTTTTTATATTCCCGGCTCAGCAATCCGTAACGAAAAATATCCCAATACTTTCCGTCCGAATATTTTGCCTCACGCAAAACGCCTTCTTTTACGAATCCGAGTTTTTCCAATAATTTAATTGATCCAACATTGAACTCGAGTACTTCGGCTTCAAGTCTGTAAAAGTTCATCTTATTGAATGCATAATCCATTATTGATTTCAATGCATTGGTTCCGAAACCTTTTCCGTAAAATTCTTTTTTCAGAATTATTCCGATTTCCGCCTTACGGTTATACCATTTGATATTTTTCAAACTTATCTCACCTAACAATTGATCATCCTTCTCAATACGGAAGATCATTTCTTTCGGCATCGGTGACGGGTATAAACGGACTTCAGACATCGGAAAAAGCTCCGAAGCATCATCAATAAGATTTATTAATTCCTCATCACCCGGGTTAGTTTGACGAAGTATAAGATCACCCGATTTTAAATACATTTTTATTTCCCCTAATATTCAGCAAATCACTTTTACATGAAAATAAATCTATGCTGTTCTATTACCAAAAATTTTATTACATCAATCATTGATACAACTTACGCATTTGGATCAACAATTTTTAAAGAACAAGTTTTCATGCATCAATGGAATGAGCGCAGTAATCAAACCCGGGACATACAAATCCTTTCTATTCATTACGCCCTTTGTAAAAAAATGAATCGCACCGGTTTTCCTTTTCGTATCCGAAGTGTCGAGTAATTCATCCATGATATAACCCAACTCTTCACCGTTCAGCAGCCGTTCAACAATACAGTCGGGCAGTTCAAAATGAGCGGATGTTCCGTAACCTTCCAATCCTTTTTCATTTATGATACACATTCCACCGTAAGCAAACCACCGGTTAAAATTTTTCCCGATTCCGCCTTCAACTCCGACAAAATAATCCGCCCCGAGTTTCTCATCATTATTTATTTGTTTTAGCTGTAATGCCCTGTTTCGAGCGCCGATTAATGTATCCTCATTTACAGGTTGATCCGGAACCTTCGAATCAACATCAAAACCCAAAACAGTTAAGCTATCAAAATAATTTGAGAAAGCATCTTTTACTGCATCAAGTTTCACGGGATTTTTAGATCCAACCAATACTTTCATAACACCACTCACTTTCCGAAAAAAATTTTTAACGGTCGCCATGCACGTTCAGCCCATGCAGCCTCGGTGTGCTGCGCCTCTTTATCAAAATAGAAAAACAAATCCTTATTCACTTCATATCCTTTTACCTGCAGCAATTCAATCATTCTATCAATACCCGGCTGCAGTGCCGCTTCTAATGCGATGCCTCCGTTATCAATATAAAATGTGATGTCTTTCTTTGGACTTTCATCATTGTGGAATTCCTCAATGTAAAAGTCGCGCTTTGGGACTGCAAAGGCGGGAGAGAAACATGCCGATTTTGAAAACACTTCGGGATAATTCCATGCAATCACAAATGAGATTAATCCGCCCATTGACGATCCGGCAACAGCCGTGTTTTCTCTTCCGGGTAATGTTCGGTAGGTTTCATCAATCATCGGTTTTAACTCATCAACAATAAACCGCATGTATGATTTCCCGGTATCGTTGTATGAGTATTCCGGTCCCCGGTGCCTTGTGTTATTTATTCCAACAATTATTAACGGTTCAATTATGCCTTGCGTAATTAAACTGTCTGCGGTTTCATCCATCTGCCAATCAACTCCGAATGAAGATGTCGAAGGATCGAACAGGTTCTGACCGTCATGCATGTAAAGTACGGGATAATGTTTGTTTGGATTTTCATCATAACCTGGCGGAAGCCAAACTAATACATCGCGCGGAAGCAATTTCTCGAATGTAAGGTTCCGATGATAGTGTACGGTTCCTGTTATTTGCCCATGAAACCTTGTTAATGATTCAACATCATCACTCCATTTTTCGACCGTAATTTCGAAAGTTGTATCAGATGATAATTTAAGAACATGATTCTTCGGAATTTGCTTTTTCTCATTGAGCGCTTCTTTATCCCATGAGCCTTTTGTCAGTTTGAATTCGATTGAAATATTTTTTAAAAAAGTTAACTTTCCAATCCATTCGTTTTCTTCTGATTTGGTAAGTTTAAATCCATCCGCACGCCATCCGCCCAATTTAGGGTGGCTTCCGGCAATGTAAATCGTTTCGCCGGATTCAACATTCTCGGAATAGACAATAAATTTCACATTTACGGAATCCGGGTCCTTGCTTAACAAACAACTAGAAATAAATACAATCAGTACAATAAAAAAAAGTTTTATCTTCATTGTATATTTTCTTCTTTTGAAAATAATTTTATGCAAAATAGTGAAATAACCACTTAAAATTCAGCACACATATAGATTTGGTTTTCTGTTTAGCATAATTTTTTTGATGATGACAAAAAAAATATTTTTATCTATCTTTATCATATGAATGAATTAATAAAACATATTCAAATCGATCCATCTAAGCGGTTTGGAAGACCAATAATCATTGGTACCAGAATAAGCGTTTATGATGTGCTCAATTGGCTTGCGAATGGGATGAGCAAAACAGAGATTCTTTCAGATTTTCCTGAGTTGAAGAATGAGCATATTAATGCATGCTTATTATACGCCGCTAATAGAGAATCAAATATTAGAACAGCTTCGTGAGATTATTATTTGATCAGAATAACTCATTTTGAAAACTATTAAATGAAAACACTTCTCATAATTCCCCCTTTTACGCAGATCAACACAACCTACTCTTCGGTTACACAGCTTGCCGGTTATCTTAAATCAAAAGGTTACGATACTGAATGTTCCGACTTATCACTGAATGTTTTCCTTAAAATTTTCTGTAGAGATGGACTCTCAAAAATTTTTGATGAAATAGATTCCACTAAAAATAAGAACGATACTGCATTGCGCATGCTGGCATTAAAGGAAAACTATCTATTTGCTATTGAGCCGGTAATAAAATTTTTACAAGGGAAGGATCCAAGTCTGGCATATAAAATTATATCGGAAAACTATATGCCTCACGGGGATTCATTTTCAATTAAGATTGATGAATCATCAGCCTTCGGTGATGTGGGTCTGCACGATAAAGCAAAATATTATTCATCAATGATGATTGATGACATTGTAAATTTGATTCAAAAAAATATTACCCCGCACTTCGGGTTGAGCCGTTACGCAGAGAGACTTTCATCAAGCACACCGGAATTTCTTCCTATACTTAAAGAGCTTCATCGCAAACCGAACATTATTGAACAATTCATAATAAATGAAACCAATCATTTGATCAGTAAAACAAAACCGGATCTGGTTGGATTTACAATCCCGTTTCCGGGAAATCTTTTAGGTGCGTTAGTTTCCGCAAAACATATTAGAGCGATTAACAAAAACATTAAAATAGTTTTCGGCGGAGGATATGTAAATACAGAGCTTCGAAATATTAGTGATGCGCAAATTTTCAATTATATTGATTACCTCACATTTGACGACGGGGAACTGCCTCTGTTTAATATCATCAGGAATATTGAGAGCCCAAACCATAATGAGTGGACAAGAACCCTCACTTGGGTTGATAACAAACTGACTTACCTGGATAACTCAATTCAAAAAAATGTTCATCACAACGAACTTAATCCGCCTTCACTTGATGGAATTACGCCGGATGAATATGTATCTATGACGGAAATGTTGAATCCCATGCACCGTTTGTGGTCCGACGGATATTGGAATAAGCTTACCGCAGCACACGGATGTTACTGGCGTAAGTGTACTTTCTGTGATGTTACACTTGATTATATCGGCAGATATTCTCCGGCGAAAGCTTCAACAGTTGTTGATTGGATGGAAGAATTAATTCGTCAGTCCGGAAGAACATCATTCCATTTTACAGATGAAGCTGCACCGCCTGCATTGCTGCGCGAGATTGCCACTGAAATACTTCGCCGCAGACTTTCCGTAACTTGGTGGGGGAATATTAGGTTCGAGAAAGCATTTACATTTGATTTGTGCAGACTGCTGGCTGCCTCCGGGTTTGTTGCGGTTAGCGGAGGTTTGGAAGTTGCCGACGACCGCCTGCTAAAACTTATTGATAAAGGTGTAACCGTTGAACAGGTTGCAAATTCATGTAAAAATTTTGTTGATGCCGGAATTATGGTTCACTCTTATCTAATGTACGGCTTCCCGACTCAAACGGAACAGGAAATAATTAACTCACTAGAAATTGTACGGCAGATGATCAATCACGGATTAATACATTCGGGATATTGGCATTTGTTTGCTCTTACTATTCACAGTCCCGTAGCAAAACAACCAGGCAAGTATTCAGTTGAAATTACATCTTCAACAAACAACAAATTTGCGAACAATGATTTGGTTCATAAAGATTTAACCGGAGTCGATCATAAAAAATATTCAGCGGGATTAAACAAAGCTCTTTACAATTATATGCACGGGGTCGGGCTGGATTGGGAAGTAGATGAATGGTTCGATTTCGAAACGCAGAAAACTACAGTTGATAAAAATTTGATTGAAAATTATATCAGAAATTATACGGAAGATATAAATCCGAATGCACGTGCAATTTGGATCGGCGGAGAAGCTTCAATTAAGAAAATTTCAGATGCAAAAAGTAAACTGACTATTCACACAAACGCCCTCGAAGGAAGCTGGGAGCTGAAAGATAGTGAGGTAAGAAAAGTAACTAAAATCATCAACTCGTGCGCTATCACAAATTCAAGCAAACATTCTATAAGATTTTCTGATTTAGCCGAACTGGCTTCTGTCTCGCAAGAGGATATAATTTTTCGAGAACTTCGAGAGATAGGGCTTTTATTTATTTGATTTATATGTATTAATTTTTATTTTCTGTTTAATAAATCATTTGTTTGATTTATAAACTAGTTTTAATATCGCATGTTGGGGAGACAGTTTATTTGATTTGGAATCAATGTTTATCTAGAGCTATTAATATATTTTTTGTGCGCTTATCATATAACACATCAATAAATCCAACAATCAACTTACTAAATAATAAAATAGGGGCATTCTATTATGATTTTAAAACTAATCGCAGGATTGATGGTTATAATAAGCATAAACAACTATTCGCAGTCATATTACGATGTTTTCTCAAATTCTTTACCGCACTCAACTATTAAAAACATAGATGATTTTGAATCTAATGTGGAATATTACGGTTCAATAGATCCGGCATTATTATATTTTTATTTTAATCTGCTGGATAAACAGTCGTCCGGTAATAATGAACAAATTGAAACTGCTGAATTCGACCTTGAATTCAGCTTGAATAATGCTCTCTATTTTAAAACTTCCTTTCTTAAAGATGAACTAAAACTACTTGATGAAAGTCAATATTCCGGGGGACCAGCACTTGAAACTTCGGCACTTATTGAAAACGAACAGAATGATGTGTTTATAAGTACATTACGTACCAAAGAAAAAATAGATTCCGCTAAACAGCTGTTTTATATTTATCTTTATTTCTCAAAAGATACAAGTGCTGTATTTGATTCAACTTCCGAATTCAAATCCCAAATTTCACAATTTACAAATGCTTACGTTTCGAAGTTTTCTGCAGCTCATACGCTGAAGGGGAAGTTTGATAATGAGGAAAAACAGGAACTGTTAGAGACTACTTTTGATTATTACTATGTATTTAAAAACTCACCGATTTATTATATTAAAAAAAGAACTGATTTTAACCTTTATGAATTTCTAATTGGATTTTACCTGGACAGCTACAAAGAAAATTCAGCTTTGCGACTCACATTTGATTATGGACTGGGAAATCCAACTGAAAATTTTCAGGATGCTTATTATCATGAATTTAAAACTTACTTAGTAGATTCTTACACATCACATAAATGGAACACAAGAGTTGAGCCTCAAATGGCTGTGGGATTGTCGGGTAAAATTCAACTGAGGCAGAGCAAAGGATTTTTATCCTTCATTCAAGTTGGAGCAAGTTATATTTTTGGTTTCAGTAATACAGAAGAGAGTGTTTACTTAACCCCGATAATTGAAGACATGCAAACAATTAACGATGTTGAGTATTATAATCGAATTAGTATTAGTGATAGAAAGAACAATACCCAGTGGGGATTTTCAGTTGCGGTAGATATTCCCGGATATTATTTAACCTCATTCATATACCTGGGATTAGGAGTTCAATACTCGCAAATAAATTATGGTTATGACGTAGAAATTGAAAGTTATTCTTATACGAAAAACGCTTCTTCTTTTGAGGAAAAAAGTGAAAAACTTACCGAAACTTATTCAAGATCATTCAAATATTTTAAACCATTTGCAACAGTTAACATTGAAGCAACCGAAAACATTTACTTATCCGTAAAATATTTTTTAATAAAAAATGTTTGGCTAAGCGCAGGTATAAATTATTCTCTATAATTTAAACAGTGGATCATACAATAATAATTTTAACAAGGAGTTAACAATGGCAAAAACTTATATATTAATTTTTGCAATTTGCTTATTTTTTGTTCAGCCTAGTTATTCACAATCATTAGTTTATCTTTTTAATGAGGAATTGCCGGAATTATTTAAATATGAAAACGATTATCTCGATGGTATTAATACATCGATGGAAGCTTACGGAAAATTGAATCCAGACCTTTTGTATTTCTATATCCTTCAGCTAAGCGAATCAATTTGGAAAAACGAGAGAAGCGGCAATGTTGATTACAAAAAGTTATTTAAAAACCTTCTGAATAATGAACGTGTAAAAAGAAATAATTGGGTGAACAATGAAATAGAATATTTAATAAATCTCCCCAACCCAAAGATTAAGACCAACGAACTGAAATCATTTTTAAATAATCTATCTGTTGAAACAAAAAATTATATCCCGGATAATATTCCGGAGTCCAAAATTGACAGCAACAAACTCTACTACTGTTCATATATTTATTTAATAGAGAAAAAGAGTAAGTATGCGGATACCGAAGACTATAAGTCACAGTGTAAACAAACTGCCGAAACACTGAAAGATTATTTTGAAAATGCATATAATAATTATGAAAAACTTTCTCAAACTGAAATTGAACATGCCGTTGAAAAGTCACTAGATTATTTGTATTTGTTTAAAAACAACACAGATAATTTTTATGGTGTTCAGACTTCCTTTCGTTATTCTGATTTTCTTTCGAAACTGCTGAGTGAGAAATACAAGCTGCATGATATGATAAAACTTAGACTCTCCTTAAGCACATTCATTTATTCATTGGACGAAGTAATAAATATTGAGGATAATAGATTCCCATATATACTAATAGAAAACGATCTAAATATTGATGTATATACAGCTATGAGTATCGGCGTGGGATATCGGTTTGTATTGAAAGAGGATCCCGGATTATTTTCTTATTTGGATTTCGATCTTATGTATTTGCTGCATATAGTTGACAATACATCAGTTTATCCTGATTCTATTTACAGGGAAGCATATCCGTTAAATGGAAAGCGTTTCCGAGGGCTTTTCAAAATTTCAGAATCTGACGAAACAGCTTTTGCCATTGCCGCTCAGGTTCAGTCCCCCCTGTATTATTTTAACAATAGATTTTTTATAGGAGCCGGAGTTCAATTTATTTATTCTAAGTACAGTGTTAATTATCTGTTGCATAAAAGAATTGATTATTTGGTCTCTGATGATCCCGAGGATGCTATTGCCGAAGATTTGGTTACTAATGTAAAGAAAGAAGTAAATCAAATTCGTCCCATGATTTTTGTTCAATATGATATTTCTAAATACTTTACCGCATTGGCTGAGTATGTACCGGGGAAAGTGTTTAATGTGGGGATTCAATATAATTACGAGCTAAAATAATAGAGATTATCCGGTAGAAATAAATCCAAATGCACGTGCTATATGGATGGGAAGCGATCCGGTTGTTGAGAAAATATCAGAAACAAAATCCAGGCTTTTCATTCACACAAATGTTCATAAAGGAAGATTGGAACCGAATGATAATGAAGTAAGAAAAGCGATTAAAATCATTAAGTGGTGCGTTATCACAAATTCAAGCAACCATGCACAAAGATTTTTTGATTTAGCCGAACTGACTTCTGTCTCGCAAGAGGATATAATTTTCCGAGAGCTAAAAGAGATGGGACTTTTATTTATTTGATTTATATGTATTAATTTTTATTTTAATATTAAGGAATTTGGCTGTAAGCATTTGTCTCAAATAAATAATCTAATTGCTGATTGTAATTAGGTGAGTTATTAATATTCGTTATCTTGAATCAATCGAAACTTATTTCTCGATCAATTTTTTGATTATAAATATAAATGCGGCATTATTAATTTAAATGATAGACTCTCTCAATAAAAATTGAAAAATATTATAAAATAATTAATGGATTAATCGAAATGAAGTGGAAATTTATCTTTCTTATTTTATTCTCTTGCTTAACTACTTCTGCTCAAACTTATTACGAGGTATATTCAAAAATTTTTCCAAAATCAGTTTTGGAACAAGATGAAAATTTTGAGAAAAAAGTGACGTTTTATGGCTCGATCAATCCCTCTTTGCTTTACTTCTACTTTGATTATCTAGAAGCCAGGACTGACAATGACCTAAACAGAATTAATGCTGCAAATTACAAACTAGAAGTACTCGTAGTGAATGCCCTTTATCAACAAAAGATCTTTTTTGATAAACAAATCCAATTATTAAACGAAAGCAATTATAAAGGCGGGGCGGTAATTGAAGCAACTGGTTATTTGGAACCCAAGTTTAAGTATGCTTATAAAGTTGAATTAAAAACAAGAGGATTTGTTGATGTCGAAAAGCAAAACAAAATAACTTTTTTGTATTTAACAAAGGGCAATATTGCCGGAGATCTCTCTAATAAAGATTATGCTGAAGAAACAGCTCGATTTTTTAAGTCGCAGGTTTCGAAATTTTCCACAGCTTACGAAGCAAAAGATAACCTTGATCAAAACGAAAAAGAACATTTAATTAATGAGGCAATTAAATATTACTATCTATTTGAATCTTCGCCGATAAATTATATTGATAAAAAACCATCATTTCAATTGTACGTTTTTATTGTCGAACTACTACGCGGGAAATACAAAGAAACTTTCTCAGTAAGTGTTGCTTTTAATTACTTTTTGCTTACTGAGAAATATAAAATGTATAACTCGTTTTCTAAAACTTTTAACACATTTTTATATAATATCGACTATTCGAATAGCTGGGAGACTACACTTGAGCCTAAAAGTGCAGTAGAATTATCGGGCAAATATATTTTAAATAAAAGAAAAGGTATTTTTTCTTTTATTAAGTTTGGAGCCAGTTATATATTTGCTTACAAGGCAGATAAAGAACCTGTAAGTTGGGGTCCATACCTGGAAAGCATGTTAATCACTAACGGTATTGAATACTATAATAAAATAACTTTCAGTAATAGAGAAAATGAATCTCTCAGTGGCTATGGTATTTCCCTTGAAACCCCAATTTTTTATTTGATACCCTCTGTTTACATTACTGCCGGAGTTCAGTATTGGAGTTATAGCTATAGTTATAATATAGGAATGGAAAGTTTTGCCTATATAAAAGAGGCTTCTTCTCCTAAACAAATCATGAATGAGTTTGGCGAAGAAAGTTATTCTGGTACTTTTTCTAATATTAATCCTCTTTTCTCTGTAAATATCGAATTGTTTGACTACACAATAATCTCAGCTAAGTTTCTGAGTTCAAAAGATTTTTGGTTAAGGGCTGGCGTAAATTATTCTTTTGAATTAATGAATTAGTCATCCGGTTTCTGTAATTTGAAGTAATCATTAATTATTACTCACTTACTATGCAGAATAAATTCTATAATAAATTCGATTGCGAACGGCTTCATGAAAGCAAGCGCACTGACGACTACCGGACCCCTTTTCAAATTGACCGCGACAGGTTAATTCATTCATCCGAATTCCGCAGGCTGCAGGGTAAAACGCAGGTGTTTTTACCCGGTGAATATGACTTTTACCGAACACGTTTAACTCATTCAATCGAAGTCGCACAGATCGGAAGATCGCTTTGTAATTATCTCACTAATAAATACACGGACTTGTTTTCAAAAGATTATTTTATTGACCCTGATCTTGTTGAAGCCTCTTGTTTGGCGCATGATTTCGGTCACCCGCCTTTTGGGCATGCAGGAGAAAGAACGCTTCATAAACTGATGAAACCATACGGAGCATTCGAAGGCAATGCGCAAACTCTGCGACTGATAACTGAAATTTTTTACACGGAAGAAAACCGGCGGCGCGGAATGAATCCAACCCGGGCTTTCGTTGACGGTATTTTAAAATACAAAACTCTTTTTGGTCAACTCGATGATCCTCCTAATCATTTTCTCTACGATTATCAAAAAGTGTTTCTGGAATTTGTTTTCGCTAATAGAAATTTTCCCGCGGAATTATTACCCGGCAGCAAGTTAAATGATTTCCGCAGTATCGAATGCCAAATCATGGATTGGGCTGACGACAGTGCTTATATTATTAACGATCTTGTTGATAGTATTTCAGGCGGATTCTTAACAGTCACAAAAATTGAATCATGGAAACGCGACAACGGAAATTTCTCTCAAACTCAAATTGCCTATCTCGATGAAATAATCGAATGGATGAAGACGAATAAATATAAAGCAAAGTTCGGATCGTTGATTGGCGAGTTCATTCGTACCTGCAGCATAAAAACCCGTTCTACCTTTATGGATGATTTAACAAACCGTTATAAATACGAACTCATTATTGATGAAGAGATTTTTGAGCGGTCACAGCTTTATAAACAGCTCGCAGTTGAATTGGTCTTCCGCTCGTTCCAGCTTCACCAGATGGAATTCAAGGGCGATCATATGTTGATAAAAATATTTGATATCCTTAAAAATAATTACATCGATAAAAACGAAACATTGAACCTGCTTCCGAAATTTACAGGCAAGTTGATTAAACGCGAAGCTGATGCAATGGATAGAGCGCGTTTAATTTGTGATTATGTTGCCGGAATGACGGACTCTCACGCAATGCGCACATATAGAAGATTGTTCGATCCGGATTACAGCTCGCTTGTCGATCTTGTATAATTATTTTGATCAGTAATACTGCTCAATGTAATCAAATACTTTTCTGTGACCTTTAACCGAAAAGTGAATTCCATCCGAGTATAAATAATAATCTTTATAATTATCTTCATTGCCCCTGAACGCTCTAGCACAGTTGATGATCTTCAAATCAAGTTTATCAAATAATTGTCTGAAAATTTCGGGGGGGGGGGGCAGAATAAGTTCTTAGCTGATATTCATAGGGTAAAATAAAAATTGTTAGTTCAACTCCCGACGCTCTGCATATTTCATTTATTGAGTTCAACTTTAGAATTGCATTTTCAACAAGCTCCGGAAATTCGTTGTATACTTTGATATCGTGTTTATAGTACGCTTCCGATCTATCGCTGACGGTATTTTTAATAAAATGAAACATTTTGGAATTTTCCCGTAAAAAATCGAGTGCCGCACCCAAATAATTATTTTCGTTTGCGAATTGTGGGTTTTCTTTTCCCGGAAAATTCGAGTAAAGATCATTAAGACACCAAAAAATGTTTACCGAGCTGATGCCTAATTTATTGTTATCATCATACAACAGTTTTTCAACCACGTCTTTATAATTGTTAACATTATAGCCTATCAACGAGGCATTCAACACTCTTGGTGAATCAATTGAATTAGCCAGCCGCCCAGTAAATGTAGAATCATTCTCAACACCGATTCCCATTGTTACTGAGTCCCCGATAATTAATAGATTTTTATCTGCATTTTTGTTGGAAGAATATTTCCAGAAACCCAATGAATCAACTTCTTTCATTGTCCCGTGAGATTTTCCAAATGAACCTGGATTTAAACCCGCGGATGAATAGTAAACGCTGTCGGAAATTAAATTGTGGTCTGTTCCGCTAAGTATGATTTTGGTATCGAATACTCTTAAAAAGAATTCAAACAATAGGAATAAGGAGATAACCGCAACAACATTATAAACAACAAAGAGAATTTTCTTTTTCACTAGAACAATTATTTATTATAAAAAATATTAGAAGAAAGCTATTTAATTTCCTTAAGTATTCCAATCTGTGTTCTGTATAACCACTCTATATCCATCCGGGTCCTCAAACGTTTTTCCTTTAACATCCCAATAAGGATTGAAAGATTTTACTTCTTTGAATCCGGCTTCCATCATCCTGAGGCATCGTGAATTCCAATCATCAATACCGGGAAAATAAAACACAAGGAGATTATCTTCGGTCGGCGCTCGTCCCGCTTCATGCCCCGATTTACTTGTAAATTCAAGATGATAAGATTCACCGGGAATTCCGAGCATCACTCCGTCAAAACCGGAATGATTTTCGAAGCTTCCCAATATTTCAAATCCCAATCCATCTTTATACATTCGCAAAACCTGCCGGAGGTTGTTGGTCGGGCGGGCGACTCGCATTTTTATTTCAGAAGACATCAATCATACTTTCAAATTATATCTTCAATTCAATTCCAACGGGACAATGATCCGAGCCCATCACATCTTGCATTATAAACGCATTGGTGATATTTTTCCTCAGATTATCGCTGATAAAAAAGTAATCAATTCTCCAGCCTACATTCCTATCGCGTGCACGTGTCAACATGTCCCACCATGTGTAAAGTTCACCGGCATCTGTAAACATCCGAAGTGTATCTATAAATCCTTCGTTAAAAAATTTATCCATCCACTCGCGTTCTTCGGGCAGAAATCCCGATGTCTTTTCATTTGCTTTCGGACGGGCGAGGTCAATTTCCTTATGGGCAGTATTTACATCTCCGCAAATTATGATTTTCTTCCCCTTGCTTTTTAAGTCAGCCGCATGTTTCCGGAAGGCTTCGTAAAAATCCATTTTATATTGCAGCCGCTCTTTCGATCTTTTTCCATTGGGATAATAAATGTTGTACAAAACAAAGTTTTTATATTCGGCAATTATCGTTCTGCCCTCGCTGTCAAATTGGGGAATACCCAAACCATACTGAATTTTGATCGGCTCTTCCTTTGTATAAATCACTACTCCGCTGTAGCCTTTCTTTTCAGCTTCGGCAAAATATGATTTGTAACCTGGTACGTTTATCAATTCATCATTAAGCTGCTCTTTCCATGCTTTTGTTTCCTGCAGACAAAGGATATCAGGCTGCTCCTTCTCAAACCATTCGAGAAATCCCTTTTTTGAAACGGCTCTTATTCCGTTTACATTCCAACTAAGCAATCTATATTTTTTCATAAAGAACCCTTCTACGTTTATTATTAATAAGCCAAATATAATAATGGATGGATAAAATATCTTGCCGAGTGTGTCTCTGAACGAGAAAGCAAAAATATGCTTTTCGAACATGTCAAGTATTCACTGACTCACTAACCTAAAAACTCATAAACTCAACAACCTAATAACTTATTAACTCAATAACCTAATAACTAAACATGCAGTTCCACAATATCGCCGTCGTGCAGAATATGATCTTTGCCAACCTTTTGACCATCATGAACTTCCTTTCCCCAAACACGTGCACTCTTTAAATTTTCTAAAAAATCTTTATGAACCGCTATTGCAAAATCTTCAACACAAGCGTTTTCTTTTAAAACAAATGGTTTTGATTTGTCTGCTTCTTCATGCGGTGGTTTAGAAAAAACTCTTATCACTCTCAATTCTTTAATTACAAAGTTGAGTAATTCTTCAAGATTTCTTCCTTCCTTTACAGATACCGGTAGCAGCGTCCACCCTTCTTCTCTAAGCAATTCGTTAAGAACATCGAAATCATCGTCAAGCGCTTCACCGTCATCTTTATTAACCGTTACGATCATCGGGATACATTTCGTTTTAGTATCGCCGTCACATTTAGGCGTATGACGCGGAACCACTCGAATTTTTTCAAGCGTGTCAACCGTTTTCTGAAACTGCGGGATAGGGAATGCCTGTAGATCAATCATGATAAGAATTAGATCAGAATTTTTAATTAAGTCGGCAAACTCAGGTTCAACGTAATCGCGGTCAATTGCCGGTGTATCGATTAATTGAATATGTACACCTCTGTGATCCAGCATGCCCGGTGTCGGCGCCCAGGTTGAGAATGGACTTTCGGATATATCCGGTTCTGCGTGTGTTAACTTTTTTACCAGCGAAGACTTACCAACATTTGCCGCTCCGATTACTATAACCCTTGCGTCCCCCTCTTTTTCAATATGAAAATTAGATTCGAATTTAGCGCTCTTCTTTTTCGATTGCTGCGCCTGCGATTTTATTTTTGATAATTTTTTTCGAAGATCTGCCCTGAGTTTATCCGTCCCCTTGTGCTTCGGTATTGTACTCAGCAGTTCTTCAAGTGCATCCGATTTTTCCTGCGGATCGATTGCTTCTTTGTAACGCCTTTCGGCATCAAAATATTCGGGAGGTAAGTTTGTTGGCATAGTTATTTATCCTATTTAGTTGAGAATAATAACCGGATGATTTCGAAATTTATTTGTAGAAAATTGTGTTGTTAAATAACAAATACTTTTTTCAACTCAATATTTTCTTCTTTCTTTTTTTCAGAAGCTGATCTTACATTTCTTTACGCTGATTAGACAGCACCATGTTTCTTAAACGCTTCTATTATTGGTTCAATTACAGATGGTATTTCTCTTTTAATCATTTTTACTTTTGGTATAATAAGATTTCACTTTGTTGAACATATCATCACCATATTGATGTTTGATAAAAATCAATTTTAACTCGCTTTTATCTAGACCCGGGTTGCTTCGTGTAATTGCCCTCATTGATAGCTTTCTTGTAATAGCGCTGAGTTCGAATACTTTAGAAATTCTTTCGGAAACATTTTTTCCACGAATCAATTCGATTAATATTTTTTCTACTTTTGGATTAGTGTCGCCTGCGGGAAAACGCATTTTTATTCTTTTTCCTTCTAACATTTCTCGCAAAGTAATTAAAATGAATTTAAAACCGTAATATATTTTTCAAGATATTGATCGAGTTTCTTAAGTCTGTACTGCATTATAAACCTGGGATGATCAAACGTAATAATCTGCTTCCAAAATTTTAACTCCTCATTGATTTCTTTTAGATACTTTTCATTCTTTTTACCCAAACAAATTACGGCTCTATTTTCGGCTCCGAATGAAATTTGCTGATTCAATAATCTAATAATTTCCGGTTTCAATGATTTATAAATTTTTTCAGAATCGTAAAAGTTATAATTCCTTCCCTCTTTAATTAACGCAAGCGGATAAACAGCCGAAATAAAAAACTTTTCATAAAACCTTTTAACTCCGCCGAAGGAATCGATTAGTGAATAAACAAATCGACTCGAAAGCTCCGGTTTTTTATCGAGATTATTTTTTATCCCGCATTTTACTTCAAGATTTATCGGATCAGTAAAACCGATACCCGTTACACCACCGCCAAATCTGCCCGGATTAATACCAATGATATAAATCCGTTTATTGTTATCGTTGAAATATTCTTTGTAGAATTGTTTAACTAATTTGCTCGTAATTTCATTTTCGTACGGATTCATAACGGTCACACCGTGAGTTAACCTCCCCGGTGTTTTAAGATTCACAAAGAATTCCGTTGCTCTGCTTCCGAAAGTTTTTTTCATTTAAGAATTTCCCCGCAACCAATTACTCAATGCCTGAGAATTTCTAAATTTATTATCGATTTAAAAGTTATTTGCTACTCAAATTTTCGACAGCAAACTCGCTGAAATTGGGCAAATTTTTCCAATCAACCGGACCGTTTTCGAATCGATATCTAAACCTCGCAAGTACTATAGTTCCCCAAGCCTTTTCAAAATATTCGTAACACTTATCCCATTCCTCACCGTCACCCCAGCCTGTTTGTAAAAACTTCACTCTTGTTGAGTTTTCATCCAACTGCTGAAACCGGATCAAAACAACAGTTCTTTGATGATTTCGAATCGTTGGTAAACTCGGCGGGGAATCCCAAGTAAATGAAAACATTTTTCCGGGTTCATGTGATAACACCACATTATTTTCCGATCCCCGCTGACCTTCAGGAGCTTCCGGGAAAAAATAGATGTGATATTTTCCAAACAACTCTGCATTTACATCGCTGCCCGGAGCAAAGAATGTTTGAACACCCTTATTTGTTGCCCACGCGTTGTATGCATCTTCTGCCGCAGCGTTAACAGTAAATTCAAAATACAATTTTCGTTCGTTCATTGATTGTCCCCCGGTATAATTATTTACTAAAAGAAGAAAAATGAAAAACGCGATTAAATAATCCTTTCTATTCATCAAGCCCTCAGTATTTTTTTTGGATATGAATTTAATTCAGCAGAAGATCAGACGCAAATTTTCACAGAGTATCTACAATTTAGAAATCTGATTTAAGACAGTATTATTATGGGCTGTTTTTTTATGGATTATCTTAATTAGATTAATGTTACTTTCGAACAAAAAAACAAGGAACATTATGAGGTATGTGTTTTCAGTGTTAATACTTTTGCTTCCCCTGGTTAGTATAAGTGGAGAAGATAAGAATCAAATTCATCAAACCCCGCCCGCCGATTCAATCCAAATTCGATATCAAGAAATATTTAAAAATATATTAAAGAATTCTGAGAATTATTTATATAAAGGCAGACTTAATGAAGGTATAAATTTACTAATAACCGCTGCCGGCATCGCAAAACAAGCCGGCGACCCGGAAAATAAAATGAGAATTTACACTCAGCTCGGGAAATTGTCTGCATTTAAATCCTTTACTGAAAATGTAGGATATGACGAAACAATAACTTTCCTGGATACGGCTGTTGCTCTTGCACGGAAGTTAAATGACAAAAAAGAATTGGCAAATGCTCTTACATACAAGGGCTTTTCTCTTTATGCAAAAAAGTATAACAAAGATGAGGGAGAATATCCCGCTGCGCTGAAATATTTTAATGATGCATTAAGCATAAGAAAAAATATTAACGATAAGCGCGGCGTTGCCGAGTCGTATATTTACATCGGGATAATCAATGAAAGGCTTGGAGATAATGAAACCGCTCTAAAATATTACAATGATGCTTTAAAAATTTCCGAAGAAAATAATTTTAAGCTGGAGTTATCCTATGCTGCAAGACACATAGCATTTCAGCAATCTGCAAGGGGAGAAACAAAGAAAGCGCTTGAAAACTTTTTGTTATCACTCAAACTTCGCGAAGAAATTGGATTTAAAATTTACCTTCATTTCAGCAACTTATCAGTAGGAAACACATACTCGGAATTGAAAGAATATAGCACGGCGCTGGCTTATTATAATAAAGCTCTAGCTATTGCGGATGAATTAAATTCTGCCAGAGTAAAAGTATTGTGCGAACTTTCTATTGGCGATACGTTAATGGAACTAAACAAAAAACCCGGTGCGGCAGCACATTTTAAAAATGCACTGCGGCTATCGAAGGAAATCGACTATCCCCGTGGAATAAAATTGGCAAATAACCGGCTGGAAAAATTCTCAAAGCAAATAAAAAATGGGAATGAATAGCCTGCCGCAGATCAAACACTTGTTGTTATAATTAGGTTCTTGATTTATAAAAATGAACAATCTTATAATGATATTGATTTCTAGTCAATCAAAAAAAATCCCCGAAACTCACCAATTTTAAAAATTATTTGCTATATTGATACTATCATATGATAGTATCAAAAAAGAGCATTATGAAACCGCCGTATGAAATTACATCAATAACCTTGAAGCTTATTTCTTCAATTTCGGAAAAGATAGGAGAAATAAATGCAAAATATTTGCCGCGACCATCCCCGGTTCTGAGGAAGAAAAACAAGATAAAAACGATCCATTCATCATTAAAAATAGAAGGTAATTCCCTATCCGAAGAACAAGTTACGGCGCTGGTTCAAAATAAAAGAGTGATCGGCTCGAAAAAAGATATCTTGGAAGTAAACAATGCAATACAAGTTTACGATAAGATTGGTAGTTATAAAGCTTTTTCCGTAAAATCATTTTTGGCGGCACATAAAACTCTAATGCAGGGACTTGCCGAAAAGGCAGGAGTATTTAGAACTGAGGAAGTCGGGATTTTTGAAGGATCAAATATTGCGCATTTAGCTCCGCCTGCAAAGTATGTAGAAAGTCAGGTTAAATCTTTGTTTGAATATTTAATACAGTCCGATGAATTAATTCTAATCAAAAGTTGTGTTTTCCATTATGAAATTGAGTTTATCCATCCATTCATTGACGGCAACGGTAGAATGGGCAGGCTTTGGCAGACTGTTTTACTGATGAATGAACACCCTGTATTTGAGTTTATACCTTTCGAAACTTTGATAAGCAATTCACATGCTGATTATTACAATGCATTGGCAGAGAGTGACAAAGCAGGGAAATCCACAAAATTTATCGAGTATATTCTGGATATAATTGATCGTTCGCTTAAAGAGTTGCTGGAATTAAGCAGCAAGAAATTAACGAGTCTTGATAGGTTAGAATATTTTCTTTCAAGCAATAAAAAAGAATTTTCAAGAAAAGATTTTATGAATGTATTCAAAGATATTTCCTCGGCAACTGCAAGCAGAGATTTAAAAAAAGGTATTGAATTGAACTTGCTGACTAAATCCGGAAATAAAAACAATACTATTTATAAGCCGGTAGTGTAGATTATAAAGTCAACATTATAATAAAAAACTTTCCCAATCAATCCGTGATATTTTTGTGATAATTAATCCCTATATTTATTTTAAAACAAAACAATGGTTATGAAAAAAGTACTGATAATAGAAGACGATATCGAAATTGCAGATCTCGTTAAAATTCATTTACGTGATCTTGATTGCGAGGTAACAAAAGCATTTGACGGCAAAACGGGATTGAATCTTGCGCTGGCAAACACATTCGACTTGATAATTCTAGATATAATGCTGCCGGAGATGGACGGTTTCGATGTATGTAAAAACATTCGAAAGAATGAAGATATGACGCCGGTATTAATGCTTACATCAAAATCGGAAGAGATGGATAAAGTTCTAGGTTTGGAATTCGGCGCTGATGATTACATGGTTAAACCGTTTGGTATTCGTGAATTTATTGCACGTGTAAAAGCTATCTTCCGGCGGGTTGAATCGTTGGAAAAAACAAAGGATGATTTGAAGGATATGCACATAGGGAAGGTAATTATAGAAGGATCCAAACGAAAAGTTCTAGTCGGGAAGGATAGAATCGATCTAACTCCGAAAGAATTTGAGCTTTTGTATTTGCTGGCTTCTAACCCGGGCAAGACTTTCACAAGAGAGAGTTTATTAAATCAGATTTGGGGTTATCAATACAGCGGGTATGAACACACGGTAAATTCCCACATTAATCGTTTACGCGGTAAAATTGAATCCGATATTGCAAATCCCGAGTATATTTTAACCACGTGGGGTGTGGGCTACCGCTTTAATGATCAGATATAAAAGATAATTATGAAAGACTTTTTCAATTCACTTTTCTGGAAAATTTCCGCAACGTTTCTGTTGATACTTTTGATAATCTCTGCGGTATATATGTATATATCTATATTCACCGCTGAAATGTATTTTCAAGAAACGCGGCAGAAATTGGATATCAACATTGCTGAACACATTGCAAAAGAAAACGACTGTTTTTCCGGTGATTCTGTAAACTCACGGGTTTTGGAGCAAGTTTTTTATAATGTTATGGTGATAAATCCAAGTATTGAAGTATATCTGCTTGATACCGAAGGAAAGATACTTACTTATTATGCGCCCGATAAAATAATAAAAATCAACAATGTTCCGCTCGAACCAATTTATGAATTTATTAATGCAGACGATGAAACTTTTGTGATGGGAATCGATCCAAAGAATCCAAAACAAGAGAAAGCTTTTTCAGCCGCAAAAGTAATTGAAGATGGCTTAATGAAAGGATACATATACGTTATACTGGGCGGCGAAGAATATGAAAACGCATCCCAGCTTGTTTTCGGGAGTTACATTTTAAGATTAGGTATTCGTTCGATGGTTATTGCTCTGGTTATGGCTGCGATAATCGGATTTATTGCTATCGGTTATATAACGCGCAACATGCGGCGCATTACTTCGGTTATACATGATTTCAAAAAAGGAAATTTAAACGCTAGAATTAAATTGAAAGGCAAAGGGGAGCTGAGTGAATTCGGTGATGCATTCAATGAGATGGCTGATACGATTGTGAGTAGCATCGAAGAAATAAAAAATATGGATACCCTGCGCCGCGAATTGATTGCCAACGTTTCCCATGATCTGCGCACACCGCTTGCGGTTCTTCACGGTTACATCGAGACGGTTCTTATTAAAAGCGACTCTCTCTCTCAAGAAGATAAGCAGCAATACATGGAAACGATACTCAGCAATACTAAGCGGCTGCTGAGCTTGGTTGAGGAACTATTTGAACTTTCGAAACTGGAAGCCAAACAGATTGAACCCAAACGCGAAGTCTTTTCACTGGCAGAGCTGGCGCAAGACATTCATCAGAAAAACATGATAATTGCAGAAGAAAAAAAAATCGAATTGCTGCTGGAAATAGACGACAAACTTCCCATGGTAAATGCCGATATCGGGATGGTTGAAAAAGTTTATCAAAATCTGATTGATAATGCATTTAAGTTTACGCCCGAGGGAGAGACTATTACAATTAGATTAACCAATAATAACGGCAGAATAAAAACAGAAATTTCAGATACCGGGCAGGGTATAAGTAAAGATAACCTTCCGTTTATTTTCGACCGCTACCATAAAAACAAGCGCACCTCCGATCAAAAAAATAAAGGATTGGGCTTGGGGCTTGCGATCGTAAACAAAATTCTTGAATTGCATAACGTAAAGATAATTGTTGAATCAGAAGAGGGGAAAGGAACAACATTTTCATTTGAGATGCCGGCACACCAGTAAAAGATAAAAGACACAGAATGAGTGTACCCGGGTAATTTATGGTAACGCAGTCAATTAATATTTTACCACTCATCTCCCGCCCCCTTTTCACTCAACCTCCCCATCAAAAACCAGTATAATAACAGTTCACATTCAATCACGCTTCTATTCACTCATGCGAAAAATAATCACAAAAACTATTTAAGATTCTTTATCCTTTTGTTACAATTTCGTGATAATTGAAATGTAGTTTGGGGTCATCCAAAAAACAAAAAGGAGCAAAAATGTTTTACAAAAAACTTCTCACAATGTTATTCGTTTTATCGATAGCCTTTGTTGCAATTGGCTGCGATGATGAAGATTCACCGACAGAGAATATGGGTGTTACACCGAAAGATCCCAACACGGCGCCCAAAGTTTCTGTAGATAGATTCAGCAATGATGCCGGAACTCTTTTTATCCGTGACGATTCAAACGGCTTGCCGGCAGCAAACGCACCGATAGATTTCGATATGGCGCCTTTCATCACAAAGGGATTGGGTCCTAACGGTGAAATGGTTCAGTATTATAACTTTGACGTACAGCCGGTAGTATCCGCCCCGATCTTTGCGCTTTTCAAAGAAGGTGAAGATATGCCGGTCGAAGGTCAGTTGAATATTATTGATGTAATTCCCGGAGACGCCGGGTATAATGATTTCTGGCATGTACATAAAGTAACCGTACCGAAAGATTATACTGCCAACACAATTACAAATGTTTCCGATTTAATGGCGGCAGGTTATACAATAGAGCGGACAAATATGATTGTTAATTGCCCGGTAGTGCCTGAAGCTTCAACTGCAAAATTAAGATATAAATCTGATGAGGATAAAGGACTTACGAGAGGATGGTACAAAGATCAAGTTGTATTTTATTTTAATTTTGTTGAAAAAGCTATTATGGTAGATCCACCGGCAAGCGGTCACCCACATGTACCCCTAGCTGATATATTAGTTACGTTTAACATCAACCCGGGTGAAGCCGGCGGCGGTCCGCCATCAGGATTTGTAACTGAAGATGGTTCAGACCAGACACACAACGTTGTTGATACTCTTCCTGAAGATGATGGTTATTCACCCCTATGGGATGTGGATATTTATGACAACATTGATTTTGACAGTGTAATGGATTGGCAGACGGCAGCAATGTCGAATTTATTGGCTGCCGGCGCAGCAATTGTGAACTGTCCGATAGTTTCAGTTAATTAATTTTGGACCCGGCTGTCGGGGGGCAGCCGGAATATTCCAATTGAAAAATGCAACTTTTCCCTTCAGTAATAGGTTTTTAAAATGAAAAGAGAAAACATAAAATTAGGTTCGATCATGAAAAAGATATTATTAATAAATCTGGCGCTCATCTTTTTTATTGCATGCAGCGAAGGAAACACACAGGATATGAAAAAGAATAATTCCCCGATGAGCAGCTACAGCGGCAAATATGATACCGCAACATTTGCCGGCGGATGTTTCTGGTGCATGGAAGCTCCGTTTGAAAATATTACCGGAGTTAAAGAGGTTAATTCCGGTTACTCAGGCGGCATGGAAGATAATCCAACTTACAAAGAAGTGTCATCGGGTAGTACGGGACATAAAGAGTCGGTACAGGTAATCTATGATCCGGCAATAATAAGTTATGCGGAACTTTTGGATATTTACTGGAAACAATTCGATCCCACAGATTCCGGCGGTTCATTTTATGACAGGGGATCGCAGTATGAATCGGCTATTTTCTATCACAATGAAAGACAAAAAATGTTAGCCGAAGAATCAAAAAATCGGCTGGATAAATCCGGAATTTTTGATAGCCCGATTGTAACTAAAATCGAAGAATTCACGGCGTTCTATCCTGCCGAAGAAAATCATCAGGATTATGCTGAAAAAAATCCGCTGCGTTATGAAAATTATAAAAAAGGCTCCGGCAGAGAAGCATTTATTATGGGAGTCTGGGGAGATAAGAACATAGAAAAATACACAAGACCCGGCGATGAAATTTTGAAGAAAGAACTTACAGCATTGCAGTACAACGTAACACAAAAAAGCGCTACGGAATCACCTTATGATAATGAGTATTTCAAAAATGACGTACCCGGGATTTATGTTGATGTTGTTTCGGGTGAGCCGTTGTTTTCGTCTAAAGATAAATATGAATGTGAATCCGGCTGGCCCAGTTTTACCAAACCGATCGATCCGAGATTCGTTCAGAAGAAGCTGGATAAATCACACGGTATGAAACGCGTTGAAGTTAGGAGCACATTCGGCGATTCACATTTAGGTCATGTTTTTCACGACGGTCCTGAGCCGACTGATTTGCGCTACTGCATAAATTCCGCTTCACTAAAATTTATACCGAAAGAAGAAATGAAAGAAAAAGGTTACGATGAATATCTTTGGATGGTTGAGTAAATACTATAATGTTATAGAGCAATGTGATTCGTCGCTCGCTACAATCCTAATGCCCCCAAAATGTAGAGCGGCATTCATGTTGCTTAGTTTTGTATCTCTTGAGCAAGTAGTCATTTCATCTTTATAAATAAACGATCTGCCCGCTCTAGATCATGATGCACCAATTTCTATTGATCCAAGGGCAAAATAATTTATTAACTTAATAACTATCCAGACAAGGAACAAGGAAGCGCATCATTCGAAACACCACATTTTTAATTGATAAGACTTCATCCGGGAATGTCCGAATTGCAGTTACCTATTTATATACCAACCAAATGATAAATCAATTCCAGGAATAAACTTAGATTTATCATATTTCTGAAGAAGCAATTGTGCCCGCACTTCGGATTGAATATAAAATTCTCCACTTTTATAAAACACATATCCGAAATCCAACGAAGCATTGCCTCCATTAATGTATCCGGAGTTATATGTAGGCTGATTGGAATTTAATATCCCGGCTTCAACCGATGTATAAATTGTTTGATCACCGTTAAGAAAGTATTTCATACCCAAGTTAACAGTGTTGTAATCACTACCATAGCCGGTTGTAATTTTATCATACCGAAGTATGATTTCCCATCGATTATTAAATAAGTATCCGAAACCGGCACCGAGTTTTATAGGCGGGAATCCTAAATCAAAGTACAGATCGAAATCATTATAATACCGGCTTGCATTATTTGTTGATAAATTTGTTTGAACAAGAATCTGCCCGTAAGATTCCGTACAAAAGACAAAAGCAAACACATAGAGAAGTGATATTAATAGTGACCTCAATCCTAATGCCCCAGTAGTTAACGATTTTGTGAGTTTTCTTTACACATCGAAAATTAATATAGCGTAATTTAAATAGAAACTCTATAGATACACATATGCCAATCTTAATAATGAACATAAAGTATTAATCAGTACGAGAAAATCGGGCTTAAAAATAAAGCTTAATTACTAGCTGCTGATCTGAGCGATTTGGAATGAAACTTCTGTTGTGTTATAATTGTACATTAATTTCATCAGTGCATTCGCCGCTTTTAATTCTCTTCTCGAAAGAAATTTTTGTAATTTAATCCCGCAAAGTATTTACTCACTTTCTTTTGATATATGAATAATTCATTCAATCATGATACGATCAGCACGACGGAAAATGTGACACGCCCGACACGTGTAATTGTTGATTTGAATATTCTTAGGGAAAATTTCAAGAAGATAAAATTACATGCGGCTCCGGCAAAGGTGATGATAGTTCTTAAAGCTAATGCTTACGGACACGGACTTGTTCGAACCGCAAAGCTGCTTCAAGAATTGGAAGCCGACTATATCAGCGTTGCCGTTGTTGAAGAAGGCGTTTTACTGCGGCAGTCCGGAATCACTATCCCCATTTTGGTTTTAGGCGGCATCTGGGGAAATCAAATTCCGCTCTTCATAAAATATAATCTTGCTATTACCGCTTCATCAATTGAAAAATTAAAACAGATAAATGAATACGCCGGGGAATTGAATTCAAAGGCAAAGGTTCATCTTAAAATCGATACAGGGATGGAACGAATCGGCGTTCATTATTATAACTCAGATAAGTTTATTGAAACTGCATACAAATGTGAAAACATAATAGTTGAAGGAATTTACTCTCACTTTGCAAATGCCGATTCAACCGATCTTACCCACACAAAATTACAGTTGGAAAGATTCAACGAATCACTTGCCTATTTTGATAAACATTCAATTGAACATCCGGTCCGCCACATTGCAAACTCGGGCGCACTATTGCAAATGAAAGAAACATACTTTGATATGGTTCGACCCGGAATTTTATTTTACGGAGTTTACCCGTCAAACGATTTACCAAAAACGATTCATGTTGCGCCGGCACTGACGTGGAAATCACTCGTCGTATATTTTAAGGTGATTAAACCCGGTCACCCGGTAGGTTACGGATTAACATGGCAGAGCGATGAAAACATTCGCGCGGTTACGATTCCGGTTGGTTACGGTGACGGATACCTTCGCAGCATGTCCGGCAAAGCTAAGGTGCTGCTGCGCGGAAATGTGTATCCCGTAATCGGAACAATTTCAATGGACCAGATAATTGTTAATATTGGAAACGACAGCGCATACAATTCAGACGAAGTTACACTGATCGGGACGGACGGGAATAATTCAATCACATCCGAGAACCTCGCCGAATGGGCTGGCACTATTCCTTATGAAATTTTAACGAATATTAATACAAGAGTCCCTAGAATTTATCTCAATGAATAATCTCCTAGATATATAAACAATCGATTTGTGTTATCAAGTCAGTGAAGTTGATAATTTACTATCAACAAAGCTACAGCTACGGTGATAAAAATTGATTATTGTTGTTTGATATTTATTTGAAATTAGTTTTGTTTCTTTTGACTCACTGGTTACGTTATTTGTTTTTTTTCGATCCAGGTTCAATGAAAATTATTTGGTTCTTGAGATTTATTTGTCATTTGAGTTTTGTTTTTTGTTATCTATTTGCTTCTCGTTGATTGCAATTTATCGCTAATTTGAGAATTGTTCTTTAGGATTTATCGCATCTCATACATCAATCCGCAATCTCAATTAATCTGATTTCAATTCATCATATGCTGTTTCTATATTCGCTTTCAGCGCTCCGTCCCACATCCCCTTATGATCTTCAAATCCCGGGATTGATTCAGCTTTGGAAATTTTTTCTTTGCTCATTCCGGCTTTCATTTTCTTTTCGGTGAACTCCAATAATGCGGAAAGATAATTTTTCATGTGGTTTACATCTTTCAAACTACCGGTTAACTGATCCGTTGAAGCGGCATGACCAAAAATAAAAATAGTGTCGTTATCAAATTTGTTCTCAATAAATTCAAGGTACTTTACCCAGCCGGAAAGCGATGCATCATCAACCAAATTAACAAACGGGTAAACACGGTTAAATACCAAATCGCCGAGGTGAGCAATATTTCTATCCTCAAAATGAATCACGGAGTCGCCGCCTGTGTGAGCGGGATTAACATGAAACATTACCACCCTATCTTTACCGAAACTTTCCTGCCATGTGTTTTTATATGTTTCATTTGCATAGACTTGTTTGTCTGCGTTTTTACCCGAGCCGTATCTCTTCCGCTGAAGTTCGGGACAGTTTTCATGCGCAACAATCCTGTTTGTGAAATCTTTCAGATAAATATTCCCCGAAGTGTGATCGCCGTGATGATGCGTGTTGAATAGAACATCAATTTTTCGTGATGATTTTTCTTTAATTCCCGTCATCATATTTTTCGCCGTTTCCGGGAATTGTGTATCGACAATCAATAACGCATCATCGGAAACAAACCAGCCGATAGTTCCGCCGCGTTCGGAATATATTCCAACATTATCTCTAATTTCACGGAACCCGGATGGGCTTTTAAGCATTCCCGCCCAAACCCTTTCGCCTTGAAAAATAAGTCCGCCTGCCAGCAAAGACGATGCTTTTATAAACTGCTTTCTTGTTATCGTCATATAAAACCCCTATAAATATTGGTGTTTATGTTGATTCGAAACTTAAAAATAATATAAAACCGGTAAAAAACAGTACCGAATTTTTGACCTAAAAAATTTGATCATCTACGTACTTATACTGATTCTTTTTAAAAATTCCTTCCGTACATTATTCCTAACCAAAAGTAAAAAATTTTAGTTTCTTAGTGAATGTTGGTGAAAAAATATTCATTAAAGTCGCCCATGCATAGAATGGAAGCGCTGTGATTCCGCCGGTTTCGGGGGAAGCGGATCAGGCGCTTTCATTATTTTTTTTGAGAGCTGTTTTTTTAATCACCCGTCCATTTCAATTATTCATCTATTTTCATTACTTGGTTGTAATAATTTTAATGATAACTTAAATTGTTGTTCGTTATTAATTAATCCTAAGCAATGGTGAAGAAATGGGAAAAATAAAATATGTTATAAAACGAAGCGGTTCGACAGTTCCGTTCAAAGAGGAAAGAATTGCAAATGCTATTTACCGCGCGGCAGTAGCGGTTGGCGGGCGCGATAAAGACAAAGCGGAAAGTTTGGCTAAAAAAGTTATCGAACTTCTCGAATCTAATTTTGAAGAAGGCTGCAAACCTCAAATTGAAGAAGTGCAGGACGCAGTTGAGAAAGTGCTGATTGAAAACGGTCACGCTAAAGTTGCAAAAGAGTTTATACTTTACCGCGAGGAGGCTGCAAAAAGGAGAAAAGCAGATTCGCTTCATTTCTCGAAACCATCGACATATATCCCGTGGAAGAAAGTCTGGCGTTCACTCAACTGGGCGGTTGAACACGGGCTAAATACAATCGAATCAACAAATGAAAGAATCCGCAAAGGAGAGTTTCCGGATATCGTTCACGAGTCGGAAAGTTATTACGAAGATCAGCTAGATACCGCAGCGGAAATGATTAAGGAGAGAAGCGATTCATTAAAGATGGTGATGGTAAGCGGTCCGTCCTCTTCTGGCAAAACCACAACAACCTTGAAATTAGAACAGCGATTAGAGAAAAAAGGAATGAGCTTTGTTCCGCTTATTGTCGATCATTATTTTTTTGATCTCGAGCTGCATCCCAAGGATGAGTTCGGCGACTATGATTTCGAAACTCCCCAGGCACTCGATCTCGATTTGATAAATGATCACCTTAAAAGATTGGCTGAAGGTGAAAAAGTATTAATTCCTTATTATGATTTTAAACTGGGCAAGCGTCACCTCGATCAAACACCATTGAAAATTGAAGAGAATCAAGTTCTGCTGATTGACAGTCTGCACGGACTCTTTCCCGAATTCAGCAGAGGAATTCCCGCCGAGCAGAAATTCAAATTGTACCTTGAACCGCTGCTTCAGATGAAAGGGAATGATGGTGAGTACATCCGGTGGACGGATTTACGGTTGATCCGCCGAATGCTTCGTGATTCGGTTCACCGTGCGTATAATCCCGAGCAGACATTGCTGCACTGGCATTATGTGCGGTCATCGGAAAAAAGAAATATTCTGCCGTATTGCAGTACCGCGGATTATACAATCAATACCTCAATGCCGTACGAAGTGCCGCTCTACAGACCGAAACTTTTAAGCAGCTTTAATGAGTGGGCGGAAAAATATAAAGACGATCCGCTGCGGATTGACGCATATAACAGATCGAAAAGATTGAGCAGTGTGTTGTCATCAATCGAACCTGTCGAGGATGATTCCCCTGTTCCGGGTGATTCGGTTCTGCGTGAATTTATCGGCGGCAGTACGCTTGAGTATGATTAACAATTATAAATATTGTGGAAAATAAAATGCTGAAATTAAAACTAGTTGTACTTGTTCTGCTGATTGTTTTTACATCGTGCAATAAAGATTCCTCTTTTGATCAGGATGAAAATCTTAATCAATCTCCGGAGGAACGTAAACTAAAAAGTGTAAAAGATTCACTCAGAAGCGAGAAAGAATCTTTGAAGGACGACCTTCAAAAACTCCGCGATTCGTTAAACCGGATTGATGAAATTGCCCCGGCTGAAATGATCCCCGACTCACAAGAAACTTCACAGGTTCCCAATGATCCCGAACATTTTACTTGGATTATTTTCCTGAGCGAAGGTCCGACAGAATGGTTTATGAAAGATGACTCCGAATACGGAATCGCTTACAGGGTTTCAATTGATCAAGTAGAAATTTACCGTGGACTTTATATTGAAAAAGTTTCATTTCAACCGGAAGGATTCGGGAAGAAACTTACTTATGTAAAGGAGGTTGATATTGTTAACAAACTTAATCTCTTCGGCGAAGCGACTTCAACTCTTGAATTTATAGAATGGATTGATTACAAAACCTTCGTGTTTCAAGTCGCAGGAAACAAATACAAGGCGGAGATCGACCGGAACGAAAATGTAAGTATAAAACCGGTGAAATAAATGGAGAATACACCGAAGATTGTTTTTACCGACAAAGAAAACATTCCCGGCGAATCCGACTTAAAAGAAACTCTGGGAAAAACATATTCACTTTTTTCCGAATTGAGAGACTTAACTGCGATTCATAATAGCGAGTGGAAATATTACAATAAAAAGAGCGGATGGATATATAAAGTTAACGGTCCTAAAAAAGCAGTCTGTTACGTTTCGTTTTATGAAAAACATTTCATGATCGGATTGCTGGTTAACGAAAAGGAAAAAGAAATACTTCTGAATAGTAAGGTTGATGAAATTGCGAAAGACACACTTAATGACGCACGTAAATACCCGGAAGGTTATGCGCTCCGGTTTAATATTCGGTTAAAATCGAATCTCAACATTGTTCTTTCGGTATTAAAAGAACTAAAAAGATTATAGAACAAAAACATAGAGTACCCCCCGATGAAATCTATCAAAATTATTTTGGGCTTACTGATTTACACCGCATTAGTCGCACAAACGAAAACTTCATACAATTACGTAAATCCTTTTATCGGTACGGACGATATGGGTCATACTTTTCCCGGCGCTTCGGTTCCTTTCGGACTTGTACAATTAAGTCCCGATACAGACACGGCAATGTACAGCTACGGTGATGGATACAATCCCGAGGTTTACCGGTACTGTTCCGGTTATCAATATAAAGATGAAACGATTGTCGGATTTTCTCATACTCACTTCAACGGAACGGGTCATTCCGATTTGGGTGATTTTTTAATAATGCCGGCAACCGGAGATTTAAAGTTGAATCCCGGAACAAAAGAAAACCCGGATGCAGGTTACCGTTCGAGATTCAGACATGAAACAGAATCGGCACAACCGGGGTATTACACCGTTAAACTTGACGATTACAACATCACCGCCGAGTTAACCGCTTCGGAACACTCGGGATTCCACAAATATAATTTCCCTCCTTCAGAAAACGCACACGTAATTTTAGATTTGGTTCATGCAATCTATAATTACGACGGCAAGGTTGTTTGGTCTTCAGTTAGAGTTGAAAACGATACATTGGTTACCGGGTACAGACAGACAAACGGCTGGGCACGTGAGAGAACCGCATATTTTGCGATGTCATTTTCTTTACCGGTTGAATCTTACGGATTGATTAACGATGAAGAATTGATTTACAAAGGTTTTTGGCGGAGATGGAATGAGGATAAAAACTTTCCCGAAAGAGCCGGGCATAATCTAAAATGCTATTTCAATTTTGATTTGAAAGACGGCGGTGATTTGATGATTAAATTCGCACTCTCCGGCGTAAGTACAGAAAATGCAATTGAAAATATGAATGCAGAAATCCCCACCTGGGATTTTGATGAAATTAAAAACAAAGCAAAAGAAAAATGGGAAAAGGAATTATCTAAGATTACAATCGAAGCGAGTGACGAACGTAAAATAAATTTCTACACTTCGATGTATCATAGTTTTTTGAATCCCTCCGTTTTCTCCGATGTTAACGGTGAATACCGGGGACTAGATAAAAACATCCATCACTCTGATGAATTCACAAACTACACAATCTTTTCGCTTTGGGATACATACCGCGCGCTTCACCCGCTTTATACAATAATCCAACAGAAGAGAACAAACGATATAATAAATTCAATGCTCGCACATTACGAACAAAGCGTGCATAAAATTCTCCCGGTATGGTCTCACTGGGCAAATGAAAACTGGTGCATGATCGGTTATCACGCTGTGCCGGTAATCGTTGATGCATATATGAAAGGTATCCGCGGTTACGATGCTGCGATAGCATTTGAAGCAGTAACGGCAAGCGCAAATTACGATTCCTTTGACGGTATCGGTTATTATAAAAAATGCGGATTCGTTCCGGAAGATTTTATATCCAGCTCCGCTTCCAAAACACTTGAATATGCTTATGATGACTGGACAATTTACAAGTTTGCCGAACTGCTCGGTAAGCACAAAACCGCTGCTGAATTTAAAGAGCGTGCCGGGTATTTTAAAAATCTGTATGATAAAAAAACCGGATTCATACGAGCGAAAAATTCAAACGGCGGGTGGAAATCAAATTTTGATGCGACGGCAACGGGCGGACAGGGTTACATCGAAGGAAATGCCTGGAATTATTCGCTTTATGTTCCGCATGATATAAAAGGATTTATTGACCTGCTCGGCGGTGACGACAAACTCGTAACATGGCTCGATTCACTTTTCATTATGGAAGTTTCCGACGAAAGCATATCGCACAGTGAAGACGTAACACGCGTCGGAATGATAGGTAATTATGTTCACGGTAATGAACCGAGTCACCACGTACCCTACATGTATAACTACGCAAAGCAGCCGTGGAAAACTCAGGAAAGAATTCATCAAATTGTTAACACGATGTACAAACCGAAACCGGATGGATTATGCGGCAACGATGATTGCGGACAGATGTCGGCATGGTACATCTTCAGCAGTTTGGGGTTTTATCCCGTTGCGCCCGGCAGCAATGAATATGTAATCGGGAGTCCGTGTGTAAATCATGCTGTAATAACTTTGGAAAATGGAAATACCTTTGTGATCGAAGCAGAGAATTTGACCGACGAAAACATTTACATCCAATCGGTTGAATTGAACGGCGTGGAATACAACAAAAGTTATCTTCTCCATGAAGATATCACGAACGGCGGGAAAATAATTTTCCGAATGGGAAGCTCACCCAATAAAACATGGGGCGTTTCGGACGATGCGATTCCGTATTCGATGACGGAATAGGTGTTTGGTTATTAGGTTATTGAGTTATTGGGTTATTAAGTTATTGAGATCGGGCGAATTGAATATTGAATATTGACAATTGACTATTGAAAAACAGACAAACACGAAATAACGGAGTAAAACTCAAGCGATAAGAATTAAGATAAAATGAAATAATCAATCATCCAATCCTGCAATCATCCAATCCTGCAATCATCCAATCCTGCACGCATCCATCCCTCCATCCAATCGTCAAATCATGCAATCCTGCACACATCCATTCATCCAAATAACTATTTCTTCTAACAGCAGCCCCTTAATAATCCGGCAGCACGCATTTATCACTTATGGATTTTAATACCGCATCGAAATCAATTAATGAATTCTGCATTACCCGGGATTTTTCATCATGACAAACCAAACATGAACCGACACGCAGACTATTCTTCTGTTCTTCCAGGTTGAACGGACGCGCATTGCTCCGTGTGGCAGTGAGTTCATTACTTCGACTCATAAAGCCGATCCATGCATCTTCGGGCAGCCCGTCATATTTTACCGATGCATACTTCGGTGTGAATTTCCATCGCCCGGTTTTTCCCATAATTATATATTCCAGCTCACCTCTGCCGAAGCCGATTGCAAGTGGATTGTTGTGACACGATTTACAATCCCGGCTCTCTTTTACAATCGTATGCGAAAATGAAGGAGCAAATAATCTTTTAAAAATTATATCTTCTTCTGATTTTAGATATTCACTTTTATCGAGAGTCATTATCATTCCGGGCATAAACGTGTCAATCTTTCTCGCACCTTTATTTTCTTTTACACCGAGGGTCGGCAGCTCCGAAAAAAAGTCGCCGACATGCTCAACCCATTCACCGGTTATCTCTTTATTCTCAAGCAGATCAAAACTTTGTGCTTCCGGATCATAATCAGTATGGCATCCGATGCATTGGGGCATCCAGGAAGTATGACATGTACTGCATGATAAATCCTTATGCGATTTTCCTTCAATGCAAACGGGAAGCGGGGGATTCATCGGCAGATCTTTTTTCGTACGTTTTGTCACAAGCCTGGGTTCGTTCAATTCGTTAACATAAGTATTGATAAGCGGGAAGCCGCTCTCTGCAGAGATCAAATAATTTTTTCCAGTATCGTCAAGTTCTCTTATTTCGGCTATCTTTTTCGATTCAAAATCAAATTCCGAATACTTCATTGTTTTTGGTTCGCCGGTAAGATGGCAGTCGGTACATTTAATTTTAACCTGTTCTTCTTTATGCTGATAAATATTCCCGTCACCCATTACTTCGTAAGAGTTGTGGCAGTCGATACAATCCATTCCGCTCTCATGATGAACATCGGCTTTAACAAATTCGAATACCCGTTCATCTTCCAAAACCCTGTAACCGTCCTTGCCTTCAACTTCACTCTTTTCAAATTTGGTTTCGTGCCAGCCTTCGTAATTGGCGGCAATCCTTCCCGAACGGCTGTGGCATCCGAAACAGTGATCATTCGAAATATCGAGTGATAAGCTCGGGTGAAGTTTCGGCAGCGAGGATTCATTAGGCTGCAAGATGTATTCATTTAGTTGATCTTCCGCCTGAGTGCTGTAGTTCAGGTGACAAGCATTACATCCGCCGCCGCGTGAAAGCTGGGTGATCGGTCCGTATTCATTTTTCATTCCGCCGATATGGCACGAAGCACAGAGATTACGCAAGTGACTTTCAGCCGGAGTACCTCCAATTTCCTTAATGTGAAAAACTCCATCCGGATTTTCAATTTCATCGAAAACCCATTTGTTAACGCTTATCATTCCGCTTAATGTTGTCATTATTGAATTTTCGACACGTGAAATTACTGCAGGGTGACAGTCGATGTTTCCGCATGTACGCGATGCAAAATCGAGATTACCCGGAATTAGAATCATCTCCGAATGTGCGGTGTTCTTATTTAGCGTGAACGGATTTCCGGCGTGACATGAAGAGCATCCTATTGCATTCGGATCATGCGCTGGTGAAAATCCTTCTACATTCGAATGACAAACCAAACACCCCTCTGCTCTTCCCATTACCACGGGAATTTCTTTTTGGGTGAGTAGTGAATCATCGACGTCGTTTGTGAAATCAAAAGAGGTAAAGTTTGATGAGGTTACATAAGGATTGTTCCACGGTAAAACGAAATTCCAATTTTCACCCCGGAAGTAATAAGCAAAAACAGTTAGAATAAGATAAAACCAGAACGTATAAAGTAGAATATATTTTACCTGCCGTGATTTATTTTCAGAGAATTTCGGTATAAAATAAAACAGCGTCAGAAGCAGAGCAATCAATAATATTGAATAAACCGGGTAGCTGATCCAGTGAAGAATTTCTTGTAAGCCGAGAAAATACCAAGGTCCTTTTATGATTGGATTAAAATTATCATGTAAATACGGAGTGAAGATAAAGCTCAAAATCACAGTATAGAAAATCGTGAAAATGGTTGTTGATGCTTTTGTCCATATATACCTGGCATGTTCATAAATTATTATAGCAAGAAATATTGATGCCGTCGCAATGTGATTCATATAAAGTATCTGTAAATCTTCTTCCGAGCCGATGAATGTAAACGACATGGCTGAGCCAATTAACGGGATACTGTTAATTATCGATTCCAATATTCTAAATGCCTGCATACTGTCGGCATCACCTTTTAAAATGAATCCCGAGAGCATAACAAAGAGCATTGCAAGAATTGAAATTGTAAGTCGAAGCCACACGGCACTTTTCAATTTTCCTTCGGTTTTCTTTTTGAAGTGATCCCAGATGTGTAAAAACGAAAAGACTAAAAACAACTGGGCACTCCAATAGTGAAGATTACGGGCAAAACTTGCAAAAGGATTAGTTAATATCATTTGGGCAGTGGATTCATAAGGTTTGGCAATATCAAACGGAAGCGCGAGAAATATCCCGGAAACGACACAGATTAGAAATGATGCGGTCGCTATATTTCCGTATGTATCAAATATCAAAAAGGATTTTATTTTCTTCAATAATTCTTTCATTGATTTCTCATACCGGTTTTACGATATAATTTCCGGTTTTGGGATCAACTTTATAATCCAGCTTTGTAAGCGAGTTTACCGCCGGACCTTCAATTACATTTCCGTTAAGGTCGTATTTTGATCCGTGGCATGGACAAACAATAACGCCGTTTTCCATTTTATTAATTGTGCACCCAAGGTGTGTACATTTGGAGCTGTAAAAAGTTATGCTGCTTTTATCTTTATAAACAATCACTTTTCCTTTAAAAGTAATTCCCCCGGCTATGTCCGGCGTAATAATAACGGATTGCTTAAGTGCATTCAATTTTTGCTGACGATTTATTAATTCAATCCATGCCCATCCGGCAGGAATAATCATGAGCCTTGAAAGATATTTGAAAAATTTTCGTCTTGATATTTTCGAGATGCTGATCAATTAACCGCCGCTTTCATATTTTGATTTTACGTACTGATAATCATCCTGTGTATTCATGTTGAAAAATTCAACTTCGGATACTGACGGTAAATCCGACATATCCAGTATATTTGTTCTAACATTTTCGATCAGCGAAAATATTGATGTCCGCTTTTGTTTCATTTCGGATGAGGAATTCATAAGCAGTTTTTCAGCAGCGGGCAGCACCAACTTATCATAAACGCCGCAAGCAAAGTGAATCCGGCTGTTATATTTCGGAAGAGTAATCATGTTTTCTTCATGCCGGTCAACAATATATTGAATGGTGCTTTTCTTTAAAAGCGGCATATCACATGAAACGACAAAATTAGTTTTTGCTGATGAATGAAGTAATCCCGAGTGAATTCCGGAAAGAGGTCCGCGGTTCGGGTAAACATCAGAAAAAACATCAACCCCGAATTTCGAATATTTTTCGGTATCGTTTGCGGCAATAATAAGGTTGTTAAAAAGATCTCCCGCTAAATTTAACATCACTTCAATCACAAATTTATTATCCAAACGTAAGAACGCTTTATCAATCCCCATTCTATTGCTTTTCCCACCCGATAATATTATGCAGGTTATTTCGTTATACATTTATAATTCCAAAGTTGAATCCAAAATTAAATTAATCCGGGAAGTTATGAAAGGTATTAAAAACTTGTTAGATTCACGGCGTATTCATAATTTGGAAGCGTTCTTTATAAAACGGAATTCAATATGAAAAATATCAGTCCGCATCTCAAATCAATTTTACTCTTCGTATTTATTTTATTCATCACCCCGCAATCATTGTTAATGCAAAACAAAACCGGAGTTAATGTGATCCCGAAACCGACAAACATTACTGTCAAAGATGGATTTTATTCTTTATCTGAATCAGTAAAAATTTATTGTGAGAATGATCCCGACATAAACAAGACAGCTTTGCTTCTTCGGGATAAGTTGAAAACGTCAACCGGTTATGATATCGAAATCATAAGTTCAGCCGAGCCCAAAGATAACGGAATAAATTTATTTTTAGATGAATCGTTAAACGACCTCGGTAAAGAAGGTTACCGGTTAAAATCGACACAAAGTAAAATTGATTTAACGGCTTTTACTTCAACCGGTTTATCCAGGGGAATTCAAACCATTCGCCAATTATTTCCGGCTGAAATTGAGAGTGATGAAGCTGTTGATAATATCAAATGGGAAATTCCCGCAGTAGAAATTATCGACAAACCGCAGTTCGAATGGCGCGGGATGCTGCTCGATTGCTGCCGACATTTTATGGAACCGGATTTTGTTAAGCGGTACATCGATCTTCTTGCTTACCATAAAATGAATACTCTTCACTGGCACCTCACCGAAGATCAAGGCTGGAGGATTGAAATTAAAAAGTATCCTAAGCTGACTGAAATAGGAGCATTCAGAACATATGAAAATGATTCAGTTTACGGCGGATTCTACACACAGGAACAGATAAGGGATATTGTTAAATATGCAGAGGAAAGACATATTAGAATAGTGCCGGAAATTGAACTGCCCGGACATGCAGTTGCCGCACTCGCCGCTTATCCAGAGTTATCGTGTACCGGCGGTCCGTTTGAAGTTGCGACGACATGGGGAGTTTTTAAAGATGTTTACTGTGCCGGAAAGGATTCAACATTTGAGTTTCTGCAGAATGTGTTTGACGAAGTGATTGAACTATTCCCCGGACCATTTATTCATATCGGTGGTGATGAAGTGCCGAAGGACAGATGGAAGGAATGCCCCGACTGCCAGGCTAGAATAAAGAATGAAGGACTAAAAGACGAGAATGAATTGCAGACTTATTTCATTCAACGAATTCAAAAATATTTAGAGGATCACGGTCGTAGAATAATCGGCTGGGATGAAATTTTGGAAGGCGGAATTCCGAAGGGAGCAATGGTTCAATCTTGGCGCGGGGTTGAAGGCGCAATTGAAGCGGCGCATAAAAAACATTACGCAATTGTTTCGCCGACAAGCCACGCTTATTTTAATTACGATATCGGAACAATCGATCTTCGCAAAGTTTATTCGTTCAACCCGGTTCCTGAAATTTTGGAAGATAAATTTAAGATGTTCATCCTTGGAGGTGAGTGCAATATGTGGACCGAACACGCACCGCAGCCTACGATCGACAGCAAAATGTTTCCCCGAATTCTCGCTATGTCGGAAGCGCTTTGGACTTCTGAACCTGACAGTGATTATAATGAATTTTTAAATAGAGTTAGAAATCATTATGATAAATTGAAAATTCAGGGTGTTGATTTTGGTCCCGAGGCAAAACCGGTTTCAATAATCCCTGCTTTTGATTCTAATAAAAACAGTTTCTTTGTAAAGTTGGAAGCGGGAGAAGAGGATATTGATATTTATTATGCTACAGGCGGACATGAGCCGGATGAAAACTCCAACAAATACTCTGAACCTTTTGAGGTGGATAACACAACTGTTGTAAAAGCAAAAGGATATAAACTTGGCGCTCCGTACGGTGATTCGGTAGAACGTGAACTGCTGCTGCACAAAGGTGCGGGTAAAAAAGTAACTCTTGCAAATCAATTCAGTTCGCATTATAACGGCGGCGGCGAAAACGGTTTGTGCAACGGAATACTCGGCGGTATAAATTTCCGGGACGGATGGTGGCAGGGTTTTCAATTTTATGATTTGGACGCGGTGATTGATTTGGAAAAACATGGTCAAGTTAAACGTATCGCCGTGACGTGCAATCAAAACATGCATTCGTGGATATTCATGCCGCAGTGGGTTGAATTCTTTATTTCTGCAGATGGTGAAAATTGGGAATCGGTCGGAAAAGTAATTAATGATATTTCGCCAAGAGAAACCGAAGCAGTGATAAAAGAATTTTCAGTCGAAAATCTAAATGCAGAAGCGAGATATATTAAAGTCTTCGCGAAAAATATTGAAACGTGTCCCGATTGGCATCCCGGCGCCGGCGGCAAAGCATGGATTTTTGCAGATGAAATTATTATAGAATAATGGGTAAAATTTATTTGGTAACCGGACCAATACAAACCGGTAAAACAACAAAATTATCTGAATGGGTTAAACATCGGAATTGTGCCGGAATACTTCAGCCGGTAATTGAAGGAAAGAGGCATGTAAAAAATATAAAAACCGGTGAAGTAAAATTGCTTGAAACAAAAGATGCCGCGAATGCCGTTGCAATCGGGAAATTTCTTTTTGATAAAAATGTAATCGCTTGGACAAAAGAAATACTAAATGAATCAATTCAATCGGATGCCGATTATATCATCATCGATGAATACGGCAAGCTAGAAATGAAAAATGAAGGATTGGAACCGGCAGCCGGAGAAATAATTCGCAATACTGCTAAAAGTAATTATAACACAGTGATTGTTGTGAGAAATTATTTGAAAGAAAAGTTTTTGAAAAAATTTGATAATCCCGTTGTGGAGTATCTAATGAAACTCAGCTAACGGTATTTGTTAATAATTTTATTGGTAAATATTTAGAATATTTTTTAAAGTCTTTATCACTGGTAAAAATACAACTGTCGCTAACCACGGAAGCTGCGCAAATTAGAAAATCTGTATTTGACCCTTGTACTCCCTTTGACCGGCAAATATTATAATATTCGGCAGCTAATTCATATACTTTGGAATCGATTGATAAGTCCGGGAAAGATCGCAAATAACTTCTGAGCTTTTCGAATTGTTTAGTACTTTTTATTCCTGATAGTAGTTCCTGCCTAATTGACCCAAGCATAATAATATTGTAATTGGTCAGTATCGATTTCAGTTGCTCAGCTTCTTTAGGCATTGTTGCTGACCTTCTTCGTAGTACTAGTGACCATATACTTGTATCAACAATTAACCTCACTTTACTTTTCTTTGTTTTTTATAATTATAATCTTCATCATAATCAATCGAATTAAAAAGCTCGACTATTTTATATTGCTTTCTTCTTTGAATATATTCTACCAAAGCTTCGGTTACAGCAGCTTTTTTAGTTTTGTGCTTGCCTAATTTTAAAGCTTCTCTGATAAGCTTATCGTCTATTGCTAAATTGGTTGGCATTATTGACCTCCACACATTTATTCACACGCTTCTCTACACAAAGTTACAAAAAATATTCTCTTATTAATTAAAAAGTTTCAATCATCCCGGCCAAATCATCCGCATCGCATTCTTCAGCAGAATTCTTTTCATCTATTAACTGTACAGTTGTTTCTGTTCCGCTGATCAGTTGATGTGTTAACAGCAGCAGTTCTTCTTCTGCATTGAATGATTTTGTGCATTCGTTGCAGATAAAAATTTCATTTACCATTGAATTTTCATCATAGACTAAATCAATTCTCACCCCGTTAAATTCAACAGAATCGTTCCCGGTGTAGATATTGCTTGTAATATCCAAAAAGAATCCGGATGAATCTTCCAGATCTTCGAACTTGTCCAATTCAACCGGATTATTAAACTTTACCCTGTAAATCATAATTTGTTCAGTATGTTTGATGTATATTCTGATTTATAAAAATCCGATCCATCATCATCATGTGATTTCACTTCCAGCCCGGCATCACGCAGACGCTGATCTATTTCGGAAATTCTATCAACCGGATCGGGATGAGTAGAAAGAAAAACTTCAATTCCCTGTCCGCCTGCATCAACCAACCCGTCGTCTCTCATTTTTTCGAAGAAGAATTTTACACCTCCGGGATAGTAACGAGTATCCCTCAGATAAGCGAATGAATCCTCATCACTTTCCGTTTCATCGGCTCGGCTGTTTGCCAGGAATGATAATCCCACAAATAAATTTGCTGCGATTTCGGCTAATTGCGAAGGGCTTTCACCGAGAACAATACTAACCAAAATTGAAACGCCGTAATACTTTGTCATTCGTTCGGTTGCATGACGATTTTCTGCATGCGCGATTTCATGTCCGATAACTCCCGCCAGGGCAGCTTCCGAATCAAGATATTTCATTAAACCGGTATAAACATAAACAGGTCCGCCCGGCAGAGCAAATGCATTAAACACATCGTCATCATCAATTATATCTATTGAATAATCAAACACATCTTTATAAACAATTTTATCGGAAGCTAAAATATGATCAAATATTCTGGTTTTGAGATATGATTTCACAGCCGGGTTTTTAGTATAAAGCGGGTATTCCGCCGGGTCGCTTCTAATTTCATTTGAAACTTGGTTTCCCAATTGTACATCATCCGATGTGCTGAATAAATTTAAATTTTCTGCAACATCGCAGGCTTGGTAAATAAAAACCGAAAAAATTAAAAACACAAAACTGAAAAACAACTTCTTCTTCATTTATTTTCCTTCATTAATATTTTTTGAATTTTCTTTGAATTTAAGTATGAATAATAATGAAAACAATGATAATATTACACATAACTGGTAGGTTAAATCAAGTCCGAGTTTGTCGCCTAAAAATCCAATAAACATAACTGCTAGCGAACCCATTAAAAAATTAATTGCCATAAACACACCGTTAAGAAAGGAGGGTCTTTCATGGCTGGCTTCTTGAACCATTGCAAGCATTATCGGTGTGCCGGCAAATAAAAAAAGTCCTAAAATTATTAATACCCCGATACTAATCAGTCCGTCTGTAAGAATAAAAGATTCCATTAATACCGGCGAAATAATTGCAATAAGAATTAACATTTTTTTACGTCCGAATTTATCGGAAAAAGTACCGGACAATGAAGTGCCGACGGACCCCGCCAACTGGATAATCGAAAGTGAAATTCCGCCGATCCAAATACTTGCACCTTTGCTTGTGATGTAAGTAGGAAGATAAATTGTGACAGATGCTTTCATAACGGAGAAGAAGAAAGTTATTCCTGCCATTGCAATAAACAAAGGAAGCAAATTTACAAACAACTTCCAGGCGCGAGTAACATTTTCATCACTTTCAACGGGTTTTACTGCTTTAATTTTCCTGAGACGTAAAAACAATATCACCGATACCAGAATACTCACAGGGATAAGCCTGTAAATTCCTTCCAATCCCCACAAAGAGACAGCCCCGAGAATTACAATTGGACCGACACTCCGGGCAAGTTCACCGCCGAGCATAAAAAAGCTCATACCTTTACCGATGCGCGTCCCCGAAACTTCACGTATCATAACAGGCGCCGGAACATGGAAAAATGCCGAACTGATTCCCGCAAAAAAGAGCACAATTATTAATAATGAATAATGAGAAACGACACCGAGCAGACTCATAAATATTCCCGTAACAGCAGGAAGAACGGCAACTAAAACTCTAATGCTGATTTTATCGGCGATTATTCCTACCCAAGGATTAAACAGTGCCGGCAGCCGAGTGATTACACTAAGAGACCCGGCTAAAAAATACGACAGAGAAAATTTTTCGATGAGATATGGCAGCAGCGGCGCAAGAAATGATGAATATACATCATGCATGAAATGTGCGAAAGAAACTAAAATTACATTGGATGTTTGGAATTCTTTGTTCTGCTGCATTAAATAAATTATAAAGTTTTGAATAAGAAATATACCACAATAATATTTGATGCTCGGATTAAGAAAAGGAAGCTCGATGAACAGAGGGTGGAAAGCTAAGATGTAAGACTTAAGAAACAAGTATCAAGTATCAAGAAACAAGAAACAATGACAATCCCTGAATAGTGTTGACCGAAAAAGGAAAGGGAAACATTATGAAGAAGATAAGATTACAGAGAAAGAAAGTCTATAGTGAGGAGTTCAAAAGAGCGCGGATAAAGGAATATGAAAGTGGAGAATTCAGT
>JAIOZI010000093.1 GCA_021740785.1 Melioribacteraceae bacterium
CCCAAACCAAACCATCATTGAATATTGCAGGTAATCTTGAATGTATCCCACCGGGCCAATAAAACCCTGAGGCATCAGTTCGCGGGTCGTGCGAGCCGTCCCCGTTATTCGATACCCACATGAATATTTCGTTGATGGCGATGTAGTTGTAATCATCGTTAGTGTAGGTTTTGGTTATGCGGTTGTCATCATCATTTGCGGATATCAGCAGTACGGAGATTAAGAGAATTGCTGTAAGGTAAATAACTGCTATTAGTTTTTGTTTCATTTCACAATTTATTTTAGTTAAAATTTTCTTCACCTATAATACAATAATGCCTTCATCCAAACATCTACTCATGCAAGCATCCACTCATGCAAGCATCCACTCATGCAAGCATCCACTCATGCAAGCATCCACTCATGCAAGCATCCACTCATGCAAAATCCATTTTTATTTTATTAACATCATTTTACCTATTTTTTCGACCAGTTGAGTTTCGAATCTATAAAGATAAACGCCGCTCGCTAAATTACTACCGTCGAATTTCACTTCATATTTACCCGGCTGCTGCCAGCCGCTTGCCAGCGTTTGAACTTCTTCTCCAATTGAATTATATACTTTCAGAGAAACAAACTGCTCAATCGGCAGTTCATATTTAATTGCTGTTGAAGGATTAAAGGGATTCGGGTAATTGTTGCTGAGATAGAAATATTCGGGGAATACCTCTTTGTATTCTTCTGCAGCTAACGGCTCAAAATAGTCCCAGACAATTTTCGTTTTTCTCGCAGATTCACGAAGTTCGGTGATCGAACTAATGTTATCCGAACTTCTCTCGATCAGAATTGCAATTACAACTTCCTGCGTATCTCCCGGAGCAAAACTAAAAGGTCCTGTTGACATGAGCATTCTGCGGTCATCGGGTGAAGGTCCGCCGGGCCAACCGCTGCCTTCATACCAGCCTGTTTCATTAACTGGATCGCCGGCAAGAATAAATTTGGTTGGTTCAATTGTATTCGGATCAACAAACGGTTCCCCGTTCCAAATATATCCTTGTAAATTATTGTAAAAATCAGATGGTCCATATGGTTCCGGTTCTCTTGTTCTAAAAGGATCGAAGTAAAATACAAAAGAAGTCATTCCCAAATTTTTAAACCCGGTAAGCTTTTGGTTATTGAAAACGGCAGCATCATCGGGATTACCTTTTACAATTGGTCCTTGCAATAGTACATACCCAAGTGCCGGAGGATTTTTTTTGTAGTAGTCGTCATCAATATTGTCACCATTATAAACATAAGCCATATTGAGCGTTGTATCGCAGCCGACATAATCATCACCGGCAAAACCAAGGTCAGGGTCACTCCAGTAGCCAAGATACATGTTTTTAACGGTATCAATACCTTTGTGAATAATTTTGTATTTCTTAAAAACGACATTCCTCAGAAAATTTATATTATCATATCCCCAAACAGTGGTTTGAAATTCGAGTCCTATTGGCATAGTTCCGTAGGTAAAGGTTGTTCTTTCCGGATTAGCATCATTTGAAACATACCACAGCGTTTCATCGCCGTAATATTGCGGTGTGTCGAATCCCGGTGTGAATTTCCCGTCGCCGTCACGATCGTTGTATGGCGCGCCGTCTTCAACCGGCCATTCTTTATAATCTTTTTCATAGCGGTCTCTAAGATTTCCCGGGGGCAGATTTTCCCATCCTTTTTTAATTTTATAAACACGGTATTTTTCCAATGCCGGGTCATCGGGAACCATCGGTGAAATTATTTTCCCTCCTTGAATACCCTGCCGGTGAGTGTTGCCGCTCATTCGTATTTCAACTGAATCGCCTTTTTCAATTTGTCCTGCCCAAATAAGCCCGTCCTCAAAAATTGCCGGAATTGTGGCTTCCTCTCCTCCGGGCCAGTAAAAGCCGCCTCCGTCGGTAATTGGATTGTGCGAGCCATCACCGTTATTCGATACCCACATAAATATATCATTAGCTGCAATAAAATTATAATCGTCGCCGGTAGAAGTATAAACCGGTTCGGTTTGAGCAAAAGTGAAAGACATTAAAATTAGGAGTGTAATGACAAACAGAGGTAAACTCAAATGGAATTTCATAATATATGCCCCATGCTGTTAAAGTTTATATTATTATAGTAGCTGAAGGAAATATAAGGTATTTCGCTTCAAAAAAAATCAGTATAAGTACGTAGTTTTGTATTTTTTTTGAAAAAATATTTTATGTGTGCTTTTCTTGAAAATATTTGGATTATCAGCAGAAAAGAAAGAAAACGAATTGAAATCAACAAATATAATCACGAAATTTTTATTTCTTTCACCGGTCAAATTATTTACCAACTGGATAACTATCTATGGATTAACGGATTAACGCCAACCTTCGCTAAGGCTTCCTCCTACGCTGAAGCTACGGAGGACAGGACGGTTGGTAAAAATTAGCGGATTGACGGATTAGCGAATTAACGGATTAACGGATTAACGGATTCATGTATTTGTTGATAAAGATTAAGAAATCAATCTTATTCTTGCTCCCAGAATACCTTAATAACTCAATAACTTATAAACTATCCACGGATTAGCGGATTGCAATTAGAGGCTACATGGATTTCCGGATAATGGATGATTGCATATAGGTTGAACCCTCACCAGATAAATTCAGAAGATAAAATTGAATTTGGAGCGATTCCTCTGTGTAACTTCGTGACTTCTTCGTGTAACTTTGTGTAACTATCAGTGGATTTCCGAATTAGCGGATTAGCGGATTTACGAATTCTTGCTTTTGTTTATTAAGATTAAGAAATCAATCATACTCTTACTCTTACTCTTGCTCTTACTCTTATTCTTAATCCCAAAATAACTTAATAACTCAATAACTATATACGAATTTACATATTTGCTGTTTTTGGATTGGTGGATGGTGGATAAATGGATGAGTGGATTGTGGGTTTTTAGATTTTCACGGACAACTCCTCGGTGTAACTACGTGCAGTTTACCTCTCTCTGCTTTGCGATTTTCAATAGTCAATTGTCAATAGTCAATATTCAATTCCACGCTTCTGAATAACTCAATAACCAAATCGACTGATTTGCTCCTTCATCTGTTTAGCCGCTTCAGCCTAACCGCCGTTGCTGCCGTCAACAAAATGGAAATGATTGCTTTGATATTTTTCTGCAATACATGTAATTAATGCAGCTCCAAAATATTAACTTCCTTGAACTTTCCTTTTCCGGTTGCTTCTGTTGAGCCGGTTACATCGGAGACGATTATATGCCAATCAGAAGGGATGGCATGGTAATTTGAGAAGTCGGCAACATCTGCATAATTATTTAATACAGGAAGATTTTGATAAAAGTTTTCGTTCATCATCTTTCATTGTGTTTTGAGGAAATACAATATAACCATCTTAACTTATAAGTAATTTCGGATTAAAAAGAAACGGGCAGGTGTCAGGGGTACCCGCCCGCTTCGTAAGAGAGGACAGAAATTTAATTGCGTAGGATATCTTTAGTATCCAATTCCAATATAATTTGGAGCCAGGTAAAAGTTGGTGATATTCAACATTATTTGATTTAAATGTGACGGGGGATACAATTACTGAAAGATCAATTTTCAACGGATTTACCGAGTAGTTAATTTATGGAGATGTTAAGATTATATATATTGATTTTTGTGTTGAATATTAAAACTCACATTTGTACTTTCATGCACAGTAATTGAATTTATATTACTAAGAAGTGAAATATACGCAAGACAGTGTTTGGATTTGCGTTTTTCTTATTAGCATGGGCGGCTGTTATTCATTAATTATTAAGAGGGAGTTATGACCAATCTAAAATATTTTCTAACCGTTATAGTGATTAGTTCACAAATCTTTTCACAAAGCACTTTTGACAGGGTTTATTGGGATGTAGCAAATGAAGCTTATCAAATTGAAAGCTGCCCGGATGGTAATTATTTAATCAGCGCAAGAAAAGATTCACTGCTTCATTTACTCAAAATTGATTTAGATGGGAATATATTGTTCGATATAGCATTTGAAAACTTTCTTGCCCCGTCAACAGGAATTAACCAAACTATATACCGCCAATTACTCACGACAACAGACGACCAGATAATATTTGGGGGAAAGGTATCAGAAGGTGAAAACTATTATCCTGGAATCAAATTATTAAACTTAGACGGAGAGTTAATTTGGGAGAAAGTATTTGACGGCTATGATTTTGGTTCCAATGCACAAGTTGTTGATCTAGCAGAAATTGACTCTATTGGTTACTTCTTGCTTATTTCGTCTGAGATGAATATACACTATTTCCTTTTAAAGATTGATTTAAATGGAAATTTAATATTTAGTAATGATATCGGTTCATTTCCGTCTTTCGTCCAGGGGAGATTTATTGAGGAATCGAATGATGGAATGTTTTATTTATCATATGGGAATACACTAGCCAAAATCAATGAAGATAATGATACATTGTGGAGCAATACAGGATCGTATCCAAATTTTGATCTTATTCAAGTCGGAGATACTCTTCTTGTTGATAGCCGGAATATTATTAGGATCATTAACAGCGAGGGGACTTTTTTATATTCAATACCTACAGGACAAACAATGAATAATTCGTCTTTTGTTTTGCCCGATCACAAAATAGTATCAACAGGTAATAGAATTAATTTTGGGTCAAAGATTTTGCAGATGGAATTTGACGGTTCAATGATATGGGAGAAAGACATGAGGGGTGTCGTTAAGGATATGATATTAACGACTGATAATAAAATTATGGCATGTGGATTTTACTTGAAGAGTTACAGGAATTATTCGCTATGGATTTCAAAAATTAATTTAGATGGTTCCCAAACAGCTTTAGATATAATTCTTTCCTCAGGTAGAATTTTGCAAGCTTATACAAATTATACAATTGAATGGTATCAGTTGGGAGTTGAAAATGTTGATATTGATTACTCAATAGATGGCGGCAGTTCATGGGATAATATCACGTCAAATTATCCGGCTGATTCTTCATATGTTTGGGGCATACCCGGTGAATTTACAGATCAACTTTTTTTTAGAATCACCGATTCAGATAATGAAGATATATTTACAATAAATAATACTCCACTTCAAATAAAATTTTTATATGAATACGAATACATCGCGGCAAATGATGTACAAATGTGGGTTGGTAATAACGGAGATGGGTCACACGATCCACGCACTGACGGCTCCGGCTACTATTGGCCCGGCGGAGAAGATGCAACCCTTGCTTCAATTTTTGAAGATGGTTTAGTATTCGGATGTGTACAGAATGGTGAAATAAAGTTTAATGCCGGGACACACAGACAAGGTTTATCAGGCGGCGCCATTCTTGAAAGTGGTGAAGCAAATGATCCCGGCGATATAAATTCACAGGTTTTCAAGCTGAAGAAAAATTGGGAAATTATTCCCCGTGGAATTGAAAGAGATAAGTACGAATACATGTATATTAATTGGCCCGGTGAGTTTGGCGCTCCTTTTGTTGATATAGATAATGATGGTATTTTCACAAGCGGGATCGATGAACCGGAAAATATTGGCAATGAAACTTTATGGTATGTTTCCAATGATCTCGATACAAATGTCACCCGTTTTACATACGGTTCGGATCCGATTGGATTGGAAATCCAAACAACAACCTGGGCATACTACACAGCCGATTTTTTGAAAGATGTCGTATTCAAGAAATATAAAATCATCAATAAAAGTGGAACGGAGCTGGAAGATTTTTATTTAGGTCAATGGTCTGATCCTGATTTAGGCGATGCGAATGATGATTATTACGGTTGCGATACAAATTTGAGTTTAGGATATACTTATAATGCGGATAATTTAGATGAGTATTATTATGAAGCAAGTCCCCCGGCGGTGGGTTACTTAATAGTTCAAGGACCAATAACGGAATCATCTCCAACAGATTCGGCATATTTCAACGGTAAGTGGATAGCAGGTTACAGGAATTTACCAATGACGAGCTCTGTCCTTTTTATAAATTCCGGACGAACCTATAGAGATCCACAACAAGGAATATACGAAGGCACTACGGAATTTTACAATTATCTGCAAGGAAAGATTTGGGATGGAAGTCCTATCCTTGATCCCAACACAGGAGATACGACAAAGTTTGTATTAGCCGGAGATCCGGTTTACGACACAGGGTGGTATGAGGGAGACGGCTGGCCTGATGGACCGGAAGGTGATGATAGACGTTTCCTTATGGGTTCGGGTCCGTTTAATTTAGCAGTAGCCGACACACAGGAAATAGTAATGGCAATATACATGGCGAGGGGCAGCGATAACATAAACAGTATTGCAAAGCTAAAAGAAAGAGCTTCGTTAATAAATGAATTTTACTACGGCGGAATGGTTGTAGATGTTGATGATAATAAAGATTATCACCCGAATGAATTTACGTTATTCCAAAATTATCCCAACCCGTTTAATCCAACAACCACAATTGAATTTGCAATCCCAAACGTAAAGCCCGTCTACTCGCAGAGTTCGACGCAGGCTGTCGACCGCCGAGGCAGGCGAGATTTATCTCGCTCAAGTTTGAGCGAACTAAAGTCCGCTCTACATACGAAGCTAATCGTTTATGATGTTTTGGGACGTGAAGTAAAAACGCTTATCAATCAACCGATGAAACCAGGCATGCACAAAGTAAAATTCAATGCGGGCGGATTGGCAAGCGGAGTCTATTTTTATAGAATTATAGCCGGTGATTTTGTAAATGTGAAAAAGATGATGGTAATTAAATAATATAAAAGTGTGTGGATAATTGCTGGCGGCTCACTGAAATTCATTTTTAATTACAATAAAGAGTGAAATATTTAAATGGGATTTCGCACAGGAATTGTGATTCGGATTAAAATGATACAATAACATCTTGAAATCGATCTTTAAATGTCATAAATTCTGATGAAGTCAATAAATATTTATGGAGGTGCTGTGAGAAATTCGGTTACTCTAATTGCTACTCTCCTATTACTCATCTTTGTTAATCTACAATTTGCGCAAGACATTCCAGATGAATCAAATAAGCTAAACTCACTAAAGAAAGTCGAATTAACAGGCAAACAAAAAGAAACCGGTGATATTCTTTATTCGATTGATCTAATCCCCGAACACGGGCCACTCGGTGTAACGATCATTAATTCGGTTATTTATATTACATCGAGCGATGGCGCCGGGAGCAATTACTGGGATACTTATTCACTTGACGGAACACATCTCAACTCGGTTGAACAGGGAACAAGCAGTTCATGGGGTTACCGCGACCTTGCATTCGATGGAACATATATTCTGGCAAGTGATGATAATGATATCGATAAAATTGATCCGGCGACATTCGAGATTGTTTCAACAATAACAAATGAAACTCATTCGCCGCATCGCGGGCTTGCGTATGATCCGAATGAAAATGCAATATATTCTACGAATTTCAGGAACGGCCCGTGTATTAAAATCGATGCCGAAACCGGTGAGCTTATAAAAGAATTAAAGAAACCGGACGAAGCGCCTTACGGTATTGCTCTCGATAGGTTTACTTACCCGAATTACGCTTCGCTCTGGTATGCCGAACCGACATCATACGGTACCTTCAGAATTTCGAGAGTCGATACTACAATCGGGAATATTAATTTTTCATTCGACCTTTCCGGGGAACTTCCGGACAGTTCACTTTCGGGAGGATTGGAAATAATTAATGATCATCCCGATTATCCCGACAAGATAATTGCTGTTTCTGTAGACCAGAGATGGAACCAATTACATTTTATTGATATTACAGATGCACCGGAAATATTACCCGCTTCGCTAGAAGAGGTAAATCAATTCGGCGGATGGGATAATGAAGGAATAATTACTGCCGGGATGGTTCAATATTCCGATTACCTTTATGCAATTAACAGCGGCGATTTATGGATATATGATATTGCAACCGATCCAACTACACCGAACCATCTACAAACCGTAACGATTGGTGATGCTAATAAAATATTTTTATTCGGCGATTTGCTGTTTATTACTGTTGGCGGAAATCCAAATTCTTTTTCAATTTATAAATTAACTGATCCGCTGAACCCGGTTTTCAAGTCAACCTTCGATACGGGTAATCCCATACTGGATATGGTTTTTGACGATGTTTATGCATTTGTAGTTCAAACCAACATTCCTCAAATGACGGTTTACGATTTTTCCGATTTAACTAACCCGGTTCAACATGATGTTTACAATTTGGAAGCCCCGGGAACAACACTCGAAATTAATAACAACAGGAAATTATTATTTATCGGATACTATGAATATTTTCCGAACTATGGAATTGAATTAGTAGATATCTCGGATATGAATAGTATTCTGCGTCTGGATGATATTTCAACTCTGGCAGACTTTCCCCAAAAGATCGCTTTGATTGATGATCAATACGCAGTATTTGCATTGAATTGGAACGACAACAGCGCTTGCAGACTTACATGCTATAATTATTCAGACAGCACTGATATGGATTTTATCGATTCGTATTATATGTCATGGGATACAACTGCCTGGGACATGATGAATCTGGACGGGATTCTTTGCGTTACTATTCCCGGTGAAGGGCTAAAAACATTTTATTTCGATCCGGTTACGGAAACTTATTTTGTAGGTCCGATACTTGAACACCCTGAACCGTTGGACTTAACATCATTTATTCCCGCAAAACGAAATGCACTCTTCGATTCCGATGCATTTTTGTATGAGTCGAACGGATTGGGATTCGATCATAATTCTGTGGGAAGTGAGCCCAACAGAGTAATTAAAGTGAAAAAACCAGGGGGAATGGGTTCGGAGCCGGTGCAGCTTTCAATGATGATCAATCCGCCGGAGGCTGCCAACAACGGATGCAGCACAATACCTGCTACTGGGGTTCATGAATATGATGCCGGGACAGAGATAAATCTTTATGCGGTTCCCAATGAGGAAGATGGTTGGTATTTTATTCAGTGGACAGGAGATGTTAGCGGTAGTGATTTAATTGTTCCTATAGTACTTGACCGCGATAAAGTTGCGCAGGCGAATTTTGATAAACTTGAGTTAACTGTTTCTGGCACAATTGATAAAGATATATATTGCCCAACAGAAATTGTCGAGTCTCCCACCCTGCTTGAGCTTCCGTTTCTTGTTTGTGCAAGTGATGTTGACGGCTGGTTCCTTTCGAAAATAAGTTTTAGAGCATCGGGAACCGGGAATGATGCTGAAGACATTTCGCAGGTGAATGTGTATAAATCCGGCTCACCTGTCTACACCGGCACTTACCCGGTAGATAACGGAACAATTGATGTTACATTCTCTCCGCCTATTTCTATTGGTCCCGGTCAGTGTGTTCCGTTCAAAATCACTTATGATTTCGGCTTTGATCCGGAGACTTATGCTGAAGAAGAAACTAAATCATTCCATGTCGAATCATTTGGAGTTAATGCCGTTCCATGGACAATTGAAGGCGGAGATATTGTCGGGCAGACTAAAAATGATTCGCTGGTTTTTGCGCGCGTTGCAAACAGTGATGATTTCTACTTCAGCAGAATCAATGATGCGGTAAATTCGGAAACAACTCAATACGGGGATACATGCTTGGTCTGTGAAGGAATTTATAATGAAAACATTCAACTAATGGATACAACTAAAGCCGTAGTTGTTAAATCAATTAACGGACCGGACAATACTATCGTGGCTCCTGCCGAAGCATGGGATTGGGCATTCCTTTTCCACGGATCACCTTATAAAATAGTTGATGGATTCACTATTCAGGGCAGCTCGAAAGATAAGTTTCAATCTAAAGGTATTGCAATTGTAGGGTCTAATGCAAGTGAAGTTCTTTATAATAAGTTTGTCAATATGGGTGAAGGCGTATCATTTAACAAAACAAAAAATTCAAAAATAAGAATGAATGAGTTCATCAATACCGAAGGAAGTGTTTCGCTTTACAAATCCAATTACAATGAAGTGTATAGTAATGAAATGGAGGATGTGAATACTGAATTGCCGACAATAAGTGTCCTGAGATCGGATAATAACTACATTCATTATAATAGGATTTACAATATAGAATCCGGGAACACCGGAATGTATGTAAAACTAAATGAATCATCGCATAATAAAATTCAATCATTTTATGCCCAACAAAATTCATCTCAAAAAAGATTAATAAGATTAGAAAACAATTCGAACGGGAATGAAATTGTAGAGAACGAAAATTTCGAAGTGGAGGTTTATAGTCTCAGCGATTCAAACCAAATTCATAATAACCAATTGAAGAAAGTAAAAATTAACGATTCGAATATTTTTACATGGATCGAGAATAACATAATATCTAATAGCGATGAGTGCGGAATATATTTATTCGATGATGAATTTAGGAACGGGACGGTTCGTATAAAAAACAACACAATCTTTAACAATGCCCGCGAGGGCGTTCGTTCATGGCGGGTTAGCACAAATTTATTTTACAATGATATCTATAATAATGGAACAGGAACCGATAAAGCAAGCGGCATCTCGTTTTCAAATATTTATGTTGACGGAGTTGTGATGGATAACAACATTTATGATAACGGGAAAGACGGCGTTTCAATTTATGAATGCCGCGATGTTATTGTATCACATAATAATATTACCGGGCATGATAACGGTCAGCCAGATGAATGGGGAACAACCGCCGGAGTATTGGTTGACGGATTCGGTGATTCAAGAGATGGAGTGATATATATTATTGATAATTATATCGCTGATAACTGTACCGGCATTGAAGTAATTTCTAGTGATGAAGTAACCATCCGGGATAACACAATCGATGACAGTTTCTGCTGGAATACAGGGATTCATCTTTCCAACAGTTCTGCATCCATCAGCGGTAATAATATCAGGAATAACAGCGGTAACGGTGTGTTCTGCGAAAACGGTTCAATTCCTGTCGTTTCGAATAATAATATTTTGGGGAATTCTGAATTTGGGGTGAACAATTCAAATACCGAGGGTAATATTCTTGCCGATAATAATTTTTGGGGAAGCGAAGACGGACCGGGTACAAATGGATTTTTCGGTGATGTCGATGTTGCGTCGTGGCTGGAAGAACTGGTTAGTGTTGTTGCTTCACCAGCCCGCGATACTGTATATTCATCGGCTGGTTTAACCGATTCAACTATTCTGCATCTTCAGAATTTAGCGGAACTTAACGATATACTGACCGTCAATGTCTCCGATGATAAAGGATGGATTACTTCTATAAATAATGAAGATGTTCAACTGGAAGACAGTTCCGGCTATGCCTTTTATTTGAATTACGAAATACCGGGTGATGCATCGGAAGATGAAATTGCAGTCGTAAATTATTCAGTTACCTCACTGGGAGACAGTTCGGAAGCCGGCGGGTCATTTTTTATTTCTGCTTATCTTCCCCGGGTTACAGAAGTAAATATACCTGTTGATATGATTACGATTTCCACCGGTGACACAATCAAGTTTTCTGCAAATGCTTACGACCAGTACGGAAGGTTAATTCCGGCTGATTTTGAATGGAATTCATCCAGTGGAAGCATCGATACAAGCGGTGTATTCATCGCGGGTAATACGTCGGGAGAAGTTGAAATTATTGCTGCGGCTACCGGCACGGGTATATCAGATACTTCTCATTTGTATGCGGCAGATGAAGAGCCCGTTTTAGTTGATGTTTATATTGAGCCGGATTCAATTTCAATAGAGCCTTTTGATATTCAGCAGTTTAATGCGATGGGACTTAATCAGTTCGATTACCCCTATCAATTTGATGTAGTTTGGAGTACCACCGGTGGCGGCTCTATTGATTTCAACGGTGTATTTACTGCCGATTCTTTAGGCGGAACTTTTTATGTGATAGCTGAAAACGAAGAAGGAGCAGTTTCCGATTCTGCAAAAGTAGTTGTTCTTGGACCCAGCAGCCTTAAAGAACAATTCATCCCGGAAGAATTTTCACTCTACCAAAATTATCCCAATCCGTTTAATCCAAGCACAACAATAAGGTTCGGATTGAAAGAGGATGGGTTTGTTAGACTAGAAATTTATAATATTCTCGGCGAACGAATATCTCTTCCTGTCAACGAATTTCTTGCGGCGGGGATGTATGATAAAACTATCAATTTTGGAAACATGGCAAGCGGGATGTATATTTATCGTTTAGATGTACGAGGAAAATTTACAGATGTGAAGAAGATGCTACTGGTTAAGTAGTTATTGAGTTAGTAAGTTATTCGGTTATTGGATTTGATGAATCACCTACTCAAGCTTGGGTGATTAATATTGAATATTGACAGTTGGCTATTGAAAACGGTACAGCAGAAAAGATAGTGCCAAAGGTATGGCTATGCCATTACACAAAGTTGCGCGGAGAATTTGTCCATGAAAATCCACCCATCCAGATTTTATAATTTCTCATTTATCCTACAGGGATGCCTGCGGCATATTTTCGAATTGTATAATCAGTATTCCATCAAATAATCCAAACATCCTCCAATCCATAAAGTCGCTAATGCGCTAATCCGAAAATTCGATAACCAGTCTCGGCGAAGTGATTTTTGCCAACCTGTCTACCGATAGGTAGAGACGGATCCATTTATAGTTATTGGGTTATTCAGTTATTTTAGGATTAAGAATAAGATTAAGAGCAAGAGTAAGAACAATTTCTTAATTTTTATCTTACTCATAATCTTTATCAACAAATACAAGAATCCGCTAATTTTTACCAACCGCTGCCTTAGCGGAGGTTGGCGCTAATTCGTTAATCCGAATATCCATTTATCCGTCATCAAAACATCTAATGCACTGATTCACTAATTCACTAATTCATAAATCCAGCTTTCCGACTATCTAATTTTTAATCCCAAAAAATTCATTGGAAATAAATTTTTTGCCGTTGGCCGCTCATAAAATGTTTTATTAAAACATTTTATGTTGCGGGATTAACCCCGACAATTTGTAAGAAAAATATTTTACTCAAATAACGAATTCCAAAATTTCTATAT
>JAIOZI010000094.1 GCA_021740785.1 Melioribacteraceae bacterium
ATTTGATATTTCTCAACTTACAAATTGTCGGCACGAAGGGCAGATTTTCCAATGGAAAATCTGGGCTAATAAAAACCTTATTCGGTGATGAAACATTTGGTTATTTAACAAAACTTCTTCTCGACATACAATCCCGGAGGGATTGAACGTCAATAGAGAATGTATATAAATTAATTTTAACAACCCCAGCGGGGTTGAACATGTTCTTTCATATTCAACCACTTCGTGGTTGATGTTTCCCTTTTCAATATAGGCTATTTACATTTAACCCCTACCGGGGTTCAAAAACATTTTAACCCAGCCTCTCTATGCCTTTGCTCTCTGCCCTCTGCGCTATGCTCTCTGCCTTTCACCCTTCTTCTTAAAAAAATATATTGTTTCGTAACAGACCGCAGATAGAAATTCAATGAGCAATAAGCAATAGGTTATAGTATTTGCGACTAATTTCACTAAGTTGACAGCATTGCTCAGAAAAGAGAGGGGAAAAGTTGGGGTGAGTTATAAATTGCATTATTTTATGTCACGGTGCGACCGTGACATCCGTGTTATGCTTGATATTTTCATGAATTATCTCCTAAATTTAATTTCTACTTCCAATTATTACTCTTCCATAATTCCCATAAACTCCTACTGCAAATACTTTTTTTTCGGTCAAAAATGCTCCAGCTAATACATTATAACTCGATAATTGGAACTGGAATTTCTTCCAATCAATTCCAATCTCGGGTGTCGGGAACCATTTCCCGACACTTTTACTATGTTTTATCGGCAAGGCGTGGGCCTTGACGCCCGAGATAGGAACCACCCCTCTTTTTTGTAATTTAAGTTAAGAGGAATATAAGAATAAATAAGCGGCTGCGAATCCGCAAATTTACTGAGGACTGCTAGAATATATGCTTTTTAAGTATGCTTATTTCTTTTGTTTACAGCTCATTATGCAAACTTTTTGTCAAGAATTTTATAATCAACCTGCTTGCACAAAAAAAATGAAATTTGGGGTAATTTTACAAATAATAATTTGTAAATTCGCAGCAGGCGGGTTGACAAATTATTTATTTATTGGAAATTCAGAATCACTGCCTTATCAAATATCTGTGGAACCAAATCTATTTAATTCCATGTTAATTTAGAGTGTGCAGACAATTTATTAATTTATGAAAATACTTTTAATCATAACGGGTTGGATACTTGTAGCTCTCGGAGTTATCGGAATATTTTTGCCTTTAATGCCGACCACAATTTTTTTGATATTAGCCGCAGCAGCATTTGCCAAAAGCTCCGACCGGCTTTACAATTGGTTGATAAACAACAAATATCTCGGGAAATATATTAGAGATTACCGCGAACAACGGGGAATGCCTCTGCGTGCAAAAATAATGGCAATAATAATGTTGAATCTTACGATCGGGTATTCTGCACTGTTTGTCATTGAAAAATTATACGTGCAGATAATTTTATTTGTAATAGCGATTTCGGTAACAATCTATTTAATCTCTCTAAAAACCATTAGAGAACCGCATGCACCGACGGAGGAAGCTTAGAAATGTATTATGTTTTTACTTACCCTGTTGAATCTAAATACCAACAGCACAGCAATTGATGCCAAACCGGCAGCCAGCCCGATCCAAATTCCCACAACACCCATTTCAAATGTAAAACCTAATATGAAACTGGTTGGGATTGCAACAATCCAATAAGCTGAAAATGCCAGAACCATCGGAATTTTTACATCCTTCAGACCGCGTAATACTCCCAAGCCGGCTGCTTGAGTGCCGTCAAATACCTGGAAAAATGCTGCAACAATAATCAACTTGGATGCAATATCTATCACTTCCCGGTTTTCGATATAAAGATGCGGAAGAATTTTGTTGAAGAAAATCATTAGAATTCCGAAGACGAGCATAAGTGAAAAAGATAACAGTATTGATGTAAACCCTGCTTTTCTTGTTTCGGTAATATTTCCTTCTCCAACTGCGGTCCCGACTCTAATCGTCCCGGCTGCGGCGATACCCAAAACAGTCATATATGTAACACTTGCAATATTAATTGCTATTTGATGTGCCGCCAGCGGAACCGAACCAATCCAGCCGATCATAATAGACGCAAAAGAGAAGGCGGCAATTTCCAGAAACATTTGTGAGCCGGTAGGCAATCCTATGCTTACAATCTTCCTAATTATTTTTTTATCAAAAAAAGCTTCCGATTTATTTCTTCGGTATTCTTTGTATGAATCCTTTTTATAAAAATAGATTATTAATGCAATTGCCATCAATGCTCTCGTTCCGAAAGTTGCCCATCCCGCCCCATCCAAACCGAGTGCAGGCATACCGAGATTACCGAAAATCAGCAGCCAGTTAAAAAAGAAATTAAAGATGTTTGCTGTAATTGCAATAATCATTGGGGGATTAACATCCGACAATCCCTCAATAAATTGGCGGTAGTTTTGAAAAAGCATAAAGGGAATTATCGATAAGCCCAGCAGTTGAAAATATGTTACTGCCAGCTCAGTTACTTTAGGCGGTTGATTCAGTAAATCCAAGTAGAGTGAAGCCGTCAGCACAATACCCACCAGGATAAATGCAGATACAATTGTTACAATCAATCCCTGCTGTAATACTATTCCACATTCCGATTTTTTCTTTGCTCCTTTTGCAATTGAAACCAACGGGGTAATGGCAATTGTCATTCCGAAACCAAGAACGAGAATCAAAAAAAACAAACCGTTCACCAGCGATGCAGCCGCCAGAGGTTCATGACCAAGCCTTCCAACCATAAGGCTGTCGACAACGCCCATCATTATGTGTCCCAATTGACCGATACTGACCGGCAGCGCTAGTTTAATTGTTTCTTTAATATGACTCTTATACGATTTCAATTTTATTTACCAGAAGTAAAATTTTACTTGACCAATATATGAATCTCAAAACAATTTTTGATAAATTAGATAGTTTATTACTAAGAATAAAAATTTTTTGAAGGGGTACCTCTATGGCTCTATTCGTAAATAAATCACAAAAAGAGATTGATAAACTTCAGCAGGAAAATGATGATCTAAAAAACCAAATGCATGAAGTGCTGCAGAAGCATGAAAGTCTGCAAGACCTAAAACATAAAATCGGCGAAGCGAAGAGCGAACTCTCCGAAATGCAGCTTGAAGAAAAAGAGCTGCGAAATTCAATTCACAACATGGGGAGTGAGAAGCAGCAAAAAGCAGAGGAGTTAAAGAATCTTGGAAAAAGGATCTCGGAGCTGCAGAAAACAAAAGAGACTCTTGAGAATTCAACCGGTAAATACGACGTTGAAGTTAAAACCCTTGAAACCAGGAAACAGGATTTAACCAACAAGAACAATTATTTGAAACAAGAGATTGAAAAAAATCAAAAAGAAGTTTTACGCTTAGAAAAAAATACCGGTAATCTTGAGCAACTCCAGAAGTCGCTTGATGAAAAGATCACATCCCTTGAGAAAGTTAAAGCAAATCTCGAAATAAGTGTTTCTGCTTTCACCGAGGAATTAACGAAAAAAGATAAATCATTCACAGAGTATGCAGCTAAAAGAGATCAATTGGTTGGGGAGATTCAGCAAAAAACCAATCAGCTTACCAATTTGAATAAAGACTTAAACGCTGCCGGACAAAAACTTACGGAACAAAAGGAAGAACTGAAATTACTCACCGGTAAAATAAACGAATATAAAAATGAAGTTAGAGATCTTGAAGCTAGAAAAGCGAATCTTCAAAATCATTTAATCAGCTTGAAAGAAAATGAAGTAAATCTTCAGAACTCTAAAAAATCACTTATGGAAAGATTGAATGAGTTGGAGGAAAAAAAATTCAAATTTGAATCCGAGCAAATTGAACTGGAAGATAAACTTAATAATATACTCGAAGATGCTCAGTCTGATATTGAACAATCGAAGGAGAAAATAAACTCATTACGAAAAGTAATTCTGGAAAAAGAAAAAGAAATCAGCTCACTTGAGACTGTAATTCTCGAAAAGAAATCGCGTGTATCGGAAGAAGAAAGTTATACCAGGCTTGCTCAAAAAGAAAAACAAACTATTGAAAAATTAATTGAGCAGTTTAAGGATCAGAAACGGCAGACAAAAGAAGAACTTCTGCAATTAAAAGAAGAAGAGAACAAAGAACGCAATTTGATATCAGAATTAAAAACAGAAGGGGATCTTCTTGCGGCAAAAAAATCCGATCTCGAACATGAATTAAAATTATTGTTTGAGCAAATGAATAAAAATTATTCCGATGCAGAAAAACGAAATCTAAAAATAAAAGAGCGGATAAAGGAAAGCGAAGAAAAACTAAAGGTTGTATTGGTAAAAATCGGTGAATCTAATGAAGAGCTGAATAACCTGAAAGTAGATAAAGCAAATGAAGAGCTTAAGAGGGAAGAATATTCAGAAAGAGTATCGCAGTTAATTAATCTTGAAAAGACGCTTCATGAAAAAGTAAACAATTACAAAAATGTTTTGAATAATGAAGATACCGTTGAAGAAGAAAAATCAGAATCGAATAAAGAAGAGAAAAAAGAGGAAGGACAAAAAGAAGCACAGAAATAATTAATCGATATTATCTGCAATCTCTTTTAGATTACCATTTACATCAAGACCGGCATGTTTTCCAGTTCCTTCGAAGATAAGCCGGTTTTCTTTTTTATCAAGTAACTTCACATGAACTTCAGAATCTAAACTTTCAGAAATCCTTTCCAGCATTTGCTTTTCGTATGGTGCGTGTAATATTCCGCTGTTTTTTCGTGCAGCTTCAACTGTCAGGTGATAATTATTATCATCAATCTCATATTTTACTTTTTGGTCATCGACATGTAAATACATCAGCTTCGCCCCGGTGTAGGTTGCAAACCTATACAACTTTTCATCGACTAATAGCCCTACGATAAATCCCCGGAACCAGCTTTTGAGCCACGGAATTCTTGCCACCGATCCGGTAAATGATACACCTCGATTTTCAAAATGATTCGACTGTTTCCACACATAAGACGATGGGAATGCGCTTCCCCAATCTTTTTCAATATAACCCTTTCCGCCATTGAAATTAATTGACTTACCGTTATATCTTAGAGTTCCTTTAATTGAATGATCTAAACTAAGCACACCATGATTACATTCCATAAACGGGACGAAAGAATACCAGCCCATTATTCCCGGTGAAAAGGTTTTTACAGGCCATGGTTTTAAGTCTTCGAATGAAATTTCACCGAGCAGCTCTAAGTTTTGCGTTTTAATGTTAAGCGAACAGTTTCCAAGTGAAAATTGGTTTTGTTCAATTGAAATATTGAATGAATTTTCGGCAGCGGTAAATTCGACAGGTGCAAATCTCACATAATGAGATTCGTGTGTTTTGCCGTCAAGTATTTGAATGAATGCATGATGCTTGGTTTCGTCTTTGCTAATAAATACTCCGGGAATAATTGCCAGTACATTATCCCCGGATTTATCTACCAATTTGAAAAACCAACCTTCAAAAAAATCATCATTCCGGTTATGCCCATGAAAGCATTCCGGTTCATATATATTCTTCAGAAAATTAATCAATTGTCTCTTTCTATTTTAACCCGCGTTTAACGAGCAGCGGCTCAATCTCGGGATCCTTTCCTCTAAATTTCCTATACAGTTCCATAGCATCATCCATTCCCCCGGAAGCAAGAATAAAGGTTCTGTACTTCTGCGCCAGCTCTTGATTAAGAACATCTCCGGATTCAACGAATGCTCTGAAGGCATCTGCGTCTAATACTTCAGACCAGATGTAACTGTAATATCCCGAGGAATATCCACCTGCAAAGATATGATTGAAGTAAGTGCTTCTATACCTGGAAATAATTTCCGGAATCAACCCTATTTTGTTTAGCGATTTATTTTCAAATTCAGCAGCATCGTATTCCATCGGCTCAGTAATTGAATGCCAATCCATATCCAAAAATGAAGCGGCAAGATATTCAACAGTTGCAAATCCTTGATTGAATTTGCTGGAGTTATTAATTTTTTCAATTAATTCATCAGGAATAACCTCCCCGGTTTTATAATGCTTTGCATATTTCTTAATTACTTGCGGATGCATACACCAGTTTTCCATTACCTGTGAAGGAAACTCAACAAAATCTCTAGGCGTTGCCGTACCAGATAAAGTTTCATAAGTGCAATCAGAAAGCAGACCGTGAAGCGCATGACCAAACTCATGGAATAATGTATTCACTTCATCTATACTTAAGAGAGAGGGTTTATCTGCAGTAGGTTTTGAAAAGTTGCCTACATTATAAATTACCGGGTGAATAAACTCGCCGTTCTTTCTGCTCTGTTTTCGGAATGCGTCCATCCATGCTCCGCCGCGTTTACTTTCGCGCGGGAAATAATCGGTGTATAAAATTCCAATATGGCTGCCGTCCTTATCCTTTACCTCGAATGTTTTTACATCCGGGTGATATTTCGGAATATCATTACGCTCAACGAATTGTATTCCGAATAAATCGGTTGCCAATCCGAACACTCCGTTAATAACATTTTTTACTTGAAAATAAGGTCTTACCTCTTCCTCATCGAAAGCATATTTTGCTTTTTTAACTTTCTCAGCATAATACCACCAGTCCCAGCTTTCCAGCTTAAAATCATCTCCTTCTTCATAAATCATTTTCTGCATTTCATCACGTTCTTGTTTTGCAACTTTAAGAGCCGGCTCCCAAAGTTTATTCAAAAGATCATAAACATTATCCGGTGTTTTAGCCATCTGCTCTTCGAGCACAAAATGAGCATGTGTTGGGTAACCGAGAAGATTGGCGCGTTTAAGTCTAAGCGCAGCCATCTTAGTGAGATTTTTTTTATTATCAAGCGAATCCCCGTTATCACCCTTGTTGATATATGCTTTATAAATCTTTTCTTTCAGATCCCGTTTTTGCGAATATTGAAGAAATGGAATCATACTCGGTTTTTGAATAGTGAATAGCCACTTGTTTTCATATCCTTTTGATTTTGCTTCATCAGATGCTGCATCAATTACGCCCTGGGGAAGACCGGCTAAATCACTTTCGTCCTCAATTACCAACTGAAATTTGTTGGTCTCTTTCAATACATTTTCACCGAATTTTAAGGACAACATGGAAAGTTCGTCATTAATTTTTCGGAAAGCGGCTTTATCTGTATCATTTAAATTTGCACCGCCGCGTATAAAATCTTTGTAATACTTATCCAGTAAAATTTCCTGCTCCTTCGTTAGATCAATATTTTCCTTTTGATCATGAACGGCTTTAACTCTCGCGAACAATTCCGGGTTTAGATTTATATCATCGTTATGCTTTGATAATAACGGTGAAACTTCTCTTGATATTTCAAGGAGTTCATCGTTTATCATTGCCGAAGACATTGCAGAGAAAACGTTTGCAACTCTTGTTAAGTTACTTCCGCTGTATTCAAGAGCTTCGATTGTATTTTCAAAAGTAGGAGCTTCCGGGTTATCAACAATTTTTTCGATTTCCTTTTTGTGCATATCCACTGCTGTTTTAAATGCTGGAAGATAATGCCCGTTATTTATTTTATCGAACGGAGGAGTCTGAAACGGGGTATCCCAATTTTCAATAAGCGGGTTAGTTTCTTTTTGTTCACATGCCATGAATAACAGTCCAATTATTATTGAAGTAAATAAAATTCTTTTCATTTTATATCCCAAATTAATTATCGATGAAAGGTTTGTAAATTTAGTGAAGTGAGATGAAACAAGAAACCCGAAACGAGATTAAAGATTTCATTCGTGATAGGGCGAATATAATCCTCAGTTATAATCATACATGTATCATGATTACAACCTCAACTCTCCTGATGACGATTTAATAACCTTTTTGACTGACTGAATGGTAAATTCACAAAGTAGAATGGCAATCTCATTTTGCAGTCTAATAACCCAGCCGCCCGATCGTTCAATCTATATAATATGTATTTATCTCTCAAAATTAAATTTGGGTTTGCAATCAAGCATTGAGTCCGTGTAATTGCGGTCTGTAAAGATTTATTAATATCAATAAGATTCGTTACGTCGTTTTCGAAAGGTAAATCAAGAAGAAAAGTAAGCGGGTACAAATTTCAACTTCCCTTAATGTTGATAACCTAACACACCTTCAAACAATTCTAAATAAATTCAAACGTGAATTTATTACGTAAAGATTCGCATTCACTAATTAATATTAATTTACAATTTACCCAATAATTTGGGGAGCCATAAGGCTAAGTCGGGATAATAAACAACAAGCGATAACCCTAATAGTTGAATAATAACATAAGGGATAATTCCTTTATAAATGTGAGTGGTTGTAACATTATCGGGTGCAACACCCTTAAGGTAAAACAATGCAAAGCCGAATGGCGGAGTTAGGAATGATGTCTGTAAATTGATTGCAATCAGAATACCTATCCAAATTAGATCAATGTTTAGCTCAATAAATATAGGCGCAACAACCGGCACAATAATAAATGTTATCTCAATAAAATCAATAAAGAAACCGGCGATAAAAATAATAAGCATAACGATTGCAATAAAATGATACGGTTCTAAATTTGCGGTTGTTATTAAATGAGTCAGGTACCTGTCGCCGCCCATTCCCCGGAAGACCAATCCGAATGCAGAGGCGCCGACTAATATCATGAATGCCATGCTGGTTAATCTTGTTGTACTGTTCATCACGGCTTTAAGAGTTGGTAAATTTAGTTTGCCGCGGACAATCGTAAGAAGGGTCGCGCCAATTGCACCGATTCCGGCTGCTTCCGTCGGAGAGGCAATTCCCGCAAAGATAGAACCGAGTACCACAATTATTAATAAAAACGGGATGACGAATGCGATAATAATTTTTTTCGCTTTACCTTTTCCTGCAAATTCCTTTAAATCTTCTTTTGGCATTGCGGGCGCTGATTTTGGTTTTGTGATTGCAACATAAATTATCCAGAGCAAATACATAAAGACCAGGATAAATCCCGGGATAACTGCGGCAATAAAAAGATCGCCGACCGAAACATTCAATACACTGCCAAGCAATACCAGTACAATGCTCGGCGGTATAATTTGTCCAAGAGTTCCCGAAGCCGAAATAATTCCGGTTGCAACTTTCGGATCGTAACCTTTCTTAAGCATCGTTGGTAATGTCAGCACTCCCATCGTTACAACGGTTGCGCCTACAATGCCGGTAGCGGCAGCCAGCATTGTTCCGACAATCAATACCGATATCGCTAATCCTCCTCTTAACTTCCCGAATAATAGAGCCATAGTTTCGAGAAGTTCTTCTGCAAGTCCCGATTTTTCAAACATCACACCCATAAATACAAACAACGGAACCGCAATTAAGATATAGTTGTTCATAATTCCCCAAACACGTAGAGGAAGCAGATTGAAGAATTCCAAACCGAACATTATTAATCCGAATACAATCGATGCGCCGCCGAGCGTAAATGCAACCGGGAATCCCCAAAGCAGAAGCAGTAAAACAATAACGAAAAATATTATTGGGGTTGGGTCCATTTAAGTCCGTTCCGCATCTTTTAAAAGGAGAATTAAAATTGATTTAAATAAAAGGGATAATGATTGTAGCAGTAAAAAGAAAATTGAAACAGGCAGAATTGCTTTTATTATATATCGAGCCGGAAGCCCCCCGGTATCGGGAGAAGTTTCACCTATTTGGAATGAAGTGAGCACAAAATTTTGCGATGCCAGAATTAATACAATACAGAACGGAATTAAAAACAAAATCGTCCCGGTAATATTGATAATAGCTTTCTTCTTTTCTGAAAGCTTTCCGTAAAATACATCAACTCTTACATGAGCTTCATTCTTTAACGTAATTGCTGCGCCTAATAAAAAGATTGCGGCAAATAAATGCCACTCCAATTCTTGGATAGCGACGCTGCTCGTATTGAAAAGATATCTAGCAAGCACATCGTAAGTAACAAGTAAAACGAGAGCGGCTGTAAACCATGAAACCGCATTCCCGATACGCGTATTAATTTTATCAATTAATTCCGAGGCTTTTTTCAGCAAATTCATAACAATAAATTACCAAGTTTTCGGCTTTATTAAAAAGATTTAATGACCTTGATTCTATTCTAAAACATAAAATTATGTAACAGTGTGTAGTACTCTTTTAGTAAATTTGAATAATCAATTAAATAGTCTTTTGCGATGATAATATGAAAAAAGAAAGCGAATCAAAATCATTTTTATTGGAAAGTGCATTAAAGGAATTTGAAAAAAAAATTGGCAGCACAAAAGATGCATTAATTTTCTTAAGTCCCGCCAGCATTGTATTTTTAGGTGATCACACACATTACAGCGACGGTTTAATATTTAATGCAACGATTGACAGGTTTGCGGCGGTAATAATAAAGGAGAATAATTCAAAAGGAGTTAATCTTTATTATGATTCTCAAAAAGTTGAGATTGTTGATATTTCACAGGTCCACATCGAAAATTCAATTATCAGGGGAATCATCAAATTAATTCAAAATTTATTAGCAAAGCGGGTGCTGGATTCCAGCTTCGATTGTGTGATTCATACAAATTTTTTACCGATGCTTGGAGTTGCGCGCAACAGCGCCGTTTTAGTCGGCTTGATGAAAGCCTTAAATTCATTGTTTCATTGGGATATGAATAATGATGAGATTATTAAACACACCCGTGAAGCCGAACTGGATACGATAAGTAAGATATCCAACATCGCAAATCATTATGCATCGATTTATTCAAAAGAAGATAAACTTATGTTCTTGGATATCCGCACAAACGAGTTTGAGTATTATTCGTTGAACAGTGATAAGTACAAAATTATAATTTGCGATACCGGTTTAACAATTGATTGTCCGGAGGTTTTATGTAACGAGAGAATCAGCGAATGTGAAGTTGGAGTTAAAGGACTGCGATTGTATGTGTGGGGAATTAAAAATATTCGTGATGTTAGTTTGAGTTTTTTAGAGAAACATATTCACATGATACCGCGCCGTGTGTATAAAAGAATTTATTACACTGTAAATGAACGGCTTCGTGCCGATAGGGCAAGGGAAGAAATTAAACGCGGAAGCATTAAAGGTTTCGGTGATCAGATGTATTTGTCGCACAGAGGATTATTTGAAAACTATGAACTGAGCTGCGAAGAGTTAAATTACATTGTATCCGAAACCAAATCGATACCGGGAGTTTACGGTTCAAAGATGATAAGTTGTTCCGGTTATTATTCTTCAATCAATTTAGTTTCGGAAAATAAGGCGGCTTCTTTCATTGAAACAATTTCACAAAAGTATAAAGAAAAATTTAACAGAAAATTATCCGCATATTTGTTAAATATTAATGGAGGAATTGAAGAAAAAAGAATTGATTAGAGCTTGTAAATGCATGAAGTAATTCTTACAACAAAATCAACTTGATTTTCAAACTGCTGAATAATAGATTTTCGTTCAAACTTATGAGGAGTATCAATGAATTATCCCGAAGATTTTTTTAATGATGATCCTGAAAAATCTTTAAGTCTCCAAGAAGTAAAAAAGAAAGCAGAAGATTGTAAAAGATATATAGATGAGGGTGAAGCTTTTATTCATCTCGAAGAAATCGAAGAAGTAATCCAGGTAACCATGGAATATGATCTGATTGAAGAGGGACTGAGTTTAACCCGGTCAATATTGGAGATCGTTCCGTACAATTCAGAATTTTGGCAGTTTAAAGGAATCTTTCTTAATAACATTTTCGAATTTGAAGAGGCTTATGAATCATTCAGCCGCGCCATTTCATTAAATCCCAATGATGTTGAAACGCTGATTAATAAATCCATAGCCGAAGATAATCTTGGTTTAGTTGACGAAGCTACAGAATCGCTGAAGACTGCATTCTCCCTCGAACCAAATAACGAAGAGATATTATTCAGCTTGGGAATTCTATTCGAGAGGCAGGAAAATTTTGACGATGCGATTTCATATTTTAATGAAGCTGTAAAGATTGATCAAAACTACAGCGATGCATGGTATGAATTAGGTTACTGTTATGAAAATTCTGACAGGCTCGATGAGGCGCTGGATGCATACGAAAAGTTTTTGAATATCGATCCGTATAGTTCAACCGGGTGGTATAATCTTGGAATTGTTTACATTCGTATGGCGAGTTTTGAAAAGGCGATTAACGCTTTCGAATTATCTATTGCAATAAAGGATGATTTCCCGAGTGTTTGGTTTAATTTGGGAGTTGCATATGCGAACGCCAATAGATTGAAAGATGCACTTGAAGTTTTTAAAAAAGCCGCCGAGCTTGATCCGGAAGATGAAACAGTATGGTTTAATTTAGGTCAGACTTACTGCGACCTGGGTTATATCAACGACTCAATTAAAGCGCTATCAAAATGCATTAAACTCGATGATGAATATTACGAAGCCTTTTTGGAAAGAGGATATTGTTACGACTTAATCGGTAAATATCATTGGGCTTTGAAAGATTTTAACAAGGCAATTTCTCTTACTGACGATTCCCTTGAAGCCTGGTACGCAAAGGCGGATTTGGAATATTCACTCGGTAACCTGCGCGCTTCGATTCGAAGTTATGAAAAGGCGTTGATGATTGATCCCGAAAAATTTGATATTTGGTATAAATTAGCAGAAGCTTATATTGAGGTGGGAAATTGGCAAAGGGGTATAGATACTTATAAAAGATGTTTGGAGTTAAAACCCGATCATGCAAATTCATATTACGGAATTGCAAAGATCAACTTTCTCCTTAATAGACAGCGATTCAGGGGCAAATTAAAAATTATATGAGGAGGGACTCAAAAATGGCATAAACGGACCTCTACCCTTATCAAATACTTATTATATTTGATTCTGTTGCATCTCCTATGTTTTTTCTGTCTTTTACTCCAATTT